>CAYNZY010000033.1:24504-30193 GCA_964401805.1 uncultured Rhodohalobacter sp.
ACTAATAGCAATGAGGCGGTGCAATTCATGACTGGTTTAGTACGTCAAACAGGATAAATTGAGAGTTCGTGTGGAGAGTGATGATCGTTACCCAAATCCCACCTCAGCGGCCCGGGGTACAACGTACCAAGAAACTCGTCTGACGACAGGGAGCCGTCTGACGAAGATCACATATTAACCTGCAGCGTAGGCTCTAACATCCGCCATATCCACCATCAAATCGAACAGTGCGGTATTTCTGACAAACGTTGGAATTCGATCACTCCCCGGACCCCATGCGGCAATTTCCACATAATCAGCCGTGTGACTTGTACTGATGAAGTTGATCCCGTTATAGTTGGCCAGCACTCCTGAGAGCACCCCGCCCGGCTGCTGACGATTTTCAAATGGAGATCGAAAATTACCCTGGAAAGACTGCTTCAGCATCAATCCCTGTTCCCGCGTAATTTTGGTGTTCATGGCGTATTCCACTTGATCCATAATATCTTTCACCGTGATACCTGACAGTGAATCATCCGACCAGTGATAACCCATCTCATTGTACATCCACTCAAAACTGTGGCGGTAATCCTGAAGGGTATCGAGCATTGCAGGGGAGTCTCCGTAACCGGAACCCAATCCGCTCAACCCGGGATTGGCATTACCGTGATCCGTCGTCAGAATAACCAATGTATCATCCCGGCCATCGGTAAAATCCATCACCTCTTTGATGGCATCGTCAAAAGCGATCTGATCATAAATGAGTCCGGCGGGATCATTACCGTGCGCTGCGTGATCTACACGACCACCCTCAACCTGCAGAATAAATCCATTTTCATTTCTGTTGAGACGATCCAATGCAGTTTTCGTCATTTCTGCGATGGTTGGAACGGTATTCTGCAACTCAGCAAGTGTGTTATGATCAACGGAATATGGCAGGTGTGAATCGTTAAATAACCCCAGCAGTTTACTGTTCCGGGTAGCACGAGTCATCTCACTCTTATTTCTTGCCACCGTGTAACCGTTCTGTTCAAAAACAGAGTAGAGATCTTTCCCGTCATCGCGGCTCTCGGGTGAAAAGTGCCGGGCACCGCCCCCCATCAACAGATCGTAACCCCGTTCGGAATACTGTTCTGCAATTTCATCCTCCATACCCCTGGAAGGCATATTAATTCCAAAACCGGATGGAGTAGCATGGGTAATTCTGGCCGTGGTAACCAGACCGGTGGCTTTATCGGCATCTCTGAAAATCTCACAAATTGTTTTGTACTCATCACCATTTGGGCTCATATTCAATGCGCCGTTGTTAATCCGGTGACCACTTCCCCATGATGAAGCTGCCGCTGCCGATCCGGTAACTACAGAATTCAGTGATGCCATATCCATCAGCCCGCGATGATACTCACGGTCAGATTCATATAGTTTAATCCAATTTGTTTTTTCTCCGTACTGTCGCTGTTTGAGCAGATCGGCCAGCGCCAGGGTGCCTGAGCTCATTCCATCCACAACCAGGAAAATTACATTTTTCGCATCGCCATAGGATGATTTTTTTGTATCCGGTTTTTGAAATGTTCGTCCGAGTGCCCCGGTACCCAAAGCGGCAGTAGAGAGCGCACCGGCCTTTAAAAATTCTAAACGGCTAAATCCTTTTTTACTCATGGATGGGTGGATGTTTGTTTGTGTTTTGAAAAAATCAGGTTTATTGAAGGTATCTTATAAAAAACGAACTCCTTGACTAAAAGGCGAATCAATAAATTGTTAAATCTTGCATAACCCAATCAAATCTCAGTTGCGCTTATCCTTTAATAGATTAAGCCGGCTTTGCTGCATCTCTTCTTCCGATTGTTCATCCCCTGAATAGAGAGCCCGTTCCCACGAACCGTAATTGGGGTTAGGCAATACAAACCACTTTACGCCCCAATGGTCTGAATATTGCTCGGCCAATGCCTTTCGCCGGTTTATTGAAATTCCCCGGGCCGGAACAAAATCATTCAAATCGTCCCCAAACAGCATCAGTACCCGGTAGCTTTCCGTAACCAGTTTGCGACGTTCTGTTTTAGCTGATGTCCAATCCGGCCGGCCGCCGTTGCTCATTACCGAACCTTCATCCACGGGGAAACCCAACTCCTGTAAATTTTGCACTGTATATGACTGAACTTCTGCATCCCTATTTGTGATGTAAAAAACCGCAATACCCAATTCATTTGCATAGTTTGTAAGCTCCACTGCTCCTTTTATCGCTTCGGCTTCAGCCTCACGAACCCAGTTGTTCCAGGTCACACTATCATAGCCCGATTTATCGAGTATGCCTCTCGCTTCGTAAAAAGAGTTATCGATGGCGGTCTCATCCAGGTCGAGAATAATAGCCGGTGGTTTATCAAAGAAGGGGTCTTCCTGTTCTAACGACGCCGTCCATGAAGAATCCTCAATGGCAACCGGCAGCAACGATTCAGCTGTATTATACGCCTGATAGGTTAGAGCTTCATACTCTGCGGCCGTCTGAACCCAAAGAGTGGAATAGAGTGTGTTGTTTGAATAGTCTACAGTTTGGTTAGAAGTTTGACAAGCCGTAAACAGGGCGATGAATAGAACGGGCAGTATACTTTTTTTCATGTTGTGAACTTACTTTTTGGTCTTATTGATAAACTTTTTAAACCTGAGCTCGATTGTTAAATCATCAACCTAAATGCTCCCCTTAATAAAGTGGAATGAGGATGCTAACATTACCCATATAATCTTAATTCAATTAAAAAATGTTACAATGAATATCGAGGTACTAATGTTTTCCTTATTACTTTTGGGCCGCCAAAAGTAAGCATCCCGAAGTGTCGGGACCCGGGCGGTGATTGCTTCCGGGCTTGGTTTGCTCGCGCGATTACACAACATCAATTGCTCCCGGGGGAAGCAGATGTTGTGATGTCTCCCGCGCTGTGATGCAAACCATGCTATTCCTCCACCAATCAAGGCCGGAGGTTTGATTCGTTTTTTAAAACAGTATTTATAATCGAAATAAAGTTAGGATATAAATTTTTTCAACGTCCTTTAAAATACAAAACCCGTTGACTAAAAATGAGAAAAACACAATTTCATATCATCTATTTAGCTATTGCTCATTTTCATTATATTTTAGTTATGTGAACTTTAAACCATAATTAAAAGAATAAAACTATGAAGTTGAGAGTATCCTGTACCACTCCCAATCAATCAAATATGGCGAGATTTTTTAGCCTGCTGATTGGGTTTACGTTTTTACTGTCATTTTCTGTATTACATGCACAAGGATTAACCCCGGAGCATGTTGCCAAAATCCAGAATGTGACCAGCACCGTAATTTCTGATGACGGAAGCACCGTCGCGTATACCGTAAGTGTGCCGGCTGATCCCTACGTAGAAAATGCCGGAAACAGCAACCATCTTTATGTTCTGAATGTTTCCGATGGGACCACCAAGCCGTACTACTCATCCGGCTCCGTAGCATCCGTTCAGTTCAGACCCAATCACAACACTGTTACATTCCTTACCAGTCGTGATGGCGACAACGGGCGTGCACTGTACGAACTGCCGCTGGATGGAGGAGAGGCCGTTCAAATTCTGAACTTTGACCGAAGTATTGTCTCCTACACCTGGCATCACGATGGAAATCACGTGGCATTTACAGCGTTTAATGCCCCTGAGGAATCCGAATCACCACTGCCGTACACAGCTGATGTGTATGAAGAGAATCAAACCAACCGAAAAGCATACATCACCAATGTAACTGTTGAAGATCATGATCCGCACCAGCTTAATGTAGACGGTTCCATTTACATGGTAGAATGGAGTCCGGATGGCAGCAAACTGGCTGTATCGGCAGCGCCAACTCCTGAGGTGGATGACTTTTATATGGAACAGCAGGTATTTATTGTAGACTATCGGACGCGGGATATCATTGCTGAAGTAAATAATGAAGGAAAACTGGGTGAATTTGACTGGAGCCCGAATGGTGAGCAGCTTGCACTCCGAACCGCTTACGATATTAATGACCCAACAGATGGTCGTCTCAAAATTGTATCTGCCGAAGGCGGAACACCTGAGAATATCGACGAAGGTTTTGAGGGAAAGTATGAGCAGATCGAGTGGACATCCAATAACGAGATTCATTTCCTTGCCAGCCAGGGTACGAACACCATGCTGGGAACCATTCGCCCGAACGGCTCAAACAAACAAATACTATTCAACGCGGATGCGCATGCCATTTCATCTTTTTCACGCGCCTCTAACGGAATGATCTCATTTGTGGCAAGTTCACCAACCCACCCGAATGAAGTGTACACGCTGAGCCGTGCGCGAAATGCACAACCTCAAAAAGCCACCAATCACAATGCATGGTTAGAAGATGTTGAGCTGGGTGATCAAGAAGTAGTCCGTTACACAGCCCGCGACGGTGAGTTTGAAATTGAAGGAATGCTGATGTACCCGCTTGGCTATGAAGAAGGAAATCGCGTTCCAGTCATCACGGTTGTTCACGGCGGACCGGAAGCACATTACAGCAACGGCTGGCTGACCGGCTACTCCAGCCCGGGACAGATGGCCACCGCCAAAGGATATGCCGTCTTTTATCCGAACTACCGGGGAAGCACCGGACGCGGCGTTGAGTTTGCCTACAGCAGTCAGGGCGACCTTTCCGGAAAAGAGTTCGATGATGTAGTGGACGGTGTAGACTACCTGATCGACCAGGGAATTGCCGATGAAGACCGAATTGGGGTAACCGGCGGATCTTACGGCGGATATGCCTCTGCATGGATGAGTACCTACTACAGCGATCGCTTTGCGGCATCCGTCATGTTTGTTGGAATCAGCAATAACCTCTCCAAATGGGGAACCAGTGATATTCCGAACGAACTCTACCTGGTTCACTCGCGAGAGCGCATGTGGGAATCTGATGCCAAGTGGATGGACTACCTGAAGCGAAGCCCGATCTACTGGGTGGACCGAGCGGAAACTCCAACACTGATTATGCACGGTGCCAATGATACTCGTGTACATCCTGCACAGTCGCTCGAGCTTTATCGACATCTGAAAGTTCGCAAACCGGATGTACCGGTTCGACTGGTCTGGTACCCCGGTGAAGGACACGGAAACTCCCGTTCAGCCTCCAAGTTCGATTACAACTATCGAATGCTGGAGTGGTTTGATACCTACCTGATGACGGGCGATGCTTCCGCGGAAATGCCGCACTGGGATGCGCCAATTCCAACGCGTGACTGAGGTAGAAGCTATAAAAAGATGTAGCAACAGACTCGAAAAAATCCCCTCCTTAAAAAGGAGGGGCAAGGGGTGGTTGTAGTTTTTAGACTAAAAACTCAATTTTTTGTTTGCCCCCATTTCAAGAGTCAAATAATAGAAATGAATTCAAAAGCCCGGGCTCATCAGTCCGGGTTTTTTTATTTTCTTACTATTGGTCAAGCGGACTTTTTACTCTTTACCCCGTTAGAAATCAGCATCGGTGAAATACTTTTTTAATCGATTTCTAAGATATCTCTTCCCCATACCACTCTTTAAATACTTTTCTCTTGCCAGTGCATCTTGTTGGTTCAACCCACCTTCGAAATAAATTAGTTTGAATGGTCTACGGTTCTTTGTGGAGTTGTTCTTGCCTAAATTATGCTCTTTAAGCCTTCTCCTTAAATTATCTGTATACCCCGTATACCAATTCCCATCAGATAAACTT
>CAYNZY010000034.1:0-29475 GCA_964401805.1 uncultured Rhodohalobacter sp.
TGGGGTAATTCAATCGGCAGATTTAATCAAGCCCCCGAGATCGGGGGCGGCTCAAGACATCAATGTTTATTCGTTCTCCCAGATCATTACCGTTCGATCACCATTGGAGTTAAGTGAGGCTCGGAACATACCGGTGGTGTTCATTTTCATGGAGATATTTCCTTGATTATCAACGGCAATAAATCCGGCATCACCGGGGTTAAGACGTTCATTCAGAACAAAATCCATCGCTTCGTCCAACGTAGATCCATTAAACTCCATGTAGTTTGCAATGGTATTTGCGGATACATTTCTCATAATTTGTTCACCCCAGCCTGTAGCAGAAATTGCAGCAATATGATTGGCAAACGTACCTGAACCGATAATGGGTACATCTCCTACGCGGCCAAATTGCTTGTTGGTCATACCGCCTGTAGATGTTGCAGCCGCAAGATTTCCATTGGCATCATATGCCACCGCTCCAACAGTTCCAAATTTGTTATCCTTAATCCAGTCATGAATGGATTCTTCAGGAGTTACTGCCCTCGCCTCTTCCTGTGCACGCTCCCACTGCCTGTAGCGTCTTTCTGTATGGAAATGATCGTTATCCACTCTTTCCACGTCGGTTTGATCGGCATAGGTTTCAGCTCCTTCACCGGAGAATAAAATATGCGGTGAATCGGTCATTACTTTTCTGGCCAGACTGATTGGATTTTTAACCGTTGTCAGACCGGTCAAAGCCCCGGCACCAAGCGTACTTCCATCCATAATTGCCGCATCCAGTTCGTGGCGGCCTTCCTTTGTGAAAACGGCACCACGCCCGGCATTAAACAGAGGATTATCTTCTAAATTTCGAACTACATATTCAACGGCGTCCAGTGCTGAACCGCCATCACGCAGGATAACCTCACCGGCCCGCAAAGCTTGTTCCAGGCCATCGTAATACTGTTGCTTTACGGAGTCAGGGAGGTCCTGTGAAATGGTTCCGGCGCCACCATGCAGTGCCAGTGCCCATTGAACAGATTCAGTTTCAGGTTGATCTGTACAGCTTGCAAATAGGATCAGGGAGATTATCAGAGAAGATAGGAGAGTAAATCGATGGCTCATATTAAAATGGTTAGAGTGATTGAAGGTTGATTTAAAATAGATGAAGCAGCTGTAAAATAAAAAACCCGGCAGTTTGAATACCGGGTTTTGAAGGTAATCTCATTTCAATACAGCTATGAATATCAGAATGGCCTTATAAGGTTCTACTGATCTTTTTTAGCTCGAAACGATTCCAGAAAGTCCAGAGGCAGTGGCAGGAATGTAAATGTAGAGTTCTCGTCACTGAGCTCAACCATGGTTTGCAGGTATCTCAGTTGAAGTGCCGTCGGTGTTTTTTCAATCATTTCACCCGCCTCTACCAGCTTGGCAGCCGCTTCAAATTCACCCTGAGCATTAATAATTTTCGCACGTCTGTCACGCTCACTTTCAGCCTGACGAGCCATTGCTCGCTTCATCGTTTCAGGAAGAATAACATCTCTTACTTCAACCGATACTACCTTTATTCCCCAGGGATCGGTTTGTTGATCAATGATTTCCTGAATTTGCTTATTAATTTTATCACGTTCAGCCAGCAGTTCATCAAGTTCAAATTGGCCAAGTACACTACGAAGAGTGGTTTGTGCAATCATAGATGTTGCGGCGATGTAGCGTTCCACTTGAATAACGGCACGCTCTGCATCAACAACTCTGAAGAAAGTAATGGCGTCGACATTAACGGTTACGTTATCTTTTGTGATAACCTCTTGCTTGTCCACATTAATTGTAAGTACACGCAGGTCAACACGCTCTACTTTATCAATAAATGGGATCAAGACAATAAGCCCCGGTCCTTTTGTGGCTTGAAATTTACCGAGACGGAATACGACACCTCGTTCATATTCCCGCATAATTTTGAACATTTGCGGCAGAAAAACGGAGAGAAATATTACGATTGTAATAATCCACACTAACATGTTTGTAATTGCTCCTGGATCATCCATTTGAAGACTCCTTGGTTTGTGGTTGGTTTAATGGTTTTACGGTTACTCTTAGTCCTTTAAATTCTACAATTTCACAAATATCGCCTTCATTCAGCGGCTTTTCACTTTCTGCTGTCCAGTATTCTCCGTCAAAGAAAATACGTCCGGGCTGATCAGGCAGAATAGGGTCTGTTACTTTCGCAGTTTTCCCTATCGTTGATTCAAGTCCGGATCTTGGCGGGTTAAACAGTGATTTAATTCCATATGTAACAATCCAGGCAAAAAATCCTGCTGTAACGATCGTTGCAGGGATCAGCCAGTACATGGAGATCTGCATCTCATCCGGCAGATCCTGAAATAACATTAATGCTCCTAAAAAGAACGCCACAGCACCTCCTGTAATTAATAGTCCAAATGCGGGTGTAAAAGCTTCTGCTACAAACAGAATGATGGCCAAGCCAATGAGCAGAAACCCTGCAAGATTAATTGGCATAGCTGCCACACCGTATAATAATAAAATCAAAGCGATAACTCCTGACACTCCGGGTATAATTGCACCGGGATTGGTTACCTCCCCAATGATACCATAAATTGCGACCAGTGTAAGAATCAGCATCACTTCAGGACGCAGCAAAAAACTGAAGAAAATTTCGCCTAAGGATTGTGGAATTTCGTTCTTGTCTGCTCCATCCGTGTTTAAAATTTTTCCTTCTACTTCCAGACCGTCTATTTGAGCCAGCAGGTCATCAATATCGTCAGCAATGTAGTCGATAACATTGATCTCAATTGCTTCATTGGCAGTAATGGATGCTCCATCGCGTACGGCGGATTTAGCCCACTCCGTATTTCGTCCTCTTTGCTCGGCAATGGATTCAATATAGCTTTCGGAGTAATTAAATATCTTTTTCTGAGCAACGGTATCCATCTCACCTCCTCCCATAGATACGGGAGATGCGGCGCCAATATTTGTGGCCGGAGCCATTGCGGCAATGTGTGCTGCCAATGTGATGAATGTTCCGGCACTTCCTGCATTTGCACCCTGGGGGGATACATACACAGCAACAGGATGTGTGCTACCAAGCAGTTCCTGCACGATATCCTGGGTGGAATCAAGTAGACCTCCCGGCGTATCGAGTAGTATGATAAGAAGTTCATCACCGGCCTCGCGTGATTTTACGAGGCTTCGCGAGATATACTGAGTAGTGGTTGGCCCGATTGTACCGGTTACATTGATCAGGCTGACCGACGGTGTTCCGTTAGACTGTTGTTGGGTCATTACAGTGTCTGTAACGGTCGTATCGGAATCTTGCAGTACAAATGCAGTTCCCACAACAAACAGGAGAGCTGATATCAAAAAATGTTTATTCATTATACAGCCAAAGTTTAAATAGAATCAAAAGGTTCCGCTTTTCTTTGAAAAGTGGCCCGAATAATAAATTGATGATTTGTTTCACTGAATATTAACATTTTTCAGGCACAATCCTTAGTTGATAGTGAGGAGCAATGATTTGACATAAAAAAAGAGGTGCCTGAAAAGCACCTCTTTTAATAAAATCGAAAATTAGAGAAAGGCTATGTTATTTTTTCCCTTTGTTTAATTTTTTCTTGGACTTCTTTTTAGCCTCCTTCACTTCTTCCGGTTTATCGGAAGACGTTTGCTTGTTGATGATATACTGCTGCGCAACAGATAGCACATTGTAAACCAGGTAGTAGAGACTCAAACCGGCTGCAAAGTTATTGAAGATAAAGAGCAACATCACCGGCATGATATACATGAAGACTTTCATGTTTGGTCCGCCGCTGGATGGTGCACCTGAACTCATACCGCCGGTCACCTTGGTTTGAAGGAACATGGCTGCAGACATCAAGAGTACGAATCCGGCCAGTTGATCACCCATTAAGGGTATGGTAAACGGCAAGTCCAAGATGTAATCCGGAGCCGATAAGTCAGATGCCCAAAGGAATGACTCCTGTCGAATAATCATCGAATTTTGAAAGAAGAAAAAGAGCGTAATCAAAATTGGGAACTGCATTAGCATAGGCAGACAACCCCCAAGCGGATTTACTTTTGCCTTTTTGTAGAGGGCGATAGTCTCTTTCTGCTGCTTCTGGGGATCATCCTTATACTTCTCCTGAATTTCCTTGAGCTGAGGCTGTAACTCACGCATGGCTGCCATACTCTTGAAGCTCTTCTGAGTAAGTGGGAAAAGCATCAGCTTAATAATCACTCCAAAAAGAATAATCAATATTCCATAATTGGAAATAAACATGCTGCCAAATGCAAAGAATGGAATAATGGCGTATCGAACCAGCGGATCCGCAAACCATCGGAATAGCGCATAACCTATTTCAATAACATCATACGCATGCTCATCATAATTTCTAAGATCGTAATAGCGCAACGGACCGGCATACATTTCATACGAGAGAACGGGATTGTTTACAATGCTTGATTGTAAAAATACCTGATAATGAGGATTTGATCCCGGCTCATCAAATTCTCCCTCCAGTTCACCAATCATGATGGATGCATTAGCACCTGTAACCGACTTCATATACTGACCAAAGAAACGGGACCTGGTGGAAACCCAGTCAATCGTGCCGTTTATTCTCTGTTCGTTTCGTCCTGCTTCCTCAAGTTGAAATTTTTCTAAAACTTCTCCTGCGTAGGTATACGCCATGCTGTTTTGGGCATCCAGAAGACGGTCTTTCTCTGTGAGGTTCAGAGGAGACTTCCAGCCGAATTCAATATTTGTGCCACTTATATATTGCTGCATGTCATTTAGCTGGATGTCCAAATCGTATGCGTATTGGTCTGCATAAAATGTATATGTGAAAACAATGGAAGCATTATTTTCAACAGGCAGCCTGTATGCAAGAGTTACACTGTCTTCGTCGGAAATTGAAAACTTATTTTGATCAAAAAGTGGTTCAAAAACCAGCTGGTCCGTTTCAATGTTATAATTCTGGAAGGATAAGAACTCCATTGAGTAAGCCGATTGTGTAGTATCGGCAATCATTTGAACTAACTGCTGATCCCATGTTTTATGCCCTAACAGAGTATATTTGGACGGACCTGCACCAACATTTGTCAATTGTATTTCATACAGGGGGGTGTGAACTACAGCCAGGCTGGTATCTGCTATACTTGAATCTTCAAAAATGCCAAACGAAGGCCTGCTTGGTTCTGAAATCTGCGATGTTTCCTGCGCCGATTCTGCTGCTTGAGTCTCACGCTGAACAGTTGGATCCTGAGGTTCTGTATCTTCCTCAATTTGAGCTGCAGCAATACTGTCTTGTCTTAATTGTTCTTGTTGCTGACGCTCCATTTCTTCCTGGCTTGGCATAGTGAACCATGCCCAGGCTATCGTGAGAACAAAAATGAGTAGAAGTCCTGTAACCGTATTCTTATCCAAAATTGCTTCCTATCTATTTAATGTCTTTGGTGGTTGAATGATCGTTAAGACCAGATTTAGATTTTGTTCGCAAAAGCCGTTCTCTTGTTTTTGTGAGCATAGGGATCATATCGTCTTCAATACTTTTGAATGACAGATCAGACTTATTGGCCAAAAAAAGGCCGTGAAATCCAAAAGTTTGTTGATCAAAGAGGTCACTAAGGTGGGCTTTCTGGTGTCGGTACACTTCTCGCAACAGTCGTTTAGCTTTATTGCGTTGTACCGCTTTGGGAAATTTTTTCTTCGGAGCTGCAAATCCAATTAAACAGCCTTCAGATGAATCCGGATAGATTCTATATCGGAATTGGATAGAGTCTGAGTTCAAAACAGTCGACTTTTCGAAGAGGCGTTGGAAGTTGTTTTTGCCCCGAAGAATGTTAGATCGCGGTAAAGAAAAATCAGTATGATTTGATTGGGGACTATTTCGGTCCTTTTTCATTACTTACCGTAAGCTTATGGCGTCCTTTTTTACGGCGTCTTTTAATCACATTTTGCCCATTGGAAGATTTCATTCGCTTCCTGAAGCCGTGCTTGTTTGTTCTCTTACGCTTACTTGGTTGATACGTACGTTTCATGACTAAACTGAATTATTAACTAAAATTCGAAATCCTATTTTTAGGTAGACCCCAAAAATAAGAATAAAATATTTAAAATCGAATGCTTTATTTACTTAAATAGCAGTATTATAACTTCGGAACGTATTCCAATCTTTATGGTATTTATTCGTTGCATAAGTTGAATTCATAGTTTGACACTATTTTTCTGTACTATTCTGAAGTTTGGCCTCCATAAAAGGAGTGTTGAACTGCCTGCTGTTAAGCTGTAACTTATGAAGTTCATTCAAAAATATTTTTAACTCCTATTTAACTGTATGTTAGACAAGATATCCAAAGTCCTCACGTCAATTTTTGGAACAAAAAGCGCAAGGGACCTAAAAAAACTGTGGCCTATTGTTGATGAGATCAACAGTTTTGAAGAAGAAATGAAATCATTGACGGATGATGAGCTGAAGCAAAAAACAGAATCATTCAGAGAACTGATTAAAGAGAGAACAAAAGAAACCAGTGATCAGATTTCCGAAATTAAAGAGAAGATGGACTCCAATGACGAATCGATCACTCTTGCTGAGAGAAGGGAATTTTCCGATCGCCTGAGTGAATTGGAACAGGAGTGGCTCGATATTCTGGAAGATACACTGGATGAAATTATGCCGGAAGCGTACGCCGTTTTAAAAGATACGTGCCGGCGGTTTGTAGGAAAAAGCTGGAAAGTAGCGGGTACAGAAATTGAGTGGAACATGGTTCCCTACGATGTTCAGCTGGTTGGGGCTGTTGCTATGCACCAAAGCAGTATTGCAGAGATGAAAACCGGTGAAGGTAAAACACTTGCTGCAATTTTCCCGGCTTACTTGAATGCACTTGCAGGTCGCGGTGTGCATGTAATTACTGTAAATACTTACCTGGCGCAACGCGATGCCGAATGGAATGAGCCTATTTTTAACTTTCACGGTCTAAACGTAGACTGTGTTGACCGGTACGATCCCAACACAGAACCTCGCCGCAAAGCGTACCGTGCTGACATTACCTACGGAACCAACAATGAATTTGGTTTCGACTACCTTCGCGATAACATGGTTATTGAAGAGGAGCAGCTTGTACAGCGAGATTACCATTTTGCCATTATTGATGAGGTAGACTCTATTCTGATTGATGAAGCCAGAACGCCTCTGATTATTTCAGGTCCGGTACCTCAATCAAACAGCCAGCAGAAATATGAAGAGATGAAGCCCAGGGTTCAATCTTTAGTAAAAGCTCAAAAAGCGCTGGTTGCCTCTCTTGTAAATGATGCGGAAAGACTTCATAAAGAGGGCAAAAACGATGAAGCAGGTCTTGCGCTTTACCGGGCTGAACGAGGTTTCCCAAAGAACAAAAAGTTTAGAAAACTGATGCAGGAAGCAGAGTATCAGCGTTTGGTACAGCAGACGGAGAGTTTCTACCTGGCTGATAACGCAAAAAATCTGCCTATTGTTGACGAACACCTCTATTATGCGGTAGATATGAAGCAAAAATCTATCGAGATGACGGAGAAAGGCCGTGATTTTATCACCAAAGATGATGAGGGGGATGAGTTTTTTGTGATTCCCGATCTGGGTACCGAAACCTCTGAAATTGAAGAGGAGATGGATCAGCTCGAGAAAGAGAAAATTGAGGAGATCAGAAGTAATGATGACTTTAGCGATGAGTATAAAGAGAAGAAAATTGAGGAAGCAAAAACTGAGCTGAAGCAGGATCGTGAAAAACGCTTCAATAAACTGCACAGATTATTTGCCGAACGCGGTGATCGTATTCACACAGTGAATCAATTGCTGAAAGCCTATACCCTATTTGAAAAAGAAGAGGAGTATATCGTTCAGGATGGAAAAGTTCAGATTGTGGATGAGCATACCGGCCGTGTGCTTTCCGGACGCCGGTATTCAGACGGACTCCACCAGGCGATTGAGGCGAAGGAGGAAGTTAAAGTTGAAGCGGCAACACAGACTTACGCAACTATTACGCTTCAGAACTACTTCCGCATGTACCATAAGTTATCCGGTATGACGGGTACTGCTGCAACGGAAGAGGGAGAGTTTAATGAGATTTATGACCTGGATGTAACGGTAATTCCAACCAATCGTCCTATTGTCCGGGATGACCGGGAAGATTTGATCTTCAGAACAAAGCGGGAGAAGTATAAAGCGGCTATCAATACAATTCAGGAATTCCACAAAAAAGGTCAGCCGGTACTCGTAGGTACAACAAGTGTTGATGTGTCCGAGCAACTGAGCCGCATGCTAAAACGTGCTAAAATTCCGCATAATGTACTGAACGCGAAACAGCACGCCCGTGAAAGTGAAATTGTAGCTCAAGCCGGACAGATAGGAGCCGTTACCGTGGCTACAAACATGGCGGGTCGTGGGACAGACATAAAACTTTCTGAGGAAGTGAAAGAGAAAGGGGGTCTTGCCATTTTGGGTACGGCTCGTCATGAATCTCGCCGAATTGACTTACAGTTGCGGGGACGTGCCGGTAGGCAGGGTGATCCGGGGATGTCGCAGTTTTACGTTTCGCTTGAAGATGAATTGATGACCTTGTTCGGTGGTACAGACAGAATTGCCAACATTATGGACAAGCTCAATTTTGAGGAAGGTGAGGTAATTCAGCACCCGTGGGTGAGTAAGTCACTCGAACGTGCCCAGAAAAAAGTAGAGCAGAATAACTTTGCGATTCGTAAGCGACAGCTTGAGTTTGATGATGTATTGAATAATCAGCGAAATGTTGTCTACTCCCGCAGAAAGCATGCACTACTTGGTGACCAACTGCAGAGTGATATTTTTGATATGCTCGAGGATATGGTAGAGGGTATAGTTGATCAATACTACCCGGAAGGATTGTTTGAAGAGCTACGCGACGAAATTCTTCGTCAATTGGCCGTGGAGATTGAAATCGATCGCGATCAGTGGGCCATACTGGGTGAAGACGGCCTGGTAGATCACATCATTGAAAAGGCTTACGAAAACTATCGCAAAAAAGAGCGAATGGTTTCTGAACCACTCTATAGAATTATAAAACAGATTAAGGAGTCGGATTCTGAGAAGAAACCATCGAAAATCCAGGTGATCTTCACAGACGGGATGCGACGAATGCGAATTGTTGTAGATGTTGAGCGAGCCGCGAAAAATGAAGGACGCGAAGTTGCAAGATCCCTTGAACGCTCAGCAATCTTGTCTACAATCGACAACAAATGGATGGAACACCTGCGCGAGCTGGATACAGTTAAAGAAGGTATCGGATTGCGCTCATTTGCTCAAAAAGATCCTCTGATGGAGTATAAGAAAGAGGCTTTTGAGATGTTCAAAATGTTGATTGATGAAATCAATAAAGAGACCATTTCACTGATCTGGAAGGCTGTACCTGAAGTTCAGGCCGATCAGGGTAAAGTTCAGGCAGCTCAGAAAGAGAAGAGTAAGTACGACATGAGCAAAGCACAGGCTGAACAGGCAGACGCCACCAATATGGGTTTACGCGGGAAGCAGCAAGCGGATGGCGACGGTCAGCAGAAAGCCTCAGCACCCGGAGAAAAACGTCAGCCTGTAACGGTTGAAGATGAGCCCGGACGTAACGACCATGTGAAGCTTCAAAACATCAACACGCAGGAAATAAAAGATGTGAAGTGGAAATACGCCAAAAAGATGGTTAATGAAGGCGGCTGGGTTGTAATTGAGAAATAATTTCATCCCAACCCTCCAATGGTTTAGAACCCTTGGAGGGTTTTAGAATAAAGTAATTTTCAAAACTCGTGGCACGTCTTTAAGTCGTGCCACAAGTGTTTTGTAGATACTCTATCTCAAGGCTACTCCCAACAGAAAATACCAAACCGTTAGTGCAGCAAGTTTTACGGTTTGATTGTCCCGATCAAATTCAGGATTTACCTCACTCAGATCAAATGAAGTGACTTTCGGGTGATTGCCAAACCCGTAAGCAAGTTTTAGCCAATCTTCCCTGCCAACCCCGGAAGCATTTGGGGCACTGACACCCGGCGCATCGGCCTGACGCACAACATCCATATCCATCGTCACCATAATACTGTCTTCTTCAAATAGGTTTAGACGATTTAGAATGGCATCCACAGATACAGACTGTTCAAAAACTGCGTCTCCTTGTTTATTCACGTAAGCCAGATGATTAGCAGATACTGATGCAGGATTCAATCCATAGACGTTATACGATTTGCATATTCCGGATGGATGCTCAACGGCCTGGCGAAAGGGAGATCCGGAGTGAGCTTTACCGTTTTTAAATTCACGTACATCTGTATGGGCATCGATATTTACGATGTTGACGGCCAGTCCCGATTTTGTGTATCCAAGAAAGTGACCAAATGCCGTTTCGTGTCCGCCGCCCAATATTACAGGCAATACCTGATCAGAAAGAGAACTCGAAGTAGATTTTCCCAGAAGATCATGATCAGATGTTAAATCACCGGAGCAATCCAGTAAGGTTAAACTTTCTGTTTTTTCGAGTAGCTTTAAATGTCTGTCAAAATGGGATGGGTGTGGAGTTAGCTTTAGCAGCTCCTCATAGATTAGCTGAGGTGCTTTAGAAGCCCCGGGTCTTCCATCGTTAATCTTCACCCCTTCATCTGATGGAAATCCGATGAGGCGAACTTTCGGTTTCTCTAACTTTTCTCCGATCAGGTCCTTAAGCCTTGGGTCTTCACTACTCATTTTGAGCCTTTTCATTTCGATGCTTTGCGGCTAGATAAAATCGTCTTCTTCGCTTCCACTCACGCCAGAAAATAGAGAGAATGGTTACAGCTACCAGCGGCAGTACAAAAAATAACATTGTATTGCTGAAAGTCCCCAAAAGATCGTGGTCGGTAGAGTAGAGAAATAGGTAGAGAACGTAGGCTACGTACATAATCAGGAAAACAGATCCTTCAAACCTGTCGATTCTATGACGAGTGAAAAATATAGGAAGACAGGCAAATGATGCCGCAATCAGGATCAGCAGGTCAAATCGGACAAGTGAGGGCTGAACGGGGATCGAAGCGGGAATAACCAATCCGGTAACGCCGAGAACTACCAGAATATTTAGGATATTACTTCCAACAACATTCCCGACAGCAATATCTCTCTCTCCTTTTAGTGCAGCAACAACAGCGGTAACAATTTCGGGCAGTGATGTACCGATAGATACAACCGTTAATCCAATAACCAATTCACTGATTCCGGCCATCTCTGCAAAAATAACGGCGCTGTCTACCAACCAGCGGGCACCAAAAACAAGCAACAGCAACCCCACAATTCCGGTAACGATCAAAACAGGTGTAGAAGTGGGTAATTTTTCGATTTCGGCTTCCACATCGGAGTGTTTGTTTTCACGGATCAGAAATGTGAGATAGACTGCAAGAAGAATGACGAGGATCAGACTCTCCCAGAAATAGATAAAACCACTCAATGCAAAGAGATAAAGTAAGATAGTGACTCCGATCATGACCGGTACGTCTACTCGGATCAGCTTAACATTCACCTTCAGTGGAAGAATAAGGGCGGCTATTCCCAAAATCAGCAGTGTATTGGAGATGTTACTGCCTACAATATTACCAAGAAGAATATCGGCTTTTCCGGCAAATCCGGCCTGTAAACTAACACCAAGTTCAGGGGCACTTGTTCCAAATGAAACGACGGTGAGACCCACAATGAGTTTGGAGATTCCAAATCGGACTGCAAGGCTGGACGACGATCGAACTAACAACTCTGCACCACCAATGAGTGCGATGAGACCAAAAATGAACCAAATTGTGGTTGAAAGCATAAAATTATTTGAACGGTTTACCCTTTAAAAATCCGGATGTTATTCTAGCGCCTTTGTAATGATACAGCCATTCATTTACATTCTCAGCATTAATCACCAAAAAATCTGCAGATTTATCGGGTTCGATAGATCCAATGGTTTTGTTTCGATTGATCGCTTTTGCAGCATAGATTGTGGTCCCCTTCAAAACTTCAGCCGGTGTGAGCCGCCCGTGATTGCAAGTGAGCATCATGGCAAGTAACAGATCAAATGTAGGCGCCGATCCCGGATTGAAGTCTGTAGCCACGGCTACTTTTACTCCGCCATCAACAAGTTTCCTGCAGTTTAAGTAAGGCTGTTGGGTGTAAAGGGAGGCGAGTGGCAATGTAACCCCAATAACGTTTTTTTCAGCCATTCGGCGGATTCCTTCATCCGAAATCTGTTCCAGATGATCGGCACTGGCGGCTCCCACTTCTGCAGCGAGTTCTGCACCACCTCCCGATGAGAGTTGATCGGCGTGCAGTTTCGGTGTGAGACCGTACTGTTTACCTGCTTCAAAAATGGTTCGGGCCTCATCAACGGTAAATGCCGACTCCTCTACAAAAATGTCGCAAAACTCTGCGAGATTTTCCTCAGCCACCGCCGGAATCAGTTCATTGATGACCAGATCGATGTATGCTTTTCGATTCTCTTTAAACTCAGGCGGGATGGTGTGTGCACCCAGAAACGTGGAGACTACGTGAATATCTGATTTTTCTTTTAGACGCTTATAAACACGAAGCTGCTTGAGTTCGTCTTCCAATGTAAGTCCGTATCCGCTTTTGCACTCAATAGCCGTAACGCCCCGTTGCTGAATTTCTTCGAGTAGCCCGTATGATTTTTCAAAAAGCTCATCTTCCGTTGCCTGCCGTGTTGCCTTTACGGTAGAGAGTATCCCGCCGCCCGCTTTCGCTATATCGAGATAGCTGTGTCCTTGAATGCGCATTTCAAATTCATCGGGCCGCCATCCGCCAAAGCAGAGATGTGTGTGGCAGTCTACTAAACCAGGAACTACCATATTACCCTTTGCGTCAAAACTTTTTTTTGACCGATATTTTTCAGGAATTTCAGACTCTTTCCCTACCCACTTAATTTTCTCATTCGCCCAGGCAATGGCTGCGTTTTCAATTGGGTGGATGTCTGGCTGACCACCTTTATCGCGGCAGGTGTATAGGGTTGAGATATTTTTGAGGATGGGCATTATTTTTATTCTTTATCTGAGATCAATAATGGATTGAATGTTTTGCTTATAGTGGAGACAAGAATGTACTCGGATTAAATTTTTATTTTCTACTCTGTAAAAAAATACAATAGGGGAATTTGTTCAAAAGCTTTGCCCTCAACGGACCATGTTTTATTGGATATGCTTTGAGTGATTTTTCAATAGCTTCTACTGCATCTACTACTTCAGTTAAAAAGCTTTCTCCCAATCCCGGATGCTTGTCATCGTACCAATCTCTTGCTTTTTCAATGTCATTTACGGCAAATTGAAGAAATACAATGTCAGCCATTGTACTTTTTAAAGAGATTCTCCTTTACCTCGTCCCATGGAATCAATTCATCCGGATTTTCTTCAGCATAGAGAATTCTTTTATCCAGCTCCTTTTTTTGATCTTTTGTCAAGCTAAATGAATCTTCTGTCATTACATCATCCCATAGTTCACCAATCAGGATGATTTTTTCATCATCGGATAATTCACTAAGTCCGGGAATTTTCTCTTTAATCATATTGCTCAATTATGTCATCAACATTCAATAGAAGTATAACGGATCTAAAACAATTTTTTTGATATTTCACTCTCAGCCATATCAAGCATCTCAGTCCCACGTAGTAAGTCAACAGCCTGGCGGATATCATCTTTAAAATACTGATCTTCTGTAGCGTGGGGTATGGAGTCCCGTATCACCTGATGGGCAAGTTCAACTCCTTTTCCGGGTCGAAGCGGCTTTCGGAAGTCGAGTGCCTGGGCTGCTGTAAAAAGTTCGATTCCCAACACATTTTCAACATTTTCATACACTTTTAACAGATGGAGTGCGCTGATGCTGCCCATACTCACGTGATCTTCCTGGCCAAGTGACGTTGGAATGGAATCGACGGATGAGGGATGACATAGCACTTTGTTTTCTGATACCAAAGCAGCGGATGTGTATTGTGGAATCATAAACCCGGAGTTGATTCCGGTCTCCTGCATCAGCAACTTAGGCAGCCCGTCGTGTCCCTCAAGCAGCAGATAGGTCCTTCTCTCAGAAATACTGGCAATTTCGGCCAGAGCAATTTTTGCAAAATCGAGAACGAGAGCGAGCGGCTGTCCATGAAAATTTCCTCCGCTTATAATGTCTCCATCCGGGAAAACGAGAGGATTGTCGGTTACGGAGTTGATCTCCGTTTCAACCACCGATACGGCGTGATCAATCGCATCACGGCTGGCACCATGAACCTGGGGAACACAGCGCAGACAGTACGGATCCTGCACTTTTCCGCAGTGACGGTGTGATTCCAGAATTTCACTTTCGATCAATAAATTCCGAATATTTTCAGCTACATGCTTCTGCCCCTTGTGAGGACGGATATTGTGTATTCGCTCATCAAATGGTTTGATACTTCCCTGAAGGGCTTCAAGGCTCATCGCAGAAATCAAATCGGCCATTTTAAGAAGATGCAGAGACTTTTCCAGGATAAAGGCGCCATATCCACTCATCAATTGTGTACCGTTAATGAGTGATAATCCATCTTTGGGCTGAAGGTCGATTGGATCCAGCCCGTTCTTTTTCAACACGTCATTGGCCGATATGGTAGTTGTTCCCTCCTCATTCCAGAACTCTCCGAAACCGAGCAGCGGGAGCGACATGTGAGCCAGCGGAGCCAGGTCACCCGAAGCCCCGACGCTTCCCTTTTCAGGGATGGCCGGAATCCAGTCGTTCTCGATAAAAAGCATCAACCGGTCGAACGTCTCTTCAGAGATGCCCGAGTACCCGATTGCCAATGCGTGAATTTTCAGTTGTAGCATCAGCCTGGAGATCTCCTTCGGAACCAGGTTCCCAACGCCTACCGAATGAGATAGAACCAGGTTGCGCTGTAGTTGTTTTAGGTCTGAATCATTTACTCTTTTTCCGGCCAATGCACCAAAACCGGTATTTATACCGTAGTATGCATTTCCGTCTTTAAGAGCATTATCTACAACTTTCCGGGAATCAACCATTGCTTTCTTCTCTTTTTTTAGCTGACTGATTCTTCTATCTAAATCACCGTAAAGATTGCTAATGCTAACGTTTTTCATAGGATCATTTTCGGGCAAATTGATGGAATCTCTTGAAGTACAAGCGCCTATAAATTACTCAGGTTTTACCCGGAATGAAAACCGTATAAAATGCTGAGTATAAGTTACTTCACAACTTTGATATAAAGATCATGTGGAGAATCCGGAAGACCGGGCAGGTATCCCCTGTCAATTTTGAATTCGTTAGTAATCAGATCACTTTTATCTGCATAATCATACATTTTGCCATATGAGTCGGCAATTTGTGCAAGGGCCCCGTTGTGATGAAAATGCAGGTAAGTCTGTTTTGGAATTTGGAGTGAAGTCATTCCCGACGGCACCGGTTGACCGGCTTTCACTTCTGCCCCAACAATTTGTGTGTAAATTTCGTCTTTCACATTTACAGAGATTTCAGTATAAGTATCTGTAGTTCGATTGGTTAACTCTTCCTTTCGGGTGAATAGCTGTTCCCACGCTTCCGGCATTTTTTGATGAAGCTCTTTCCAATGGGCTTTAACCTCAATTCCAATGAGAGTGATTTCCGGAAGAGTGACAACTTTCATGGGTTGGCTGGTTTAGAGAATAAATTTACACTGTTTGAAAAATAGTAAAAAGATTTACACCCCTCCCTTCGTAAACGGAGTACTCCTCTTGAGGGCAGAATTTTTATTTACAGTTAGTGGGGATATCAAAATGCATTGACCGCAAAATGATAGGCCATGATCAGGGCAGCAACCACTTTGATGAATGTGCTGACAAAAAATCCTAAAACGGCTCCCATTGCCGCCTGGAGCGCTTCCTGAGAAGTTTTTTTGTTGACCAGTTCACCAACGTACGCACCAATAATCGGCCCAAAAACGATACCTAATGGTGGAAAAATGAAAAATCCGGCTACCGCACCAATAATGCTCCCCCAGATTCCATAGGATGAAGCACCCATCTTTTTTGCACCCGCCACAGACGCAATCTGTTCCAAAAACTGTATCATGACTACAATTATAGCCCAAACGATCAGGAATCCCAGACTAAAAGGTGGGTTTTCAGTTAACTGTAGCATCAGCAGGCCTACGTATGAAAATGGGAGTCCGGGTAGAATCGGAAGAAATGCACCGATAAGGCCGATAATCATCAAAAGGAGGCCAATGATAATAAGTACAGTTTCCATGTGGTTTTACTTAATGAAGAAAAATTGACGGTTGGTATTATGTACGAAAGCTGATTGGAAAAGATTCGCCCAAGGTGAAGCAGGTCGGCTGACCGATTGTAGTGATGCCGTCTGAAAATAATCCTCTCCAAATGAGTTTACTTCATCATCTGTAATAAAGTTCAATCCATGAGCCGGTCAGTGTGATAAAATGCAGTATGCTTTATTCATCCGTAATTCCGGGCAGGTCTACACCTCGTTTTTTAGCCACATCTTGTGCCAGATCGTATCCGGCATCGGCGTGGCGCATTACTCCGCTTCCCGGATCGTTGGTGAGGACCCGTTGCAATCTCCGACTGGCCATTTCTGTGCCATCGGCAACGCAGACCATTCCCGCGTGAATGGAATATCCAATACCCACTCCGCCACCGTGGTGCAGACTCACCCAGCTTGCACCGCTTGCGGTGTTGAGCATGGCGTTGAGCAGTGGCCAGTCTGCAATGGCGTCGGAGCCATCTTTCATCGCCTCGGTTTCACGATTTGGAGAGGCTACTGAACCGGTATCCAGATGGTCTCGGCCAATAACAATCGGTGCTTTTACTTTCCCTTTTTTGACTAGCCAATTGAACTTCTCTCCCATCTCGGCACGCTCGCCATATTCCAGCCAGCAGATCCTGGAAGGCAGTCCCTGGAAGTGAATTTTCTCCTGTGCCTCGTGAATCCATCGCCTTAGCGCTTCTTTTTCCGGAAAGGTTTCCAGAATAGCTTTATCCGTTGCAGCAATATCCATAGGGTCGCCGGAGAGGGCTGCCCACCTGAACGGCCCGGATCCCTTACAGAAGAGAGGACGAATATAGGCTGGGACAAAACCCGGAAAATCGAAGGCTTCTTTCATACCTCGATGATCGGCAACCTGACCTCGCAAATTATTTCCGTAATCGAAAGTGATAGCTCCACGTTTTTGCATATCGAGCATGGTTTGAACATGGGTAACCATCGAATCCAGAACATCTTTTTCATATCGTTCAGGATCGTTTTCACGTTTTTCAGCAGCTTCATCGAGTGTATAACCGACCGGTATGTATCCAACCCGAAGGTCGTGTGCAGAGGTTTGATCAGTCAGCACATCAGGTATCACCCCTTTATCAAGCAGTTCGGGAAGAACTTCAGCCACATTGCCGAGTAGTCCAACCGAGAGTGCTTTACCCTTCTCCTTTGCATTCAAAACCTTTTCAAGTGCATCATCCAGATCGGTGCATTTTACATCACAGTACCCGGTTTTAATCCGCATGTCGATCCGGCTCTCATCCACCTCAATTCCGAGAAAAGCAGCGCCGTTCATGGTAGCGGCAAGCGGCTGAGCGCCTCCCATTCCGCCAAGTCCGGCGGTAACCACCAGCTTTCCTTTCAGTGAACCATCAAAGTGTTGGCGAGCACATTCGGCGAAGGTCTCATAGGTACCCTGCACAATTCCCTGCGAGCCAATGTAGATCCACGAACCGGCCGTCATCTGACCGTACATGGTGAGCCCCATTTTGTCAAGCTTACGGAACTCTTCCCATGTGGCCCAGCGCGGTACCAGGTGGGAATTGGCAATCAACACCCTTGGTGCCTCTTCGTGGGTGCGAAAGACGCCCACCGGTTTTCCACTCTGAATCAGCAAGGTTTCATCATTTTCCAGGCGCTGCAGGGTTTTAATAATCCGGTGATAACTTTCCCAGTTTCTTGCTGCCTTCCCGCCGCCACCATACACAATTAATTCATCCGGCCTTTCGGCTACATCCGGATCCAGGTTGTTCATAAGCATTCGCATGGCTGCTTCCTGATGCCAGCCTTTGCAGCTTAATTTTGTACCGTGAGGGGCTTTGATGTTTCTTTGAACGTTATTCATGGGTTAAAACAATTTAAGCTTAAAAGGGCCTTGTTAAGAAAACCAAATGTGAAAAAATGGCTGTGGAGCGTAATTTACTAATCATAAATAATGAATGGTTGGATTTGGAGCATGAATCTCTACACTACTGAGATTCAGACGGTTACATCAAGAATAGTGAAAATTGATATTTGATTAAAATGACTAGTACAGAGATGAGACGCAGCTTGGGCGTTTTTATAATGCTGCTGCTTTTTGCTGCTGATGGTTTTGCACAAAATAGTGACGATTACAGAAGAGTTAGCCTGTCTGTTTACGGAGGCGTAACAGTGGGTTATCCGGATGATGACAATCAGATCTTCGGCAGTAATTTCAATACGTTTACGGAATCCACGTACAATATCGGCGGTGGTGTTCAATATGCCATTTCTCCATTCTGGTCGGCTGAACTGGGATACCGATACAATACCATCAAAGGTGTTGGTGAAGGTGGATTTGAAACAGTTATTCATTCTGCTTCATTAAAAAACAGATTCAATTTTAATCGGCTATATCGACGCAACCAGATCTCTGAATGGCTTAACCCCTACGTGATTGTCGGTTTTGAACAGGATTTTTTCAACTTTAAGCTTGATGATGAAGACGTTAGCGGTAATGAGTCAGCGATTCTCGGTGGGTTGGGAGTAGCGTTCAGTATCACAAATTCTGTTGAAGTTTTCTCACAGTTTGAAGTGAAAATGGCATCCAACGGACTGGATAATGAGAGAAGAGGCTTCCCTTTCGATCAGGTAGGAATGGCAACCGGCGGAATTCGTATCAACTTTGGCCGGGGTGATGCTAAACCACTGAATCTATCGCCGGCGGTTAAACGCCTGACAGATGCAGAGTATGCTGACTTTATCCAAAGCACGGAAGATTTCAAGGCGGCAAGTCAGGAAATAGAGGCTCAGCGTGCTAAGATGACGGAGATTGAAGAGCAAATGAATGAGTCTGAAAGGAATAACCGGGAAAGAGTTGCACGGCTGGAGGAGTTCACAAGAATCCTGGAAGCCAGAATAGATACGCTTGAGTACAGACTTGACAACCTTGAAAATACTGTTGTAGAATCTGTCCAAGAGAGAGAAGAAGAGATGAGGAGTGAAGTAACGGCCGGGCATTACGTTCAGGTCTTTGCAGCCACAAGCTATGAGGCCGCAAACCGGGTTAAAGAGATTTTTCATGACCTGTTGGGGGATGAGTTTGAAAACCCTGAAGAAATTGTTTTTGTGATTGAAAGAGGCCGATACTACGAGGTTTTGGTCGGCACGTTTACTCAGTTCGAGGATGCTCAAAAGGCTCACGAAATTGCATTAAGCAGACTTTCAGATGCATTTATTATCACATTTCCGCGACCGCTGCATTTGGAAGATGAATATCGGGGCACGGCAATAGTTCACGATTAATTGTTTTCTGAGGTGTTAACGTGTTTTCCCTGAAACCATTGAGGCAGAAAAGGTAAGGTATTGAACTGAAAATATAACTTTTTAGACACCCCTCTTAATCTCCCCTTTTTAGGGGAGAATTGGTCTTATCTGTCATCAGTTTTCTTACATCGAACTCACTTCAGGTAATCAAAAAGAATTTAATTTACCCAAAAGCACCCATTGGAATAGGACAGTCCAAAGCTTCTGAAATTGCCCTTGTAAGTTCTTTTTCTTCTACAGAGAGAACCTTATCAGAAGAAATACAGTGAATGATGGCTCTCAAAATATATTTTTTAACCGGATTTGAGGAAGCTGCAAGCTCATCAAGAGCTCCATCCAGTTTTTCGATTGTACACTCCTCTTTACTCAATAAAGAAGCATCTGCCGGAAGAAGTTTACGTATCGATTGAACGCCGGCATCCCATGCCGCCTCAGGGTTATCATCTGATAAATATGAGAGAGCAGAAAGTACGACGGATGTTTCATGACCCAGTGACTTAAAATGATGATGACGGATCTCAGGCTCTTTTCGGCTTGAGAATGCGGTGTCTAACTGACGAAGAAGTATTTTTTCAATCGCAAAAGCGAACAGGTTTTCCTCATCAGATTTTTTAATAATGCTCTCCAACACAGACCGGAAGGATTGATACTGGTCTTTGCTCAATTGTCGGAGTGTGGGCAGCGACATTTCGGCAAGCGGCAAGAACCACTCGCGCGGGGCTTCAGAAAGTTCGGTTAACAAGTTCTGTGTTGTCTCATAGATACTCGAATCAACTCGTTCATTAAACCAGTCTGGAAGTTTTTTATCAGATGTTGCGAAAAGTAAAGCAAACATTAACGCTTCGGCTTCCAGGGGTTCGTGAGCTGCCTTTTTGAGATTATCAGGCAAGTCATTTAACAATTTGCCAGCTTTTTGTATGTGATTTCCGTCAAGTGTACCAATGGCGCCCAAAATCACTTCAGGTGTTAGCGCATCATGCCCCGCAAACCCGCCTGTTGAAGATTGTTCCGTTTTCCCCGAGACACGTTGTTCCTCAAACTTCTGTTTCATTTTTTCCCGGCGCCTGAAATCCTCCGGGTCGATAGAAGGCTTAATCGCTTTTATTCGTTTTTCGATAGGTGGGTGTGTTGAATAAAGCTTATCAAGCGCTGAATGGAAACTACTCGCGAAAAAAAGGTGGCTCATCTCCATTGCATGTCCGTCATTAATTTCTGCCCCTTTAGCTTTTAATCCTATTTTGTTGAGTGCGCCTGCAAGTCCATCGGGATTGCGGGTATATTGAACAGCTGCAGCATCTGCAAGATATTCGCGCTGACGCGAAATTGCTGACTGGATCATCCTGCCGAAGATCATTCCGATATATCCTATGATAATTAGCGAGAGGCCCATCACTAAAATTACGATGGTAATGTTTCCACTTCCTTTGCCATCGTTGCTGCTTCTTGTTCGTCTGCCCCCGGAATACATCACGCTTCGCATAACCACCATGCCCATGATATGGATAACTAAAATTCCGTTTAAAATACCAATGAGCCTGATATTCAAACGCATATCACCGTTGAAAATATGGCTGAATTCATGTGCAATTACACCCTGAAGCTCGTCTCTTGTAAGTTGCTCAAGGGCTCCGCGGGTTACACCCACTGCTGCGTCATTGGTCCCAAAACCTGCAGCAAAAGCATTGATATTCTCTTCCTTGTCGAGGATGTAGACTTCAGGAACCGGCAAACCGGATGCGATCGACATCTCCTCCACGATATTCATCAAGCGTCGTTCATCCGTGTCTTTGGTCGAAGATTCTACCAGCCGGCCACCTAAGAGCTGTGCTACAGCAGAGCCGCCTTTTCTAAGTTGTGCTACCCTGAATACTGTTCCAATAGAGATGATTATAAGCACTATGATGGAGACGATTACAAGCCAGACCGGGTTGATCCAGCTTGTATCTGCAAATCCGGCAAGCTGCCATCGATACAGGAAAACACTTACAAAATATATCGATAGAATAATTCCAACTACGGCCAGCAAATAGTAGAAAATGAGCTTGCCGGTCTTTCGCTTGGCCTGATCCTGGGCTTCAAAAAAATCCATCAGCGTGCGTTAAAAGTTTTCATTCAATGAGTCTGTTGGGGCAGAAAAAAACAGAATATGATCTGTTAAACCGTAGTGGTTAATCGAACGACACTTTTGGAGCTTCTCTTTCGGCCTCATTTTCAATGATAAATTCCTGAGCCTGATTAAACCCAAACATACCTGCAAAAATGGTATTGGGAAACTGCTCGCGGTAGGTGTTGTAGTTCATTACAGAATCATTAAAAGCCTGACGTGCAAAAGCGATCTTGTTTTCTGTTGAGGAAAGTTCTTCAGACAGCTGCATCATATTCTGATTGGCTTTCAAATCCGGATAGTTTTCGGAGAGCGCAAAAAGTCTGCCGAGCGAACCCGTTAGTGTTTGTTCAGCACCCATCAGGTTTTTCATGGCATCTGGATCATCAGGCTGATCTGCGGCTTGTTTTTCAGCCTGCTGCGCCTGATTTCTGGCTTGTATGACAGCTTCCAGGGTTTCTCTTTCATGTTCCATGTAAGATTTGGCAATTTCAACAAGATTTGGAATCAAGTCATACCGCCTTTTTAACTGAACGTCAATCTGGGCAAATGCATTTTTAAAGCGGTTGCGAAGGGCAACAAGTTTGTTGTAGATACTCACAGACCAGGCTATGAGAATAACTAAAATGACGAGTAAGATTATGATAGTTGTCATAAGAAGGAAGATAAGTTAATTGTTATCAGGCCATCTTTATATCCTGTTAGTCAGGAATATACAAGATGTGGGGTAGTGAACAAATACGGGTTTATTCACGATATATGTTTAACTAACATTATATTTAACCGATTCTGATGAAGTTTTGTACCGTTAGTTATTAGAGCTATGCGTAATTGTGTTGGAAATACAGTCATTTTTAAACGAATAGATCTGTTTTATGAAGAATGATATATCACGAAAAGATTTTCTTAAAAGAGCCGGATCGGCAGCAGCTGTTGTTTCCGTTGGGTTCCCCTCTTTTATTTTACCAAGGCGTGAAAGAAAACTTGGTGTCGCACTCGTGGGTTTGGGTGGATATAGCAGAGGAAGGCTGGCGCCCGGACTTGAACTGACAGAGCATTGCGAGCTGAGAGGGATCGTAACCGGTTCACCTGAAAAAATTCCGGTCTGGCAAGAGAGATACGGCATTCCCGATCGGAACGTATATAGCTATGAAACATTACCTGATATAGCCAATAACGATGATATTGATGTGGTATATATCGTTACGCCTCCTGCAATTCATGCCCGGGATGCAATTGCCGGAGCTGAAGCGGGAAAACACGTTTGGTGTGAAAAACCGATGGCTAAAAATGTTGCCGAATGTCAGGCAATTATTGACGCGGCTAATCGGAATGGTGTTCATTTATCTATTGGTCATCGGATGCAGCATGAGCCGAATACTCAGACAATCATCAGGTATGGCAGGGAAGAAACCTACGGTGCAGTTACTGAAATTAGGAGTGGGGCAGGATATAGAGGCTCATACCCTGATCCGACCAACTGGCGAGTCAGGGCTGAAATGGGCGGTGGTGCTCTCTATGATATGGGAGTGTATCCGATTAATGCGTCCCGCTACTCATCCGGACTTGAACCAGTAGCCGTGCGAGGACGTCAATGGTCGGAGCGGGAAGAGATGTACAGCGAAGTGGATGAGTTCACAGAGTTTGAAATGAGATTTCCTGGAGATTTGAGATCGCGCTGCGAAACAAGTTTCGGTAAGTCTATGAACTATCTTGATATCGATGCGGAAAACGGGTGGTACAGACTTCGTCCATTTCAAAGCTATAGCGGTGTGCAGGGTGAGACAAGCAGCGGGACCGTTCTTGAGCCCGCCCCGGGGCATCAACAGGCACGCCAAATGGACAATGAGGCGCTCGCTATTAAAGAGAACAGATCTCCTATCGTGCCGGGCGAGGATGGACTGGCGGATATTCGCGTGGTTGAAGCAATTATGGAGTCATCAGAGAACGGTGGCCACTGGATTCAGCTGTGAAATATCATCTGAAAAGCAGTGTAAATAATGTGAGTTCGAGATAAAAACTTTGAATTTGGATGTGAAAAGTCCCCTCCTTTTCCAAGGAGGGGCTCCGAGCGAAGCGATTCCCACGAAGTGATTTAGGGGAGGTTTAAAACAAGTCTGATCCCAAGTTTCTAACCATAAATGCTTCGCAATGAAAGAAAACCACCCCCAACCCCTCCTTTCGAAGGAGGGGAGACTTTTTCCAAATTATTATGTCGAACTGAGGTTAATAATGTTTCTGAGGTAATGAATTGGAAACCAATTTTTTATTTATTTACGGTAGTTTTAATTCAAGTCGAAACTTGTGATCTTTTTTTCTCGCAGAGTTACGCAGATGATTCCGCTGAGTAACGCAGACATTCTGCATGAATTTGCGGTCTACTCAGCACCAAAGAAACGGGTTGGAAACAGGAACAGAGATTTACTCCACAATCACACTGCAGCAGGTGAGCCCGGCTTCAGCTTTCGCCATTTCTGATTGATTCACTGTGATGACATCATATCCTCTTTCTTTCAGGAGTTCGGCAGTTCGGGGAAAAGCTTCAGGACAGAGCGCCCAGTTGTCACGCCTCATCACGTTGGCTCCGTAAGGCTCATCCGGATGGATCGATACAGTTTGATAACCGTCAAACATTTCTCCGTCAACCCATTCAGGATTGATCAATAACAGATCGTCTTCGAGTGGCGCCAAAGCTGTTTTCAGATGCAGGCAATTTGTGACTTCAATTCCGTGTACTTCATACCCATATGGTTTCAGAATTTGACCAAATTGATGAATCGCTTCCCGATTTGTGCGTTGCGAAATTCCGATATAAACATTTTTTCCTAAAACAAGAACGTCTCCGCCATCAAGGGTGCCGGGCGACTTAATGAAGTGAAGCTCGCGGTACTCTTTCAAAACTTCTGCCATGCTGTCTGTTTCGGGCCGACGAGATTCTGCGCCGGGCCTTGTAATAATCGCCAGTTCATCAAAAACGACAGCTGCGTCTTCCACAAATACTCCATCCGGCAGATCAGGAGTTTCAGGGAGCCGGCTAATGGAGTAACCCATTTTCTTTAACGCGTTTTCGTACTGATGATGTTGCTCAGCCGCTTTCTTGATATCAATTGGCTCTCTATCCAGGTGCGTCAATTCACATTCAGATAGCTTTGGGCTTATTTGTCTCGTAAGGGCTATGGCCATAGTTGAGAATATGATTCAGATGTAAATTTAATAATGAGTTCCAGAGTAAATTTTTATAAAAATGCCACGGAAATACAGAATTAAAAATTAAAAACGGTTCTTTCCGTGCTTCCGTGGCAAAAAAATGATGGATCAATGATGTAGTTGGGTTCGTCTATATCCAACGTCTCATAAAGGATAACGGGTCTTATTCGTCATTGATTTTCATATATCCAACTTACGTTTGTCAATCAAAATATCTTGAATGAGCCTTCAGATTGATTTTTATATATTAAAACTTCAATAAACGAACCCTTGAAAAATTGTTTGATATGATTGGTGCTGCTAAACCTGAGTTCTCTAAGTACTTGTTAAGTTTTTTGTTAATAATTTTTGTTGCTCTTCCACTCAATAGTATCGCTGCAAATGAAGAGAACTCAGAAAATGATCAGGATGAGTTAATCATTGGCACCCGGGTTGTTCCGCCTTTTGTGATCGATGAAGGAGATGGCGAATACAGCGGAATTTCAATCTTTCTCTGGGAACACATTGGCCGTGAGCTGGGGCTGGAGTTTACTTATCAAGAGAATGACATCCAGGGAATGCTGGATGGTGTTTCGGACGGAAACTATTTTGCTGCGGTGTCTGCACTGACTATTACTTCTGAAAGAGAGGAGAGTGTAGATTTTACTCATCCATTCTATGTAACGGGCCTGGGAATTGCTGTCCCATTTAAATCAACGGGTTTATTGGGGTCAATCCGTTCGCTATTTACGCCAGACTTCTGGTGGGTTGTACTTCTGTTAATCGGGTTGTTGTTATTCTGGGGTGTTTTGGTATGGATTTTTGAACGGCAGGAAAATCAAGAGGAGTTTGGAGGGAGTGCAGCTGAAGGAATAGGCAACGGATTCTGGTGGGCTGCCGTAACCATGACCACGGTGGGGTACGGAGATAAGTCACCCCGAACATTAGGCGGGCGAGTTGTTGGATTTATATGGATGTTTACCGCCATTATTGTGATCTCATTTTTTACAGCTTCCATCGCTTCCAGTTTAACGGTAACTCAATTAGATAGCAGGGTAACCGGGCCGGGAGATCTTCCAAATGCCAGGGTTGGAGTGTTGGTCAATTCAGCAACACAGGAGTACATGAACCAGGAAAATATAGATGTACAAACCTTCGACTCAATTGATAACGGGTTAGAAGCCGTAAATGATAGCGAGATTGATGCTTTTGTTCATGACGCCCCTATTATCGGATATATGATACAACAGGATTACAGAAATCAGGTTAGATTACTGCCTAACACATTTAATGATCAGTACTACGGGATTGTTTTACCTTTAAACAGTGAATACCGAAATGAAATAAACCAGGTATTGCTGGATTTTATCAATAGTGAGGAGTGGAATTCTATGCTAATAGAGTATTTTGGTGACTAATAAGTACAGTGAGTTAGAGAAATGAGTCTATAAAATGTGTCTCCCCTCCTTCGCAAGGAGGGGAATAAGGGGTGGTTCAAATAGGTCAGGTTTATTTTTCACATTTTTTGAAAGAAAAAATTCCTGTCCAACCACCCCAAGCCCCTCCTTCATAAGGAGGGGATTCTACTAATGTCGACTTTTTTTAAAATTAGCGACCATGGAAGGCTTCTCATGTTGCAAATTCAATTACTTTAAATATCGGATTTATGTTAAGTACTTTAAGATTCATCATAAATTTGACGTCAATCTAAAACAGAAATAGAGAAAGCTTGGCAACAGATCAGCAATCAGCATCAGTAAATCGTACAATTGGACTGTTTGGAGCTTTGGGCATTGGCGTTGGAGCCATGGTTGGCGGAGGAATACTTGCACTGGCCGGTGTCGCATTTGCGGTTAGTGGTCCGTCTGCAATTGTTGCTTTTATACTGAATGGAATCATAGCCATCATTACCGCCCTTAGCTTTGCTGAAATGGCCTCAGCCAACCCTCAGTCCGGAGGAACCTACACCTATGCAAAAAAAGCTCTATCGCTGCAGGTTGCTTTTGGCGTGGGGTGGATCGTCTGGTTTGCATCACTTGTCGCAGCGGTTTTATATGCTCTGGGCTTTGGATCATTTGCTGTGTTTGCACTTCAACAGATACCCTTTGATGGTTTTCAGGATATTGTAAGCCTGAAGCTTTTCCCGGTTCTGCTTGCTCTGGCTGCCATTGCCTATTTCACATTTAAGCTTACCAGAAGTTCCGGTGATGGTGGAGCCTTTATTAATATTGGGAAATTAGCCGTTTTTGCCGTCCTGATAGCTGGAGGTCTTGCAGTATTTGTTCAAACCCCATTTTCGCATATCAAACAGAGTTTAGACCCGTTTTTTTCAGGCGGATTCAGCGGAGTTATAGCCGCAATGGGTTACACATTTATAGCCATGCAGGGTTTTGATTTGATTGCATCGGCCGCAGGTGAGGTGAAAAATCCCGAAAAAACCATCCCGAAGGCAATGATTGGGACATTGGTTATTGGTCTGTTGGTCTATCTGCCGCTACTTTTTGTGATGTCTACAGTTGGGGTTCTGCCTGGAGAATCGATTGTGGAACTGAGTCGTGACAATCCCGAAACGGTTTTAGCTATTGCTGCTCAAAATTATCTGGGTGCATTTGGTTTTTGGCTGGTATTGGTTGCGGGTATATTTTCAATGCTGTCTGCCCTTCAGGCGAATCTGTTTGCGGCATCCCGTGTTTCACTCCGAATGGCGAATGATCGCACGCTTTCGCACCGGCTTGCAAATATTGACGAACGTTTTGGTACACCGGTTATCTCTGTCTGGGTAACATCCGGAATTGTGGGCCTGCTTGTTTTGATTCTGCCCGATGTTGCCGCTGCCGGCGCTGCTTCCAGTTTGATCTTTCTGATAACATTTGCTCTCGGTCATGTGATCATGATGCTGATGCGCAGCCGCAGCTACAAGGAGACTGAAACCTTTAAAGCTCCTTTCTTCCCGGCGCTGCCAATCGTTGGTATGACCGCCTGTGTAGCGCTCGCAATTTTTCAGGCTATTGTTGAACCGGCTGCCGGGGTTATCTCTCTCTTCTGGCTGATTATCGGAGGTATACTGTTCGTGTCATTTTTTGTGAAAAAGGCAGAAGCTATTGAAGCCTCTGAGCAGGCACTCGACCCGGATCTGGTACGGCTCAGAGGATTGAGTCCGCTTGTTCTGTTGCCGATTTCGAACCCGGCCAATGCCGAATCGATGGTGTTTGTTGCCAACGCCCTGGCACCACCCGTTGTAGGGCGCGTGCTGCTGTTGTCTATTGTGATACCAAGCAAAGAAAAAGATGATATCGACAGAAGACTGTCAAGCAGCGGAGATGTAACTCAATTTGCGTTAAAGGCTTCATTTGAGGCAGGCTTAAAACCGGATACGTTAACCACAATAGCCGAGCATCCATGGGAAGAGATTGAACGCGTAGCCAAGGTTCACAACTGCAGAAGTCTGCTCTTAGGGTTGAGTGATTTAAATGATATTGAAACCAGTGAAAATCTTGAAAAGCTGGTAAAAAAAGTAAAATCTGATGTTGTCGTTTTTCGTCAGCCCTATAGCGGCTGGAAAATCACAGAAGCGAAAAAAGTGTTGGTACCTGTTGCCGGTTTTAGCAGCCACGATACATTGAGGGCACGTATAGCTGCGAGCTTATGGCGAAGTTCACAGCCGGAGATGAAGTTTATTCAAATCCTGCCGTCCGACACCGCAGAAGAGATCATAAAGAAAAATCATCAGCGTCTGACGCGTTTTGCAAGCCGGATTATCCCGGGTAAAGTTGAAGTTGAGGTGATACCCAATGACAACGTTATCCATGAGCTGGTATCACAATCGAACCAACACGATTTGGTTATTATGGGGCTTGGTAAACCAACGGCCAAAGAAAAAGCTTTTGGCAAGGTAGCTTTAGAACTTGCTGAGAATACCGATTCTGCGCTGATTTTCATCAGTAAAAAGTAGTCGATATTGGATCTAAAGATGTACGTTGATCAGCATATAAAAGAAGATTAAGCAGTATGCGGATCTCATTGCAAGCGAATGTAAACGCAACATACATTCAATGCCTGAGTACTTATTTCGAAGTCTGTTTGTTATTGGCTATCATCGATATGCAGATAAACTTAACGTAAATAAACCTATAAGACCATGAAGATCAGCGGACGATTTGACGTAAATTTGAATCCCATAGATGGGTACGCAAAAGGAGAACACGGTGTTCAGCTCAGCCGGATGTCTTTAGACAAAACATTCCACGGTAAGCTGGAAGCAACCAGTAAGGGCGAGATGCTGAGCGCTATGACCCCGATAAAGGGATCGGCGGGCTATGTGGCGATTGAACAGGTTACCGGCAGTTTATCCGGTAAAAAAGGCAGTTTTGTACTCCAGCATTTCGGAACAATGGAGAGAGGTGCCGAAAGGCTTATTCTGGAAGTTGTGCCTGACTCGGGAACCGGAGAACTGCAGGGGCTGTCCGGCAGCATGGCCATCAATATTGAGGATGGGAAGCATGAATATGTATTTGAGTATGAGCTGAAGTAGCGGGTTGCAATTTATACTAAATTCATTGGGATTCTTTTCTGGGGGATAGCAGAATCGAATGAACTCCCCTTCCAAATTGTAGTATGAGTAAACAGAATAGAAAAGAATA
>CAYNZY010000035.1:0-27568 GCA_964401805.1 uncultured Rhodohalobacter sp.
GCTGTAGTTGAATTTCAACGAGCGGAGAAGAGGATTTATCCAGTCACGCCCGTGATCGATTCGAACCTGATTGATTGGTTTCTTCTTATCGGCGGTCATGACCGGTATGGAGATGTAGTCGGTTCCCTCCGGTGTTCGGATCAATGCCCGGTGCGTTCTGCCTTTTCGCGACCACTGTTCACTATCCTGATAAACTACCCGATCTACCGAGAGCATGGTGGCGAGATCGTGCAGGTCGGGAATCAATACCGGCTGAAGGATAGCGAGCTTCATATCTATGAGATAGAAGCTTTATACTCTTGATCGAAAGAGTTTTCGATGTGTTCTATACGTCCCGCAATCTCTTCCCATTTCTCCATCTTTTCAGCGGACTCAGATTTTACAGACTCATATTCCAGGGAGATCTCTTTTACGCGGTCTTCATCATCATAAAATCCGGGATCTGCCATCAATTCTTCAATCTCCATCTTTCTCTCTTCGAGTTCTTCAATGTCATTTTCAAACTCTTGCAGACGTTTTTTAAGTGGTTTGACTTTTCTTGATAGAGTGTTGCGTTTTTCTGCTTCGAACCTGCGCTGCTCTTTACGGCTCATACCTTCGGTCGGATCCGAAGTTTTCTTTTTCTCTGACTTCTTTTCCACTTCTTGTGCCTCTTTAGCTTCGCGTTCCTCCCTCTTTTTGTCGAGGTAGTAGCTTACATTTCCAAGCCAGGTTTTAATATATCCAGGCTGCACTTCGAGAGTTTTATTGACAATCGGATCCAGAAAATCCCGATCGTGAGATACAATCATCAAGGTTCCCTCGTACTGCTGTAACGCCTGCTGAAGAATGTTCTTCGACTGCATATCAAGGTGGTTTGTCGGCTCATCAAAGATGAGGAAGTTACCACTGTTCAATAGCATCTTTGCCAGTGCCACCCGGCTTTTTTCACCACCGGACAGCACGCCGACTTTTTTAAATACGTCATCTCCCACAAAAAGAAAGCAGCCTAATATTGTTCTCAGGCGCGTGTCGTTTTCTCCCGATCCGGCCAGCCTCATCTCCTCCAGAGCGTTATTTTTCGGATTCAGCTCATCAGCCTGGTGCTGAGCAAAATATCCGGGCGTAACGTTGTATCCGATCTCACGTTTTCCGGAAGTGATTGGTTCAATTCCGGCCAGGATTCGTATAAGTGTTGATTTACCGGCTCCGTTTGGGCCGACAACCGCAATTTTATCCCCTCGCTCTATTTCATAATCGATCCCGTTAAATACAGTGTTATCATCATACTTTTTTACCAGATCTCTCAGTTTCAATACAACCTGACCAGATCGCTCCGCTGGCGGAAAGCGAAATGAGATTTCAGACTGTTCCTCATCCAGCTCGATCTCCTCCATCTTTTCCAGCTGTTTGATCCGGCTCTGAACCTGTTTCGCTTTGGTTGCTTTGTAACGGAATCGATCAATAAACTCCTGAGTCTGTTTCCGTTCCTTCTGCTGATTTTCATACTGCTTTTTCAGAAGCTCCTGCTCTTCCGCATATTTCTTTTCATAAAAACTGAAGTTGCCGGCGTAATCGTCAAGGTTACCACGGCGCAGAGCGAGTGTTCGTTTTGTTACAGAATCCAGAAATGCCCTGTCGTGAGAAACAATGATGACCGTGCCGTCATAATTTTTCAAAAAAGATTCAATCCACTGGAGAGACTCAATATCGAGGTGATTGGTCGGCTCATCAAGCAGGAGATAGGTAGGTTGCCTCAATAGTAATTTTGCCAGTGCAATACGCATTAGCCAACCACCGCTGAATTCTGTTGTGGACCGCGAGAAATCATTTTCATTGAAGCCTAGCCCCATCAACACCCGTTCAATGTCGGCCTGAAGCGTATAACTACCAATATTCTCCAGCTGGTGCTGTACTTGTCCGAATTCATCAAGTGTTTGTTTGTGTTCAGCTGATTCAGGATCCAATGCATCAAGTTGATGCTGGAGCTGCTCCTGTTTTTCCCTTAAAGACAATATCTCAGAAAAAGCTTGTTCAACTTCTTGGTAAACTGTGAGCTCCGGATCGGGATCTACACCATCTTGTGGAAGATAACCGACGGTTGCGCTGTTGCTCATATTCACACTGCCGGAGTCTGCTTCCTGTTCTCCTGCAATAATTTTCAGAAGCGTTGATTTTCCTGCGCCGTTAGGACCAACAAGTCCGATTCGCTCGCCGGGGTTAATGGTTGCAGAAATTTCATCAAAAAGCGGACGGTCGCCAAAATAAAGGGTAATCTTATCGAGTTGAAGCATAGATGTGAATAATACTCATCAAAAATGTTTTCGGAGCCTGAACCGGTTTAGGATGTTAGGCCTTTCAAAGTTATTTTAGGCATGAAAAATACCAATCATTCTGATCTGATTTAAATTATTCTCAAATGAAGTTATTGTTACGAATCAGCACGGCTACTCTTTTACTGTTTATGATCTCATGCAATTCAGATCAATTGCAGCAACCGCTTTATGAATATGCCGTAACTAGCCCTGCCGAAACCGGATCACGCTATCCATATTTGCATCAGGATGAGAGCGGAAAAATATATATGAGCTGGCTTATGGGGATCGAGGAGGAGATGTTCGCGTTCCAATATTCTACCTATGAAGATGGCCAATGGACAAGGCCCGGAACCATAAAGGTAGGGACAGACTTTTTTGTTAATTGGGCAGATTACCCTTCAATAATTGGTTTTGATGGAGAAGCAATGGCTGCTCAATGGCTCAGGAAAGTTGAAGGTGGACCATACGCCTATCATGTTCAGATCGCCTTTCCTCAGGTTGATTCCAACAGGTGGGGGGATGGGATAGCGCCTCATTTGGATAATACTGCAACGGAACATGGATTTGTGAGTATGAGCCCTATTGATGAGAATCGTATTCTGGCTGTTTGGCTGGATGGAAGAGATACGGAAGACAGAGCTGATGATGAGTATGAGGATATGGAAAAATCCATGACCCTTAGGTCAGCAGAATTAACCGTGGATGGAGAAATATTAAGAAGTCAGGTAATTGATGATACTGTTTGTGACTGTTGCCCAACCGACCTGGTAGAAACAGAGGATGGATTTCTTGCGGTTTATCGCAATCGCACTGAGAATGAAATTCGGGATATCTATATCTCTCGATACACTCTGGAAACGGGGGAGTGGAGTGAGCCAAAGGCCGTTCATGACGATCAATGGAAAATAGGGGCTTGCCCTGTAAATGGTCCTAAAATTGTCGCTGATGGAAACCGGGTGGCTGTGGCCTGGTACACGATGGAAGAGAACGAGTCACGGGCGTACCTGATTCGGTCTGATGACGGCGGCGAGACATTCGAACAGCCAATCTTGATAGCCGGAGATACCTCAACGGGACGCGTTGATTTGGCTATGCTCGACAACGGCACACTTTATGTAAGCTGGCTGCGTCATCGTGGGGAAGTGGGTGATGTAGTGGTGACGGAAGTCACCCCCGAAGGAAGTGTAAAAAAATCCGTTACTGTGGGCGTAACCTCACCGTCACGATCGAGTGGATTTCCGCAAATGAGGGCAATGGACGATGGCCTGATATTGGCATGGACACAAACGGATCCACTGATCAGGGTTCGAACGGCAATCGTACCCTACGAATCGTTTGAAGAACCGGAATTGTAATAGATTGTTTTACAGCTTGCCTTCATCCGCAGAAGCATTATTTTAGTATGAAATATTAAATCAATCGAAATCATATGCTCAGAAACACTACAAAACTAATTGCAATATTTATTACTGCAGCTCTTTTTATGGGCTGCGCTTCACTGTCTGCACAAACAGATCGTGATGAGTATCGGCAGCAGGCTATTGACATTCTGGAAAGTGTACCGCTTTTTGACGGGCACAACGATGCCCCATACCAATATCGCAACCGGGTTGGATACAAATTCAGCGAACTTGATTTTTACGACACAACCCAGCTTGAAAATCCTATGCATACCGATATTCCGCGGCTTAAAGAGGGCCGTGTGGGAGCTCAGTGGTGGTCGGTATATGTGCCGGCAGGAATTCCGGAAGATGAAGCCGTGAAACGCACCATGGAACAGATTGATTTTGTCTATCGTATGGCCGAAAAGTATCCTGACGAGTTCGAAATGGCCTATACCGCTGATGATGTGGAGCGAATTTTTGCAGATGGCAAAATTGCATCCTTGATCGGAATGGAAGGTGGTCATTCCATCTCAAATTCTCTCGCGACATTACGTATGTTTTATGACCTGGGTGCAAGATATATGACGATTACACACGGCCGAACACTGGACTGGGCCGATGCAGCAGGTGATGAGCCTCAGCATAATGGATTAAGCGAGTTTGGTGAGGAGGTTATACGAGAGATGAACAGGCTGGGAATGGCCGTGGATCTATCTCATGTAACGCCCGAAACAATGAAAAATGCTATCGAAGTATCGGAAGCTCCAGTGATGTTTTCACACTCAAATGCGAGGGCGATTTCTCATCATCCCCGAAATGTGCCGGATGAGGTATTGCAGCTATTGCCGGAAAAAGATGGTCTTGTGATGGTGACATTCGTGGAGTCCTTTACGTCCGAAGAGTTACGCCAGTGGTATGCTGAGCGAAGCGGATACATGGCTAAAATAGAGTCACTCTATGCCGGTCAGCCTGATATGATTCAGGAAAAAATGCAGGAATGGATGGATGAGAATGAAATGCCAAAATCTACGCTGGAACAGGTTGCTGATCATATCGACCATATCCGGGATCAAGTTGGTGTGGATCACATCGGTATAGGTGGAGATTATGATGGGGTTTCTTCTCTTCCGGCCGGCCTCGAGGACGTATCAACCTATCCGGATCTTTTTGCGGAACTTCTCAAAAGAGGATACAGTGAAGAGGAGCTACGGAAAATTGCCGGTGAAAATATGCTGCGAGTATTGAGAGGTGTTGAAGAAACAGCTGAACGTCTTCGACAGGAAAGAGAACCATCTGAGGTATTAATTTCAGATTTTGAATAACCTGATTACTGATCAGAATGGAAAGGCGGGTCTGTATGGGTCCGCCTTTTTTGGTTCAGACTGTTTTAACTTCAGAATTGGTTGGATCCGTCAGAACCGGTTAAAATTTTAGAACTTGCATAAACATCACTTCCCATGAAACGACTTCTGCTTACAACAATACTCACACTTTGTGTTTACGCACTATCTTTCTCTCAAACCACAACGAAGTACGAAATCTCATTTGATAAAGCTGTACACCACGAGGCTCAAATTTCTATTTATTTCGATAATCTGGAAGAGAAGGTGCTGGAAGTGCGGATGAGCCGAACCTCTCCGGGTCGCTATGCGCTGCACGAGTTTGCCAAGAATGTTTACAACGTGAGAGCTTATGATGAAAATGGGAATCAACTTTCGGTATCACGACCTAATCCGCACCAATGGAATGTGAGCGACCATAAGGGAACCGTTCGATTTGAATACACGCTATTTGCGAATCGCGGTGACGGTACCTACTCGCAAATTGATGAGACGCATGCTCATCTCAACATGCCGGCAACGTTTGCCTGGGCAAGAAACTATGAGCACAGGCCTATTGAAATTACGTTCAATACGAACTATGACCAAGACTGGAAAGTGGCCACTCAGCTGAAACATTTGGAAGGAAATCGATACCATGCACCGCATTTAGCCTATTTTCTCGACAGCCCTGTAGAGATTGCGGATTTTCATCTTCGAGAACAGGAAGTGGACGGACAAAACATACGGATGGCGCTTCATACACACGCCTCAGATGCGGAAGTTGATGAATATTTCAGAATGGTGATGGCGATTGTAGAAAAACAGACCAATGTTTTTGGTGAGATGCCTGAGTTCGATTATGGAGAATATACTTTTCTGAACTGCTACATGCCCAACGCCAGCGGAGATGGGATGGAGCATCGGAATTCAACGATTGTTACCGGGGCGAAACCGATAGACCGTGAATTGGGCAACTACCGGATCAGCACGATTGCACATGAATTTTTCCATATCTGGAATGTAGAGCGGATTCGTCCGGCCTCTCTTGAACCCTTTGATTTTGAAGAGGCAAATATGAGCGGTGCGCTATGGTTTGCAGAAGGGTTCACCAGTTATTATACCAACCTGACCTTGGTTCGCGCGGGAATTATATCAGCCCAAGAGTATGCAGAAGGCCTTGCAGGCGGGATTAATTATGTATCAAATTCACCGGGTAGAAATTATCATAATCCAATTGAAATGAGCTATCAGGCACCGTTTGTGGATGCCGCCCGATCCGTGGACCCAACCAACCGAGAGAATACCTTTATTTCGTACTACACTTATGGTAGTGTACTGGGGCTCGCACTCGATTTAAGTCTCAGAAATGAAGCGAATAATCTCAGTCTTGATGAGTTTATGAGAGTAGTTTGGGATAGATATGGTAAAGATGAGATCCCTTATACAATTCGCGATATTTGGGATCTGCTTTCAAATTATGCCGGAGAAGAATTTTCAAACGATTTTTTTACACGCTACATCTATGACAGTGAGTTGCCGGATTATCAACGTCTTTTGGAAACAGCAGGAGTTCGTTTTGAAAAAGCGAATCCGGACAAAGCGGTGCTTGGTACATCAATCGCAATTGAAAACGGTGTAGGAAAACTGAGAACAAATGCGATTGTCGGTTCGCCGGTTTATGAAGCCGGTATCAACCGGAATGATGAAATTGTTTCGATTGACGGTGTGTCGCTGTCAGATGTAGAAAGCGTGGATGAAATTCTAAGTAACAGCAAGCCCGGCGATCGTGTTGAAATTCGTTTCACCCGGATGGGAGAGCCGTTTACAGCAGACGTTGAACTTGTAGAAGACCCTACAATTCAAACCGAACTGAACCAATCCTCAAGCTCAGCACAACTTCAAAGAAGAGGAAGCTGGCTCATGATAAACTGAGAGAGACTGCTCTATTTATCTAATTCCGATAGAATTCCACGGATCCACTCCCATGAACTGTTACGGGCTGTTTTGTTTGCCTGAGAAGCATCCGGAGCGTCACCGGTTCTCATATAACCGTGGCCTGCACCTTCATAAATGTTGTAGATATACTCTTTGTCATATTCCTGCATCAGCTCGGAGGTTTGAGGAATTGTGGAATTTATGCGCTGGTCATTTCCCCCATAAAATCCATAGACGGGAGTTGAAATTCTGCTGATCTGTTCACCGTCGGTGGGAGCACTGCCGTAAAAGACAAGCGCTGCAGAAAGTCCGTCCGCATTGGTTGCGTATCTGAATGTCTGAGACCCTCCCCAGCAAAACCCGGCAACAACAACGCTACCATTTGCGGCCGGAAGCTGTGTTACATACTCCTGAACGGCTATCAGATCCTGCGTAATTCGATCCTGATCCAATTCATATAAAGCATTCCGGGCAGCATCCGACGTTTCAAAATCTGATGTTTTTTGATGGTCTTCATCAAAATTGGATAGCAGATCGGGCGCAATGGCGATATAACCTTCAGCTGCAAGCTGATCCGCAAAACTGCGAACCCAGTCGGTTAGTCCCCGGTTTTCATGAATCACAATAACGGCCATAGCATTTTCAGAAACTTCGGGATAAACTACAAAATTGTGGATGGTGCGGTCGCCGTCAGTAACTTCAACCCACTCATGATGGCGAGGTGACTCCTCAAGCTGTTGAAGTGCGTAATCCTGGGCGAAGGCGACTGTACTTACGAATAGGAGGGTAAGTGTGATAATCAGATATTTCATAGATATTGAATTGGTTACAGAGTATTCATCTAAAACCCCGGGCCGGCTCTTTCGTTCATATTGGTTCTGAATGATCAGAATTGCGAGAACTCTATTCCGGACATAAATGACCGGCTCGCGTGTTGAGCCCACAGAGGGCTCTTTATTTATTGATATGCTAAATGTTTATTCATTGGGAAAGTGAAGTGAAAGTTTCGATTTGATGAATAAACATTCAGCGAGAATCTGCGAGAACAGTTTACCGGCCATACATGACCGGCTTGAATATCTTACCCATTTATGGGTTTAATAAACGAGCGCGGGATTTATCCCCGCGACTAATTGTTCGCTTGTTAATAGGTCCACATTTGTGAGATTCTGAGTTTTTGTGGTAAATGCATTCCTTATTGCCACAAAGTCCCGAAGTCTCGAGGGTGCACAAAGATGTTCAGCGAGAATCTGCGATAAAATCTGTGTAACTCTGCGAGAATCTATTTTCCGGCTATGAGTGACTATCTAGTTTGTAGAACACGAATTTTGTTCTCACAAAAAAACTAAATCATGATCAGGTAAGTCAACTTTACGATACCTGCACGGCTGTTCAGGATGAAATCCTTTCGAGGATCAAATAGATCTTCATTATCTCCGGTAATGTGGTAGTTCGTATTAAACACCAGAAAGAGATCGCTGCCTGGGCGATGAATCCAGTTGATGCGGAGGTTGGTCTGCAAATTACGGGAAAAGTTATCGTACTGCACCAATGCCCTGGCAAAAAGTTTTCGGCTGATGGCTCCCAGGATAGATGTACGAATAGTAGTAGCTTCAAAATCACCATTTTCGAAGGGTAGACGGATAATATTATGACTCACCCCGCCCTCTACATGTAAATGTTTTGATTGCCGGAATCCGAAATCGACGCCGAAATCGGTCCGATTGCCGTCGTAAAATTGACCGGTTGAAAAGTCAAATGATCCGAAAACATTACGTGCTTCATCTGTTCTTCCCTGGACTGAGAACGTGTGAAAGGTATAATCGCCTGCAGGGATAACCGCATTCGACCTAAGAGCAAAATCACTGATAAGACGTTCGAACAGCCGATTATATTCCATTTCAAACGATTGGCGGTTTCCAAATTCTGATCGGATGGAAGCTGAAAATTCCGTCGTTTGAAGAGTTCCATCCTGACCCTCAAAGTAGTCGTACGACGTTCTGAAATAGAGTTTTCGAATTGAACTAAAGTCCACATTGGGTTTGTAACCAATATTCGCGGAGTACTTACGGAAATCAAGCCTTCTAACGAAACCAAGCTCTGGCTGGTAATTTTCTCCTACTGAAGTAAATGAAGTTCCTCCTTCATACAGGTCGTTCTCAAGTTGAATTGAGATGTTTCCGGCCGCATCGTTCAGGAGAGTGTTGTTATCCCACACGTTGGTAAACCATGCGTCGAATTGACTGGAGCTCCAGAACCGGTACTTGGTGTCTATACCAATTGCGCGATTATAGCCATCAGGACGCTCCACATTGGTGAAAATGGTGCCAACGGTTGCACGTGGAAATACGGTAGCCTGTAGACGGGCTATCGTATTGTTCGTAGAATTCACTCCAAAAATATCTTTCATGCCGTTACCGGTTTCAATATTCATGAGACCGATGGAGTAGCGACCGGACTGACCCGTAACCCGTGCTCCTGTCAGGATCTGATCGGTTAAACCAATATTTCGTGAAAAAAACGTTTGAGTGGAACGGAGATTTCCATGCTCAAAGAGTCCGGCGCGCTCCAGGAAGAACTCTCGTTTTTCGGGGAAGAAGAGGTTGAAACGAGTCAGGTTTAGCTGAACATTATCAGCTTCCACCTGGGCAAAATCGGTGTTTACGGTGAGATCGAGAGTCATATTGGAGGAGATACTGTATTTCAGATCCCCACCAAAATCGTAGTTGTAATCAACGTCGGTAGCCTCATCCCTCAAATCCGGTCGAATCTCCTGTGCACCGGAAATCAGGTACGGTTTGATCTCAATATTTTTTCCACGATTGATTCCTTTTAACCCTTTCAGCCTGCCATATTGAGAAGCAGCAGCCAAGACGCCGAAACTCCCTCCATACTCCATACCTATGGCCGGCCAGAGAACCCGTTCGTTCTTTCGGTTGATCATTCGCGAAACCATCAAACCAAACTCCAGCTCTTCACCTTCCGGAAATCGAAGTTGTCTAAATGGAATGGCTACTTCGAGTGTCCACCCTTTATCATCGATGGTGGTTTCACTCAGAAAAACGGCATCCCAGGAGAAACTCTCATAATTCAGCGTCTCATCCGTAACCAAGGCATCATCCTGAGTTCCCAAGGCATTCATTTCAAACAAGTAGGCATTCCTTCCGTCGAGGTAGGTGTCAATTCCAATGTAGGCGTGATCGTCACGGTTATTGCGTCCGCCTCGTTCCAGGTTTTTGGCACGGATCAGATCGGGATTTTCATCATAAAATCGAAAGGCAAAGTAGAGGTTATCGCGATCGTAGGCGATGCGTACTTCGGTATCTTCGGTAGCCGGTGCACCATCCTCAGGCCAAACCTGTGTTAAATTTGTGATGGGCGGAATATCCTGCCAAGCCGGGTCATCCAGGTTTCCATCGATGAAAGGTGGAGACTCTATATAAACGGCGTGAACCTCAAAATCTGTGGGAGCAGGGACTGGTTGAGTGGTTTGGGCGGATAGGGGATCTGTATGAAAGAGAAGAACTAAGGGTAAGAGAGCAGTTATTGGGAATAATTTCATTCAGCTGGCTTGATTGAATTATCATAGAACAGCTGAATATAGGAAAATGACTTAAAACAGGGTTGTTAAATTTTGTACACTGGGTGTGTATGGTTGCTGAGTTCTAGTCATGAAACGTTTGAAAAGACAACTTCTTGATAGGGGATTGCTGAGTAAAATATTCCGACCGTGATGAAGGATAGCAGAAAAGCAAATGTAGCGTATGCACGCACGTTTGAGAGCCTATTTTACACCACTCAGTTTGCTAATAAAAAAGTTAATTCTTTCAATCTGTTTGTCTTCTGACTTTTGTGATTGAATATTTTTGATGATCTGTTTTTGGGAACTCTTGTCTAAAGAGTTGAACTCTTTTAAAACATCGGAATATTCAAAGCTTTCAAGAATTTCTGATTTATCAAATGTTTGAATGTTTTTGTGAAGGTAGAGGGTTACTAAAACTGTGTCGCCCCCGCTTTTCCCAATGGAGTCTCGAATCTCTTGATTAACCGATATGATTTTATCCTGCTCTCCTCTTGGAGCCAGATTCATCTCGGGAAGTTCATAACCATCGATTGTACCGGTTACCTTCAGTGCGCCCCATTTCCCTTTGATGTCGGCTGTTCCGGGGATGATGATGTGATAAGTCCAGGCACCCTTCCCCGCTTCATACTGAAGGATTAGCTGTTCTTTTATGACTAAAGGTATTTTGGAGCTATTTATTCCCATCTGGTTCTATTTAATTCTAAACTGCCAAAAGAACATCGATAAGAATCAGTTGGTTTCCGGATGGTTGAATGTATCCACCTCTCATCTAATTCTTTATGTTCAGATTTGATTGTTGCTTTCATCTCCGGCATAACGAAACAATAAACCTGCAATCAGAAACAGTGTGAAGAAAAATCCGTTCACCGACAGAATTTCAATAACGGAGCTTTCTGCTATTTGGGACATTCCGGTCATCAGCGCGACTGCAGTTAATACTGCCTGTACTCCTGCCATGCTAAACAGCGTAAACATCAGGCCCCGTGGTTTAAATTTTGATAGAAATGCTCCGATTAATCCGGTAAAAATGACAAACGAATAGAGAAGATTGAACTCATTATTTTCCGAACCGATAATTCCAACAGCCATATTGACCCAAATGAGAAATAGCCCTGTGAAAAGTGCAAAGCCGATCGCAAGCCGGTATGCAATTTCACCTGATTTTCTAGTCACAAGAGTGTAGGTCATTCCGGTTCCGAAAAGAAGCGTTCCGGCTATGACAAAATCTGAGAGTGTCCAATCCACTTCTTGTGAAAACTGCATGGCAATGAACGGAATCAATAAGATGAGGCCGGTTACAACTGCCGGATAAGCTAAAGAGTGGACTAAATTTCGTTCTGTGTTCATTTGAATTACCTATGTAGCGATTTAGTTCTGGACCTTGTTAAAAAATACCATCCGGTTCCTGTTACGATCATCAACAGTGGAATGGCTCCCGGTTCATCCTCCACAATGACCATGTAGGTGAGCAGTGCAATACCCAGCATGATGATTATCAGCGATAAGATTTTTTGCAGTTTTAGTTTTTGTGTTCGTTCTGATGTCATGACTCTTTCTGTGATTTTATAATGGCTTCCAAAGCCTGTAAGTGGTTATCAAATGCCTCTTTCCCTTCAGGAGTCATAGAGTATTTCGTGTTTGGTTTATTATCGATGAAGGATTTTTCCACATTGATGAACTTCTCTTTTTCCAGTTTTTTGAGATGTGTAGCCAAATTGCCATCCGTTACATCCAGAAACTCCTTCAGTGCGGTGAAATCGAGCGACTCGTTCACTGCAAGGACAGACATGATTCCCAGCCTGATCCTGCTCTCAAACGCTTTATGTAAATCATCGAAGGATATATTCACACTGAATCACCGCTCGTATCTGAAGTGCATATAAACTCCGTAAACAATATGAACGGCTCCAAAGCCCGTTGCCCACAAAATGAGCCCGAGTTCAATATGCCAGGTACTTAAGAGGCCCAAAATAATCTGAACTAACCCCATAATTTTTACCTCAGGAATTGTAAACTCTCCGGCGTTGATGAGAGCAAGTCCATAGAAAAGCAGCATGAGTGGTGCGGCCAATCCGGTCAGTCCATGGATGAGAAGAATTGAAATCACAACGCCTCCCGTCAAGAGCGGAATAACCATTTGAATCAGAAGTCTCTTGGAAGTGGCATTCCAGATGTTCTCCTTTTTTGTTTGGGCTTTTCGCCGGGAGAGGTAAACGGCTGTGATAACTGCCAAGACCAGCACGCTGACTGCAAGCAGTATTATCGCCGGTAGAGTAGATGTTGAGTAAAAGAGTTCATCAGGGTCAAAGCCAAACAGCGAATAGGCGGTAAAGGCACCGCCCAGTGCATAGATGCCGGCTAAAATTCCGGCCCAACCTGATAAAGAAACAAATTTCGAAGATCGCTCCATCATTGAGCGTATCTCGGCAATATCTTGAATGTAGTCCCTCTGTTCTTTCATACAAAGTAAGTTTTAATTCAAGCAAAGGCTTATGATATGTAGCTATTATCTTATCCCGGCTATTTTCTACAGTACAATACCTTTATTGTTAAACATCTTGTTTTAGTAGCATGAATTAAGTTAATTAGAGAATTATCTGCAGCTACTCTCCTACAGGACCAATATCACTCTTACTGCGCTATTATCTCCATTAAATATAAACGCCAAATGGAATAGCTATGAGAGGAACATCTTTTCTTATAATCATTGCGATAGTAATCGTGCCAACCATCCATTCATGTACAGGACGAGCCTCAAATATTGTAGAAGTTGAAAATCCTGCATCAGAGATTAGTGAACTCTGGAATCAGTTTATAAAAAGCTGGGAGGAAGAAGAAGCTGGTGCTTGTGCATCGATATATCATGCTGACGGACTGAATATTCCTGATGAATATAGAGTGAATTCGGGAGTGGCTGAGATTGAAAGATTTTATTCAGAGCTTTTTGCCAACAATCAGGCCGGTACGTATAGGCACAGAATGGAGTCTCTTCATTTCAATGGTGATATGGCAGTTGAATATGCAACGTTCTATGTGGATTGGATTTCGAGTGAGGGGATGGAGTGGTCGTATAATTCCCGGGCATTAATACACTGGAAAAAAGATGAAAACGGATTCTGGAAAATCAAAACGATGCTTTATAATACTCCGCCGGAAGTGGATTTGCTGCCATGAAATGGAAAGAGTTTTTATCGGTGATGGATTTTGGTATTTCGCTCATGCCATCTTTGGTTTCCATTATCGGAACACTGCCATACTTTGAGCGTCCCTGGATACCGGTCATCATTGGAGTTGCTGTTCTATTTGGGTTGATTGCCCTATTCATTCACAACAATCTGGGAAAAAAGGAGAGGGCGTTGGCGGAGATTCTGGCTACAGGATACTTCATCAACTTTCTGGAGCCATTGGCTAAAAATGTTGGCAAAACAACAGAGGTATATTTCCGCAACAAAGAGTCATCAAAGTATTTTGCCATCGAATGTATTGAGATCACTATATATATGCCTATGAATTCAGATAGTCTGGTTGAAATATCTGAGGTGCTGAATAATCAAAAAGGGTACGAGAATATCGACATAATCAATGCAAAGGACGGGACACCGTTTTGGGCGCGGGCTAAAGTGGAGAAAGATCGATTAAAGATTGCTGATTTTCCCAGAACTCTGTTTTCACTGCCTAGATTTGTAAAGATCAGCCTCGGTCATACTAAACCAAAAAAGATCAGACAATATTATGAGGGATTTGCTGAGAAACTGGAGGATCTTCTGGAAGATAATCGACAAGACTACGTACTTAGAAAAGTGAAAATTGAAAGAGTATGAGAGTAAGAAGTTGCGGTAAAATGATCTCGTTTTCTGACTATTTATTTTTATCAACTGTGTGAAATAGAAATGGGATTGACTGCACTGCTAAGGATCGAAAATCGATACATGAGTAGCCGAGATGCTAGAGGTGTAATGATAAATAAATTACACTCCTTCTCCCGTATTAATATGTTGTTAACAGCTGTTTTTAACAGAAAACAACTCAGAGTTTAATACGGAATTCACAATTCAGTTCTAAATTTAAATAATGTAAAGATGAACGTGTGAAGAGGGAGAATATAATTCGGGACATGACAAAAAAAGACAGCGAATACGCGAAAAATTATAATTACCGGATCATCTTGGACGCTCAACACACTGCAAAGAAAAACGCTTAAAATAAAGCAAGCATGAAAGAGACTAATGAAAGTTCGACCTTACCATTTTTAACGGACGAAAATCCATATCACTACCGCGGTTTTAAAAACGGTTTGTGGAATAATGAAATTGACGTCAGAGATTTTATACAAAAAAATTATACCCCTTACGAGGGAGACTCATCATTCCTAAATGGACCTACAGATACTACCAAATTGCTTTGGCAACAGGTACTGAATTTGATGCTTAAAGAGCAGAAAGAAGGGGTTTTGGATGCCGATACCGAATTGGTTTCGTCTATCGTATCTCATGGACCCGGCTACATTGATAAAGATCTGGAGCGCGTTGTTGGCCTTCAGACCGATGCTCCATTGAAACGATCCATGATGCCTTTTGGGGGTATTCGTATGGCCAGAAAAGCATTGGAAAGCCATGGATTTCCTTTCTCTGAAAAAACTCAGGCAGCATTTGACGCTATCCGAAAAACGCACAATGATGGGGTATTTGATGCATACACTGAAGAAATTCGAAATGCGCGTTCGTCCGGAATCGTAACAGGATTACCGGATGCCTATGCACGCGGACGTATCATTGGTGATTACCGCCGTGTAGCACTCTATGGAATGGATCGGTTGATCGAAGATAAAAATGAACAACTGGATTCTCTTGAGATCCATAACCTGAATGAAGAAACTATTCGCCTGCGCGAAGAAATAAACGAGCAGATCCGTTCTCTCCATGAACTGAAGGAGATGGCCGCTAGTTACGGCTTCGATATTTCTGAACCGGCCAAAAATGCAACCGAAGCGGTTCAGTGGGTCTATTTTGGATATCTGGCTGCCGTGAAAGAGCAGAACGGTGCAGCGATGTCATTCGGTCGGGTTTCTACATTTCTGGATATTTATATCCAGCGGGATCTTGATGATGGCAAGCTAACCGAAGCCGGTGCACAGGAACTGATCGATCATTTAGTGATGAAGCTCCGGATGGTGCGCTTTATGCGTCCGCCCGAATATGATGAGCTATTCTCAGGAGATCCAACCTGGGTAACCGAAGTGATCGGCGGGATGGGTATTGACGGGCGTACAATGGTTTCCAAAACCTCTTTCCGTTTTCTGCAAACACTTCACAATTTAGGTCCGGCTCCGGAACCCAACTTAACCGTGCTGTGGTCAAAAGATCTGCCGGAAGGATTTAAACAGTTCTGTGTGGATACCACCATCGAAACATCTTCCCTGCAGTACGAAAATGATGATCTCATGCGCAGTTACTGGGGTGATGATTACGGAATTGCCTGTTGCGTGTCGGCCATGAAGATCGGGAAGCAGATGCAATTCTTCGGTGCTCGTGCCAACCTCGCCAAAACCTTATTATACGCTATTAACGGTGGTAAAGATGAGGTTTCAGGCGAACAGATAGGGCCTGAATTTGCACCTATCACCGGCGATATCTTAACATATGAAGAGCTGATGCCGAAGTTTGATGCCATGATGGAATGGCTGGCTGCAACCTATATGAACGCGCTGAATGTGATCCACTTTATGCACGATAAGTACTACTACGAACGCCTTGAAATGGCTCTGCACGATCGGGATGTATTCCGAACCATGGCATGCGGTATTGCCGGTATATCAGTAGTAGCCGATTCTTTAAGTGCTTGTAAATTTGCAGAAGTTCGCATTCTGCGGGATGAAAATGGTCTGGCAACTGATTTCGAAACTACCGGAGAGTTTCCGGTATTTGGGAACGACGACGATAGAGTTGACAGTATTGCCCGTGAGCTTGTTAAAACCTTTATGGAAAAGCTGAAAAAACAGCCCACATATCGCAACTCGGTACCCACTCAGTCTCTGCTTACGATTACCTCAAATGTGGTTTACGGCAAAAAAACGGGTAACACTCCGGATGGACGTAAAAAAGGTGAGCCATTTGGTCCGGGCGCAAACCCAATGCACGGTCGCGATAAAAATGGTGCAGTAGCAAGTATGCGTTCGGTTGCTAAATTACCGTATGAATATGCTCAGGATGGCATTTCCTACACTTTCTCTATTGTTCCGGGAGCGCTGGGACGAACAGAGGATGACCGTGTAGAAAACATGGTGAATCTGCTGGACGGGTATTTTAACGAAGGCGGTCACCACATTAATGTAAATGTCTTTAACCGTGAAACGCTGATGGATGCTATGGATCACCCTGAAAAATATCCTCAACTAACCGTTCGGGTTTCAGGGTACGCGGTTAATTTCAATAAACTGACTAAAGAGCAGCAGATGGATGTGGTAACGAGGACATTCCACGAAACCAATTGATTATCCGCTAATTTCAGGTCATGAAAAATTAAAGTGGTATTTAGGGGAGTGCTCGCCTTAAAAGCAGTGCTCCCTTTTTATAACAGAGGGGAAATAGATGAAAAATGTAACAGGATATTTACATTCTGTTGAAACAGCCGGGACGCTCGATGGACCGGGTATACGAAGGGTTTTGTTTTTGAATGGGTGTCCGCTTAATTGTGTGTACTGTCACAATCCCGATTCGCGCCGATATAAAGGCGGTACAAAGACGGATGCTTTTACAGAGCTTCGCGCCATTGCCAAACAGAAGGATATGCTCATCGGTATGAAAGGCGGAATAACCCTGTCTGGCGGAGAACCGCTTTGGCAACCTGAATTTGTGAAAACTATTTTTGAAGGTTCCAAAATGATGGGGCTTCATACGGCTTTGGATACGTCCGGATTTCTGGGAAAAAAAGCAGACAATGAATTACTCTCCTTCACCGATCTTGTTCTGCTGGATATAAAGCACTTCGATCCGGAAGGTTATAAGAGGGTGACAGGGGTAAATTTACAACCAACACTTGATTTTGCGGAACGGCTGGCTCTTATGGAAAAGCCGGTTTGGTTAAGGTTTGTGCTGGTTCCCGGATATACCGACGATTTGAAAGCGATTAGAAAGATGGCCGCTTATGCCCGCAAGCTTGGGAATGTTGAAAGGGTAGAAGTACTGCCGTTCCATAAAATGGGAGAGTACAAATGGGAAGCGATGGATATGGATTACTCTCTTTTTGATACTCCGGAGCCAACCCCGGAACTGATTTCTAAAACCAAAGCTGAATTTGAAGAGGAAGGGCTGTTGGTGTATTAGTCTCGTTCAAGATTTATTCATAAAACAAAAAGAGAGCATTTTTTCGGGCATTGATCCCCTAAACTAATCCATGAAAGAGGAGCGGCTGGTTCAGCTACTGTGCCGGAATCGTGATCTCCGATGTGGACTTTGTTCGTTGCTCAGGTGGAGTCCATTGTCTTTGTTGCGGGGATTCCATGAAATATTATTCATGTTGGCCGTATCCGGATGTTGACTAAAATGTGGTAAGTGGCCAATTCTTTCAAAGAACTCCTGAGAGTGGAGTAGATTTCTTCTTACTTCACCCCGGTAGATACACTCACTGTTCATCCGTCGGAATTCTCTAATTCGGAATCACCTCCGTCCGTTGTCCACTGTTTCTGAAGGTAGTAGCCGATCATTAAAAATATTGTGCCGAATCCCATAAACAGAGGGATTCGTAAAAGTGCACTGGTCTGGCTCAGGTCTACAAAAAAGAGTTTCGCAACAACCACAAGTATTGTAGCCATTCCCGCTGTCCTGATCACGTTGCTGCCGATCCGAAATCCTGCAATGAGTACTGCAATGCTATAAATGCCCCAAGCCACTGAAATCCAAATTTGCGAGTGTTCAACCATCCATAATTCTTTTGCCAGCCAGGCCAGAACGCCCAGATGCGCAATCATTCTGTATAGAAACTGCTCATTTTTATTGTCCAAATAGATGGGTGCCAGCAAGCCGGTGATCGTAATTACGAACAGCTCCGACAGTGCCGGGATGTGAATCAAGGCCGGATCGCCGGAATTTGGATTACTCAGGTAGTTGACAAGCAGCATCCATCCAATCACAAAAAGCAGATGCGAACTCCATGAAAAAGAAGCCAATTTTTGTTTGCTAACCACAAACCGAAGCGCCATAGCTTCAAGCACGATGACTACAAGTAAAACTCTTCCATCCAGCAGCAGAACCAGCGCAAGCGTAAATAATACCGCCGAACTTACGATATGAACTGTTGCGAGTCTCTTGAAATTTTCTTGATTCAGGAAAAAAGAAAATCCCGCAAGTATAACAGAAAAACCAAGTGAAGCATATCCGAGTGATGCGGCAGATGTCTCCCAGATCAGTCCGGAAAAGAGGAGTAACGCAAGCGGACTTATAGCTGATAAAACCTCAAGATGGGACCGATTTCCTGCCTGTTTCCCATTTCTCTCTTGAACTTCTTTCATATAAATACCAATTGGGAGAATCCAAACCAGAAGAGCCAGATAGAGGGAAGCTGACTGTAAAAGTACCCTGTGAAAGTCGGGGGGACTGCTTACGTCCAGAATGTTAACCACACATGCCACAAGCAGAACAATACCTCCGCCAATAGCCTGGCTCCAAAGCAGCGAATACCATTTTTTGAAACGATATATGGAGGCGGCACCGGTCAAAATAATGGCCGTATAAATCATAAGCATGACCAAGGAACCGTCACCACGATAAAGCAGAAATGGCGTTGCCAGGCCACCAAGGATACCGATTAAAGAAAGGATTGCAGAGTTTTGCTGGATAGAAATAGAGAATGATAAAACGGTTACCGCCACCATAAACCCGAATACAACAGAATAGGAAATAAAATCGTAGAGTTGAAACGTGGCAAATCCGGTGATGTAGAAGACGCCGATTCCTCCCCCAATCAAAAACTGTCGGATTGCATTACCTGAGGAGGATTTAAATCCCAGGTAGAGCATTAATCCACCTGTAAGCAAGCCAAATGTGCTTCGGATCTCAGGAATCAGCCACCCTTGCTCTATCGAATATCGGAAGAGGAAGACGACCCCCAGAAGTAACATCCCAACACCCAGCCAATAGAGCCAGTTTTCCCTTAATATTCTTGGAATTTCAGGTATATATTTCTTGGATTTTTCCTGATTCAGATTAGAACGGACTTGCGGATCTCTTTCGGAGTGATTGTCATCGGGAATCTTTTTTTTAGCCGGACCCGACTGCTGTTTACCCGAAGCCAATAGTTGTTCAAGTTTTTTTACCCGTTGCTCGAGTTCATCTATGCGTCTTTGGTCGGGGTGTTCGTTATGATCTGATTCCATCAGTGTTAAGGTATAATGAAATATTTGATACAGTTCATTTTCTGAAGTACGACGTAACATTTACAGTCTATTACTCGAATAGACTTTTATGACAGATTACAAACATGAAAGAGGGTCACATGAAGCTAAGGTTCTTTCACCTGATTTTATACGTTATCAATATTTATAAGGTCTCAGTATATCAGCGCACAAAGAGTGTTACGTTTCTGAACTCATTCTTCCATAAAAACAGAAGTGACTTATTTTTCTGTTGATCGCAATATCAGATGTAATCGGGTAGTAACCAAATTTGGCCCTGCTGCAACCGGGATCTCATCAAGGATCAAACCTGCAATAGGTCCGAAATTTATGCTTGATTAGAGCTTGTCATAATCAACATTTGTCCGGATCTATTTTGATACAAAAACCAAGTTTAAGGTTATTCACCACTCATACTCAAAGAAAAGTTTTCTTATATAAAAATCTCTTTCCTTACGGAAGCAAGCCAAAAAAACAATGATATACATTTGAAGTTTAGCGTTATTCTCTCCATCATTACTGTTTTTAATCACCTAAGTTGTCATTAAAAAGTGGAACACCGATTTTTTTCAAAAAATGAGGAAGAACAGAAGAGATTACTCTGGAAAACAGGGGCTGTTTTATTTGTAACAAGTATCGCTATATTGGCCATCTCCTATTTTACAGGTCTCTATATTTTAGTATTCCTTATTCCGGTAGTGATATTGATTGCAGCTCCATTTATAGATCTGCCGATGGGCAAAAAAAGTGGAAAGTTCATCTATTACTCTCCTCTATTTATTACGGAAGAAGAGAGAAATAACAAGGTGACCGTTCATGGCGGAACACTCTTTGATTATGTCTACACCATAAAACCGGAAATGCAAAAGCGAGAAAGGACACAATTTGTCTTGTATGGGTACATTTCAGGTTTAATAAACTTTATTACGGAGTTTGAGGGGCAAGGCAAAGATAATCTGAAAATTCGTGGAACATCCTATATTATTAACCGGCGCACTGCAAGCCGCTTTGGACTGCAACCGGTACAGAAAGATTTGGGGCAAGTAGTTCTTCTGCTCTTAAATTATATTCCAATCACACTTTCTTACTCCTTTTTAAAACAGAAACTTCAGCTCCCAAAAATTTCTGACGTTCAAACATTTGAGGGGAAATTGTCAGAAATTGCAGCACATAAAGAGGAACTGTTTCGACTAAAACACCGACTTAAACCAGACTAAATGAGTCTTTTCAACAACAAATACATACAGTTCAGTCTTTATAGGGATACAGATCTGGAGGCGTTTTATGATATTGATCCCAAATACAGGCGGAGTATCATTTTTGCTCACATGATGATTCACTTTCTGCCGGTACTTGTAGCGGTGATGTTTATTCGGGAATTTTGGGGAAATACATATACGCTCCAGATTTTGTTAGCCAGTCTAATCTTTTATACAGCTGTTATTCTTGAAACGGTTGCGTATATGTATCCGAAGTCCCGTGTACTTTTTAAGAAGGTTTTCCCATTCTTTTTAATCCCCGTTACTATTGGTTTCGGCTATGTGGGCTACCGGATCGGTGCTGATTTTTTTAATTCTGATTCATTACAGCAGATGGGTACATATTCAGCCGGAATAGCAGTTGGATTTGGTGTTTTTATCTGGACCTATATTGGGATGTCACTGATACTCAAAGCCTCCAGAGCTATTTATACAAAGAAAGCAGCCATCGAGGCTGATGTTCGGTTTGCAACAGAAGTTCAAAAAAGAATCCTGGAAGATATTGCAATAGAACACAATTCAACGAGCGCTTATGCCATGTCTGTTCCTGCGAATGAGCTGGGAGGTGATTTTTTTGAACTTTCACTGAAAGAGGACATGATTTTAGCGTGTGTTGGCGATGTTTCCGGTCATAGCTTTGGAGCAGGTTTGTTAATGACGATGACCAAGAGTTCTATTCAAACACACCTGGAGTACAACAGTGACCCTTCAGAGATCACAAAGGCGATTAATGGAATGTTTCTTAAGCAGTCTGACAGGGCCATGTACGCAACAATGACAATGCTGAAGTTGGACACTTCGTCCCAAAAGGCTGAAGTCTGTAATGCGGGGCATCTACCGGTGCTTCATTATGTGGCAGCTGCCGGAGAGTTAGAGACGCGCCGAAACAAAGGTCTTGGTTTGGGCATGATTGATAAAGCAGAATATTCAAATCTGCAGTTTTCTGTAGACAAAGGTGATCTTCTTTTCCTCTATTCAGACGGATTAATTGAAACCCGGGATGAAAATTCAAAAGTGAGAGACTTCGGTTTTTTTGAACAAATTATAAAACAGAATCTTGCCAATTCACTCACAAATCCTTCAGAACTAACATCGACGATTCTTAAAGATGTCGAAGAGTCTGATTATTCGGATAGATTTGAAGATGATGCAACCCTGATGGTGATTAAAGTTTAGATTTATCATTCAAATCGTCAGTAGCGCAGTTCTGCAAAAACGATCAGGCAGTAGTGATACAACACGATTCGATCAAAACATTCAAAATTTTAACGGCAATACCGTTTTTGAAGTCAGCTTTTTAGTATCCTTCGCTGTATTTTAAGTTTAAACTTTAACAGACTGTGTTGATCTATTGGTTACCCTGTGATTCGAAATTTTTCAATATTTTTCATACCGTTCATAATTATTCTGTTTTATCTGGCCTTTGCAAAGTCAGAACCTGAAGCTCCTGTTGCCGAACCGGATCCTGAGGAATGGGTGATAGACGATGACCTGGCTGCCTACCTGGATCAATTTGAACAGGAGTTTGAGCAAGGAATGAATGATAAACGCATACCGGGTGCTTCAGTTGTAATTGTAAAAGATGGCCGGGTAGTATATCAAAAAGGATTTGGCGTTAAGGAGAAGGGCAAGAGCGACCCCGTGAATGAACATACCGTGTTCAGGCTTGGCAGTGTATCCAAGGGTTTTGCATCGGTTTTAACGGGAGTACTGGTAGAAGATGGAGTTGTTGAATGGGAACAGCCCGTTTCGGATTATCTGAAAGAGTTCAAGTTGAGTGATCCCGAGCAAACCCGCCGTGTAGAAGTTCAGCATCTGTTATCTCATACATCCGGACTGCCACGCCACGCCTACACCAACCTGGTAGAAGACGGACTGACTCTCGACCGTATCATTCCCAGGTTTGAACGGGTACCGTTGATTGCAAAAGAAGGCGAACAAATTGCCTATCAAAATGCAGCTTATTCAGTCATTGAAAAAGTGCTGGAAGTTCAAGCCGATACAGACTTTCATTCACTCCTCAGTGAAAGAATTTTCTCTCCACTCGAGATGAATCAGGCGTCGGCAAGTTATGAGAGCATCTTACAGTCAGATAATAAAGCATTGCCTCACGTATACCATTCGCGTTCACGCGGGCGAGTTCCCATCTCTATCTCCAGAAAATATTACAATGCGGTTTCATCAGGAGGGATCAATGCGTCTGCCTCTGATATGGGGAAGTGGTTGCTGCTCCTAACCGGCAATGCACCCGATGTGATCTCCAAAGAGACACTAAACGGTATGTTTACACCTTTAGCCAACATCAACAACCGAAGGTTTAGCAGGCACTGGGATGGGGTGAACCGTTCTCACTACGGTATGGGGTGGAGAGTACTGGATAATCACGGTCAGAAAATTGTTTACCACGGTGGATACGTAAATGGATACCGCAGCGAGATCGCGTTTGCTCCTGAAGATGGGGTAGGGATCTGTATTTTGATCAATACCAACTCAAGCTACCCGCTGCAGGTGATACCGGGTTTGTTTAATCATTTTAAGTTGGGGAATTAATCGGTGTCAGGTCATTTTCGGGGGAGAACCAAAGTGTTAAAAACCTCTTCAACTCTTCAGCAAAAGTATCAAATATTTTATCTTTAGCGTCTTACATGCTGCGGTAACTTATTAATTTGAATTTACATGAAAACGATACTTCTATTTTTAATAGGATTATGTCCTATCACTCTTTTTGCCCAAATCAATGAAAGCGATACACTTAAAACAAAAGCAAGCCTTTCTTTGACGGGTTTATATCAGCAAGGGAATGTTGAGACCGTCGTTTTCAGAGCAAAATCAGATTTTAGTTTTCACCCGTGGAAGAGTTCAGTTTTTAAAACCAATAACTCTTACGTTTACCAGGAGTTTGGGAATAAAAAGGCGGATGAAGATATACTTAGCCGCAACTTTTTGTATATAAACCCTGATAAGAAAGTGCATCCATTCTTGTTGGGTTTCGTAAGCACCAATTACCGAAGAAAAATTAATTTACGCTATTTAGTGGGTGTAGGATTTACACTTCAGGTATTAAACAAGAAAAATCACTGGCTAAAGCTTTCGGTCTCCAGTGAAGTTGAACAGACGGATTTTTCCACGTTTGATTTTAATCGATCACAATACGACGGGACAAAGTCTATTAATACTATTAGGGGTACACTGTGGATTGGTGGAAAGTATCATTTGGTTAAAGACAGAGTCATTTTAAATCATGAAAGTTATGTCCAGCCCTCTCTTGAAGAGAGCAATAACTTTAGATGGCGTGCTGAACTGGGATTGGAAATGCCTGTCTGGAAGTTTCTGAATTTTAGCATGAACTACCTTCAATCCTTTGAGAGTATTGTGACTCAAAACGAGAGTCAACAGGACAGGTTCTTGACCTTCGGAATTACCCTGAAAAGCTTTTGATAAGATACGAACTAGTGTAAAGTAGATGCCTGGAGAGCAACTATAAAAAATACCCTTCTTTAAGACTCCGGATTATCCAGACATCCCATTTTCTTTCCGGCGCCCGAAACACAGCTGCTGAATATTCGTGAAACAGCGTATGGAAAAGTTTTCTGAAAAGGATATCGAATGGCTGCTGAATCTGCATAAGAACGGTGATAAATCCTACCCCGGCAGATCAAAACAGCAGACAAAAAGCCGGAGCTGGAAGCGCTGGGCGTTCCTCATTTCTCTTGGGTTTAGCGCGCTTCTTTTCCTGGTTATCTTTCCATTTTTTCTGTTGGTACGATTCTCGGTCTACCTGAACCTGACATACGGTTTGGGCGCGTGGAGCTCACTTACCGGCGGTATCCTGGCAACGATTATTTTGCTCTGTTTCTACTTGTTGCTACTCTCTTTCAAGGTATCCAACAAAAAGTTGTTGCTTAAACTTGGCGGCATTGGCGTCAGCACTATGGTGCTTGGATTCTCACTTTTTTCTCTCTTCTACATTTCGAGTATAAATGCCAAAAGTACGGATGTTCAAAGCGTCTACCGCTCGATGCATCCGATCTTACGGATCGCTGTGTCTACGGTCACACTTGCAGAAAGCGACCTGGTGATTACGGATATTGAACGATTTGAAGAGGATTACGCCAGAATGGGTCTGCCCGTTAATCAAACCTCACTCCACTACCGGCAGGATAGCGGGTACGTCCATGCCGTTGATATCCGAACGATTGGTCATGGTATATTACGAAATGCGTTACTTCGCGGCTCACTTGAGCTGATGGGGTTTCGTACCATCAGGCACGTCGGTACGGCCGATCATCTGCATGTGGAGTTGAGGAATTAATTGTCGAAGAGCCGGAAAAGATTGGGATGAGCTTAGAGCAAGAAATCAATTTAAAAATCGAAACAATTCAACATTAGTATCTTAATTGATGGCTCTATTCCACTCTGTAGCTTACATCAAGAAAGTGTGATCAAAAACACACCCGCCACCATAATAATGACGCCCACCAATCGCTCACGCAGGCCTTTTTCGTTGAAAAAGAGGTGCCCCCAAAATACGCTGAGAATGGCGCTTCCCCGCTTGATGGAAATCACGTAGGCTACAAAAACAAAGTTAATGGCAATCATCTGCGTCACAAACGTCAGGGCGTTGAATATGCCAACTGCAATCAGAGGCTTAGCCTGGCTTAAAATTTTCTCTTTTGAGTGATTCGAGAATTTTAGCATGATTGGAAAAAGGGAAACGGCGAGGAAGCTTGTCATGGCTACAGACCAGAAAATCGGTGATGAATTCTGAACGCCAATTTTGTCGATGTTTGAGGTAAAGCTCCAGATAAACGCAACCAAAAGCATTAGACGTGGACCGGGATCAACCAATAGTCTTTTGAATGGCTCAAGGACTCCTTTCCCTCGCGTTTGAATGTTGAGCATATATGATCCGCCCACGATTAGCAAAACTCCAAAAACACCGATTGTTGAGGGGTATTCACCTACCATAAACGGCGAGGTGATCAGCAAAAACATGGGGGTGAACGTGATCATCGGAATAGTAACCGACAGATCCGATATCCGGATAGCCCGCATGTAGAGCACCAGGCTTAACGCATTGAGCACTCCGCCAACCAGTATCGCTTTCCAGAATGTGGCGTTCAGCTCAGGAATGCCTGCATAAAAAAGAATCGGCAAAAGAATAGGGAGCGCCAAAGCCGACATTGCCCAGGAGATAAAAAACTCGTTGAGCTGACCGAGCCCAAACTTACCTGACAAGTCCTTTAGGGATTCAAACAGAGCCGTTAAAAATGCAAAACCGAGATAGATCATATTTCTATCTGCGTGGAATCAAATTAATTGCAATCACTCGTATTTCCCGGCTACTGTTCATCTATAGTCCAAATTCATTTTCTTTATAATCAGCCTGCGAAAAGATGCATGAACCAGGTCAACAAATCAATCTGTTATTTCTACTTTAAAAAATATATACTTGCCAAAAGTTTTGTTGTATTGCTCTTTTTGCATCCACTGTACAATCCGATGATAGATCGACGATATAACGGTTTGGCAATTCTGCTGCGGGTCTTTCAATTCAAAAGCCGAGCGGCTAATTCGAACCCGTCAGCAGAAATTACTGGTTATGTTTTGAATTTACTGGATTTCGAGCCTCACCTTTTTGCCCAACGCCTTTGCATACTTTGTAAGGGTAGAAAGCTTGATGTCTTCAGCATGATTCTCCATCCTTGAAATTACAGACTTGGTAGTATTCAGCTTCTCAGCCACATCAGCCTGGGTTGCTCCCATCTCTTCCCTGGCCTGACGAAGTATCACGCCGATTTTAAAGTTCAGATACCCTTCCTCAAAGTTCTCGGCAAACTCCAGACTTGTAACTTTTTTTTGATCGATAAAAATTTCAAGATCGTCCTTTTTCATAGTCCTTTCCTTCGGTAATAATCTCGTTTTCGCTCTTCAGCGGTTTCTATTTCCTGTTTTGGGACTTTGTTTGTCTTTTTAGCAAATCCACTAGTTAACACAATCAGCTTTGGCCCGTCAAAGAAACCAAGCAGCCGAAACGTGTTATTGCCAATCGTAGCACGCACTTCCCAAATATCATCTGTGCTTTTGAGCTTTTTTAAATATTGAGTTGGCACCTTTTCCAGATCCCGAACCACACGTAATGTCCAGGCAATCTTTTTGGATTGTTTATCGGGAAGATCGTTCAAAAAATCTTCCACCGGACAATTACCGGATTCGGTTCTATAGAACTTAATAACGCGCATGAAACAAAGTTAGCATATATGCGAACATTGTCAAGCAAAAAATTTGTCGATGAAGCTAAGAAATGTTTAAAAAGGAGAGTGCTTATAGAGAAACATAACGGTGTGGCATTTAAGCAGCTTTTGAACATCTTTATGAGTTTGCTGGTCAATTGCGACA
>CAYNZY010000036.1:0-27404 GCA_964401805.1 uncultured Rhodohalobacter sp.
TGGGGCGGGCTTCAGTATTTTAGCTATTGTGATTTTCAGTATAGGTTATTTTACCAGCGGTCTTATGGATAATCCGCTGATGATTCTCCTGATGATTTCATTCTGGCTATTGCTGTTTTATTTTATTTTACCGGGATTCTTTCATAAATATCGCTGGTTGATTCTTGGTTTGTACGGAGGATCGGCTCTGTTCTTTTTATATTCACGTTTATTCACCGGTAGCTTTGAACTTTATGAAAGTACCTACAAGTTTTGGGCTCTGAGCTTGTTTTTACTTCCTATTCCCATTCTGATAGGGCTTTGGTTTTTTGAACAATGGAAGTGGTTCAAAACCCTGAAGGCAGAGAAAGCAAGTGCTGAATTAGCACTGCTGAGAAATCAGGTTAATCCTCATTTTTTCTTCAATACATTAAACAACCTCTATTCGCTGGTGGTACACCAATCTGATAAAGCACCGGAGGTAATACTGAAACTGTCGGATATGATGCGATATACTATCTATGAAGGGAAAAAAGACAAAGTATCCTTGAACGAGGAAGTTGATTACCTGCAACGCTATATCGATTTGCACAAAATCAGGTACCAAAAAGAGGTGGATATCCGGTTCGAGAAACCGAAGGGTGCTGATGGAGTCTCAGTTGCACCACTATTGTTTATTGTACTTCTGGAAAATGCTTTCAAACATGGAGTAGAGAGTCTGCGGGAAGGTGCTTATATCCATGCTTCTTTAAGAACGGTCTATAAAGAAAGAAAAGTTATATTTGAGATCCAGAACAATTTTGACGATCAGGATGATGAGGGTAAACAAGGTATCGGTCTTGAAAACCTAAAGAAACGCCTGAAGCTACTATACCCCAGCCGACATAAGCTAAATATTGAGAAAGAAGATGGCGTATTTACCGTAAAACTCGAGCTTTATGAATGATGATTACATGTATAATCGTAGATGATGAACCGCTGGCTCAGGACCTGATGAGTACGTATTGTGAGAGGTTACCTCACCTAAAGGTCGTTAAACAGTGCTATGATGCACTGGAAGCCTTGGAGTGGCTTAATTCAAATAAGGTGGACTTAATGTTCCTTGATTTGAACATGCCCAAACTGAAAGGCTTTGATTTCCTTCGATCCCTTCAAAATCCACCAAAAGTTATTGTTACCACCGCGTACAAAGAACACGCTCTTGAAGGCTATGAGCTGGCCATAGAAGATTACCTGGTTAAGCCATTTAGTTTTGAACGATTTTTAAAAGCTGTGAATAAAGCTATTTCTACATCATCTTTATTGGCCAGTAAAGGAGATGATCAGCAGAAAGAAGATGATATCTCACCCCGGCGTTTCTTTGTAAAGAGTGATAAGGAGTACCATCAGGTGAGTATGGAAGATATTTTATATGTAGAGGCCAGAGGAAATTATTCCGCTTTGTTTTTGGAAGGAGAAGAACTGCTGGTTCACGAAAAGATCTCTGACCTGGAAGAGCTTCTGCCGGAACCTGCATTCATGCGGGTGCATCGTTCTTTCATTGTAGCGGTAGATAAAATTAAAACTATTCAGGGAAATACTATTACGGTAGAAAAACAAGAAGTCCCCATAGGTCAGACCTATAGCAAAACTGTTCGGGATGAGATTCTTAATAGAAGATAGAGTTTGAGTAAAAACCCATGTGATTGCGTCTCTTTTATTCTCATTAGAATTGTCGTTTAATCCAGGTTAATTCAAGTTCAATTCCATGGAATAATCCCTCTACGTACTACTCGAATGTAAACAAACATACGACTTCGGCTTGTCAAACGATCCATACCGTAATCTTCATTTTTATAGATTGGATAACAGAAAATTTTATAAACGGATAAAAGTCCCTTGATCTAATTCGTGATGGCATAAAAAAAGAGGATTCTGGGTATCAGCCAAAATCCTCTGTTGATTTGTTGAGAAGCGTTGCTCATACGCTACTTCGATGATTTCAATCTTATCTCTGATTTTTCAACTCTCTCAAGAACGTTTCACTCACTGTACTCTGTCGAAAGAAAGTAATATCTACTTCCCTATTACTTGTGTGTAATTTATCCGAACTCAATCAAACCAAAAAATAGTGTTCTCTAACTTCATTCGAATTAAATAGATAAAGTCTCTAATAAAAGTGGCCGAATTCACCCGAATATTAGGAGGCTTTAAAGTTAAGCAGGATTAGCCTTTATAAAATACTGCACAAATTCAGTGACGTGACATATAAGAATAGCGCTTCAATGTCTTCGTCAATCCCCTCTCCTCCTCTTTGCCCACTCCAGCATCACCAAATCATATATCGCATGTGCAGCCATTGCAGAAATTAAACCGGATACTTCATATAAAACGCCAAGCATCATACTCAATGAAAAAAGCATCAAGCCAAACAGAATGTGTCCTATGGATTTAAATTTAAAATAACCGTGTATGGCTATGAAAATGATGGAGGTAACCCATATACCAAGTATCGGCTGGATCGCGCCACGAAACAGGATCTCCTCCCCTGCACCGGCAAAGAGTGAGATCTGGACTCTGTCGAATGGTGAGAATTTGGTATTGGCAATTACCCTGAAAAGAGCAAAATCGTCCAGTACATCTGCTATTGGGGATCTGGAAGAGAGAAACATCACAACAAGAGCTGCTGCAATACCGGCACTTAAACCGATCGCCATTTGAACAGTAATGGAATATCCTTGTTCAAAGATTGCCGCGAAACCGCCCTCATGGAAAAAATAGATTAGAATCAAAGAGAGACTGAGATAAAAGAGAAAAGAGAGCAGCGACATTCCGAGCATATTTGTGCCCGTTAAATCCTCTTCCATCCTATAACTGTTTCTTTCGTCCATCGACTAACTATCAAATATTTTTATAAAACGTATCCCTTTTTACTACTTTGAAACAAACGACTTAAAATACAGATAACAATCTCTGAATCAATCCACTAAACAAGCAAAAATGAGCAAAACCATAAAATTTGGCCTGGGTGGTATGTTGGCAATCTTATTGATTGGCTTTTTAGTCCTCACCATGTCTGTCGACTCCATTGTTAAAACCGGAATTGAAACGGTTGGATCTGAAATGACGGGGACCGCTGTTACCGTAGACAGAGTTTCGATCTCCCCTTTTTCCGGTAGCGGCACGATAAGCGGTTTTCGAGTAGAAAATCCGGAAGGATTTAGTCAAGATTACGCATTGGAAATTGAAGATTTTACGATCGAACTAAATATTCGTTCACTTTTTTCAGATGAAATCATTGTTCGAAATATCGAAATCACCTCTCCATCAATTTACGTGGAACAGAAGATGCCCGAGAATAACCTTCGAACCATTATGAACAATATGGATTCTACCTCATCCGGAGAGGCCTCTGAAAAGTCCCTCGTGATCGAACATTTTATTATGACGAATGGAACTGCTGATTTGTACACTGAGATAGGAGGCGAACGCTCAGCAAGTGTTGAAGTTCAAGAAATTGAGCTGAATGACCTGGGACAAGGCGGAGCTCAAGAAGCCGTGGAAGATGTGATTCAAGAGATCGCAGAGAACGTGGTTGATCAATCGCTAAGAGCTGCGGCAGAAAGTGGCGCTCAACAGATACAGGATGCCATACGGGATTTCTTTAATTGATATAAAATTAACTTCCCAATAAGACAGACGATCAAAGGATAATGGCGGAGAAAGCTGAAGCTCCGCCATAGGTTTTAGCGTCCTCAATCTTATCTCAGTCACTCTTTTTTTGCAAATAAAACGTCGCTTTTTCTTTCCCCACTTGAAGTATAAAATTTCCCTCTTCCAATATGGATTCGCCATCAAATCCGGGATAACTCAGCTGTTTTTCAGGATCAATGATTAGTGTCATTTCTTTCGTTTCTCCCGGTTCAAGCGTCACCCTTTCAAAGTGAACCAGCTCTTTAACCGGTCTGGATATTCGCCCAACCTCATCAGTCAGATACCACAGGACAGCCTCCGTCCCGGTACGATCACCTACGTTGGTGACCGATATCTTTGCGGTGATCTGTTGATTTACATCGATGGACGTATCGCTTAGTTCCAGATTCTCATAGGTATAATCGGTGTAGCTTAAGCCATAACCAAACTCCCACATTGTCAGTGCTTCGGTATCCACAACTATGTCGTTGGCAATGGTTTCGTCAAAATAGTATGCGGCACTGGGTTTATGATTGTAGGGAATAAAATGTCCGGCAAACTGCGGATATGAAAACGGTAACTTCCCACTCGGATTTACCTGTCCACTAATTACGTTTGAAATGGCTTCCGCACCTTCAAATCCCGGAAGCCCCGCCCAAAGTATGGATTCCGTGTCGTACACAATTTCGTTAATCACCCTTGGGCGTCCTGCCACCAAAACGAGCACCGATGGCTTTCCCGTTTCATTGACTGCTTTGATCATTTCTATTTGATCTTCATCCAGTTTTAGATTTGTGATGTTGCCAACAAATTCTGTGTAAGGCTCTTCTCCGGCAGCTATTATGATTGCGTCTGCAGTTTCAGCTAATTCATTGAACTTTTTTCTTTTGTTGGTATATCTATTTCCAATAGACTCCATACTGATGATCTCAGAATTCGGAAATTCATCTCTTAACGCATCTGAAATGGTTTTCATCGATTCAGGATAACGCTCTTCTGCCGCACCCTGCCAGGCAAGTGTCCAGCCACCGGCCAGATTTCTTTTACTCTCAGCTGATGGACCTACTACCAATAGCTTCTTAACATTTTGGGATAGCGGTAATATATCGTCATCATTTTTTAGTAACACCATCGATTCCTCCGCTGCCTTTAAAGCAAATGATTTGTGAGAATCACTGCCAATTTCATCAAGAGATTCCCCGGATGGATACGGATGTTCAAATAATCCCAGTTCAAACTTAAGCTTTAAAATTCGCCGGACTGATTCATCAAGCCGCTCTTCGTTTACGGATCCATTATGAACCAGTTTTAAAAGACTCTCATTGAAAGACAATGAATTTGGCGTCATGCTCATATCGATCCCGGCTTCAATCGCTTGCAGTGTCGCCTCATCATAATCCCGGGCGGTTTTATGAAAATTGTACAATTTCCCTATATCTGCCCAGTCTGTTAGAATCACTCCCTCAAAACCCATTTCATCTCTGAGTAGATCGGTCAACAGTTCCTTTGAAGCATGTACCGGGATTCCGTTCACTTCTCCACTGTTTACCATTATGGTTTTCATACCGGCATCTATTGCTGCCTGGAATGACGGGCGGTGGAATTCATGGATCGTCTGCATTGACAAGTCGACCGGTGTACGATCCCAGCCGGATCTCGGTACAGAATATCCGAGAAAATGTTTTCCTGTAGCCGCTAATTTATACGGGAAAATATCATGGTCGCCCTGGTAGCTCTCTACATACGACCGGCCCATTTCAGATATCAAATAGGGATCTTCGCCAAAGGTTTCGTAAAATCGTGGCCAGTATGGGTTTTTACCTAAATCTAAAACCGGGGCAAAGTTCCATACATGACCTAATGGTCCCGATTCAAGAGCCGTAATTCTGCCGGTTTGCCCTGCGTGTTCGGTATTAAAAGTAGCTCCAAGATTGATGTTATGTGGAAAAATGGTGCTGCCTTCCAAATAGCTTGCTCCATGCATATGATCAATACCGTATATAATTGGAATGCCCAACCGTGTTTCTTCAACAGCTATTTTTTGAAGTTCAGTAACGTATTCCAACCACTGCTCCGGTGGCACAGCCTCCCCGTTCAAAAACGAACCGATGTGATGATTCTTTAACAAATCTCTTGCTTTTTCAGCATTCAGGTTCACATCACTTTGCACCTTTTCATAATTAATCTGAGTGATATTAAGCTGCGTCATCTGCCCAACCTTCTCTTCCAGAGTCATTTTAGTGAGCAGATCGTCAACTCGTTCATCTATGGAGAGGGTTGGATCTAAATATTGCTGAGCGTAGGCCATTGAATTAAGTGTAAATATTAAAATCAGACTGAAGAATAAAATCATGGGGAGTCTATAAACCTTTCCGTAGTGACAAACCGAGAGAGCAGTATATTTATGCATATAATTCATTTTTATCGACAATTAGAATAAATAATCAACAATTATAGACTTTCCGGTGTGAACTGAACAGTTTCAAAAATGGATCATTTTCACACAAGAGTATAAATGTACATGGAATCTGTGGTTCAAAATATTCACTTACCGTCCTATAGACTTCATCATTATCAGACTCTGAATTTAGCGGATGTTATTTCCCAAATTCAAAAAGATTCCATTTAATTAAATAGATTTTGCTGAAGTCACATTAAATCAATGACTTGTTCTATTACAAAATTTAATTTCATTTTATCCACTGTGGGTTTTTAGTTCCCGGATATTAAAATTTCAATCTATTAAAGATATTAAGGTCTAAAACATATTAATAATAGTTTCTTTTTATTATTTTGCATTAGTGCTTCTAAACCAATTTTTTTATAAAGTAATGGCGTAAATGCAGCAGTCGAAATTAAATGTTGTGCCCAGTTTGAAAAAAATGGAGCCTTCGAAACCAATTTATCATAGGTATGATCTGGATATACTTTGGGAAAAAGTGTTATCAGGTGATAAAGAGGCGTTAGGTAAACTATTTAATCAATGTTTTGACGCACTTTACAGTTACGGGTACCGAATAACCCCAGATTCTGAGAATGTGCGGGATGCCATCCAAGAGATTTTTTTCCAGGTTTGGAAATATCGCAAAAACCTGACGACCCCCGATTCTGTACAAGCCTACCTTTTTATCTCTTTACGACGCGAACTACTCAACAAAAAAAAAGCCTGTCAGAGAAGAGATGACGTGGCCACCGACTACTACATCGAAGAGTTTGATGCACTGATCAGCTATAACAATTGGGATGAGATCTTAAACCTTGAAGAAGAAGATAGTAAAGAGCTAAAGAGAGCCATTGAGAATTTAACACCCCGCCAGCGGGAAGTGATTTATCTGAAATTTTATGAAGGGTTTTCAACGAAAGAACTTTCACAAATTTTGGATCTTCACGCACAGAGTATATACAATCTTGTGTTTTCCGCGATCAATCAACTGCGTTATTTTCTCGACAATTGATACTAAACGCTCCCCTTTTTATCAGATAAGTATTTTAAATTATTGGCTTTATAGATCTCTATAAATCTATCTTAAAAAATTTTAAAAAATATTGAGTAGATCCGGTTTTGCCTTCTCTCTCTTAGGGTAAGTACAAGATTCATATAACCAACCCTAACTAATAAAATGCCAAATCAGTTCTCAAACCTTTTAATGGATGACTCTTTCGTCCGGTTTTTGAAAGGAAAAGCCTCAAAGGAAGAAGTTGCCTATTGGACTGACTGGATGCAGGCAAACAGCCAAAATGCCCGATCTGTAGAAAAAGGCAAAAAGCTGTTAAACAAAGGGACTCTGAATGTTCCCAAGCCCAATTCCAATGATGAATTCAAACGTCTGCTAAACCGAATTGAATCTCATGATAAATCAAAGTCCATAACGCAATCGCGAAATAGATCTAGAAACATGGTCTGGGTTACGATGGCTGCAGCTATTAGCCTGCTGCTTATAATAGGTTTTCTGGCTCGAAATTCATTTACACATAATGACGGTACAGAACAGACCCAGTTGGTTTCTATTGAATACAAAGAATTTGAAACGGAAACCGGTCAAAAGACCACCGTTCAATATTCAGATGGTTCGATCATTACCCTCAACGCAAATTCAAAAATTCGTCTCCCGCAGAAAATGGTGGAGTCGGATACCATGCAAGTATGGCTGGAAGGTGAAGCATTATTCAACATCACCAGGAAAGAAGCATCAGAATCCCGAACATTTATTGTACACACACCTGACGGAAGAATTTCGGTGCTGGGTACCCGATTCTCCGTGAATACTACGAAGAATCAAAGTCAGGTCGTTTTGACTGAAGGGAGTGTTAAGATAAGTGTACAGGGAGAGACTCTGGAACCAGGTCTTGAATATGTTATGAATCCCGGAGAAAAAGCGCTTTTCTCTCAAAGTTCTGAAAATATTCAGGTTGAACAAGTAAATACAGAGGTATTCACGTCTTGGGCCGGCAATAGTCTGGTTATGGATATGACACCTCTTTCTGATTTGATCACAAGAATCGAATTCACATACGATGTTGAAGTGATTGTTGAAGATCAAACATTAACAGATAAAAAACTTACGGGCAGATTTAACAACTCTGATTTATCCTTTTTGCTATCAGGGCTTTCAAAAATGCTTGAAGTAGATATCGATCAGCAAGATCAAACGGTTTATATCAAAGAAAAAACAGATTCAGGTAGTACTGAATAATTAATCATTACCTAAAACCTTAAGTGATATGAAAACTAAAATATCCTCCTTGTTAGTTTTGCTCATTATCCTATTTAGCGTAAGCTCTTTAGGGGCAAAACAAACAGAACAGTACGTTTCAAGTGCAGATATTATATCTGCTCAGAAACCAGACAAAAAGGTGAGTTTAGAAGAAACCTTAAATAAAATTGAAAACGGATATGATGTGATTTTTCTATACCAATCCAATTTGGTTAATGGAAAGACAGGTTATGCCGAATCAATTGAGGGTTCATCGGTATTTGAAGTTATTGACAGGGTTTTAAAACCCCACAATTTAGTTTCAACATATATCGAAAACCGTACCTTTGTGATTTCCAATATGGAAGAGCAGCCGGAACTGGAAATACCGGCAGATTCCGTGATGGGAGTGGTTACAGATGCCTCCACTAATCAGACACTTCCGGGTGTTAACATTCTCGTCAAGGGAACCGTTGACCGGGGTACAACAACGGATATTGATGGAAATTATGTTTTACGGAATATAGAACCTGACGATACACTGCGTTACTCCTATATAGGGTTCCAAACTGTTGAGATACCTGTTGACGGACGAAGTGAAATCAATGTTTCTCTCGAGCCCAGCGTGTTGGAATCAGGAGAAGAAATCGTTGTGGTTGGTTACGGAACCAAAAAAAGAAGTGAAATTACAGGTTCTGTTTCTTCAGTAAGCTCAGAAACAATTGCAGAAACTCCGATACTTCGAGTTGAACAGGCACTGCAGGGACGTACAGCAGGTGTATTTGTAGCAAATCAATCCGGACAGCCCGGAGAAGCCCCTACCATTCGAATTCGCGGCGCAGGTACAACCGGAAGTGCTGACCCACTCTATGTTGTGGATGGAATGCCGGTCGGTGGTATCGATTATTTAAACCCGGGCTCTATTCAGTCTATCGAAGTTCTTAAAGATGCCTCCTCTGCCGCAATTTATGGTGCGAGAGCAGCTAATGGCGTAGTTTTGATCACAACAAAATCGGGGCGGCCTAATGAAACAAACGTTACATACGAAGGATATGCCGGTATTCAGAATCCATGGAAAAAAATCAATGTACTGGATGCACGTCAATATATGGTAATGATGAATGAAGGTGCTGCTGCTGCGGGACTGACCATGCCGTTTCCCACTTCTCCTGACGTGACAGGTGGTACTGACTGGCAAGAAGCAGTATTTAATGACAATGCGCCAATGACGAATCACCAGATCAACATTTCAGGCGGGAATGAAACAACTCAGTATTTAACCGGATTTACAATTTTCTCACAAGAAGGAATCATAGGTGGTGATAAATCTCAGTTCGGACGAAATACATTCAACTTAAAACTGAATACAAAGGTAAGTGATGTATTCCGGGTAGGAAACAGCCTTAACTATTCTCGAATTAACAGAAATGCAGTTCTGAGTAATAGCGAATGGGGTTCACCTCTCAGTAATTCTCTGAACATGGATCCCCTCACTCCTATTTACGAGACCGATCCTGACAGATTGAGCACGTTTCCAAGTAATGCTGTTCAAAGTGACGGCAGACATTTCGGAATTTCAAGATATGTAACACAGGAAATCGTTAATCCGCTGGCCCGCCTGGAGGTTACCCATGGTGAAACTCAGGTAGATAAGCTGGTAAACAATACGTTTGCTGAACTTGATTTACTGCCAAATTTAGTAATTAGAAGTCAATTTGGTATCGATGCCGCTTTTGTACAGGATCAAAACTACGTACCTACGTACTATCTGAATTCCTCACAAAATAACAGTGAATCGTTAGTGAGTAAGAATGAGAACCGCTGGTACACCTGGAATCTTGAAAACACCATTACATATCAGCAGGATTTCAGAAATCACAATATTGAACTTTTAGGCGGTATATCTGCACAGAAAGTTCAGTTCGAAGATCTCTTTGGTGCAAAATCTAATCTGTTGATGAATAATCCATCAAATGCTTACATCAATGTGGCATCAGATGAAGAATCAATGCGTGCTGCAGGTGGAGCGTACAGTGAAAGACTGCTCTCATACTTTGGTCGAGCCGACTACAATTTCTCGGACAGATACCTTCTCACTACGGTTCTCCGGGTTGACGGATCTTCTAAATTTGGTTCAAACAACCGGTATGCCATCTTCCCTTCTGTTTCTTTGGGATGGATTATGAGTAATGAATCCTTCATGGATGATTATGACTACATCAACCTGTTGAAGCTGCGTGCTTCGTGGGGACAAAACGGTAACCAGAACATTGGTAACTTTGCCTATACCTCAACAATAGCAACAGGTAACGGTTACACCTTTGGAGATAATGAATCTTTCACTACCGGATCAGTCCCTTCAAGCGTGCCGAATCCAAACCTTAAATGGGAAACTTCAGAGCAGTTAAACTTCGGTGTTGATTTGGGATTATGGCAGGATCGCCTGATTGTCAAAGCAGACTACTACCAGAAAGACACGAAAGGATTACTTGTGAGAGCTCCTATTCCGGGTCATGTTGGTAACAATGCACCCATTATTAATGGCGGTAGTGTTACAAACGAAGGGTTTGAGTTCAGTGTAGACTATCGTAACTATAACAACGAGTTCAACTACAATGTTGGACTGAACTTCGCTCTGAACAAAAATGAGGTGACAAATATCGGAAATGCCGAAGGCGTGATTGTCGGTACCGGTTTTGCAACCTACGGTATTGTTACAAGAGCTGAAGAAGGCTTCCCTATTGGGTATTTCTGGGGTTATGAAACCGACGGAATCTTCCAGACTCAGGACGAAGTCAATTCCTACACGAACAGTGAAGGTGGTTTGATTCAGCCTTTAGCTGTGCCTGGAGATGTCCGATTCAGAGATTTGGACGGAGACGGTCAAATTGACGATGCTGACAGAACAATGATTGGTAATCCAACACCGGATCTTACATTTGGGATGAACTTTGGAGCCAACTACAAGCAGTTCGACTTTTCTGTCTTCATGCAGGGAACATTGGGCAATGAGATATTCAATGCCACACGCCGTCACGATTTGACCAATACAAACATGCCTGCTTCTTACCTCGAACGCTGGACAGGCCCGGGTACATCAAACGACTTACCCAGATTTACCTGGAATGACAGTAACGGAAACTGGTCAAAAATTTCTGACCTATATGTAGAAGACGGTTCCTACCTGCGAGTGAAAAATGTTCAGGTAGGTTACTACATCCCAACCAATATTCTACAAAACGTAAGTATACAACAGGCAAAAATTTATGTGTCTGCAGAAAACGTATTTACGATTACAGGATATAGCGGATTTGATCCCGAAATTGGATCAGCATCAGCGCTCAGCGTAGGTGTCGACCGTGGAGTCTATCCACAAGCTCGCAGCTTCCGAGTCGGTGTTAACATTACATTTTAATCGTATTATCCACATTTAAAACTACTGATCATGAAAACCTTAAGAATAACAATAGCTTTTTTGATAGTCACTATTGCAGGCTTTGCAAGCAGCTGTGACAGCTTCCTAAGTGTAGACCCGCTGGATCAGCGAACAGAGTCTAACTTCTACCAAACAGAGGAAGATGCACAGGAAGCATTGGTTGCAATTTATGACGTACTACAGTGGAATACGGTTATTGGATTCCACGTACCGGAAATGTTGAGCGACATCGCCTCTGATGATGCCTATGCCGGCGGTGCCAGCCGAAACGATGCTCCAAACATAATTGAAGTGGATAAGCATAATATCCGCACAACGAATGGAGAAGTTCACGGCCTCTGGCAAAAATACTATACCGGTATATACAGAGCGAACAAATTCCTAACGGAAGTTGAAGGACTTGAATTGGATAATGAAGCTTTCAAAACACGTACCATGGCTGAAGCCAGATTTTTGAGAGCCTACTACTATTTTGATCTGGTTCGTTTCTTTAGAAATGTCCCACTCATTACCGTTCCGCTCGATAACCCGGATGAATACAATCAGCCACAAGCCGATCCTTCTGAAGTCTATTCACAGATTGCACAGGATCTCCTGGCTGCAATTCCGGACCTCCCGGAAGATATCCCTTCCAATGAGTATGGACGTGCCTCCAAATGGGCTGCACAGGCTCTGTTAGGCAAAGTATATCTCTACTACTCAGGTGTATTTGGTGAAGATCTACCGGCCGGTGGTGAAACCGTAACTAAGGCAATGGCTACTCAAATGATTGATGACGTCATTAATCTCAGCAGCCATAACTTGGTTGAAAATTACGAAGATATCTTCACACCGGAATTTGAGTTTAGCGAGGAATCTGTTTTTGAGATTTCCTACTCAGACTCTAGACCTTGGTACGATTGGGGATATGTGCACGGTGGCGAAGGTAATATGGCACCCCAAATGCAGGGACCGCGAGTCGATCAGCCGGCTGACGAAGATTATCAAAGAGGCTGGAGTTTCTCACCGGTTACGCAAGAACTCGTAGACGCTTTTGATCCAGCTGATCCGCGACTTGAAGCGACCGTACTTTTTGAAACAGAATTGAATGAAGGTATTTCAGTTGGTTACCAGCACACAGGCAAATTCACACAAAAATACACAACACATAAAGCTTACGCTCCATCAGATGGTCAGCTCGAACTCAACTGGGGTAACAACTATCGGGTTATTCGATTCTCTGATGTGCTTCTGATGGGTGCCGAGCTTCACTTAGACAGTGACCCGACACAATCCAAGGCGTATTTAGACCGTGTAAGAGAACGTGTGGGAATGCCGGAAGTAGCAGCAACCATGGAAAACATAAGAAATGAGCGCAGATTAGAACTGGCCATGGAGGGTCACCGATACTGGGATCTTCAGCGATATGGACAAAATATTGCAGAACAGCATATATCCATACAGGGTGCTGTAAAACCGGGATACCTGGGTGATGCTCCCGATTTCGAAATATCGTACAACACAGCCAAATCAGGCCTGTTCCCTATTCCGCAAAGTGAAATTGACATTTCAAACGGTCAACTTCAACAGAATTCGGGGTATTAATATGCGACCCGTTTCAAACACAAAAATCTTAAATGAATGACCATGAAAATGAAAACTTTAAAGAAAATTCAATGGATGCTTCCGGTTCTGCTGATTATCGGACTGGGATTGGGAGCTTGCGAACCACAGGTGTCATCTGATCCGGACTTGGCCGATCCTCCACGGTCGGAAAACGTAACGTTTGATATGACGCCGGATGCAGAGAATCCAAATATAATTGAGTTTGTGAACACCTCCGGTGGTTTCAAAGCTCTTTGGGATTTTGGAAATGGCTCGAAAGCAGAAGGTGACGCTGTTACGGCTCGTTATCCTTTAGAGGGTGAATATACCGTTCAGCTCACTATCTTTACCGAATCAGGTCAGGCAGTTAATTCAAAAGTAGTAACTATTGAGGAAACAAAAATCTGGATGCTGGATGACCCCGACCTCAATTTACTGACCGGCGGTATAGACAATGTTGAAGGAAAAACCTGGGTAGTTGACAGTACACAAGCAGCCCATATGGGTGTAGGCCCTCCCGGAGGTGACTGGCCTGAGTATTGGGCAGCTCCACCATTGGCCAAACCCGGTACAGGCCTCTATACTGATGAATACACATTCACGCTGCAGGGTCTTGAATTTGATATGAACACGAACGGTTATGTTTTCCTCAACGGATCTTATGGCGATGAGGTTGAAGGAACCTACGAGGCACCGGGCGGTGATTTAATGGCTCAATGGACAGCTCCGGAAGGTCTTAACTTCAATTTCGTTAAAGAAGATGATGGTAGAATGTTTATTACCATTTCTGATCCGGGATGGATTGGCTTCTTTGCCGGTACCCGCGAATATGAAATTCAAGAGATATCCGAAAATCATTTGGCTCTCAGATTTGAAGACTCCGCAAATAGTCTTGTATGGTATCATACACTGATTCCTAAAGGTTACGAACATCCAGCTGAAGAACCGGATGAACCGGAACCATTACCTTATACCTCAGAAGAGTTGTATGACAACTTTGACGAAGAAGGAAATGTAACCTGGATGACGGATGAAATTGCAGATTTCAATCCCAACTACGATAATCCTCTGCCCAGAGAAATCAATACCTCTGCGAAAGTGGCGAAATATGAAAAAGGTTCAGGTGGAGCACACTTTTATGATAACCTCTATATTGATCCCGGATTTGAAATAGATCTGAATCAACGCAGTACCATAAGGTTAAAAGTTTACTTGCCTTCGTATAATGATTACGAATCTGTTGCTGCTGAGAAGGAAGCTTGGTCTGATGGTATTCTGAAACAGCAGGTTTCTGTTAAGCTTCATGACAAAACCGGAATGGGTGGTGATTCATGGCAAACACAGGCAGAAATCATCCAACCTGCGGAAACAAATACCTGGGTTGAACTCGAATTTGACTTCAGCGGCTTTAGTGATCGTGACGACTTTGATCGCATCATTATTCAAATTGGCGGTGAAGCTCACGGCAATCCCGGAATCTTCTTTATTGATGATTTCCAGCTGGTTGAATAACCTTTAACCAAACCATTATTCGGGGAGGAATTCTTATTCCTCCCCTTTTTTTATACTTTTTTTAGACCTTACAATACTTGAAGAGAAAAATTATGTCTAATTATATCTCAACTATCATCAGTTTGTTTTTGATTTTAAGCATCACTTCGTGTTCATCAGATGGGCCCGCAGATAGCTTTAATTACATTGAACCTGACCCAACGGATACCCTGGAACCCGGGGATTTGATTTGGTCTGACGAATTTAACGGGACCGGTTCTCCCAACAGCAACAACTGGACTTATGATATTGGTCATGGTAGTGGCGGATGGGGAAACAATGAAGTGCAATATTATACCGACGAGCAAAAAAATGTACGCATGGAAAATGGTCTGCTTATTATAGATGCTATTTATGAAAGTGGTGAGTGGACTTCAGCCCGAATTAAATCGGAAGGTCTTCAATCGTTTAGATATGTAACCGTTAAAGCACGAGCAAAACTACCGCAAGGTTCAGGAACCTGGCCGGCTATTTGGATGCTCGGTTCAAACTATACAGATATAGGCTGGCCTGCCTCCGGTGAGATTGATATCATGGAGCATGTCGGTAAGAATCCGGGAATGATTCATAGCTCACTGCATACACCATCAAGCTATGGCAATACCCAAAATTCAGGACACACTGAAGTTCCTGATTTTCATGATGAGTTTCACATTTACGAGGTCGTTTGGACACCGGAAAGTATCACCTTTAAAGTTGATGATGAGGAGTTTTACACTTACAACCCTTCAATCAAAAATTATGAAACGTGGCCATTCAACAACAACTTTTTCATCATCATGAACATTGCCATGGGTGGAAACTGGGGAAGTGATTCTCAATATGAAACCGGTGGTATGAGAAACGGAATTGATCCGGACCTGAATCAAGCACGGATGGAAGTTGATTACATAAGAGTTTATAAAAACTGAGAACTCACTAAACTTTATTACAGCCCTAAAAGTCCTCTGCTACTTATAAGTATCATAGGACTTTTCCGTAGTAAAACTGCCCTCTTCTCTCGCCATTAAAACAGATCACTTCAGGAAGGTAGCCCCACTTTTTAAATCCGTGTTTTTTAAGAAGAGAAATGCTGGCTTTATTCGTTTCAATTAGAATGGCAATGTAGACATGAAAATTGAGACGGTCTGCTTCTTTTATTGCAGTCTCCATTAAAGCCGAACCAACTCCTCTTACCCTCGCTTCTCTTGCCACGTAAAAACTCACTTCAGCCGTTCCTTCAAGAGCTTTACGCCCCTTTCGATAAGGAGACACCGACAGCCAGCCTATGATTCCTTCGTCAACTTCATAAACAAAAAGCGGATATTGATCATTAAACTTCCCGAACCAATCCCTGCGATCTTCTTTACTCATAGGTGTTATATGAGCCGTTTTAAATCCATCCTCGATAGCTTCGTTATATATTGCATCAATTTCTGGCAGATCAGCTTCTTTGGCTGTTCGAATTTTCATATCAGGTTTGAATTATCAATTTCATTTGATTTCTCCTGAATTTAATAACCTTGACCCAAATAATTGTGAATCTAATTAAAAAGGTCGAACCGAATTAAGGGAACGACCTTTGAATTCTGAATCAATATTTCTATATCAGATCTCAACCTTTACTACCCAGGATCCGGAAGTAATCCACAGAAATTCACTACCAATATCCATAGAAGATCCGCCAACTGAATCCTCAGTATTGATCTCATTCCATGTGTCACCTCCATCAAGTGTTTCATAAAAGAAATCCCGGGAACTGTTTTCCAAATTGTTTCCAACTACATACCCATGAGTATCATTTAGAAAAACAACTTCACTTACTCGAGAAAACACACTGTGATTAAAAACTTCATTTGTATTTTCTCCACCATTCGTAACGCTATAAATTGCACGATTGGCACCGGTCATTCCATTATTTTCATCAAACATATAAATAAAATTAAATGGTGATCCCATAAAATCAGAGACAACTTCCCATGTCGCCCCTCCATTCTCAGTTTGAATAATCAGGTGATTGCTGGCCGGTGAGTAGTGTCCCACTCCCCATCCACGATTATTATCCAAGAAATAGAGATCATTGATCCAAAAACTTTCAACACCACCAAATGCACCGACAAACTGATCTTGAACCGTCCAGGTATCTCCTCCATCTGAAGTCTTTAAAATCAGATCGTTCACACCTGCTACCCAGCCGGTATTCTGATCTGTAAAAAAGAGAGCACGTGGCTCTTCAGAAGTCTCATGAACCAGAAACCAGTTACTCCCGCCATCAGTAGTTTTGTAAACTCCCTGAATTCCTGAGAACTCGCCATACACTGTTCCCACTGCAAAACCGATGCTTTCATTAATCATCTGTATTTCAGTTACTACATAATCATCTTCCATTTGGTAGGTCCAGGTTGTACCTCCATCAGTAGTTTTCGCAATCAATCCTTCACCGCCAACCCATCCAAGATCATCAGATAGAAATTGAACCGTATTCAAACGTGCACTTTTCCCAGTTTCAAGATAGGTAACCGGTATTACGGGTGCCGGTTCAGGTTCAAAAGACGCTGAAATATTTAGCGCACCTTCTACCGTAATCTGAATGGTATTCTCATCTCCGGAGAGATCACCTGCCCAACCGGTAAATAACCAACCATCAGCAGGAACAGCAGTAAATTCAACGACTGTGCCATAATCGTAATTCGAAGTTTTACCCGCTACTATTCGCTCTTCAATTTCACCCTCACCCTGAACTTCCAAAGAGATTTCATATTCGGCTACTTCAAAAACAGCGGAAACACTTTTTTCACTATCCATGGTAATAGTAGCGGGGTTGGTTGAACCCGATAAGTCACCTGTCCATTCAATAAATTCCCATCCTGTATTTGGAACTGCCGTTAACTGAATAGAGGTTCCCTCCTGATAACTTTCGGTTTTTGTCGCAACAATTTGCTCCTGAATAGCACCTTCACCAACTGTTTCTAAAGTGAGTTCATATTCAAGTTGCTCAAATTGTGCAGTAATAGTCTTGTTGCTGTTCAACAAAATAGTTGCCGGATTTGTGGTTCCGTTTTGATCGCCTTGCCAACCAGAGAAAACCCAGCCTTGATTAGCTGTTGCAGTAACTGAAATCTCTGAACCTTCATCAAATTCACCGTTTGCGGGAGAAACGGTCCCGGCTTCCTGCGGGGTCACATTTGTACTTAATGTATAGATTGGAGTGTTTTCTGTGCTGCACCCTAAAAAAATTAGAACTGTAAATGATATTAGTAGCTTTTTCATATCAGGTTTTAATCATTATTTAATTATAAACATCTCGTCATCTGACGAGCTTCGCCGGATTTATATGCGCAGGCTATAGGTAAATTCTGTCATATTGCAGACAAAAATCCTTTTAAAGGATTGGCAAAGGGTCAGAAAAGCTCCAGCATGGAGTCAACAGATGAGAGTATTAAGGCTACCTATGGTCAGATATGATTTAAAAGGTGCTTGAAGAATAGTTAATGAGTTTCCTGATTCAAAAATCAGAGTATCACGTCTACATTTCCCTGATATGAGTTTCATTCAAAAAGCTAAAAGAAGCGCATCCCAAAAGGGTAAGAATCAGTCGGGTCTCCTTTTTCCATTTTTGGATTAACCGGTCTAACCCCTCTTCCCCCTCCTCTTTAATGGCTTTAATAACCGGCTGTGCCGTTGCAGCAAAATCACTACCCAACGCCAGTGCTTTAACCAGATCAAACGGTGAGCGAATGCCCCCGGAAGCGATCAGATCAAATCTAAAACTTTCCCGAAGAGGTGTAATCTGATGAATACATTCAACTGTGGGCAATCCCCAGTCATCAAACTGATGCATCGGGTTTTTCTGTCGTTCTCTGAGATTTTCCACTTTTGCCCAGCTTGTTCCGCCTGCTCCGGCCGTGTCGATACATTCCACGCCCATAGCAAGCAGGCGCCCGGCAACGGCTCCGGAAATTCCGGCTCCCGTCTCCTTTACTATGACCGGAACATTAAGGTTCGTAATCAGATGCTCCATCCCTTTTTCAATTCCTTTAAAATCGTGGTCACCCTCCGGCTGCATTAACTCCTGAAGTGAATTCAGATGTATGATGACGGCATCAGCTTTGATGCTTTCCACCAGTAAATCAATCTTATCCTTTTCCAGACCACCAATCAGCTGTGCGCCGCCAATGTTTGAAGCGATGAATGCATTTGGAGCATGGTCCCTTACTACCGAAAAAGATTCAATTTGAGATTCATCTTCGAGCATGGCACGCTGACTCCCAACACCAAACGGCAAGTCATGCTTTTCACAGCACTTTGCTATAATTGTATTCACCGATCCCGCCTCTGTGTAGCCACCGGTCATGGAGGAGATAAACAACGGAAATGAGAATTGTCTTCCTAATAGAGAAGCCGATACATCTACTTCGGAAGGATTAATTTCCGGCAGTGCGTTGTGAACAAAGTCATATCGTTCAAAACCGGTCGATTTCTTGTAGAAAACATCGCTGTATGCGGTCAGATCAACGTGATCTTTTTTACGCTCCTGAATAGACATAGTCGTAACCTGAATTATATTTTACTTTCAACATTTGATTTTTTCAATTCTAAGACTCAAACCATATAAGAACCACCGTTAATATGAAACGTTGAGCCGGACATATGCTTCACCTCACCTTTCGCCAAAAAAGCCACAAGGTTCGCCACTTCTTCGGGCTGGGTGATTTCATCAAAAGCAGAACCTTTCGTTAAAGCCTCAGCTCCGAGTATCTCAACCGATTCTTTAGCCATATCCGTTTCAATAAAACCGGGTGCTACCGTGTAAGCCACAATTCCCTTTTTACTAAAATCACGTGCTATGCTTTTGGTAAAGGCCGCCATTCCCCCTTTCGATGCCGCATATGCCGCATATTCCTGCGTATCTCCACGGTAAGCGGCTCTGGAGGAAATATTAATAATTATCCCCTCCCTCCCATTATCTACATGAGCATTGATGAACCATTTGGAGAGAAGTGCAGCAGATCTCAAATTGACGTTCATCGTTCGGTCCCAAACAGAAAGCCAATCATCATCCGATATCCCAAAGTCCGCATCCTGAAATATTCCGGCATTATTTACAAGTACATCAGGCAGATCATCTACTGAATTAAAGAGCGGTTTCAGCTTTTTTTCAATGGCTTCGAAATCGCTTAAATCAACCTGAACACCCGAAAACAGTTCAGACATCTGAAATTCCGGTGGAAATTCAGAACTGCGCCGTGTACCTGTTACCCGGATATTCTGACTAATAAGTTTTTTTGCGATGGCTTTCCCAATTCCTCTTGATGCTCCTGTAACGACTATATGTTTCATAAAAATTACTCCTTAGAACTAATCTTATAATTTATCGTTGGCACCTTAACATTGAACTTATTTAAAACCAGCCTTTTCGTTTAAAATAGTATACCATACCGCCGGTCAATAAAACCATCAATCCAATTGAAAAAGGATATCCGTAGTACCAGCTTAACTCGGGCATATTTAAAGGGCTTGCAGCCGGATCAAAGTTCATTCCATATATCCCAGCAATGAAGGTGAGGGGAATAAAGATGGTGGCAATAATGGTAAGTACTTTCATTACCTCATTCATTCGGTTACTCAGACCCGACATATACATGTCATAGAGTCCAAATACCATTTCACGGTTTGTTTCCATACTGTCCACAACCTGAACGATGTGATCGTATAAGTCTCGAAGAAAGACTTTCACATCTTTTGAAATCAGGGATACGTCGTCACGGATCAGAGAGTTTATGCCATCACGAAGCGACCAAACAGACTTTCTAAAGTAGATTAAATCTCTTCGAAGAGCGTGGATTTTCTGAAGCTGTTCTTCTTTCGGTTCAATCAATATTTCCTCTTCAATTCTCTCAATATTTTCATTAATCACATCAAGGGAGTAGAAATAGTGATCCACAATGTTGTCAGCCAAAGCATACGCCAGATAATCAGGACCAAATTTTCGCAGTCGTGTGGTTGTTAGTTCCAGACGTTTTAAAACCGGTTCAAAAATGGGATCATCACTCTCCTGAAAAGATAGCACGTAATTTTCGCCAAGTACGATACTGATCTGTTCAGTATGAACATTCAGCTCCCCGTTTTTATCCTCTTGCCGTTTTATCATTCTAAGGACAATAAATACGGCATTTGGATATATCTCCACTTTTGGCCGCTGAGAAGTACTTACGATGTCTTCCTGGATCAAAGGATGAAGTTCAAAATAATTCCACACCGTTTTAAGCTTTTCAATATCGTGCAATCCCCGTACCTGAATCCAGGTTTTGGATTCATTCTGTAAATAGAGTTCAGATTTTTCAATTTTTTGAATTGGTATGATGTCGTAATGACTTTCATCAAAATCGTGAACCGTCATCAATACTTCATCAAGCCGTTGAATACCTGTATGAATAGCTGTTCCGGGTACCTGGCCCGGTGGTTTCCGGCTATGTCTCTTATGGTGGCCTGAACCAAAAACAGATTGTATCTTTTTTGCAGCTTTCTTCGATGTTCTATTCATCATACGTTGGCTAAATAGTCAATTTTACATCTATTCGATTTGTAAACTTTAATGAATGGGTTAAAAAAAGTCCCTATACATTTATTCAGAGAAGAGTTGACTATTTTTTCCAAAATGAACAAATGGTTTAGGTACATATTACTCTTTTCACTTATTGAATATGATTCATGATTAACCTGAGTAGTAACAGTACCCTTTTTTTAGGAAAATGTCGATCCTTTCTCGAAATCATATCATCAGTTTCTGGCAATACAATTCTGATTAAACCATACAATTCGATAACTTTCAACGCCTATCCGCAGGAATCTTTTTAGTACAACTATGATCAATTTTACAGCTAAGCCTAAAATCGAACTCCATCTCCATCTCGACTGCTCACTCAGCTATAATGTAGTCAAAGCCCTGGATCCTTCCATTTCAGAAAAACAGTACAGAAATGAGTTTATGGCATCCGTTAACTGCAGAGATCTGAATGATTATATAGCAAAAGCCGGCCGTGCCATCAATCTTATGCAGAGCCGTGATGCATTGCGGCTGGTAACACTTGATCTGTTCGATCAGTTGAAAAACGATAACGTAATCTACGCTGAGATACGTTTTGCTCCGCTTGAACACACAGTTGATGGTTTGACACCCGAACAGGTTGTTTCAGCCGTAAACCGGGCAACTGAAGAAGGTGTTCAAAAAACCGGTATTGAGGCCGGGATTATTCTTTGTACACTTCGCCACTATTCAGAAGAGCAAAGCCTGAGTACCGTGAAACTTTGTGAAAAGTTTAGCAATACGCGCATTGTTGGATTTGATATTGCAGCCGACGAGGCCGGTTACCCTGTAGACTGTCATGTGAAAGCGTTTGAGTACGCCCACCTTCATAACATTCCCTGTACAGCTCATGCGGGAGAAGCGTGCGGAGCTGAAAGTGTAAGAGAAACACTTAATGAGTTTAAGCCTTCCCGAATTGGTCATGGGGTGCGAAGTGTTGAAGACCCACATTTGATGAATCATTTGAAAAAACACCAAATTCATCTTGAGATTTGCCCTACAAGTAATACACTCACTAAAGTAGTTTCAAAATTGGAAGATCATCCGGTAGATCAAATCTACCAATCCGGGATCTCGATGAGTATAAACACAGATGGCAGAACCATTTCGAATGTAACTCTTAAAGATGAGTATGAATCTTTACAAGAGATATTTAACTGGTCCTCTGATCATCTTTTAAAATGCAATCTGGAGGCTGTTGAACACGCCTTTGTAGATGATGAGATAAAAAAAGACCTCCGCAAGAAAATTATGGATGGCTGGATAGAAGGGTGAGCAGTTTTTAAATGAAAAAACCCTGGAGGTTTTTAGAAACCTCCAGGGTTTTGAATAAATGTTATTAATATACCCTCTGACCTTTGAAGCGGCCTGACGGGTAAAAAAGACTTAATGCATTACCTCCAGCCGGCACGATCCATCAGTCGAATAGCAAGTGGATTATTTTCTCCGTAAGAAGTTACATTAACCGCGTCACTGTCAAAGGATCCGAACTCTCCCAAAACACCCGGTACTTCCATATCTTGCAGAATTGGAAACTCATTATTTCCGATAGAGTAGAGCTGCTGCGCTTCTTCAGTTGCAAGGTATTCAATAAATCGAATTGCGTTCTCTTTGTTCGGTGAATTTGCTGCTATTCCTGCACCACTGATATTTACGTGCGCCCCACCAAATTCAGCGGGTGGAAAATAGATATCTACTTTTTCAGCTACCTCAAGATCCTGCTCGTCAGAAGACTGCATCAAACGGGCCAGGTAATAATGGTTTGCAATAGCCACGTCACAAATTCCGGCCGCAACTGCCTTGATTTGATCTGTATCTCCACCCTGTGGATCTCTGGCAAAGTTACTCACAAGCCCATTAGCCCATTCTTCAACACGTTCCTCACCATTACTTTCAATAAGTGATGCAACCAACGACTGATTGTAAATATTGTTGGATGATCGAACACACAGGCGGCCATTCCACTTTTCGTCAGCCAGATCCATGTACCCTTCTAAATCGGCCGGGTCAACATTCTCCCTGTTATAGATAATACCTCTTACACGTTTGGATAGCCCAACCCACATATCATCCACATCACGAAGTTGCTCAGGAATAACTTCCTCCAAATAGTCTGATTCAATGGGTTGAAGTACATCAGCTTCCTTTGCTCTCCAAAGTCGGCCCGCATCAACAGTAATGACAACATCTGCCGGACTGTTAATTCCTTCATTCCTCATCCTTTCAATCAATTCATCACTTGATCCTTCAATTAAATTGATTTCAATTCCGGTTTCTTCGGTAAACTGATCGTACAATTCAAGATCAGTATCGTAATGTCTTGAGGAGTAGATATTAACTTCTTCACTTTCTGAGCATGAATAAAAGAAAGCTAAAGAAGCTATGAGTATAATTAGTCGTTTCATTTAATAGGAAGACTTTTATTTGAAATTTTATTTAGATCAATTCTAAATAGATATTTCGATAGAGTCAAGCCATTATCAGATAAAAACTTGTAACAAATAGAAAATCGAAGCTTGTCAATACCGGTTGATCCGGTTTGTGCCAAACTTCGATGATCAAAAGTTCGCTGAATTTATTTTTTAAGTATTTCTATCCGGGTTCTGCACTGAGTGACTCTTCCATCACTCTCTTCTGAATATCGTGCGGAACCGGACCATAATCGTGGAATTGCCGTGTGTATGTGGCGCTTCCCTGCGTCATCGATTTTAATCGGGTGGTATATTTATCCAGCTCTTGCAGCGGCACAATCGCTTTAACTTTCTGGATTGAACCTTCGGAGTCCATCCCCAGAATTTGACCTCGTCTGGAACTCAGGTCACTCATCACATCTCCCATGTAATCTGCCGGCAATGTGACTTCAATTTCATAAAGAGGCTCTAAAAGCTGTGGTGAGGCGTTGAGAAAACCTTCCTTAAAAGCCATCAAAGACGCCGTTTTAAACGCAGCCTCATTGGAGTCTACGGAGTGCATTGAACCATCATAAACAGACACACGGACATCCCTTACACGGCATCCACTCATAGGGCCGTTCTCCATTTTCTCCATAATCCCTTTCAAAATAGCAGGCATAAAACGGTTATCAATTACACCGCCCACAATGCAGTTTTGAAAAACAAGTTTTCCGCCCCAGTCCAATTCAATTTCCTGAACATTTCTCACATTTAAATCGTCCCGGTCCGGAATTCCTTCATACCATGGTTCGATTGATAGATTCACCTCAGCAAATTGTCCTGCTCCCCCACTCTGTTTCTTGTGCTTATAGTGGGCTTCCGATTTTCTGGTAATCGTTTCGCGATACGGGATTCTCGGTGTAATAAACTCTACTTTCAGATTGAATCGATTTTGAAGCTCATAGAGGATCACATTCAGATGTTCTTCACCTAAACCGTGTAAAATAGTTTGCTGAAGCTCCTGACTGTGCTCTACACTAAGAGATGGATCTTCTTTTTCAACCTGATGCAATGCATTACTTAATTTATCTTCCTCACCTTCGTTCAACAGCTTAATTGCAACACGCATGGTTGGTTCAGGATATTTGATGGGCTCAAATTCCACATCTTTATCCTTATCTGCTATTGTGTCCCCAGACATAGTATTCTTCAACTTAACGGTTACTCCAATATCGCCGGCATCAAGCTGAGCCACTTCCGTTCGTTTCTCACCCTGAGCTGTAAACAGAGCACCCAGTCGAAGAGAATCACCGGTTCTTTTGTTGATCAGATCCATTCCATGCTGAACTGAGCCATCCATAACTTTAAAATAGGTCAAGTCACCAACATGGCTTTCCGAAGTTGACCGAAATACAAACAGAGCAGGCTTATCATCCGGATTCACCCTATGAGCTTTTCCATTTTTTAGTGTGAGCTCTTTTTCGGTTGGGTCCGGAGTTACATTGCCAATGAATCCCATCACCCGTCCGGAACCCATATTTTTTTCGGCAACAGTACAAAAAAGAGGGAATATATCGCGGTTCAGCATACCCAGCTTCAGACCATCTCTCATTTGATACTCATCCAGCTTTCCATTTTCAAAGTAGAGATCCAGAAGGCTTTCATCATTTTCCGCAATGGTCTCAACCAATTCATTGTGAAGCAGTTCAGCCTGAGCTTTCAGCGATTCCGGAATAGGGAGTTTATCGGGCCGACCACCTGCTTCCGGAAATTCATACATGGTCATCTTTAAAACATCTACAATTGCGTGAAAATCATCCCCTTCGCTGTAGGGAAACTGAACGATTACAACTCCCCGGCCAAAGCGCTCTTTGGCCATATCAACGGTTTTTTGAAAATCCGAATGCTCACTGTCCAGTTTATTGGCAACAAGCAACGTTGGAAGATTACGCAACTCTGCTGCTTTCCAAAAGGCTTCGGTTCCCACTTCCACTCCATATTCACTATTCATGACCAAAATCGCTGAATCAGCAACTCGCAGTGAATCTGATACCTGACCCCAGTAATCAGGAGTTCCGGGGGTGTCGAGCAGATTTATCTTTGTTCCCCGCCAGTCAAGATGGAGAACGGAGCCAAATACCGATTTCCCCTTCTCTTTTTCAATTTCATGATAATCTGATAGTGTTGATTTATTTTCAATTGAGCCTCGTTTGTGAGATGATCCTGATTCGAAAATCATGGTTTCGGCCAACGTTGTTTTTCCTGAACCGGTGTGCCCCATCAGAGCAACATTTCGAACCTTGCTGGTTGGGTAGTTTTTCATGAGAACTCCTCTTTAAATGATTTTTTCCGGCAAACCTGCTGAATCTTCCCTCATCGAGTTCGCCAATTATGTTTTGCAAACTTCTCTTCGCTATCTTCCCTATCCTAATTTATAAGGCTTGAGTTTGAAATCAATATGAAAAAAATACTTTTATTACAGACCGGTGGAACTATTTCCATGCAATTAAACAGTGACGGCCCGGAACTCGACCCAGAACGCTGGGGCGATCTTCTCTACAAGGAGATTCCCGAGCTTTCACAAGTTGCGGATCTTGAAGCCGATAAAGTATTTTTTGAAGACAGTTCGGATGTGAACCGATCTCATTGGAAAATACTGGCTGAAACAATCTACCAACAGTATGAGCATTATGATGGATTTGTGGTTCTTCACGGTACCGATACCATGGCTTATACGGCCTCGGCGCTATCCTTTGCCCTGATGAACAGCAGTAAACCAATTATCTTTACGGGAAGCCAGGTCCCCATGAGTAAACTTCGCAGCGATGCTCGACGCAATCTGGTCAATGCTGTAGAACTGGCCACGCTCTCCATTCCGGAAATTGCGATCTGCTTTAATGATCATCTGTTTAGGGGAAATCGGAGTTCAAAAATGAGTATAGGTGACTTTGATGCCTTCTCATCACCAAATTATCCTCATCTGGCTGAAATTGGAATTGACATCAAACTATCGAAAAACATTCTCCAACCCACAAAACCTCTCGAATGCAACCCGGTTTTTGAGGACTCTATTTTTGTATTAAAACTCCATCCAAATCTTAAAGCAGAGTATCTGAACTGCCTGGATCTTAACAGTATCAAAGTGATTATTTTAGAAGCTTTTGGAAGCGGAAATATGCCTGTTAAGGGAGATTATAATCTTCTGCCATTTATCGAAAAGTGCAGAGATCACGGTGTACATGTTATTGTTACTTCGCAAGCTGCTTACGACGCTGTAAAACTGGATCAATATTCCAGTGGCAGAGCTGCAAAAAAACGTGGGGCAATTAGTGCAGGTGAGATGACGATGGAAGCAACGATTACTAAATCAATGTACCTGCTCGCTCAAAACCCGGATCAAGAAGAGTTTAGAAATCAATTTGAGAAAAACCTGGCCGGTGAACGATAAAAAACCTCGCCTGTCGACTTCCTCACCACCATGAATCTCAACTCATAACCATCAGTCGACGGTCGAGTCCTCAACCCATTCC
>CAYNZY010000037.1:0-99 GCA_964401805.1 uncultured Rhodohalobacter sp.
TTTACCAAAATTTTCCGGAAGACCGCTAAACGCGGTCAGTCGGATATAGAATTATTTCCCCATCAATCGACAGTCCGCTTGGATCGGACCATCGAACAC
>CAYNZY010000037.1:109-26691 GCA_964401805.1 uncultured Rhodohalobacter sp.
CTGGTTGTAGTTTTTAAAGTCCCATCTTGAGAGGGGACTTAGGGATGTGTTTACCTTTACCAAAATTTTCCGGAAGACCGCTAAACGCGGTCAGTCGGATATCCCCATCAATCGACAGTCCGCTTGGATCGGCCCATCGAATACTAAAAATGTATGTGGATTTCAAAGCCTCCCCTCTCGAGAGGGGATTGAGGGGTGTGTTAATTCAATTTTATTCAGAGATGTAGTCTCGACTTTTTAAATAGAACTGCATCTTCAATAACTCGAAGAACATTTTCTAAATCATCAAAAATTTCATCGTCCCAAAACCGGATAATTTCAACACCTAGAGTATTAAGTCTGTATTCTCTTTGAATATCATAAACAGCTTTTTCTTCTAAGAAGTGACTATATCCATCAAGCTCAATTCCTAAATACAATTCCTGACAAAAAAAGTCTATAATAAAATGATCCACTGGTCTTTGCCTATGAAAATCAAAACCCAGCATTTGTTTACCTTTCAGGTGCTTCCACAGAATACGCTCACTTCTTGTAGAATTGTTTCGAAGATATCTAGCTCTCTCTTTTAACTTAGGATCGTATGGAATAATTGGCCTTTTCATCATGTTCATACGAAACATGAAAAAAGATATCCTTACAGAATTTTTTTACACACCCCTTACTCCCCTCTCGAGAGGGGAAACCCGTCTGACCACCGGAAGCGGTCTGACGAATATCCAATTTTTTGACTATCCCCTCGGAACGAGCATCGCGCTAATTACTTCATCCTGGCGTGTCCGAATATTTTGCAGCACTTTTTCGGTTGGTTCTGCATCCAGTTGAATGGTGCAGCACGCTGCTAACTTGCGATCAAAAATTACATTCTCAAGCTCTTGAGCATTTATTTTTGCTTCCTTCAACTCGTTCATCACATTTGCAATCACACCGGGTTTGTCGTAGTGGCGTACCACCAGCTGCCACGGCGACTCCGTATGCTCACACCGATTCAGCCAGTTTCGAACTTTACCCTCCTGTAAATAGCCTCGTACAATATCTACGGCATCATCGGCAACCGCCATTTGAGCCTGATAGGTACTTGCTCCTATGTGATGTGTGATACATACATTATCCAATCCCTGAAAACGACTTTCGAACTCGCCCTCTTTAAACTCCGGTTCATCACTAAACACATCCAGACCGGCTTTTAATCTTCCACTTTTCACTTCATCAAATAGCGCGTCTTCATCCACAACACCGTCTCGAGATGTATTTATGAACATGGCTCCATCCTTTAATGCAGATAGCACACCTTTAGAAATAATTCCCTTGGTTTCTGCATTCATCGCAAGATGAACACTTAGAATATCAGACATTTCCGCAGCCTTTAATATAGAGTCAGCGTACTCTATTTCCATATCATCAGCAACTTCCGGGGTTAGCGATCTGGACCATGCCACAACATTTAATCCAAATCCTTTAGCCCTTTTAATAACTTCCTGCCCAATCATACCCGTGCCAACAATCCCTATGGTTTTGCCAAACAGGCCATCCGCTTTGGAGTATTCGGCTTTATTCCATTTTCCTTTATTAAAATCTGCTACATTTTGCGGGATAAATCGGTCCAGAGAAAGAATAAGCCCCATTGTTAGTTCTGCAACCGCAATCGCATTTTTTCCGGGACAGTTGGCAACGTAGATTCCCTTACCGCTGGCCGCTTCAATATCAATATTATTCACCCCTGCACCGGCCCGGATAATTAAACTCAGTCTCGGGCTCTTTTCAATACACTCTCTATTTACAACCGTCGACCTGACCATTAAAATTTGAGCTTCGGGCAATCCACTTCCGAGATCTGACTCTTTCAGTCCCGGATTGTTGTCGACTTTCAGCCCCATCTCTTTCAACTGTCTAACCGCTTCATCCGGCAACTTATCTGCTATGGTAACATTCATAATCTCATCTCTTTTTTAACATGATTGAATTTTTACTAAATGTACGTAAAGGCTTTTTTTCTACAAAGAAATCGGCTCTCTTTTTGCACTTTCTAAACTACCAAGTTATATTCTACTAAAATGTTAGTAAAATGAAATATACTCCTCTCTTAATCCTGCTTTTGCTGGGCGGTTGCGCACTATTTAAGCCATCTCTTCAATCTCAGCTCGAACCCCTCGACATGACCTTCGTTGAAGGCGGGACATTTTTAATGGGTGATGTGATTGAAGAAGAAAATGATGACTCTCTTCCTTTACATGAAATTACCCTGCCCGATTTCTACATCGGAACCTTTGAAGTTACCTATCGGCAGTATGACGCATTTGCAAACGCAACCGGCAGACAACTTCCCCGTGATGATGGACGCGGGCGAGGAGAAAGAGCTGTTATCTATGTGAACTGGTACGACGCCAGTGCATTTTGTGAAGCGTATGGGTACAGGTTACCCTCCGAGCAGGAGTGGGAATATGCATCGAGGTCGGGTGGAAATGAGGAGATCTACGCGGGCACTTCCAACCGCGATAGTCTGGATCAAGTGGCGCGCCATAAAAACAATAGCGGGGGATACACTTTTCTTGTAGGCACCAAAGAACCCAATGGCTTAGGCCTTTATGATATGAGTGGAAATGTTGCTGAATATATAGGTAATTACTACCCATTTTATAAGACCAACCCCGACTCCATTCAATACTACCCGCTTAATGAACGCGCCATGCGTATTGTTCGTGGTGGCAGTTTTAACGCAGAGGATAATGTACTCAGAACCTACTGGAGAGTTGGAGTATTAGCAGAACTCGAAGACCACACGATTGGGTTCAGATGTGTCGATCCAGCCTAACAGATCAATTTCAATCTTTTGCAACGACGCTTCGAATCGCATAGGGAATAGCTTCCAGGCGTTCTTTTTGAATCGGCTCACCGGTATCAATACAAATTCCATAATTGCCGGTCTCCATCCTGTCTAAAGCCACAATAATTTGATCCCGTTTTTCGGTCTGTCTCTCAATCTCCTTCAGAATTGTAGCCTTGCGATTCTCCTTGGTACCTAAATCAGCTTGATGGTGATCTTGAGACGATTGTACATCGTCTGAGGTACTATTCAGTGAATCTAAGCTATCTTTAAGATCCTGAATCGTTGATTCAGTCTCGCTCTTTTCCTGCTCTAGTTTTTTCTTGAAGTGTTTAAGCTCATCTTCAGTTAATGGAGTATTATTTACCGGTGTTTTTTGAGTAGACATAAAAAATCATTTTTTATTTCATATTCTACTCTTATCAATGATTTTAAAGCAAAATGAGTTTCTTTAAATACACTGCTTACCGGTCTTCACTCTTAAACGTAAGATGAAATTCAGTTCCCGGAGCTATATTCGCGTATCGAAATGTACCGCCCAGCTGATTTACCAGCTCATGAATAAGGTGCATTCCCAGAGATCCTCTCCTTTCATACGGACCGGTTTCCGATCCCAGATCCTTCTCAATCCCAACTCCATCGTCTTTAATCAATAGGTTTATCTCGCCATTCAATTTTCCTACTTGAACTGAGAGTGTTCCCCTATTCCGACCATTAAACGCGTGCTTATAAACGTTGGTAACCACTTCATTTACAATCAATGACGTCGGGATCGCTTTATTAATATTCAGTTTGATGTCATCACAATGCATATCAATATCAACCCCGGTTTCCGACTGCAGTGTCTCTGAAACATTATTAACCAGTTTTGTAATCGTCTCTTTAAAATCAAGTCTTGCATAGTTTTCTGACTGATAAAGCAGCTCGTGGACAGACGCCATGGTTTTGATACGATTCACACTATCATATAGGTCTGCCTCAAGTTTTGGATTGTCAGCACCGAGAGCCTGTAGCTGCATCAAGCCTGATACGACGGCAAGGTTGTTCTTAACCCGGTGGTGTATCTCCGCCAGCATAATCTCTTTTTCAGACAGGGATTCTTTTAAGGCTATCTCTTTTTCAACCCGGTCAGACACATCGTGCACCAGTGAAAATATAGAGATGATATCGCCCTCTTTATCAAACATTACAGAGTTATACCACTCGCAATGAAGTACCCTGCCGTCTTTTGTGATATTCCGGTTGTGGCTGACGTTGCTGGATTTTTTTTCCACAATCAACTCATCAATTTTTTTATTGACCACGTCGAGATCATCTTTATGCGTAAAATTCCAGTCCGCCCGGTTTTTTTTCAGCACCTCATCTTCAGACCAGCCAAACAACTCCTCTGCACTTTTCGACCATTGAGTTACTTCAAAATTTTCGTCGGAAACAATGACGGCTAATGGTGAATTTTCTATATGAAACTCAAGCTGCTGAGATGCCTTGTAAGCTAAATCTTCAGCTATTTTCTTTTCAGTAACATCCGAAATATACCCCTCAAGGTGCAGCAAATTGTCTTCTTCATCAAAAATCCCGACCCCGTTTTCAAGCACCCAGTGCATTGCCCCTGTTTTATCATATAGGCGATACTCAACCTGAAAAGCTCTCTTTTTCTCAATAGCCTCATCAATTGCAGATTTCACTTTTCTATAATCATCCGTATGCATCAGATCCGCAAAATTCACCTTTTGCTTCAAAAAGTCATGACGACTATAGCCGGTCATTTTTTCAACCTGATCGTTTACAAAGATCATTGAATACTGATCATCATTTTCACAAAGGTAGATCACGCCGGGCACATTAAACGCAAGATTTCGAAAACGCTGTTCACTCTCTTTCACCTTTAACTCTGCTTTCAATCTTGCCGAAATATCTTTCATGATGATCACTGCGCCCATCTTGTTACCCTCTTGATCTTTTATGGGGCTCCCGCTGGCGAGTATATATCTTGGCTCCTTCCCTTTCGGTACAATAGACATCCCGGCGTTTAAAACCATTTCGCCGTTAAAAGCACGCACCAACGGTATTTCCTCCGGTTTTAGAGGGGTCTCTCCGTCTAAATGATATAGATCGTAATGATTTGCGCCCTCTTCAACAGGAATATTCTTTAGGTCAATTCCGTGCCACTCTATTGCTTTTTCATTGAAGAGAACCAATTTCCCATCCTGATCACAAACAACTATCCCATCGGCTGCCGATGAAAGTATCGCGTTTTTAAACTCCTTTTCTTTATACAGTGATTCCTCCGCCATCTTACGATCGGTAATATCCACAGCTGTTCCAACCAATCTAAATATGCGACCCGAATCGTTTCTTATAGGTGTGATTGTGGTCAAATAGTTTTTTTTACCATTCGCCGGCATTATGACGCTCTCTTCATATGAAATCGTTTCACCTGCTTTCAGGCAATCCCTGTAATGAGTTAAAATATTTTCGGCAACATCCGGAGGAAAAACCTCCTCAATCTCTTTCCCTTGAATATCCTCCCTTTTCATTTTCGCAAACTTCAACTGTGCGTCATTAAAGTCTCTCAGAATAAACCTTTCTCCAGGCGTCACATCTACTACAAAAATACTTTGCGTAATATTAGAGAAGATTTCCCGGTACTCTTCTTCTTTTTCATTAATTTTTTCCTGAGCTCTTTTCTGATCCGTTATATCAACGAAGAAAGCTGCAAAATATCCCTTCTCATCAGACCATGCCTGAATCTGAAACCACTTTCCCAGTGGTTCCGAATATTGCTCAAACACTTTTTCTGTCCCGCTAAATGCAACCTCAGCAAATGTCTTAATCCACTCTTCTTCTCCACTATCAATTCCAGGCAGTACCTCTGTAGCCGTATTTCCAATTACCTTCTCTCTTTTCAGTCCGGTCAGCTTTTCAAACGCTTCATTAACTTTCAAAAATTGGATATTAATAGGTCGGTTTTCGCTATCCGTTACAACCCGGTGATATGCAAAACCAAAAGGAGAAGAGTCTATTATCGATTCTGAGAGCTTCATTTTAAAATTTCGTTCTGTGTACTTTTTTTCAATCGAATTACTGAGCCCTATCTGTAAGCCAATTGTAAATTTTCAATGAGATTTCTCGGCCAACATCCCGGCCTCGGTCTTCATCAGGTAGATTTTTGGAAAGAAATATCAAAACATACGACTGACCGTCGGGCAGGTAAAAGATCCCCGAATCGTGGCGAACCCCTGTTATAAAACCTGTTTTATTAGCTGCAACCACATCATCCGGCAGGTATTCAGGCAGCACATCCTGATAATATTGATCTTTCAGAACCTCAATCATCAGACTGTCCATTTCTGCACTTACAGCTGTACCGTTGGCTATATGCTCATAAATGATTCCCAAATCTTTTGCCGTTGTGCGGTTGCTCAGTCCTTGATCAAACGCTTTCAAATCTTCCACTCCACGAAGTACCTGTATATTTTCCGCACCCAGATTACGCATGGTTTGAGTTGTCTCTTCAGCACCAACAAGACGAATCAATAGGTTGGTGGTTAAATTGCTGCTGTAGGTGATCATCGCATGATTGAGATCATACAAAGTCGCCATCTCTCCAACTCTGCGTTCAAAAGGATCATCACCATCGGGATTGAGTGTCAATTGAAATTCTGATCCATCCACAATGCTGTAGAATTTGTTTTCAACCTCAATGGAATCGGACAGATCAAACTCCCCGGCTTCTGCCTGCCTGAACAGTTCGATCATCACCGGTGTTTTCATCGTGCTGGCGGCATGGAACAGTGTATCCTCATTGATGGCAAAGAATTGATCCGGCTCCTGCAGATGCTGGAACCAGATTCCAAAAGTTCCCTCTTCCCCGGCAATATGGTTTTCAATATCGGCCTTAAGCTGATCTACAGATTCCTGAGATGAGCATGCTGAAAAGAAAAGCAGGGCAATCATTAAATATTTATACATATATGGAATATTTGGACTAAAGATTTTCTATCAGAAAATATAAAAACAGTAGCACTTTTACGGTTAATTATTATTTCAAATAAAACTGCAATTTAATTCGGTATTTCATCAAGTTGATCATTAACCCGCCACAAAGGCACAGTGCACTAAGTCTCCCCTTGAGTGGAGTGCAGGCGAGGGGTGTTTAATTCTCCCTATGCAGTGGAAGAGTGAACACAGTAACCAGGAGGATGAATTGCCATCTTATATTTTATCTCATTTTATTCAGCTTCATGATAAAAGTATTTTAGTTTTGAATATTTGTAATCACGTTTAATCATCCCCCTACCCCCTTCGAAGGGGATTTTTAACCTCACGTTCTCATTGTCATTAATCTATATCAAACATTTCCCCGGGCAGGTAGATATCGAGCTGAATATTTCGGGCTCCAAGTTTTCCGTTTTCAACGTTTGCCTCGCCCGATCGATTTTGATACACCAGAACCTGCGAATTCCCTACTACTTCAGCCCGATTTCCTTTCACCAGAATGGCCGTCGATTCGCTGATGCCAATCCCGACATGATCCGGGTACTCCATCACGGCCGTCAACAGACGGTTATTTCTGGCACGCTCTACAAAGTGCTGGTCCACAATTACGCCTTCAATCAAGCCGAGCCCCTCGGCAGTTATCATGTTATCTTTTTCCAGGTGATAAAATGTTGAAGTGTACTCCGGATAGTTGGCCTGATCTCCGGTAATCATAATTCGGCTCATAATGGCCGCTCCCGCACTGGTACCGGCTATCATCGCTCCGTTCATGTATGCGTTTTCGATGGAGCCTGCAATTTGGGGGACAGATTCTACCGCCTCCATGAAACGAGACTGGGAACCGCCTGTAATATAAATTAAGGATGCATTTTCGAGAGAATCAGAAGCTGACTCTGAAAATTCATGCCGCCGCTCAAAATCGTAGAAGCGAATATTCTCAATGTCTTTCTCCCTGAACTGACGCACCCCGTAGAAACCTGATGTATCCGGATTAAAACCGGACATGGTTAGTACAATCGCATAATTTTCCGGCCTATCAAGTTCCGTTTCTGCGATCATCCGATCGAGCATTACGTCCGGACGGCTGCCGCCGCCTATAATGAGCAGAGAGCCTTCTGCTTTATTAATAGTTAATTGGTCGTTACTTGACTCACAGGCGATCAATCCTGTTGAAATAATCAGTAATAAAATTGTTGAAATTCTTTTCATCTGCTCTTAAACAATCATTTTTTAAAATTAAAAAAGCACCGAAGCGTTAAGCCCCGGTGCTTTCATTAAATTCTCAAACCATACCGTTTAAGTTAGCACTGTGTGCCTTCGTAGGTAGGGTTCTGGCATATATTAGGATTTGAGTTGATGTCTCTCTGAGGAATTGGCAGAACCAATTTCGGATCATCATAAGCTCTTGCACCTACACTGCGCTGATTTCGCTTAATATCGTGTAGAAGATTGCCTTCAAACATCAGTTCAAGCTTACGCTCCTGCAGAATCGCATCCAGATCCAGGTCAACTTCGTCCAACGGATCGAGGTTTACTCGTTCGCGGATTCTGTTGATATCATTCAGAGGTGTATCACCTTCATCTTCGCCCAGTACAAAGTTTGCCTCTGCACGAGTCAGGTACATCTCAGCAAGACGAATCAAGTTCACCTGATCGTCGGTTGCACGATTCCATTTGCCTGAACGGATAGATCCCGTTCCTGAATCTGTGTAAAACAAATTCAATCGATCATCATTCGGCTCATACTCGTCAATATGCGCTTGGTTGACATCAATGTCACCACGGCTATCTTCACTGTAGAAAGTAAACAGGCTGTTTACTCCATCCTGAGCACTATTCTGCATGGTAAAGATATCTTCAGACGTATTTTCAGGCTGATTGAAAACTTCAGCAAACGTTGGGCGCAGCTCATAGATATCGGATTCGATAACACGGTTTGCCTCATCCCTTGCGGCCTCATATTCACCTCTTTGCAGATGTACACGTGAAAGTACTGCACTGGCAATCATGGAGTTTACAAAGAAAGAGCGCTCCGGATTTACATTTGGAAGTAAATCTCTGGCGTCACTCAGATCAGCTAAAATCTGATCGTAAACCTGATCAACGGTAGCGCGTGATACGTTGGTTTCTTCACCAAATTCGGTTGTGGGCGTTAAAATCAGTGGAACGCCGGCCTGGCTGTTTGTCTGACCTGCCTCATAGGGTGCGGCATACAACCGAACCAATTCAAAATAGATCATAGCCCGGATGAGTTTGGCCTCTCCTTCAACACGATTTCTTTCTGACCCTTCAAGCAGGTCTAAACCACTCAAAGCCGTATTCAGAATATTGATTGTGTTATATGAGTCGATCCATGTTGCCGTTACCTGGCCATTATCATAGAGCTGTTGTTTGGCCCAGATTTGACGAGGTCCGAAGAACGTTCCGGTAAACTCAAACTCATCATCTGCAGCCAAAAAGTCTGCCGTCATCATGTACCAGCCACCGTAAAGGTCACTGTCTCCCATTGCATCGTATGCACCCACAAGTACCGACCTTACATTATCTGCATCGGTTAGTACCTGCTCCGAGTCGATAGACTGGTATGGATCCACATCGAGCAAACTGTCGCAACCCTGAAAAAGTACCAGAGCTACTGCTAATGCACTTATATAGATTTTCAATTTATTCATAATAGTAGATTTAAAAACTTTTGGATTTACAATGACTTATTTGGATTAAAAGCCAATGTTTACACCGAATGAAATGGTCCGTGCCTGCGGTGCAGTATAGAAATCGTTACCGATATTCAGGTTATCAGACTGATCGTAGAGGTCAGTATTCACCTCAGGATCCCACCCGTCGTAATCGGTAAACGTCAGCAGGTTCACTCCACTCATATAGAGACGGACTCTTCTGAGACCTATCCGATCTAACGCACTCTGAGGAAGAGTATAGCCCAGAACTACATTTCTAAGTCTGAGATATGAACCGTCAGAAATATATCTCGAAGATGGATTAGAACCATTTGCTTTCAAGAATCGATTTTCAGGAATATCCGTGATATCTCCGGGCTCCTGCCATGCATTCAGCTGGTCACTGGTTTGATTATCAAAGAAATCACCGTTGGCAGACTGATACCGTCCACCTCCATCATAAATATCATTTCCGGATACGAACTGTAGTAACACGTTCAGGTCAAAGTTTTTATAATTAAACCTGTTGGTAAGTCCACCAATAAAATCCGGATTGGGGTCACCTATTACTACGTCGTTTGCATCTGAGTACACGTTGGTAGTTCCGGCATCATAATCTATGCCATCAGAGCTGTGCAGATAGTAAAGCGCATCACCATTGTCTGGGTCTACTCCGGCATACTCCTTACCAAACATTACACCAATTGGCTCGCCTTCAATAGCCCTGTTCAGGAAACCGCCTTCAATAACCTGTCCTTCAAGGTCTGTAATCTTATTCTGGTTAAATGCAATATTGAAACTTGTTGTCCATTGAAATTGGCCAACCAGATTGTGAGTATTCAATACAAACTCAAAACCTTTATTTTCCAGTTCTCCAACATTTCTCAGCTGACTTGTAAAACCGGAAGTGGATGGAACATTCACATCTAAGAGAAGGTCATCTGTCTTCTTAATGTAGTAGTCAATTTCACCACTGATTCGATCGCCAACCAGTTCAAAATCCAGCCCAAAGTTGGCCTGTGCTGTTCGCTCCCATTTTAGGTCAGGATTTGGAGTTTGGGAGGGTTCAAGTCCTGATACACCGGAATATCCTGTACCACCAAATAACCCTCTGGATGGAAAGTTTCCGATATTGGCATTACCCGTCAGACCATAACTGGCTCTAAATTTCAAGAAGCTGAGGAAGTTGATATCACTCATGAAATCTTCCCTGGAAATGATCCAGCCCGCAGAAACGGATGGGAAGAAACCATATCGTTCATTTGATCCGAATCGAGAAGATCCATCAACCCGGGCACTTGCAGAGAAGAGGTATCGATCTTTAAACGTATAATTCGCTCTGGAAAAATATGACAAGAAGCGATAAACCGTTTGAGTTGTCGATCCATCGGTAATCTCCGCTGCACTTGCCAGCTTTGTAAAGCTGTCCGTCGGGAAGTTCGTCCCCGCAACATAGGTCAGATATCTGTCTGAGTTTTCATAACTCATCCCACCAATGGCGGTTAGCTTATGATCTTCAGCAAACTGTGTATTCCAGGACAGGTAGTTGTTCAGTGTATAGTTTACAACATTAACAACCCTTGAGTCTCCAAACCCGTTTGTGTTTTCACCGGTATTGGTATTTCTATCAGCAAAGAAATCTTCATTAGAGAAATAAAGATCCAATCCAAATTCACTTCTGAACTCAAGATTTGGCAGGATAGAATAGTTGGCAAACAAGTTACCTACATTTCTAAATACTGTTTGGTCACTGTCTACACCCCTTACGTGTCTTAAGAAATTGTAGTACAGAGTATTCTCATTTGGCACATCAGAAAAGCCAACTAACTCACCATTGTCAAACTGGGGTGTATATGGTGGGATTGTTGGAGGTTGCGCAATGGCCTGTAGCGGAGTTGCAAACGCATTATCATTGGAAATCCGGGTGTTGAATGTTCTGGTCAGTCCCAGGTTCATACCAACATCCAATTTTTCTGATGCTTTATGATCAAGGTTAATACGTGCATTCATTCGGTCATACTCATCACCGCGCATAATACCTACCTGATCGCTGAATCCACCTGAAACAAAGAATTGTGTTTCCTCTGAACCACCACTCACTTGAACATTGAAGTCGGTATTGTGAGCATCCTGAAAAGATTCATCCTGCCAGTCATGGTCAATTTCACGATTTCTCCAATCTGTACCGTTTGAAAGAAAACCATCCAGGTAAGTCGACTCAAACCAAGCTACTTCACCATCGTAAGCAGCCTGCTCAGATGGATAATTAAACGGATTACCGCCTCTGTTATAATCATAAATACCCGCTCGTCCGGCAGCATCTCTGAAGTAATTGATATATTCGTCAGCGTTCAGAAATTCAACACGGTTGGTTGGCGAGCTGACTCCGCGTTCCAAACTGACATTCACCTGGGTAGCCCCGGCTTGTCCTCTTTTCGTCGTTACCAGAACAACACCATTTGCAGCACGAGAACCATAAATGGCGGCAGCAGCGGCGTCTTTAAGAATTTCAATCGATGCAATATCGTCTGGGTTAATATCTGTAAGCGGATTCGTATCACCGTATGCCGTCGTTGACTGACTCTCTGATGTAATAGGAATTCCATCAACTACATAAAGAGGCTGACTGCTTGCAGACACAGATGACGTACCACGAACACGAATGTTAATTCCCTGGCCAAGCTTACCGCTCGATTTCTGAATATATGCACCCGGTGCTTGTCCCTGTAGTGCAGATTCAAAACTGTTCACTGGTACCTCTTCAATATCGCGGGATGAAATACTGGTAATATTTCCGGTCATCTGCTCCCGAACTACAGAACCATAACCTGTAACAACTACCTCCGACAGACTCTGCTGGTCCATTGATAGAGATAAGTTCAAGTTCAGATCTTCATTTACATCAATACTCCGTTGCAGTGGAACGTAACCCACAAAAGTAATTCTCAGGGTATAGGTTCCTTCAGGAACATCTGTAAATTCAAAATATCCGTCAGCATCTGTGGCTGTTCCGTAATTCGTATCCACCAAAATAACCGTTGCTCCCGGTAATGGAGCCCCGTCGCTTTGGTCAGATACCGTACCTTCGACTGTATATTGCGCTAAGGCTGTAGAGCTGAAAACAGCTGCTAACAAAACCGAGCCAATAATAGAAAGTATCTTTTTTAGCATATAAGCCTCTTTTATTGATTAAAGTTAACTGTTTGGAACAGCCAGAGAAGTGCTTGAGCTTTTTTAAGTAGTTGACTTAACAAACCGACAACTTTTCTAACTACACCAAACCGATATTAATACTTACAAATAGCATAATTTCATACTAAAATCAACGAATAAAGTAATCCGAAAGCGCTTTCAGTGTAAATTTTTTTCAGCTTCCCGCCTTTTGTAAGTATTAACCTTTAAGCTTTTTTACTGAACAGAACCTTTTCGGCATAACGAATCTCAGTCGCTCTGAATTCTATTACGAAGATCGCTTAAACCCGGAACTCCCGGCGAACCTATATGAGTATACTCGTTTAAAATAGTGGTTACCGTCCACTTGTCTTTGTACTCTATGTCTTCTGCAATCATTTGATACGCCTCCCGAAACGCTATCCCTTTTTCTTTTACCAGTTTATTTGCAGACTCAGCTGCAAATAGTTCATTTGTAATAGCCTTCTCAAGATTATCGGTGTTTGGAGTAATGGCGGAAATCAGCAGCTGTGCCGCCTGCAGCAGACTCACTGTTTTCTCAACAGACCGGATCAATGGCTCTTTTGTAAGCTGTAAATCGCGGTGATAGCCGCTGCTTAGATTTCCCGTTACTGACTGAAGAGTGGCTGCCGCGCCGGTCATTTCGGCATGCCCGGCCCTTAGAAGTTCGGCCACATCAGGATTTTTTTTCTGTGGCATGATCGACGAGCCTGTACATACTGTATCATCAAGGTCAAAAAACGGGTACGCTTCACTGCTAAACTGTATTACGTCAGCAGCAAACCGATTGAGTACCGCAGTGATTCCCATCAGGTACTGCACCAACTGGAGCTCCACCCATCCGCGTGAAAGCTGAGCTGTTGTTGAACAGATAAGTGGTCCTGAAAAACCGAGCTCTTTTGCTTCAAATTTTCGATCCAGATCAAATGTTGTACCAAATCCTGCAGCGCTACCGAGCGGGCAGCGATCGATCAGGGCCGTAATTCCGACTGAACACTCTTTCTGCAGAATCAACATTTCAGCAAATCCCCCCGCCCACAATCCCACACTGCTTAGCATCGCTTTCCGGGTATGAGTATATCCCGGCATGGGTGTTTTCTCATGCTGTTCGCCAAAATCTATCAGAAGCAGGGTGAGTTTTCTCACTTCATTCAGAATGTTATCAAGCGAATTCTTTTCATAAAGCCTGACAGCCGTAAGTACCTGATCATTCCTGGATCGTCCGGTATGAATTTTTTTTCCCAGGTCGCCGAGCCTATCAATTAAAAAGTTCTCGATTGCTGTGTGCATATCTTCATCCTGCACAGTAATGGCGAACTTCCCATCCTCCCATTTTTTCAAAACCTGAGAAAGAGCGCTGGTCAGCTTTTCCAACTCATCATCCGATAATATTCCGGCTTTATTTAACGCCCGGGCATGAACTTTTGACGCCATTACATCATACGGAACGAGCACCTGATCCAGTTCAAAGTCGTTGCCTACGGTAAAGGCTTCTACTTTTTTGGAAATATCAGAGTGGGTGTCAGTCGTTGATTTTTGCCAGAGTTTAGACATTGATTTTTGGGGTTTAAAGGTGTTAAATATTGAACTTTATCTTTGATCAGCAATAGAATCTCCCCTCCTTTTCAAGGAGGGGCCGGGGGTGGTTTAGGTACTTAGCTGTAAAAATTGATATGAATGTTAACTCATAGTTTTTTTTAACCTCCCCTAAATCCCCTCCTTGAGAAGGAGGGGACTTATCATTTCCAAATTCTGAGATTAATAACGAGCTTATGTTTAAAGAAACATCTAACTAAACAGACAAGCTGCTCGCCTCACTTTTCACCACCTCTTTCTTCAGTTGATACGCCGTTTTCTGTGGGAGATTCCACAATTCAATAAATCCTGCCGATGCATTCTGGTTAAAGGCGGCTGATTTGTTGAATGTAGCAAGGTTTTCATCAAACAGCGAGTAGGGAGATGTGAGCGCAACCACATCGCAATTCCCTTTGTATAGCTTTAAGGTCACTTCACCGGTAACCTTTTTGTTCTGTTCATTAATAAACGCCCGGATGTTGTCCATCACTGGCTCAAAATACTTGGCACCATAAATCAGGTAGGCCCACTTTTGATCCATAAACCCTTTCAGCTCATTTTCTTCCCTTGTGGAAACCAGCTGCTCCAGGTTTTTATGCGCCTGAATTAAGATTGTGGCAGCGGGATTCTCGTACACACCCCTCACCTTCAATCCAACCACACGGTCTTCGATTAGGTGAAACACACCTACGGCGTGCTTGCCTCCGATCTCATTCAGCAGCAAAATCAGGTCTTTTTTATCGTAATCAATGCCGTTAAGTGAAACCGGAACTCCTTGTTCAAATCCAATCTTCACAAGTTCCTCTGTGTCGGGTGCCTGCTGCGGAGTATTGGCCCACTTCAGAATATTCTCCAGTGGAGGGATCAGTTCCGGGTTTTCAATCTCTCCACCTTCGCCGGTGTTGGCCCACATGTTTTCATCGTATGAATAAGGACTCTTTTGGGTCTGATCGACTGGGATTCCATTCTCAATCGCGTAGGCAATCTGTTCATCCCGTCCCATACTCCACTCTCTTACCGGAGCAATGACTTTCAGCTCCGGGTTCAGTGTAGTAATATAGCTTTCGAACCGTACCTGATCGTTACCTTTGCCGGTACAGCCATGGGCAATCACTTCGCAACCAAACTCAGCAGCAAACTGAACGGCCAGCTGAGAAATCATTACCCTGCCCAGCGGACATCCCAACGCATATCCGCCCTGGTAATCGGCATTGGCTTTTACGGATTCTGTGCAGAGCTCAGCGAATTCGTCTTTTGCATCATATACAATGGCGTCTTTTGCGCCCAGATTAATCGCTTTTTGTTTTATAGCCTCAAGGTTATCAGCTGTCTGGCCAATGTTTACAGTCAGAGCAATCACTTCGCATTCATACTCCTCCTGAATCCATTTCAGCATCATACTGGTATCGAGCCCGCCTGAGTAAAGAAGCAGGCAGGTATTAAAGGTTCCTTTTTTTGCTTCGTGTGATGCTACTTTTTTATATGTGGTTTGATTTTTCATAATTGGACTCACCCCCTGTCCCCCTCTCTATAGGTATAGAGAAGGGGGACTCCGTAACGAAGTCTGAGGTTAATTTAAGGTTTATGTTTGTTTTGAAATTTGATTGTTGAGAAAATCCCCTCTGGAGAGGGGACAGAATGCAGAGCGTTCAGCGATGCAATCAGGGGTGTGTTAATCCGGAGCTTTACACCTACCATGAACACACCCCTCGATCACACGAACAGGCTGCGCCTTTCGTGCTCACTTTTCCCCTCTCAAGAGGGGACTTTTTGAGCTCTTTTTACTGAAACACTTTCCAGTTTTTCATCCCCGGCAAGCATGGTTGCAAATACTCCTTTTGAGACAACCATCCTGTTTTTAGCCTGCAAATACACCCAGGAATTTGGGTGATCAATCACATCATCAGTTACCTCAACCCCTCTGTGAGCAGGAAGGCAGTGCATAAAGCCGGCACCGCTTTTTGCCTTAGAAAAGAGTTTGCCGTTAACCTGAAAGGGCTCGAAGTGCTTGATCTTTTCGTCATATAGATGCTCTTCTCCCATCGAAATAAAAGTATCTGTATAGATGGCATCGGCTTCGTACACAGCTTCATTGGGATTCATTGTTTGAACAAAAGTACCCCCGTGTTCTACGGCCAGCAGTGAAAAGTATTCAAGCTGATCATCTTTCCATGAGTACTTCTCCGGGCCTGTGAATTTTAAGGTATGTCCCATCTTGAGGCCGATTTCAATGAGGGAAAAAGCCACATTGTTGGCATCCCCCACATAGGAGATAATTAGCTTTTGATCTTTCCCATATTTCTGCTGAAGAGTCAACAGATCGGCCAGTGCCTGCATTGGGTGGTGCTGGTCACAAAGCGCGTTGGTGACCGGAATTGTGCCATACTCAGCCATTTTCTTTAAAGTGCTGTGAGAATAGACTCTGGCAAATACTGCATCGCACCACTGCGAAACGTTCATCATCGCGTCTTTAAGAGATTCTCTGCTTGTGAAGGGGACTGCTTTGCTGCTTGAAAAAATAAGATCGGGGTTGATATGGATAACACTCCCACCAAGGTGATTGATTGCAGCTTCCGTACCGACCTTTGTGCGCAAAGAAGGTTTTTCAAATACAAATGCAATGTTTTTACCCTTCAATACTTGAGAGGGTTTGTTTTCAAGTTTAACGCTGAAATTTAGAATAGATTGAATTTGAGAGGGATCAAGATCCCCAATCGATAATAGATGGTTCATGGGTATAGTGGTTTTAAAAAATTGAGTATTGGAACAAAGGGTCGGGTATTCAGGACAGGTGAGATGCTTACAGAAGATCCTTCTCGAAACTCATAAGCATAAAAAAACCCACTCAGCAATTAAGTTGAGTGGGCGGGATAAGTCCTTAGTAGTAAAAACTACACACAGATATCACACGCCCATAGGGCGGCGACGGCGAATAGAAAGGAGTTCTGTGTGTTTTGATAATTTCATTGCTTTTAACTTGCAACTATCTAAAATAAGATCCAAATAATTTTTTGAACTCTTTTTAAGGGAGTAAACTTTCTTATTTTCAGTCATGAAAAGTAAAGCCCGTAATCATTTCCCACGATTAAAATCTCATAAAAACGAATCGCAGCTTTTCAATCCCGTCCTTAAAAAACGTTTTAAAAACCGGCCTGAAGAACGTGTCCGGCTGAAGTGGGTGGAATACCTGAACCATCAAACAGATTGGCCAAATTCCCGTATTGGATTTGAAGCGCCGGTCAAACTTCAGCAAGCTAAAAATACCTTACGTGCCGACCTGATTCTATACAGCAGAAAAATGAAGCCGGATATTCTGATTGAGTGCAAGGCAGAATCCGTAAAACTTACGAATGCCGTTGCCGAACAGGCTGCCCGGTACAATCAAGCCGTTGGGGCATCCTATATCTGCCTTACAAATGGCATCACCGACCTTTGGTACAAGGTTGAAAACCATTCGGTTTCTGCCATTGAAGAGACCTCAGATCCGGACTTCCCCATCAAATCGGCAAAAAAACTCTCTGAGATTGATCGGGATTTTAACTATTGGCGGGATCGCGGATTTTGCGCCGGTAAGTTTACAACTTCAACTGAAGATACCCTTCAGAAATCAATCAAACACTTTTGGAGTGATGCCATCGACTGGCAGAAAACCTATCTCGATTTCCCGAGTTCACCCTTTAATTTTGCCCTACAGCAGTACTATAGAATTCCGGTTGTTGATAACGAACAAAAATTGGCCATTTCATTTATTGGAACGCCTGCCGGATCAACACACCTTATCGCCATCTTGAATAAAAAAGGGCAGAATCACGGTATCTTATCAGTCAATTTAAACAGGCTCTCGGAGCGTCAGCCCGCATCCGCCAAACTCTACCAATCCGGAACTTTTAATGAGATGGATGCCGCGAGCCACCTCCCCTTTTTCGAACAAGGCTTCAGCAAAAAGTTAATTGAGCAACTCCCCCATTATCTGATGAGATTTTTCGTTTAATCTGGCGAAACTGTACATTAAGTCTCTTGTTTTAAACATTCCCAAAACGAAAATCAGACTTTATTACCCATGTCCACAAAATTGCATCGCAAAAAACTGCTCTCTCTATTTGAAGAAAATCAAGATGGCGTTATTTATTTGAAAGGCGCTGATATTATGTACCGCTACGGTACAGATTTTGAATTTCCGTTTCGTCAGGAGAGCAACTTCTGGTACCTGACCGGAGTAAACGAACCGGAATATCACGCGGTACTGGATATTAAATCAGGCGACTACCATCTCTTTGCCCCGGAACGTGATGCTCAGTTTGCTGTGTGGCATGGCAAGATCAAGAGCAATGATCAGGTTCAGAAAGAGTATGAACCGGATCATCTGCACCGCGCCAATGATATTTTGTCTGTCTTAAAAAAATTGTCCCCTTCCACGGTCTACTGCCTGGATGAAGAACAGGCAGAGTTCATAGAAGACTTAAACCGCGAGTTTAATGTAGAAACCGATACTCTTCAGGATGCACTTACCTTTTGCCGGTGTATCAAAACGGATCATGAACTGGATCTTCTGAGGGAATCTGCCCGTGTTAACAATATCGCCCACCTGGAGGCGATGAAAGCTTTGAAACCGGGCATGCACGAATATGAAATGAAGGGCGTTTTCGACTACCATCAAACATCAAATGGGCTGCTCCAACCGGCTTATACAGGAATCCATGCAGGGGGTACCAACAGTGCCATTCTGCACTACGTTGAAAACAGGGATAAAATAAATGACGGCGACCTCTATCTGATTGACGCAGGATACGAATGTGAAGGGTATGCATCGGATGTTACACGAACCTACCCTGCAAATGGGCGCTTTTCGGGAGATCAGGCTGCTATTTACCAGATTGTATTGGATGCACTTAACAAAAGTATCGATAATGTGAAGCCCGGGGTAAAAATGGAAGATCTTCATATGGGAGCCAGCCGGATCATACTGCACGGTCTGAAGGAGCTCGGAGTTGTAAAAGGCGATATTGATGACATGATGGAGAACAACATTTTTGCCCTCTTCTTTCCGCATGGTCTAGGTCACTTTCTTGGACTCGACACCCACGACGTAGGAGGCTATCCACAGGGTGTGGAACGTATTGATCGTCCGGGAATTAAGTTCTTGCGTGTACGCCGAGAGCTGATGCCGGGAATGGTCATTACCATCGAGCCGGGAATTTACTTTATCCCAGCTCTGCTAAAGCCGGCCCTGGAAAATGCAGAACAGGCCAAATACCTGAATGCAGATAAAGTTGAGTCACTCCTGAACTTTGGCGGTATCCGAATTGAAGACAATCTCATTATCACCGAAGATGGATACGAGAATTTGACCGATGTACCGAAAGAGATCAAGGATATTGAGGAAATAATGAAAAGGTAAACGATCCCCGTCAGACCGCTCCAAGCGGTCAGACGGGTATTATTTATTATGTTTATTACTCAGGTTACTCGTGGCACGCCTTTGAGTCGTGCCACGAGTTTTAAAACACCACACATATGGAAAAAGAGAGTCTATATCACATATACAATCAGGGGAATAATAGGGACCCGATCTTTTTTGAAGAAAGAAACTATATTTATTTCCTTAGAAAAGTAAGAAAACACTTTCTCCCTCACCTCCATATTTTTGCCTATTGCTTAATGCCAAATCATTTTCACTTTCTTGCATTCACTAAAGCTCAGTTTGATTATGAGAAGTATGTTATTGGTTTACGAACACTTCTAAGTTCATATACGAAAGCCATAAACAAACAAGAAAGCCGAAGCGGTTCTCTTTTCAGACAAAACACCAAGTTCAAGAATATATCAGATGCGAGTGAAGAATACTTCTACGGACAATATTGCCTTCACTATATTCATCAAAATCCTTTACGCGCTGGTTTGGTCACAAATATTGAAGAGTGGAGATTTTCGTCTTACCCTGATTACATTAAGATCAGAAATGGCTCTCTTTGTAACAAGAAATTGGCTATAGAGTTACTTCGACTTCCCGAAAACACTAAAGAATTTATCAATCTATCAGAGGAAACAGTTTCTGCCGATGCTATCAATTATTTAAATTAATGTATTAAACCACTCGTGGCACGCCTTTGAGTCGTGCCACGAGTACTCTGCCAAACGACCCAAAAAACAACGATCTGACGGAGGCCTGAACCAAATCAACAACCCATGCAATTTCAGTTTCAAATATCTTCCACACCACAAAAATCGAGAGAGCGCCAGGTCTTAACTGCGCTGCTGGCGCTGGTCACCGGAGCCCTGGTTCTCATATATCCAAACTTTCTCTACCTGATTGCAGGCGGTTATCTGCTTGCCCTTGGGTTGATGTTTATGTACGCCCGGGTTCCTTCTTTCATCTCGGGTTTTCCAATTGTAGCCGGGGTACTGATTTTCATCTTCCCTGAACTGATCCCCTACACTTTTGCCCTTTTTCTTGGGTTTTTCGGTCTCATCATGCTGATGGGGTTTCAATTTGCCATAATGGGTTTTCTCACCCTCATTATCGCTGTTCTGATTTTGATGAACCCCGAATCAGTGGCCTATTTTATCGCAGCCTTTATGCTATTATACGGCATTTCAAACCTGATACGTCTTTTTCAGAATCGGAATCAAGGTAATGGAGATGGGACCGATCAGGATGTGATCGTTCATTGATGAATGTGGTTTTCACCGCGGAGGCGCAGTGTGCGCAGATGTAATTTGACGAGTATTTCGTAAGTGCAAAATTTATTTAACCAAATTATCCAAACATTTTATATCTCTGATCACAACTCTTCTAAAAGCTGACTAGCTTCCTCTTTGAGCTGACCTTCATTTGGCAGCGTAATCTCCATCTCCTTTATCTCTTCCAAAACCTCACGTGCCTTATCATCATCGTCCACTTTCAGATAGTGTTTGGCCAGATCCAATCGAAACAATATACTCTCGGGCATCATATCGATCGATTTTTTCAAATACTCTTCGGCCTTCTCATTACTTCCATCGGGAACACCCTCAGAAATCAAATTGGCCGCAAACTTTTCCGCTCCACTGATATTTGCTACGTCTGAATGAAAAACACCATAAAGATGCCAAACCGGGGCATAGTCTGGAATCAGTTCAACAGCTTCCTCAATATTCTCCTTGATTTCATGAGAGGTCTCAATCCGGGTATCGGTGTCCTGCAATTCACTCCATCGGCCCAGGGCTACGGCTTTCACATAGTATGAGTGTCCTTTGTCACCATGATGGTCAATTGCTCGATCCGCCAAGACCAAAGCTTCATCGTAATAATCCAACTGCTTGTCCTCTTCATCGTCCCCAAGCTGATAACCCAGCCTTGAGTTGATCAGGCTGGCATTCCAAAGTGCATCATAGTGAGTAGAATCACGGCTGAGAATCTCCTGATAGATATCTAAACTCTCTTTCTCATCCCCTTTATTAAATTTCTCTTCTGCTAATGTCTGAAGCGAATCGACTTCAGATTCAGATTGAGCCAAACCGCTCAGAGGCATTATCAAAATCGCTGCGATGATCAGGTAGATATAATTATCCATTTTAATCGGGATTTAAAGAGTGCTGTGTAATGAGGTAATCTTCAACCGGGTTTCCGCCAATTAAATGCTCTTGAATAATTCTTTCCAAAACGTCCGGTGTGCAGGAGTGATACCAGGTTCCTTCGGGATAGACCACTGCGATCGGCCCTCGCTTACAAATTCTCAGGCAGTTTGCCTTAGTCCGATAAATTCCACCGGCTCCTTCAAGATTTAGCTCCCTCAAGCGCATTTTTAAAAAATTCCACGATTGAATTCCCATTTCATGCTTACAACATTTGGGGTTTGATTGATCTGCACACAAAAAAATATGTCGCTTAATTTTATCAACATGCAGTTCCTCTGCTTTTTTCTGCACTCTTTTTAATCGTTTATCCATCCTAACATCAGTTACTATTTATTTTGAAAAACACATGTATCCATTATTTAAAAAACAATAAGGTCAACAATATCATTTATAATCTATGGTTTTTTGAAATAGCCGGCTTATTATTCTGCACCCAAAACAATGTTCATATTTTCAGTATATCCGGATAGTCTTTATGAGTTGGCTGGTTCAATTCTTTTTTTCGTCTACATTTCGCTCCTCATGGAGATCGTTGGTTTTGCTGTGGAAACCGATGGCCGGATGGACCCTCGTCGTGTATGCTTTTTTTACCGCAATTCTGGCTCCGGTTTTTATAGCCATGGTGCACTGGGGTGTTTTTCGGGGCGATCGTCTGCCTGCCGGAAATAGCGAACTTATTCAATTTGCTCTATCACCATCCGGTTTTTCCTATCTCTTTTTAATTCTTCTCATAACCTTATCCGGTACCACCATTCGATATGCCGGACTGTTTCAAATTATTACGGATGAACTTCGGGGGAGAAATGTATCAATTACCTCCACAACGGTTCGGATAACTCAGCGAGCGCATCTTTTGATCAGGCTTTGCGCAATTACCATAGGTGCCGCAACCATTTTAGCACTGCCTCTTTTTGCCGGTATTTTGGGTATTTATCAAACCTACCTAACTGAGTTTGATATCAATTACTACTTATCGGCCACACCGCCGGAATGGTACAGAGCCATTACTTTTGGGGGAATCTGGGTCGGTTTATGGGGGATTGGTGTGCTTATTATCCTTGGCTTTTCACTCCCGGCACTCCCATCATATCTGGACGGCAGGCGGTCACTTCGAGAAGCTTTAAAAGAAGCATGGACTCTTCCATTTACCAAAATGCTTGTTTTTATAAAAAGTATTGGCGTTGCCGTCTTCTTTTGGTTTGTGATCCGATTGATCTCTGACACTATTCTCATCTTTTCATTTGCAACGTTGAGCACCTGGATTTTTGATATCAGCGACTCACTCCGTATTCTTGCCGCGTTTGCAGGAAGTTATTTAATCCTCAGTTTTATCATTACCGCCTCAATATCCTTTGTAGGATTTTCACTCCTATCCGCTATTATCACAAAATTTTATTACATCTACATTCGCGAACATAAAGCGGTCGTATCTCCGGGAATGTTACAGCTTACCAAAAAAACAATTCGTGCGCTTCGGTGGATCGGACGGCCAAAATATCTCGCGGTAATTTTATCCTTCTTAATTTTCAGCAGTACCATTTCAAGCCTCATTTTGACCCGGTCACCCGAAAGCGACGAATACAGGCCCGAAATCATTACTCATCGAGCTCTCGGCGGCGGAGCACCTGAAAACAGTCTTGCCGGGCTGCAAGAGTCTATTCAACTGGGTACAGATTATGCAGAAATAGATGTGCAGCTTACGGCCGATGGCAGAGCTGTTGTTCTGCACGATGCCGATCTGATGCGAGTAGCCGGTCATCCCGGACGCATCAATGAAATGACGCTTAATGAATTGCACCAATTAGAGCTCTATTCAGACAATGACTATCCTGATCAGCTGCTCGTCATTCCAACTCTTGCAGAATATCTGAAGATGGCCAAAGGTGAAATTGGCTTGATGATAGAACTAAAATATTATGGATTCAGAGAAGAGTTAGCTGAAGAGACGATACGCCTGATTCAGGAGAATAAAATGGAAGATCAGGTAATGCTGATGTCACTCTCCGTCGATGCCGTTCAACAGGTGAAAAGCCTGTCGCCCAATATCCCCATGGGTTACCTCTCTGCTGTAGCTGCCGGTGACCTTAGCCGAATACCGATGGATTTCCTGGCAATGAATCAACAGAATGTTACAACCCAAATGATTCAAAACTATGCTTCCAGGAATCAGCCTGTTTACGCATGGACCGTAAATTCTACGGGCAGTATGGTTGATATGCTTGAAAAAAGAGTTTCCGGCTTAATAACCGATAAGCCTGAGCTGGCGAAAGCCGTTGCGAGCGAATACTCTGAACTTACCAATGCTGAAAAACTGCTGCTGCGATTCGGCTTTTTAATTCTGGACCCCTTCTCTGAATAGTCAGATTTCATTGCTATTTTTAAAATAGCTTTATTACATCCTTGTATCGGTATAACATCAAATCACCACTTTAAATCACAAGCTTATGATTCGCTTAGCCACACTGTTATCAGGTATAACCTTTTTCTTACTGATCTTTCTTTTTTCCTGCACAAGCGAAACTGAGCTGACGCTTGGTGAACCGGAAGCTATTACGGAGGGTTTCCAGTTTACAGAGGGTCCCTATTGGCATCCCGATGGATATCTTTTATTTAGTGATATACCGGCCAATGTTATCTACAAGTGGGAACCGGGTAACACAGAATCTGAAGTTTACATTGAGCCAAGCGGTAATTCAAATGGTATCACCTCCTCGCCTGATGGAACCATATTGCTTGCCCAGCATAGCGGCCAAGTTTCTCGGGTCAATGACGATTTATCTCTCTCCGTATTGGCCGAAGAATTTAATGGAAGCCGGTTGAACAGTCCGAATGACCTGGTTGCCCGGTCTGACGGGAAAATCTTTTTTACAGATCCGCCATTTGGCGTTTCTGAGGAAGATCGGGAATTGGACTTCAGCGGTGTTTACAGGCTTGATCAAGATAGCACCCTCACGCTTCTTTTTGATGGGTTTGATTATCCAAATGGAATTGCACTTTCACCGGATGAATCAAAACTTTATGTGAACGATTCTGCAACCGGACAAATTTTTCAGTTCGATCTGCTCGACGACGGATCAGTTGAGAATCAGTCACTATTTGCCAGCGTTGGCGAAAGAGACAATACCGGTGCTGCAGACGGAATGAAAACAGATTCTGAAGGCAGGGTTTACTCCACAGGACCCGGCGGACTGTCAATATTTGATACAGAAGGTAACCGTGTACAAATCATAGAGTTTGATGAGCGTATCACAAATCTGACCTGGGGCGATTCGGATTACAGCAGTTTATACGTGACCGCACCAAACTCAGTTTATCGGGTTCAGATGAATGTTACCGGACAGTAAAATACGATCTTAATTTTCTGACCGTTCTGAATGTATTACATTGAAGTACATATGAATTTTGGATTATCATGGAAACTACACTTACCGTTAGGATAGATAAAGAACTTGATCAGCTTCTTGAGGAGTCTTCTAAACGATCAGGCCAAACAAAAAGTGAATTTGTACGTCATGCTCTAAAGCGTCAGCTTACTGTGGAATCATTTCATCAACTTCGTAAAGAGTTGCTACCGTATGGAGAGACGCAAGGGTGGCTTACCGATGAAGATGTCTTCCGTGAAGTTTCATAAAAACTGGATGCAATCAACTTCTTCTCAATACAAGTTCCTCACACACTAACTTTTTCAAAAGATCTGCATGAAAATTTTTGCTGACACAAATGTTCTTGTCAGTGCATTTACAGCAAGAGGATTGTGTGCCGATTTACTCGAGATAATACTTTTAGACCATCAACTAATAACAGGAGAAATTGTTTTAGATGAACTTAAAAGTGTTTTGTTGAATAAACTGAATGTTCCTGAAAAAAAGGTTCAAAGTGTTCTTCAATTTATACGACAACATCACGTTGAACCAACACCTGATAAACCTTCCGAAATCAAAGTAAGGGATGAGGACGACCGATGGATTTTAGAATCAGCACTGAGAGCAAATGCAGATGTTTTGGTGACCGGAGATAAAGACCTCTTAGTTATTTCAAATAAGGTTTCTCAACTTAAGATCATTTCACCTCGGGGATTTTGGGAACTGCTTAAAAAGTAGTTTTTATTTCATTGATGAAGCTTCTTTTCTATTTCAACAACTTTTGGAACACAAATTAGGTGTAGTTTTATCCTTGTTTAAACTTCCAATACACTGTAGTGACTAACTCCGCCGCTATCGCAATAGATGGCAGTATCGCTCCAACCGTCACCCATTGATACACATTTTTCGGCTGCCAGGCGGGCGGCCACAATCCGCTGATTAGTACAAGTGTAAGTATCAGCACAGTTACTGAACCTACAAACAAGTAGAGGCCTGCTTTTGAAATTCGGTTGTTTACTGTATGAAATGCTGCAAAAAACATTGAGCTCACAAACCCAAGCAACAGAAGGTGCAGATATAAAACACGCAATCCATGCTGTCCCAGCCAAAGTGTTTCAGGTAAGAAAACAGCAGCTAATTGAACTGTAACTTTCAAAACCAACATTGCGAGAACGAACGTCCAGATCCATCTATTTCGATTCGGTAAGGCTCGAGCCATAAACCACAGATTTATCCCCAATCCGATTCCCACCATTAAAGAGCCAAATTTTGCAGTCCATAAGAGTGACTCATTCAGCAAATCAACAGAAAGGCCAAACGGAAACATCAGGGGAGCGCCCA
>CAYNZY010000038.1:0-26147 GCA_964401805.1 uncultured Rhodohalobacter sp.
TCGGTCGAGATGACAAGGGCATGGGTTTTAAAGAGGCGGGCATATGATTCATACTTAGAATAAACCTGATTACCGCCCGCCGTAAAGGCATAACATTCTCGCTGTTTTGCAACTCCAATCCCGGACAGACCAGTGTCTGATACGTCGCCTGTTCATTAACAGAATCCCTCCTTGCGGCGTGCAGTTCGCCGGAGGGAGGGCCGAGATAGATCTGAAAGTTCCTTTGTTATCTCGAGTAAGAGAGCAGAGCGAACGCATTGAGAAATCTACTTCCATTACCGGTCAAAATAGTCGGTTAGTGCGCCGGCCATCACCTCTTTTTCATCTTTCAGGTCCCGCAACACATGGCCTTTTTCGAGCAGAACGATTCGATTGCAGATATCGGTAACGTGGACCAGATCATGGCTTGAAATAAGAAATGTGGTACCATTGGTCTCCCGCTCATCCATAACAATTCTTTTCAGACGGCTTTGTGATGTAGGATCCAGATTTTCAAAGGGTTCATCGAGGAGAATAACTGATGGACTACCAAGAAAGGCTGCGGCAATTCCAACTTTTTTGATGTTTCCTTTCGAAAGGTCCCGAATGTATTTTTTCTTACCGATAATTTCGCCATTGAATAACGAACTGAACTTCTCCAGGTGTCTCTCCAGATCCTGCTCCCCTAAACCGTAAATCTTTCTGAGTGTCTCAAAATATTCGGCAGGAGAAAGAAAAGAGAGCAGCATGTGTTCATCCAGGTAGGATCGCACATAACTCTTCCACTCTTCGGATTTTGAGACATCTTCTCCATCAATGGTGACTCTGCCAGAAGATGCCCGGATCAAATCCAGAATCAAGCGAAATAGCGTGGTTTTGCCGGCTCCGTTATTCCCCACAAGACCAAAACATTCCGACGTTTCGATCCTTAATTCTTCAATATTCAGAGCCACATCCTGTCCGTATACCTTTTTTAAGTTTTCAGCTTTTATCATGTCCCTTGCCTGAATGTTGATGAAATTTGATGACGTTTAGCCTGAAGTTGCCTAACATTGTATGAAACAATCTTATCGTAAAAGACAATACCAGTAAGCCCAAAAAGTCCTACAGCGGCCATAGCCGAATAGGAATCAAACAGATAGCTTACAGGTACATAAATAACATATGGAAGCACAAAAAAGGGAATACCCATTAGAAATTGTGCAAAACCAACTCCTTCGTAGTTAAACATTACTCCCTTATTGATATCCATCGGTTTAGGTTCCCAAAGTGAAATTCTGACAACTATATGAATGCCAATTCCTGCAGTATAAAGGATAGCTACCGTGTGATAAATCAAGACCTGCCACCCGAAATAGATGAACGGAATAGAAAGCAGATATAAAAAGAAAGAGATGACAATCATTAGCAATAGCTTTCCTCGAAATAGCGCCTCAAGTCCGTGCTGCTGCACCATGAAAAAATCAAAAGAGGATGAATTCCAGCTTAGAAATAGCTGCCCATAATTAATAAAGAAGATGGAGACAATAAATATGCCCACGAAAAGATAGAGCCCGGAAGCTTCCATCAAAGATGCATCGGATTCCATATTGTACATAAATAGGCCGTAGAAAAGAGCAAATAGTGATATTAAAAGAAATCCTCGGCTTTTTTTATGACGCAGGATCAATTTCAGCTCAGTGTCGGCATATGTGCCTGCCACACCAAATCGGCTGAACAGATCCGTGCCGGCCCCACTCATAAAAGCAAAACCCTGTTTTGTAAATCGATCGAGATAAGCGTTTCCAATATATCTCTTGTGGATAAGCATATAACAAGAAACAGTTGCTGAAGAACTTACAATCAGCGGTATCGGTCCCGATAAGGAGAGAGTGAAAAAGGAAGCCGTAACTTCACCGAAATTGTAGAGATCAAAGTAAAGCAACACAAAAGGTATTACGGCAATCACAAAAACGAATGCCGTGCCTACAAATCGCTCGTTATTCACTTCTTTTAGCCAGAGTACAAAATAATGCAGAGCGATGCTGAAAAAGAAGAGTGTAGCCAGCCAGAGTGATGAATAAAGCGGACCGTAAACCGGGTTTATATCAGAAATGGTTATCGGTACAAAGAGGATGATAACCAGGAGGGAGAAGGGTGAAAAAAGCGATCTTGCCAGCAAATAGTGGATAACGCCGGACTTTTTAATGGGCAGGTGCAGAAAACTGTTCAGATCAAAAAGCGGCTTCTTTTGAATCATAAAGCGAATCAAAAACTCAGCCAACAGATAAAAAAATGCAGCTTTATTTAGAAATGCCGGCACATCCTGAACCTCAAATAAATTTTTTAATATGGTGCCAAGATAAACGGAGAGCCCAACAAGATAGAACAGGATAAAACCGACAAAAATAAATACCATCAGACCGGAAACCAGATCTCTTCCAAAAGATAGCGACCGAACTTTTTCCAATACAAGCAACCTGATAAACTCAGACGCCATTTGTTTTCCTGATTTTAGCATTTCACATAGTAAGTTATCAGCAAAACATATACAAGTTTAAAGACTAAGTGTAAGTTGTTGATCTTAATGAATGTGATTTACCCTCGCTCTTTTATCTCCTCATAGCTCTGCTCCAGATCAATCATCGGTTTTGGATAATCTTCCCCTATAATACACTCATTAAGCTTTTGTTGATCTTCGCTCATCTTCCACGGCTCATGGACAAACTCATCCGGTACATATTTCAACTCCGGCAGCCAGTGGCGGACATAATCGCCGTCTGAATCATATTTTTGCGCCTGCCCTACAATATTAAAATACCGGTTGCGCGGATCGTGCCCCACGGTTGAGTTATATGCCCAGTTTCCCCAATTGCTGCACACATCGTAGTCGAGAAGCAGGGACTCAAACCATGCAGCACCCCATCGCCAATCAAAATTGAGATTTTGTGCCAGAAAACTTGCAACATTTTGCCTTCCGCGATTGCTCATGTATCCAGTCCGTTTCAACTCACGCATATTTGCGTCAATAAACGGGATCCCAGTCTTGCCTTCACTCCACTTCTCGAAAGTTTTTTCATCAGTCCTCTTATCCAGACTTTTCTCCTGAATCCCCCCCAGTTTGAAAATTTTTGCCCCGTGCTTCCGGGCTGAGTAACGGAAATAGTCACGCCAAATCAGCTCAAACTTCATCCAGTATGTGGATACATTTTTATGTACGTCTTTCTCATACTTCTCAACCTGATCATGAATCGATCGGGCAGAAATACATCCGTGAGCCAGCCACGGTGAAAACTTGGAGGAGAAATCTGCGCCAAGCAGACCATTTCGTTTAAACTTATAATTTCTAAGCTCATCACTTTCAAAGAAATAATGCTCCAATCGTTTCCACGCCTCGTCTTCTCCCCCTTTAAAATTTAAGACTGATCGGTCATCCAGATCTCCCTTCATTAAACCTAAATCATTCAAATCCGGTAGTTCACCGGGGTTATTGATCTCAACAAATTCTACATTCTCAGGAACAGGCAAAGGTTTCCGAACCTCACTTTTTTTCTCCACTTTCTTTCTGAACTGTGTGAACACTCCGGGAATATTATCCAAAGAGAATGGCATATCATCAGGGTGATACATCTCATGTCCCCAAAACTTTCGACTACGTATTTCTACTGAGTTTTGAACGTTATTCTCTACCCGGATCTCTTCGGGGGTAACTTCAGCGTGGTAGAAAAGTTGATCCACACCCAACTCATTCACTATACCCGGAATAATCTCTTCGGGTTTACCGATCCTGACCAACAAGTCCCCTCCTGCATCTCTTAATTTTTTCCGGAGTGCTTGCACAGATTCAATTAAAAACTGAGCACGGAATGAACCTGTTTTCGAAAATCCGTACTCCAGTTTCTTGAACTGCCTGGGGTCGAAGCAATAAAGTGCAGCTACCTGACCTGTTTCTGACGCTCGCACAAAAGGCTCATGATCTTCAATTCTAAGGTCGTTTCTGTACCAAATAAGGGTCTTCATAGATTAATTTTAAGGTTTGAAAATCTGTGTAAACGTTCACTGAACAATACTTTAGATGTAAAGAATTCCGAAAGCCCTAAATAATTGGAATTATTCAACCTCAATTCCTTTTCATTATGTATAGCTAACTCAAACAAACACTAACTAAACAACAAACCATGAGAGGACTATTTAAACTGACTACTACATTTTTAATTGGTGTTATATTCACCTTGTTCACCGGATTGCTTTTTATTGCAGAAGCACAATCCGAGGATGAATCTTCGCTACATGTAGGTGGCGCACTTCGATACAATATGCTGTTGACCAGCTACGAAAGCGACATTGATGCTCAAAGTTCGCAGTTTACAATGGACACCTGGAGAATCAATGTACTATATGATAATCCCGGTGGAATAGGGTTAAATTTTGAATATCGATTTTACCCTACCTTCGGTACTCACTTTATAAAACAGGGTTGGTTGGAATATAACTTCACTGAAGAGACACAAATGCAGCTTGGTGTAACCCAGGTACCCTTTGGTAATTTGCAATACAACTCCAATAACTGGTGGTTCAGCCTTCCCTATTATGTTGGTCTTGAGGATGATCACGATATGGGTGTAAAAGTCACTAAAACAACGGATAACATGCAGTGGGATTTCGCCTACTTCTTCCAGGCCGATCCTGAAGGACCCGTTGGCGGTACCGGAAATTTTGGAAGCGGTGGTTCCGGACGCTACGCGTATGATGTGATACCCGGAGGCAATGCTTCACTTACCGAAAGAAACCAGTTTAACGTTCGAGGGGCTTATCAGCTTGATAATGGCGAAGTGGGTGCCTCCATTCAGTATGGACAACTTTACAATTCCGTTCGTGAAGAAATGGATAGCCAGTATGCATTTGCCGTTCATGCAGACTTAAACCGGGGAAATTTCAACATCAAGCCTCAGTTTCTGTACTACGGTATGGATGTAGCCGATAATTCAGGGACAGACCTTAGCACGGTTTATATGGGAGCCTATGGAATTCCTTATGAGGTATCCACGGAGGCATGGATTGCTACTCTTGGGCTGTCGTACTCTTATGATGTAGATTGGGGACCCATCACCAATATCAACTTCTATAACGACTTCAGTTATATGAGCAATACAGTAGGTGAAGGAACAACTACGAGAGCAACCGGTGATAATCTGACACTGGATGACAATTTTGAATACACCATACAAAACATTACCGGCTTTCTTGTATCGGCAGGACCCGTATTCACCTATTTTGATATAGCACAGGGAGTGAATCAACCCTGGTTAACGGATAGCTTTGGCGTGGGAGTTGGACCCGGTCATGAGGATCTCGGACTGGGAGAATCCGAATATAATATCCGATTTAATATCAATATTGGATTCTACTTCTAATCCACAGATTAAATCACTATCCTGATCGTGTTTAGCGGCTAATTCTTTTGAAGATAAGATCTTATCTTCTTGAAACGCTCAAAAACTCTATTATTAGCCGCTGAGCACTTTAACCCTTAATTAAAGGTGATATACGTATGGCTTTACGAGGACAAGACGACAGACCGGAGTCAGAAAAAACCGGTATTAATAAACTTTTTGATATACATAAACCTGTATTCTGGCCTTCTGTAATATTGATTACAGTTTTAATTGTCGGAACTTTAATAGCAGGTGAGGCGGCCGAAGAGACGTTCAGCGCCATTCAAACAGGAGTTACTGAATGGGCGAGCTGGCTATTTGTCGCAGCCGTAAACATCTTTATCGGTTTTGCTCTTTATTTTGCATTTAGCAAATATGGTAATATCCGATTAGGCGGTGAAGATGCCGAACCGGATTTCAGCACAGCTGCGTGGTTTGCCATGTTATTCAGTGCCGGAATGGGTATTGGACTGATGTTCTTTGCTGTAGCTGAACCGATGTGGCACCTTCTCTACCCGCCACACGCTGAGGCCGGAACCATTGAAGCCACTCGCGATGCGATGGGAGTTACTTTTTTGCATTGGGGCCTTCACGCATGGGCCGTTTATGCTATCGTGGCACTTGCACTTGCATTTTTTGCCTTCAACCGAAAGCTCCCACTCTCTTTTCGCTCGGTTTTTTATCCACTCTTAGGTGATCGTATTAACGGATGGATGGGTGATGTCATTGATGTCTTAGCAGTTTTGGCCACACTTTTTGGCTTGGCTACCTCTTTAGGACTCGGAGCTTCCCAGGCAGGCGCCGGTATCGAATATGTTTTTGGACTTGAAAATACAACCATGCTTCAAGTCTTTATCATTGTCGGCGTAACAGCCATTGCTACAATTTCTGTAGTGCTCGGTATTGACAAGGGAGTGAAAGTTTTGAGTGAGTTCAATATTCGTATTGCTGCTCTCTTTCTACTCTTTATCCTTGTTGTAGGACCGACGTTCTTCATTTTTAGCTCCTTTATTCAGAACATCGGGCATTATGCTCAAAATTTCCCATCGTTTGCATTCTGGACTCAGTCGTATGAGGAGGGGTCATTTATGTCTACGTGGACTGTTTTCTACTGGGCTTGGTGGATCTCCTGGTCACCGTATGTAGGAATGTTTATTGCCCGTATCTCAAGAGGACGAACTGTAAAACAGTTTGTACTGGGGGTACTAATTGTACCGACACTCATTACATTTTTATGGATGAGCGGATTTGGCGGAAGCGCAATATTCCTGGAAACAAACGGTATTGCTGAAATTGCATCAGCTGTTGAGGCAGATCAAACAACATCACTATTTATACTGCTTGATCAATTCCCATGGGCAACAATTACATCCTTTCTGGCTATTATCCTGGTACTGAGTTTTTTCGTTACTTCATCTGACTCAGGCTCTCTGGTAATAGATGGTCTGACAAGCGGTGGTAAACTTGATGCTCCGGTTGGACAGCGAATTTTCTGGGCTTCAACTGAGGGACTTGTTGCTGCAGTACTATTGGTTGGTGGCGGTCTTACCGCTCTTCAGGCAGGTGCTATCAGTACCGGACTTCCATTTGTAATCGTTCTTCTTGTAATGTGCTACAGCTTGCAACAGGGACTGCAACAAGAGCATGAGGATCTGCTGCGCAAAGATCGGGATAAGGAGCGGAAATCCTACAGAGATCTGGTAATGAACGCTATTCAAAAACAAAGAAAATCGAATTGAGGATACTATGATTAATTCAAAACACTGGCTGGCATGTCTTGATCTCTCCAATATGGACGAGATACTAATCGGGTATACGGCATTTTTAACATCTGTAGTAAAGCCGAAAACCATCACCTTTTTCCACACCATTGAATCCGGGCCTACGGCCTTGGAAATTGTGGAACAATTCCCTGAATTAGAGACCGAAGAGGAGTTTTTGGACTTGATCCGAAATGAACTTCATGAAAAAGTGAGTGGCCATTTCGATGACGATTCAATTGAAGTCAGAATTATCATCAAACAAGGTAAACCTACGGATCAGATCATTGATGTAACAAATTCTCTTGAGCCTGATCTAATTCTGATGGGTAAAAAAATCGGGTACACCGGAGAGGGTGTGATACCAAAAAGAATACTGAAGTACGTATCTTCATCCGTTCTTTTTGTACCTGAGAACAGTCGCTACAGTCTGGAAAAAGTTCTGGTACCCGTCGATTTTTCAGAGGAATCAGCAAAATCGATTATAACCGCTAATGGACTGGTAGATACAGATAACGTGACTGCACAGCATATTTACAGATATCGCGCTCAGTTTTTCCCGTACACGCTTTCTGAAGAAGAAAAGAGAGATGTGGATCGAAAAATTGAGAAAAAGATGCAGAAATTTAAGAACGATAACGGCATTTCAGACGATGTTCATTTTGAACTTACACTGCACAAAAAAGGCAAGATTGCGGATGAAGTCTATCAGCAGGTTGTAAGAGATCAAATTGATTTCATCATCGTATCTTTAAAGTCCAAAAAGATTGGCAACTTAGTCAGTCACGATTTTACGGATAAGATCGTAGACTATGCTTTTGGTGTGCCCTTACTGGTTCAAAAGAACAGAGAGAAACATCGAAAATTTCTTAAATCACTCTTTGGTGATTAAAACAAACAATCAATCAACTTTATAAGGAAAAGCCCGGTTTTAACGCCGGGCTTTTTCTATTTCATGTCAAAATAAGAAGTTTAGTCTAATCGTTTTTGTAAACCACTCCCTCCTTCATCACAAAACGCACATCCTCTAAAATCGTAATATCCGTCAGAGGATTTCCGGCCACCGCAATTAAATCGGCAAATTTACCGGCTTCCACACTGCCTATCTGATCTTCCAAACCTAAAACAACAGACGCTGTTTGAGTTGCACTGAGTAAAGCTTCCTCCTCCGGCATTCCCACTTCTACCATAAAGCCGAACTCCCTGGCATTATCGCCGTGGTAAAAAACACCGGCATCTGTTCCAAAAGCGATTTTCACACCAAACCTGTATGCTTCACCAAATGTATTTTGAATAAGTGGACCAATTTCCCTGGCTTTTGGTACCACAAGCGGAGGATAGTAACCCTCCTCTTCTGCTTTTTCGGCAACAAATTTACCGGCTGTAATGGTTGGTACGTAGTACGTTCCGTTATCAACCATAGCCTGCATCACCTCCTGATCCATGTAGGTTCCATGCTCAATGGTATGCACACCGGCTTTCACCGCCCGAAGCATCCCCTCTTTTCCATGGGCGTGAGCTGCAACATGCATATCGTAGTCGCGTGCGGTTTCTATTATTGCCTCCAATTCATCATCCATAAACTGTGGATTTTGCCCCGACTTTGCCACACTTAATACACCCCCGGTTGCCGTAATTTTGATATGATCAACACCCAGCTTGTAGTTTTGACGAACCGCTTCGCGTGCTTCCGCCACACCATTTACCACACCCGATTCCGGCCCGGGACTCCCCATCAGCTCTCGTTTAAAGCTGTTGGTTGGATCGGCATGTCCGCCGGTTGTAGCCAGCGACTTTCCAACACTAATCACTCGCGGTCCGTCCACGTATCCCGCTGCAATAGCATCCCTCAAAGAGGTATTTACACCTGTGCCGCCAAGATCACGAACCGTTGTAAATCCGGCCAATAAGGTTCGTTTTGCATACATTGATGACTCAAACGCTACATCTTCCGGATTTTTCGTAAATCTGTCGAGGTAGTTATTCGGACTGGTCTCATTTTCCAGATGAACATGGAGGTCAATCAACCCCGGCAATACGGTTTTATCGCTCAGGTCAATCAGTGTGCTTTCCGAGTCGGGTTGTAAAAATCCATCACGAACCTCCACAATTGAATCTCCGTCCACAATAATCGTAACATTTGAGCGAAGCTCTTCACCTGTGCCATCAAAAAGTGCTCCGGCATGGATATAGGTTTGCTGAGCTTGTAAAGAAGTTGCAAGCCCACTTATCAGTATCAATAAAATCAGGTGTATTCTCATGGTCTTTTGATTTTGAGTATTGGGTATCATGTTAGATTAAAGTTTTTTCAGTATCCAGTGGTTTGGGTCTACTTCAAGACTCGCACTTTCGGGTATCTCAAATGAGATCCGGTTATTCTCAGGCATCAGAGTTGTCAACTCATTATTTATGCGAACCTCTACGGGCATCGGGAAATTCATATTCCGGGGCACATTCCACTCTATCACTACCCGGTGGCCGGCTCGTGTTACATTCAAACCCGGCAGTTCAGCCTGTCGTAAATAAACTTCAAAGAGCCAATCGAGCTCCATTCCGCTGATGTCCTGCGCAAGATAGAGCAGATCATCTGTGGTAGCATATCGAACCTGTTCGCCGGTCGTAACACTTTCCATCTCTTCGGTTGGATAGGCAAATCGTCTCAATATTTGGAAAAAATTGTCATCTCCCACAACATAGCGTAGGGTATGCATAAACCATGCGCCTTTGTAGTAGACATCCCCACCGCGCTGCCCTTCTCTGATATCCTGCGATGTCATCGACTCTCTCGGGGCGACGGCTCTGTCGGATGAAATTCGTGTTCTAAGAAACTCCATCATCTTCCTGTAAGACTCCTCACCATTCAGATGCTCGGCATACAGCGGTTGCATGTAGGTTCCTATCCCCTCATGCAGCCAGAAGTCACGCCAGTCCCAAACCGATACCAGATTTCCCCACCACTCGTGAGCCAATTCGTGCTGATGCAGATCATCAAAACCTGCATTTTGTCCAAAGAGATTATCATTCTCAAAATTTGCTCCGTACGCTATAATTGTGTGGTGCTCCATTCCCAGGTAGGGTGCATGGGCTACTCCATATTTATCAGCTCGAAACGGATACGGACCTGCAATCTCTTCCAAAAACCGGATCTGTTCGGCAAATTGCGGAAAGAGTTTCTCACCCTGCTCTCTGAACTCCGGAAGGATCCAGAACGTGATATCCATTTCTTCCCCGGTTGTGCTTGTATAGGTTTCACTGATTGTCTCATAAGGAGCGGCATTCACCGTCACGTTGTAGTTGTTAATCGGATTTGAGACAAACCAGTGTGACGTTTTCCATCCATCACCATGGTCGGTTACCCCCCGGCTCCGGCCGTTCGATGCAACCACCAGATTGTCCGGCATCGTAAAATTAATCGCAACGGAATCTGCTTTGTCTGTAGGGTGATCTTTATTTGGCCACCAGGTCCACGCTCCGATCGATTGAACCGCCACACCAACCCACGGCTCACCTGATGGAGTTCGATCCCACACCATCCCTCCATCCCAGGGTGGATTCTCTCCCACCAGTGGCTTGCCTGAATATACTACCTCAAGCGAGGTGCTGCTCCCCGGTTGAAGGGTTTCCGGAAAATAGATATTGAACGTCTTGGAGTTTTCAAATCTTTCCAAACGCACAAGCCGTTCGGTCTCATCCCCAATCCAATTGACGGCCTCAATTTCCAGACGAGGATCCAGGTCAAGAGCTACAATATTGGTCGGATGAATGATATCAAAGTGAATTCCAACGCTGCCCGATACAGTGCTGTCTGCAGGGTCTAGTTTCAGATTCAGATCATAAAAGCGGACGTCGTAGGATGACTTCTCCGGCGGCAGTTCTCCACCGGATTCATATACCAACTGCCGGTCCTGTGCAAACAGATTTAAAAAGACAAATGAGAAAAACAGGGTTAGAATTGCGGTTCTGATCATCATGTTCGGTTTGAGTTTTCTTTCCTGTCAAAATAGAAAATTTCGGGATAGACGCTATAGGGGAATCTCAATCAATTTTATTGGTCCAAGAATAACAATGTTCACAATAGGAGGCTCCTATGGAGCCTGAGGCAGGTAAGGGGGGCTCATTTCTAGAAACAGGGAACTCCTCCGGAGTTGGGTTAACATTTTCAATCCGTACATCTATAAAATACTATCTCTCTGCGAAAATCTGCGTAAACCTCAGCGAAAATCTGCGAGAAACCTTCACCGAATCATAGATTTCACTAATCTCCCTCAAACTTCAACCAGGTATTTTAAATACATGCTGCAACTTCAAGATTTTAACAGCTAATAATTCCGTAGGAATATCCTGTTTATAGCATTTTGTCCATCCAAAAAATCAACGCTCCGTAGGTGCGTCCTCCGCATGATTTGGATACGATGGATACTGAAAATCATGATGATTTTCACAACAGCCGGCTCCGATGGAGCCTGAATTTAATCTTGGTTCGGCTTTCTATAAACCGCAAACTCCTACGGAGTTGGGTCGGTATTTCGATCAATCCAATATAAAAACTGTCTTTCTGCGAAACTTTGCGTAAACCTCAGCGAAAATCTGCGAGAAGCATTCTCCAATAATCTACTTTTCCTCTCCTCTCAATCTTAAGAAGGAATCTTACTATATTTGCAAAATCAGCCTTATCTTAGCACCGGAATAACTTTTAAACCTGTAATACCGCGACTGAAGAATGGCGCAACCTAAATATACTACACACCTTGGGATGGTGGATATCCTCCCGGACGACGTTCGCAAATGGCAATATCTTGAAAACCTGATTCGAGAGGAGGCAGAAAAATTCAACCTGGAAGAGATTCGAACGCCCATCATGGAGCAGACCGAATTGATAGTCCGTGGCTTGGGCCAGCTCACCGATATTGTCTCCAAAGAGATTTTTTCGTTCAGCCGTGGTGAAGACAACTATGTACTTCGCCCGGAACTGACAGCTCCTGTTGTTCGGTCTTACGTAGAAAACCACCTCGACCAGCGTGGCGGTTCACAAAAACTTTTCTATATCGGTCCGATGTTTCGTGCCGAGCGACCTCAAAAAGGTCGTCAGCGTCAGTTTCACCAGTTTGGTGTTGAAGTCATTGGCAGTGATGATCCGGTTGCAGATGTGGAAGTTATTGCCTTTATGATTCATATCTACAATAAGGTAGGCATCAAAAACACCACGCTGAAGCTAAACTCAATCGGAGATCCGGAAAGTCGCGACAAATATAAAGAAGCGCTCAAATCACACCTGAAACCCAACTTTGAAAAACTGAGTGAAGTTTCTCAAAAACGATTTGAGAAAAATCCGCTTCGTATTCTGGATTCTAAAGAGGAGGAGGATCAGCCTTTTATTGAATCAGCCCCGGTCATTACAGACTACCTGAGTGAGGAATCCCTGGACCACTACAATAAGGTAAAAGAGTATCTGCAGGATCTTGAGATTGACTTTGAAGAGGACCCCTATCTGGTTCGAGGAATGGACTACTACACTCAAACGGCATTTGAACTGATAAGTCCGGACCTGGGCGCTCAGGACGCACTTGCAGGTGGCGGACGATATGATCTGCTTGTGGAAGAAATCGGAGGCCAGCCTACTCCTGCCGTGGGTTTTGCTGCCGGAATGGAACGTCTGATGATAGCATGTGAGGAGTTGGATATTCAGCTCGGCACTGCCAAAGAGGTGGATGTATATGTGGTTACGCTTGGCGATGAAGCCCGAAAGTGGGGATTGAAGCAGCTTCCGTTACTTCGAGCAAATAATCTCTCAGCTACTATGGATTACATGGGCAGATCCATGAAAGCACAAATGAAAGATGCCAACCGCGAAAATGCCCGGTATACATTGATCGTTGGCGGCAATGAACTGGCAGAAGGAAAATTTACGCTCCGTAACATGCGGGAAAGCGAGGAACAATCGCTATCCGTAGAGGAGATTATTGAAAAGCTTAAAAAAAATTAAAGCTACTGTTGCTGTCTCACTCTTGCTGACCCACCCCCATCCCCTCCCTTTCTCGCCCTAACGGGTCTTGACATGGAGGGGAGCTTCACAACAAGTTTTTATTACTAAAAAATAAAGAGCAGCAATAGAGTAGATTTTTTTGCAACATTGAGAAGTTAGAGCATTTTCAACGATTAAAATTCTACCTATTATAATCGGACTCAGGTTAAAATAATTACAAGGGGATATCAGTCCGTATCTCGGAGATAGTCATCCAGGCGATGCGATTTTCCAGCAGCCCCTTTTTCAGCATTTTCCTCATCTTCTTGACGATCCCACTTTTCGAGTAGATAGGTGATGGCATCATGAGTGCTCTCATGAAAATGAGTCCCTCCCAGCTTTCTGGCCAAACCTGATCTTGTGAGCAGATTTTGAACCGGTGATTTCAGCCCCGCAAAGTGGAGTTCAATGTTCCACTCCTCCAACGTCTCTCTGACCGACATCAGGATTTCAATTGCAGTGGTATCAATATCGTTAATGCTTTTTGCATCAATCACCACCGCCCGAATCTGTTTGTTCTGTTGACTACTGCGATCTATTATAAAATCCTTGATATAATCGGCGTTACTGAATTCAAGAGAGGAATCAAACCTGAGAATCAAAAGCTCATCAATAGGTTGGGCTTTTTTATTTCGCTCTACATCCCTGAAAGTACGTGAACCTTCAATATGCCCCAGAACAGCAACATTTGGCCGGCTGGTTCTATATAAAACTGAAAAGAGTGATGCTCCTATACCAAGCAGAATTCCTTCCTGAATACCAATTATCAGGGTGCATAAAAAAGTAAATATCGCTATGTAGGCTTCTGATCGTTTGGTTTTAAACAGATAGCGAAGCTCACTTAGGTCCAGCAATGAGATGGTTGCCGCAATGATTACTGCAGCCAGTGCGGGCATAGGCACAAAATAGAAGAGCGGCGTTAAAAAGAGTAGTGTCATTCCAATGATGACGGCTGTTACTACATTAGACAAGGGTGTTCGGGTTCCGGCCTGATCGCTCACAGCTGTCCGGGAAAAACTTCCTGATATCGGCGGACTCTGAAAAAAGCTCCCCACAAAGTTGGACATCCCAAGTGCGAAAAACTCTTTATTGGGATCGATTGGATACTTGTACTTATTTCCAAAAGTTTTACCGAGAGACATAATCGCCATTAACTGAATGAGTACCAGTGTGGTAACTGTTGGCAGCAGCAATCTTATATCTTCTCTGGTAAATTCATGCAGTTCAAAAGACGGCAAGCCTGCAGGCACAACGCCAATCACATCCACATTGTAGCTTTCCAGGTTAAAAAACCACACTGCAACTCCGCCACCTGCGATCAGCAAAAGAGCCCGTGGAAATAGAGGATTGATCTTTTGAAGAACGAAAAGCAGAATCAATCCGGATACCCCAATAGATAATGCAACCGGGTTAATCATCTCAATCTGATCGATTATCTGCATAGCAAGCACTCCAACATACTGCGTGCGCTCAAGATCAATTCCCATCAGGTTTCCCATTTGACTAAAACCGATAATAATGGGAGCCGCAACCATGAAACCGTAAATAACAGGTTTGGATAGAAGATTTACCAGAAAACCCATCCGGAAAAGTGACATGGCGATATGGACCAGGCCAACCAGCATCGTGAGCAGTAAGACGGCTGTTACATATTTATCTGTTCCCGGTGCAGCCACCATCGACGCCCCGGAAGCGATAATAATCATGTCGGTAGCTACAATTCCAAGTGCCAGGTGGCGAGAGGTTCCAAATAGCGGATAGATGAGCAGAGGGATTAATGAACCATAGAGACCATAAATGGGTGAAAGGCCGGCTATCACAGCATATGCCATCGCCTGCGGAATTTCAATCACCCCAACCGTTGCGCCGGATTTTAAATCTCCCGCAAAATCTTTTTTGGTGTAATTCGGCAGCCAGTCAAGGATGTTCAACTGGTTTTTGATCCAGGTCAGGATTGCCGTCGCTTTCATCGAGTATTGCTCAGATTTTTTGAGTAGTCACCAATTAGATTACAACTGTAAAAGTTAACCTATCAAACATCAAGAGTCCACCTCATCAGACATTGCAGCAGAGAACGGAATATTAATTAATTGATCGACTGGATTACATAATCATTGAAAACCGTTTCTTATTGGCTCAAAGTCTTATCAATATTCTGACGGATTAGACTTCAATCAATTTTATACTTCTCTTTCAACTTCTTGAGATCCTCCTTATCACCGATCAGCGAGAGCCGGTCATTTTCTTCGATCTTGGTTTTTCCATGGGCATAAATAATATCCCCTTCACGCTTAATAACCGTTATGAGCGTATTTCCGGGAAGCTCCAAATCCTTCACTCTCTTGTTGATCATCTCTTTTGTAGGGTTGTCGCCTCGGACTCTGAGATTAATAAACCGCTCATCCCGCAATAGTATTTCCCTTAATTCAGCCTCATCTTTAGCTGCAAGCCATCGATCTTTATAATCGATCGTGTCAATCATTTCAGCTAAATGTGCCAGAATTCGAAGATGCTGACCCGACCTATTTATTGAGCTTATCAAGTAGATAAGGCTGTTTAAATTCTCATCAAGATCTTTTTGATTGTTTTCAAGGTTTATGTTCTCAAATGGAAGTCCATCTTTGATACGTATCAATGCAACTTCGGTATCGATATCTTCTTCAATGCGTATATGTTTGATTGCGCAAGCATTGCCAACGGGAATAATACCCTCACGGTAATCTTCGATAAACAGTGAGTGGATGGTATCTGCCGGGATGTTCACCCTCTCAGCAAATTTTTCACTTACTATCTTAGTTATGTCGCCAATTTGATGGTCTTTTGACAGGTCCAGAACAAGTGCACGGCCAATAACCTTCTCATATGGGTCTTCTTTCCGCAGCCCCTTTTCACGCATAATGCTTCTCATTTCACGTTCAAGACCTTCATGCTGGTATTTTCCTAGTCTTGCATGCACATGGTAAATGGCTCCCTCTCTTTCCACTTTTCCTTTTGAGTAGGTGAAATACCATACAACACTAACTGCAGCTATAGCAACGGTAAAGATCACCGATAGCAAGCCCATTTCTGCAATCAGGAACATGCTTATAAAAAAGCCCGCAATTTGCATCCACGGATACCACGGAGATTTAAATCCGGGATCATATCCCTCAATTTTACTTTCTCTCATCACGATTACAGCAACATTTAAAATCCCAAAAAGCAGAAGCTGAAACGCACTGGCCAGTTTTGCAACAGACTCGACATTAAATGCGACCAGAAGAAAAATCATAAGAATGGTTGTGGCTACCGTAGCTATGGTTGGGGTTCCAAATCGCCCAAGTTTCGAAAAATAGGTCGGAATCAACTCATCGCGCGCCATGGCCAACGGATAACGTGCTGCGGACATAATACCGGCATTCGCGGTTGAGGCAAATGCAGCAATAGCAGCTATCACAACCAGAATCAATCCGGTATCCCCCGGCAACCAGGTTAAAAACAGTTCGCCGGCTGTGGCAACAGGGGTCAAGTCTTTTTGAAGTGCTTCCGGATCCAAAATCATAACCATGATAAACACACCAACCACATATATAAACGTAGCCGTAGCCAGCGACAACATCATGCCAAGTGGAATGTTTCTGTCTGGATTTTGTACCTCTTCAGAGACACTTGCAACTTTTGTGAGTCCTGCATATGAAACAAATACAAAACCAATCGTTGCAAAAAATCCCTGCGGACCAAACTCAAAGAAAGGGGTAAACTCCTCCCTCATCACATTAAAAAAGTCAACATCAATAACCGCAAAAGCACCTTGAAAAACATAGAAGAAAAGAATACTAACCAGGGTAGCTACCATTACATTTTGAAGCCAGCTGCTCTCTTTGGCGCCAACAACATTGGTTATCCCGAAAAAGATTGTAAGGGCAACCGCTACAGGTGTGATAGGCAGATCTATGAATATGGCGATGTAGGCGCCCATCCCAATCAATGCGAATGCACTTTTAAAAACAAGTGCCAACCACGACCCGATACCGCCCACAGTACCAACCAGTGGCCCAAGACTTCGGTCGATAAAGTAGTAAGCGCCGCCGGCTCTTGGCATAGCCGTGGATAGTTCAGCCACACTGAACATGGCCGGTAATATTAAGATACCTGCTACAAAGTAGGCCAGGACTACCGACGGCCCCGTTTGTGCTGCTGCCAGTCCCGGTAGAAGGAAAAAACCTGAACTGAACATAGCTCCGGTACTAATGGCATAGACATCAAATAGTTTGAGTTCTTTTTTGAGTCGCTTATGCTTTTTCAATACAGTATGTCTTCTTGGATTTTTATCCTTTTAATGAAAGAGTTGTAGACTGTTACATCCATCTGGTTATCGCTTGATTACCTGTAAAAGATTCCAATGTTATGTGTTAAAAACAATAACCGGACAAGGAGCCATCTGAATAATATTCTCCACTCTTGGCCCAAGATAGAGTCGATTTGTTCCCGGTCTGATGTTCGTACCTACAACAATCAGATCAATCATGTTCTCTTTTGCTATTTCTGTAATTTTGTCCTCGATACTCTCACCATTTTGTACCATCGCTTCCGTTTTTACATCAAAGGCTTCGCCAAGTTTTTTCAGTTCATTGACAGCCTCATTCGCGAAGAGGTTTCTGTTTTGAACATAATTTTCCTTCGTATTATATACAGGACGCAACTCATCAATGATAACCTTCAGAGCTAAAACTTCCTTATTCTTATCAGATTTAGCTATAAAGAAAGCCAGCTCTGCCGCATTCCTCGCAGCTGTACTCCCGTTTGTTGGCACCATAATACGATTTGGAGTCCAGTTAGAATCTATGGAACCCGCTTTTACGATTAAAGTTGGGCAAGGTGCAAGACGCGTAATGAAGTCTACAATTGGACTGAACAGATGATTTTTATCCTCAACATCTTCCGTAGCACCCATCACAATCAGGTCATAATCCTTTTTGGCTTCCTCGATAATTAAATCTCCCGGCTTGTCACCAATCACAACTTTTGTTACAACTTCATGGAGATCAAAATACCCGGCCAGTTCTGAAAGGTAAGATTCACACGAAGCTTTATCTTCATCTGTTACTGTAATAAGAGTAAGAGAGATTTGGGAATCCTGTCCAATTAAATCCAAAATCTGTGCCTCGGTTGATTGGATATTCTGCTGAGAAACTCCCGAAGATTTCCTGGTTCGGACCGGCAACAGCACCCTGTGGATGTCTGCTACCAGACTCTCCGCTTCGAGCTCTTCCTTTTTCAGGCGCTTCTCCTCCTCTTCTCCGATTGTGACCCGTTTCAATACCGCTCGCAATGCAAAAGGCGCCATGAGTGACGTTGCAATTGCCATCACCACAATAATGGAAAACATATCCTGCGACAAAATGCCGAGTCTCAGGCCGATGGTAGCAATAATAATCTCCATAGCTCCGCGGGCATTTAACCCGGCACCAAAACTGAGGGAAGTCCAGTGATCTTTTCCACCAATGACCCGGGCTCCTGTGTATGTACCGATTACTTTTCCAAGTGTGGCAATTGCGATCACAATCAGCGTGATGACAATCAGTGTCGGATCGAAAAGATTCAGAATATTCACCTTCAATCCGGCAACGGCAAAGAAAATTGGAGCAAAAATTCCAAGGGCTATACTTTCCAGTTTGCTTACAACATCCTCGGGCAGGCGAGGCATCATTCCAAAAAGAATCCCCATTACAAACGCACCAAGAATTGCCTCAAGGTTTAACAGCTGTGTGATGGCTCCCCAGAAAAATGCGAGAATAATCACCAGTGACAGCAATCGGTCTGAGCTGATTACCTCGTCCTGAACGAAGGTCAGCAGTTTTCGAACCATCCATCGGCCCAGTGTAAAACTGATGATCAGAAATGCGAGAACACTGCCCACAGTTGTCAGTACGGTTCCGGTTGTAACGGCATCTCCGGCTGCAATACCGGCAACAATCGAGAGTAAAATCCAGCCTATTGTATCGTCACTCATCCCAGCTGCGAGGATCGTCTGACCAATATCCCTCCGCATGAGGTTCATATCCATCAACACTTTGGCAATAACCGGTATGGCGGAGATCGCCATTGCGGTAGCGACAAAAAGGGAGAATACGAGTCGCTCATCTGAGTCGGCCAATAGAAAATCAGGCAGATACTGCCCCAGAAAAAAACCGGTGATAAAGGTAATTGAAATACCCCCAAATGAGACGCTGATAGCCGTCTTGGCATGTCGCTTAATAAGCTGAATATCGGTCTCAAGACCGGTAATCAGTAATAAAAACATAGCCCCAAGCAGAGATATCACTTCCAGTAAGTAGCCGCTTACTTCTGTTTGAGGAATGACAAGCTCACCAAAAGCGGGAAAGACTCCTGCCAGTAGTGAAGGTCCTAAAATAATACCGGCTAAAATTTCTCCGATTACGGATGGCTGGCCAAGCCTTGTAGACACTTCACCCAGAGCTCTTGCTGCAAGCAGTAGAACTCCGACCTGGAAAACCAATAGAAAAATATCATGATGTGGTGCAGCGGAAAATACGTCCATATATCAAACCGGTTGCGGTTAATTCGTTTAGAAGTGTGACGACAAAAATAGGTATAGTTTAGGTGAAACTAAAAATTATCAGTTTTATCTGTTGGCACACCGTTTTAATCCATTGAATTTTTATTTGGAATACCTACTAAGCAGAAATATCTACGCTTCCGTTTCCATTACGGCACGATAAACTTTTTCAGAGGTTTCTGCCTCCCTCACTTTTCGGAGGTTTTTTCCAGGCTTTATGAGCTGAGCTACCTCATTCACCCCTTCCAGGTGGCGATCTGCAGAGTATGTTTTAGGGCTTAATAAAATCAGGATGACGTGAGCCGGATGCGCTACCTGTCTTAGGTTCAGTTCATCCCGGCTCACACCTACAAAAAGAAGCTGTTCCTCTACTTTTGAGGTATGGGCTTCATATAGCAGAACTCCGGGCATGACCTCCGGCGTATAGTCAGCGGAGTTTTTGAGCAGGCGCCTGGTAATTCGACTTAAATCAATGTTGTCGAATGCCGGATCTTTGTGAATAATCTGTTCCAGTATCTGATCCGCTTCTCCGGGATCCAACCCAACTTTTATCCGTTTTTTCTGTAATAACTGATGTTTTTCGGCCTGAGAAATATCCCCATTCAATCGTGGCTGTCCCTGAGCCGGATAGACCGTGATAAAACTTACATCCGGATAGCGTTGAGCAATCACTCTGGGCAGTCGGTCAAGTCCGGGCCTCCAGGATATAGCACCATCGCGGGCACTTAATAACACAAACAGGTCTCCCTCATCCTTAAAATCATCATACCATGCCGGCAGATCTCCCCACTTCTCAATGGTTTCAAAGGTAACATCCGGTTCTGGTTGAATGCTATCAACCCGTGGCTTTACAAAACTTTGACGAGCTTCTGTTGTTAAAATCACTAAATCATCTCCTATCTGATCGGCCATCAGCTTCAATGACCGCACAGCCTCCGTAAACCCGGGTTCAAATTCAGCAAAGGGTGGCACCGCCACAACAATACGTTTGGATGAGTTAACCGGACGCTCAATTTTGCTTACCATAATCATCGTCTGAACTTCTTCCAGAAGCTGATCGAGAATGCTGCCAAAAATCTTCTGCTTTGCAGAAATCTGGCCATTCCAGCCAATAATAATATTGGAAATTCTCATTTCGCTCACTGCCCTCGCAATTCCCTTAGCGATGTTGAGATCCACACGTGTCACCGGATTGACCGGCACATCAGCGGCGGCGGCATGAATAACAGCATGACTCAGCATCTTCTCTCCCCGGGCAACCTGGGCTTCGGTATCCCTCCCTTCTCGTGCAACGGTAAGCGGATAGAGTGGCTGATCCATCTTTTGATTGCGAACCATAAACGCAATATCCATCAGCGCGTCGGAAGTTTCCGGGTTAGCCAGCGGTACCAGGATCCGCTGTGGGGCTTCAGACGATTTGTAAGGTTTTTTATCTTCCTGTATAGCTACTGCCCGTCCATACTTCTCCACTAGCCAGGGCCCTACCAGGCAGGTGATCAGAATCATAATGACAACGGCATTTACAGCTGTTGCGTCAAAAAAGCCCAGGTCGTAACCGATCAGTGTAACTGCAAGTGTAGCCGCCGATTGTGGTGTGGTGAGTCCAAAAATCACAAACCCTTCTTCCCTGGAAAATTTGAACAGCTTTGTAATTCCAAGCGAGGCAATCCCCTTTCCGGCAAATACCAACACGCTGAAAACAGTCGCTTTCATCCACACATCCAGGCTTCCCAAAACCGACACATCCACAAGCATACCCACACTAATCAGGAAAAAAGGAATAAAGAGGGCGTTTCCAACAAACTGAACTCGGCTCATCAACGTACCGCTGGCGGGTACCAGTCTGTTTAGTAAAAGACCCGCCAAAAACGCTCCGATTATTGGCGCGAGTCCAGCCAATTCTGCAAAAAAGGCTGTGGTAAAAAGGATGGCCACCAGAAAAATATAGTCCATATTCTCCCTGGATTTTACATTTCTAAAAAACCATCGGCCTAAACGCGGTAGAAGAAGTACCGATATTGCGACAAAAGCAACGACCGAAGCTGCAAAACCGGTCCAATATCCCGCACCGCTGCTATCTCCAACCGTACCGGCCACAACCGCCAGCACTCCAAGTGATAGTGTGTCTGTAACCAGCGTACCGCCCATCGACATAGTTACGCCCATATTTTTGGTTATTCCCAACCGTTCGGCAATCGGGTAGGCGAGCAGAGTGTGAGATCCTACGATGGATCCAAGCAGCAGAGACGTGGCAATGGAATACTCCAGCAGATAAACACCCGCAGCTAACGCGGCAAGCTGTGGGAGCAGAAAAGAAACCAAGCCAAACCCAATACTCTTATTTCTGAGTTTTTCGAACTGAATTAAGTCGAGAGACAGCCCGGCCATAAACATCAGGTAAAGCAGTCCCACCGTTCCCAGAAGTTCAATGGTAAAGTCGCGCTCAAGCAGCCCCAGAAGTCCGGGTCCGACAATAGTCCCTGCCAAAATCAATCCAACAATAGCCGGCAGCTTCAGCTTCTTGGCTGCGATTGGTGCCAGCAGTATGATCAGCATCACCAAGGCAAAGATAATGACCGGATCTTCAAAAGGCAGCGGATATGAAATGAAATTATCCATCAATAGAAAACAATCAGTTACATGCACGAATGAAAGGAAGCAGGATACCGCTTTGATATGAAAAAAACATTAAAAGAGATGTCAAACATTTGCAGTTTCATTTGTTTATCGCTCTGATTTCACTATTCTCTTCAAAATGGATGAAAACTTTTCTCATGGTATTCCGTAGATGAATCCCGAAACAGCAGTAAAATGTTTTTGAATATTAAATCGAAACACACCCTTTATTTATGAAACGAACAGTTCTCGGAATCGTCTTTCTCTTCACTTTCACAGTGGTATCCGCAACAGCTCAAAACACCTCACCGGAAGATATTGAACAGGTCATCCTGAAAAGTGATGTTGAATTTGACGTCTATTTTCTGGCTTCTGATGAATTTCTTGGCCGGGATACCGGCACTCAGGAGTTAAAAATTGCATCCCGCTACATCGCCACTCGTTTTCAACAGTATGGGATGAAATCTGCACCGGGACTTGATGGATACTACCAAAATATTCCCTTTCGTATCAATCGTGCACCCGAAGCGGTTCAAATGATCGTGTTAGACTCTACGTATACGATGAATCGTAATTTGGTATCCCTTAGCCCGTTCCGGGGAAATATGGAAGCTGAAGTTGTTGTTTTGGAATACGCTTCCGAAGAGGAGATAGCAGAACACGATCTGCAAGGTAAAGTTGTGATTGCCAACGCCGGACTGCCGGGAATGGAAAGCCCGCAACAGCTATTTCAGGCATCTCCACAGAAACGGGCCCAGGTTGATGAAGCCGGTGGTCTTGGTCTGATAGAGCTGTATAACAATCCACAGCTGCCCTGGCAAACCCTCGCAGGGTTTTTAAACCGGGATCAGCTATCCCTCGATGAAGATAATGAGCAACCCGAGGAATCAGATGATTCTTCAATTCCCCATTTCTGGATGAATGCCACTCAGGTAGACATAAACACATTTTTAAACAGCATTGGCGGTGAAACGGCTACGCTATCGGTTCAGGGCGAGGCTTCTGAAAGATTTTTCAGCCGGAATGTGGTTGGAATCATTGAAGGTACAGATCCGGAGCTGAAGGATGAACATATATTGCTTACCGCACACTACGATCACACCGGAACTACCGGCGGCTCTCCTGAAGAGGACACCATCAACAACGGAGCACGCGACAACGCCGTAGGCACTGCCGGAATTCTTGCCGCAGCCAAGTATCTTTCTCAAAATCCACCCAAACGATCGGTGATCGTGGCAGCATGGACGGCTGAAGAGAAAGGACTTTTGGGGAGTCTGTACTATGCAGAAAACCCTCCGGTAGCGCTGAATCAAACCGTGTATAACCTGAACATTGACGGGGCCGGTTACAACGACACCACCAAAGTGACAGTCATCGGACTTGGTCGTACGGAAGCGGATGAAGACCTTAAAGCATCTGCTGAGGCGTTTGGACTGGAGGCGATACCCGACCCCGTACCTGAGCAAAATCTCTTTAACCGATCGGATAATGTTCACTTTGCACGGGCCGGAATTCCCTCACCCACCTATAGTATGGGACTCACCGCCTTTGATGATGAGATCAACCAATACTACCACCGCCCAACGGACGAATCGGACACGATCAACTACGATTACGTTACCGCTTATGTGAGATCGTACGTGATGGCGGCATCTCTCATTGGCAACGCTGAATCTGCACCCTTCTGGCTGCCGGGCGATGAGTATGAAGAGGCCGGAATTGAGCTTTTTAATAAACAGTAAACACAACTTTAGCGTTATAAAAGTATTGAAGTAAGCTATCGTGCTCATATTTGTGATGGACTAAAACCAATTTTCACTGTTAACTCAATCTTCGTTTAAAAAATGTGAAAAAAACCACCGGCCTTGATTGGTGGAGGAGTAGCATGGTTTGCAACATAGCACGGGAGGCATCACAACATCCGCTCTCCCCGAGAGCAATTGATGTTGTGTAACCGCGCGGGCAAACCAAGCCCGGAAGCGATCACCGCCGGGAGCTTTTGATTACTTTTGGCGGTCCAAAAGTAATACGAAAACCCTTGGTCAGTCGATATTCATAGCAACATTTTATCAGTATCAAGATAACATGGTTAATATTGGTGACAGGGACCACCTCTCTCGCAAAAATTCAGAATATGGAGGATAGGTTTGGTTTTAGTTTTTAGATCAGAGCTACAAGTTGAAAAGTTAGCTCAATAATCATTTTCAACCACCCCTACATCCCCTCCTTGAAAAAGGAGGGGAATACTTGGTTATCAGATTTAATGAATTTATGTAGAGTTCTTGGGATCAGGATAATCATACTGTCAAACTGAAAACTGACGAAAGTTTTCCGTATCATAAATGCTCTTTATGAATCAACAAAGACAGATGTTCGACGCTCAAACTTTAGAAACTTTCAGATCCCATAAGACACCATTTTACTATTACGATCTCGGACTGCTTCGCCATACGCTTGAGGAGATCAAGACCCATGGACTTTCGAAAGGATACCACGTACACTTTGCCATCAAGGCAAATTTTAATATTCCCATTCTTGAAGTAATTCGTGAAGCCGGACTGGGAATCGACTGTGTGAGCGGGAATGAGATCAAACGGGCTGTTGAAGCCGGTTTTACCGGAGATCAGCTTGCATTCGCAGGCGTGGGAAAAACAGACGAGGAGATTCAGACCGGCCTTGATCACAATATCTTCTCTTTTAATTGTGAATCTCTGCAGGAGCTGGAAGTTTTAAATGATCTGGCCAAAAAGAGTGGGAAAACGGCCAATGTCTCCATCCGGCTGAACCCAAACGTGGAGGCCAAAACCCACAAATATATCACCACCGGCCTGAATGAGAATAAATTTGGCATCACAGCCGACAAACTGCCCCGACTGTTTGAACTGTTGCCGGATCTGGAAAACATCAGCCTCACCGGAATCCATTTCCACATCGGATCTCAGATCACCGACCTGCAACCATTCAGGGATCTTTGTGACCGTGTAAATGAGATGCAGGATCTGTTTGAGAAGAATGGAATCCGACTCGATCATATTAACGTTGGCGGCGGTTATGGCATTGATTACGCGTATCCTGACGAAAATCCTATCCCGGATTTCAAATCCTTTTTTGAGGTATTTGACCGAAACCTTGAGTTGCGCGAAGGTCAGCAGGTACACTTTGAACTGGGCCGGAGCATCGTTGGACAGTGTGGAAGCCTGATCTCCAAAGTGCTCTTCATTAAAGAGGGTGTAACCACCAACTTTGCCGTGATCGATGCGGGGATGACCGAGCTGATCCGCCCCGCCCTATACCAGGCGAATCATCGTGTGGATGTGCTAACTTCCGACAAACCGATACAAACCTATGACGTAGTCGGACCGATCTGCGAAACATCCGACACTTTTCAAAAAGGGATTCAGCTCCCTGAAATGCAGCGGGGCGATCTGGTGGCCATCCGAAGCGCCGGAGCCTACGGAGAAGTGATGAGCAGCGGGTTTAATTTACGGGAGCGAGTGAAGGCGGTTTATTCGGAGTGATTTTTAGTCCTGAGTCTTGAGTCTTGAGTCCTGAGATTTGAGATTTGGGATTTGAGATTTGTAGTCTATAGTTTGGTTTTTTTAGTCTTATCTCTCACCTATCCAGTGGACTCTTTACTCCCTTTCCTCCCCGATTCAGAACATGCGTATAGATCATCGTTGTTTTTAGGCTTTTGTGGCCAAGCAACTCCTGGACGGTGCGGATGTCGTAGCCGTTTTTTAGCAAATGTGTGGCAAACGAGTGACGAAATGTATGAGATGAAACTTTTTTCTGAATTC
>CAYNZY010000039.1:0-25862 GCA_964401805.1 uncultured Rhodohalobacter sp.
TTAGCTAAAAAACAGATTTAATCGATTGATATTTGAAATCGATAAACTTGGTTGTAATCTACGTATTCATCCGATTCCAATGAGCATAGGCTACCCCGTAAAAAGAAATGCCAAAAACCGGTCACAGGAATTACAGTTTTGTCTGCTAATGATCACACTCTCGTTGGGGTACCAAAATATTATCAAATGATATTTTTGAGACTTGTCATCATTCCATTGCCTTTCGTCGTATAAAATCGACGAAGCTTTCGCCGGTTGGGTGTTCGTAATCCCCGTAGTACGCTACATTCGCAATACCTATTGAGTCAGCCCACGTCTTCAACGTTTTGGCATGATACGCATGATGGGTTACTATGGTATTCTGCGTCGGAGCAACAACTGGTTTTTGCAGATTTGCAACCCAAAATTCAGGATCATCTTCCGTCATCATTGACAACATATCTACTTTCCTTCGATAGTTTGTTATGTCCTCGGTATAAAACTCATTTAATGAACTCATACCATAAAATGATTTAAAGCGATGATACATAGCAGGATCCAGTTCAAAATAATCCATCCATTTAAAATTATACTCAGCAAATATCAAACTTTGAAATTTTTCCAGATCGTATGTTGCCTGTGTAGCTTTAACAGCCACAGCTTTTACCCTTGTCGACTCTCTTAGAACTTTATCCTTATTTGATAAATCTGCCATATCATCAGAAAATCCCAACCATAATGATGTCCCGGCTCCGGCTGAGCTTCCGGTGAGTATGATATTATTTTTATAAATATTTAAAGCTTTGCTATTATTTTTTATAAACTGTAGGGCACGTTTGCTATCATTGAGAGATTTGAGCACACCGTCAGGATCATCCTTAAATTCTAAAAGTCTATAGTTAATCGTTGCAAAAGCTATCTTAGCATTCAACAGGGTTTTAATCTCTTCTGGAAAATCCCAACTGCCGTTCCACATGGGTTCATAAACTATTTCCTTATTTCCGGATATAAATCCACCCCCGTGAATATATATTACCAAAGGTGTTGGTTGGTCTGAGTCGGGCAAAAAAATATCAAATGTATTTCTGGCTTCCGGACCGTAGCTGATATCTTCAGAAAATTTTGCATTGATATCCCCTAAAGGGATTGGGGAGTAACTATAATTAAGTTCCAGCTGATTATCTAAAACCAGGTCATCATTATTCTCACAAGAGATAAATAATAAAGCCGCAATAATAGCTATGAATTGTAATTTATTCATGTCCTGTGCTAATTCGATCTATTTATGAATATGAATTCCTAAGTTATCCTGGTTCTTAATGAAAATGTCAACAGAAGATACATGAGTCTTGCCAAATTCTCCTGAAACAGTAGCTAAACAAGTGACTCAATATGCTAAACTAAACGTATGTATCCGAAAAATTTTTGCTGAATCATTTGCCTGTCCCTGCGAATCAGTCTATCACAAATAGGAAAGCAATTGCAAAGATCATAATGAGGTACAAAGACTCAACATCCCAAATCATTTAATATTTTCTCTGAAAGTTTATGATTCAGATATTCAAAATTCCCACCGCAACATCATATTTACGTTTCGACCCGGCATCGGAGCGTTTCGGTTCTCTACGCGACTTAGGTGATCCCGGTACCGTTCATTGAGAAGGTTGTCTAAACGCAGGCTAAGCGTCACTCCCTCACCAAAACGATATCCGGCATCAGCACCGATTAAAACGTAACCGTCCGTAGGCTGCTCGTTCGGAGCAACACGGTCCTGACGGTTCACCACACGCACGCGCGGACCGGCATGCCAGCTGCCTTTCTCCGCTTTTAAAGAGGCGTAGAAACGGAGCGGTGGTATATAGGTGAGATCGTTTCGATTGCCGGTGTATTCATACCCGCGTACATAATCGGCCCCGACTTCGGCCGTAAGGAGGCTGTTCAGTCTTAACCCGGCCAGGAATTCAAAGCCATATAAAATGGCATCTTTTGAACCATATTCGAATATCGGCAGGCCCGAAGGTTCATGCGTCTCACCGGTTGGGAAGAAATCAACGTAGTTACTGATTCGATTGGCAAAAAACGAGATCTGCCAGCTCGTGCGCTCGCCGTTATAGTCGGCAAAAGTATCCACGCCCAGACTGATCTCATTTTGAAGATCCGGGTTGCCACGGTCGAAGGAACCGGCTGCAGCATGCGGTGCGAATGAGTAGAGCTCCTCAATAGTGGGTGTACGGTAGGCGCGTGCCACCTGGAAACCGGTGGTAAAAAGATCATTTCTGGAGTAGTTCAGCCCCAGCGCGCCGGAAAAGATCAGATCCGTTCGGTCCTCAAAAATGGATGCGTCACTGAAAAGTTCATTGGTTTTCACGCGAGTATCCTTCCACTCCATCCTTAGCCCTGTTTTCATGGAAAGAGTTTCGGTAAGGCCAATCTCTTCGTAGATAAATCCGGCCAAAAATGTACCGGCCGCGTTTGGCGTCAGTGCATCCCCTCCGCCCAGCTGAAGTGCCGAATGGTTAAAACTGATTCCCAGGGCTCCCTCCATCGCACCCATTTTCCGATGCCTTAGGAGCAGTGAACTGCTCAGTGTCTGCTGTGCAAACGTGATTGCTACCGACTCTTCCACGGAACCCTCCGGCACCCTGCTGATCTCAACCTCATCATGGCTGTAGTCACTGTAGTGCACACGCAGTTCCGCATGATCAAAAAAGCGGTCCATCTTCATCGTTGAGATGCTCTGGATATTCAAACGGTCCATGCGGATTTCAATCGAATCGTTAAGGTCGTCAATCATCTCCGGCAGACCATAATCATAGTTCATCCCGGTGATGGAGAGTCCTGTCTCTACCTTACCCAATCGATAGCCAAGACCTCCCCCAAAGCTGAGATTTTGAAGAGCTGTATCAGGCAGTGTACCTTCCGGTGTGGTTAGGTCGCCGCCGTTGCGATAGATCATCCTGCCGGTTACCGCATACTTATCAGTACCATAGCGCGTACTTATCAGGCCTGCTCCCATGTTGTTCATACTTGAAACGTGGGACGCGAGTGCTGACCGAGAACCTTCATCCCATTCTCTGGGCATGTCTGCGCTAAACAGATTCACTACGCCGCCAATGGCGCCGGATCCATACATCAGGCTGGCCGGGCCACGCACTACCTCCACCCGGTCCATAGCCAGGGGATCAAGTCCAACAGCATGGTCTACAGCGGTACCCGACAAATCACCCATGCGCTCACCGTTTTGAAGCACCAATACCCGATCACCGTCAAATCCGCGAATGACCGGACGGGCCGGTGCCGAACCAAATGAACGGGTTGATACTCCCGGATTACCGTCCAGAATCTCTCCAAGACTTGGAGCAGCCCTCTGCTGCAGCTGTTCAGCATTGAGCGATTGTGCCGGCTGGTATTGAATATTACGGCCGATAGGCGAAGCGGTAACGATTACATCCTCAGCCCGCACTACCTTTGTCGTCAATTCAAAAACAGGCTCCTCTTCCGCGGGATGCGAAATCTCTACTACTATTCGTTCAAATCCCACTGAACGTAGTTCAAGACTCCATTCACCGTGATTGAGATTTTCAAACACAAAACGTCCATTTTCATCTGCGGATGCTCCTTTTTGGAGTTCTTCGATATAAACGGTTGCGCCCGGAATCGGTTCACCGGTTTTATTTTCCACAACAATACCCGAAAATGAACTTTGTGCGCCGGCAGCAGCAGCGATCAATGAGAAGAACAAAGTATAGACTGTAATTTCAAACAGTTTCATAGCCTCTTCGTTTAATTGGTTACCAGTTTATTGTAATGATAAATATATTTTTAGACAAAGCTAAAATAATATTTATATAAACTCATACCATTTATACAGTATAGAGACCAATAGAGGAGAGAACGCTGTGATTACTGACTATGACTTTCTACACAAAGTGAGCACTCTACCCACTCTTCACTCGGGATCCGTTGAATGGCTTCCTGGCTGTTTCCTTTCTCAAATACAGGCCGGAAGAGGATATTTCCCTCAGAGTGCTCGGTGCCGCAACTGTGACAACTCACTTCGTGGTCGGTTCGAACCGGTGTATAGCCGGTAATCACCCAACCTTCATGCCCCTGATGAGTAGCCAGACTTTCGAGGGCTGCGCGTACCGTCTGAGATTTGTTTCCGTTGTAATATTTCTCAGCCAGCTTTTTAAGAAGTTCAACAGTTGAATTGTCCAGAGTAAAATTAAGTCGCTTCATATTCAATCCTGATGTGTGTGTTCGTCTGCCACCGGATGGTGTTCATGAGATGCTACTTTACAGGTGCGATGATGCTTATAGTTTTTCCAGTGCCCAAAAATCAAAAGGATGCTTCCCACAAATGTTGCGGAAGTTTCAAACCAGTACCCAATCCAGAAGTGGCCCAGCAACCACCCAAAAATGATCAGCAAAAAGCCGGCTCCGAGCAGGCGAACAATTCGTGAGTCATAATGACTTCTGCGAGATGCATAATAGATCGTCGGTGCTATCAGCAGGATGAAAAGAGGATGTGCCCAGCCGTGCAAAACAGCCGAGAGTGATGTGAGTGGTAAAATGGCAACTAATACGGGTAAAAACAGGCAATGAATCGCACAGACTACAGAAACACTGATTCCAAACCGATCCCAGAGAATAGAACTTGTAATACTTTTGTTAGACAAGAAAACCAGATTTTAAAGACTTGATTTTTGGTGTGTACTAAAATACACACTTTCTCTGTACAAAATCAATCTTCTCTTGAAGAGTCGTCCCCTTCTTCATCTTCACTATCGGAATTGTTCTCCTCGTTGTTCCTTTTTGGCAATTGAGTATCTTCATCCTCCAATTCAGACTCGTCACTGAATTTATCCATGAACTCCTCCAGAATCTCATCTGCTACATCGGTTTCATCAATCTCCATCTGTCGCTCCATCAGCAGGCGCCGGTGTTCGGCCATGTCGTCATCTTTGAGAATTTCATCAATCTCGCGCGGCTTGGGAAGCTCTGATACAGAGTTGATTCCAAAGTGTTTCAAAAAGTAATCTGTTGTTTTGTAGAGCAGCGGTTTTCCGGGTGAGTCTGCCCGCCCGGAAACTTTAACCAGCATCTTTTCCAGAAGCTGACGTAGAATGTAACCCGAATCCACACCGCGAATCTGATCCACCTCAGGTTTTGTAACCGGCTGGCGATAGGCTACGATGGCTAAAGTTTCAATGGCCGATTGCGAGAGCTTCCGATAGGCATTTTCGTGCTGGAAGATACTGAGCCAGGGATGGAATCGCGGCTGAGTTACAAAAGTGTATCCACCCCCTGTTTTTTCAATGCGAAAACTAAGATCATTCTCCTCATACCGGTTGTTGAGTTGATCCACAATTCGTACGATCACTTTTTCATCCGGTACAATTTCCTCCTCATTCTCTTGTACAATTGATGAGAGTTTATCCCAGGCAATTGGCTCAGGGCTGGCAAAAATGAGCGCTTCAATTACAGACATCAACCGGGTACCATCAACAAAACGGTAATCAAGCATACTTTCAGGGATTTACTGTAGAATAGTGGTTTCTGAATTTTTTAATTGCGTAAAGATAGAACGGATACTTTAAAAGTAAAACTAACGCTTGTAGCAGATCAGTGTATTCTCATCTTTTTTGATTACCCGGTAACCCAAAAGGTGAAAAATATCTTTCACCAGAAACCGCGCAACCCGTATATCTACCAAATAAGCATTCGGAGAGTCCTGTTTTACTCCCGGGAGCCAGTGCAAAAATTCATGAAGGAAACTTGTTCGCATCCATGCTGAGAGTTTTAACCACAACGGAGCCACTTCATTAATTATCAAAAAGCCATCGTTTCCAATTTTTTGATAGAGTGGCATAAAAATTCTTCCGGATACGGGTGCTTCAATTCGTTCACCATCTTCATAGGCTAAAAACTCTCCTTTCTCTACCCAGTCAAAATTATGATAGCCCTCTCGCATATTAAATTTTTCGGGATCTTCTACCATTTTGTGATAGGTAACTTCGTAGTAGCTATCGGGCACGCTGGGATGTACATTCATCTCCTTCTCATACTCTTTCACCTTCTCCGGCTTCAGGGGTAACACTCCAAGCCAGTGCATGGAAAGCCATAAAAAAGCCTGACTTCGGGTTATAGAGTCAACATTTGTGTGAGCGCCGGCTTCAAAACCAATCGACATATGGCCGATATTGTTGATATAGCTCAAAAGGGTTCCCCGAATATTCTCTTCAAACCCAAGGATTTGCGGAACAGGGAATTTCCTCGCAAGCCGGCGATTATCGAGCCTGTCGTTTATCAGGATAAATGCACAACTTTCCGAGGAAGTGGTATGCAGATCTATAAAAACAAAATCGGATGCTGTATCACGGTGTTTATTCAGCACCCATTCAACCGAGTTTTTGATCTCCAGGCTCTCTTTATATTCCACACTATGATTGGCATTGCCTGCCGGTGAGTAGTGGCTACGGTCAAAACCTGTCTCCCAAAGACGATTCAAGTCTGTATCTACAAATCGAACGCCCAATTCCAGGGCACGCATGTTTCCGGTGATCACATACAAACTGCCATTGAGTTTCTTATCCGACTCCAATAGTTCAGAAGCAACCGCATCCGTAGCATGGACACCTGCTGTCTCATTGCCGTGAATACCGGCAAAGACTACCACTACAGGTCCGCTTTCGTCGCCTGTTACCTTCCAGCGAATTCGATCGGTATCCTGAATAATAACTTCCTGTAGCTCACTGTTTCGCATTCGAATTTCTTTTGATTTTAGTCCAGATCGTTTGTGTGTCTTTGTCCGTTAAAATACCGATTAATTTCCCCTGTTCAATAACCGGTAGACAACTAATACCTTCATCCACCATCAGAAGCATGGCATATTTAATATCATCGTCAGGTTTGATAGTCGTTGGATTCAGGTCCATTACATCAGCCGCCGTCAGCTCTCGTGTATTGCCAACTTTCTTAAGATAACGATCTAACCGACTCTTTGTAATGATGCCCTTCAGCTGTCCGTTTTTATCCTCAACAGGCATATGCCTGATATTTCTCCACTCCATAATTTTTAGAACCAGATCTGCAATATATTCACCTGAAACTGTAATCAGGTCTGTTGACATGACGTTACTGACAACATCATACTGAATTTCAACCGTTTCAATCTCATTAAGTGAAACCAGCTCCCACTCGTCTACTGTAGTGCCGGACCGTCTCCGCTTATCCAAAATTGCAGTTAATGCAACGGACGCTTCTTCACGGCCAAGGGTTTCTTTCAACCGCCTGTAACTTCCAACCATCCATCGGGCACCCGTCGCTTTTTTTTCAGTCCTTTTTTCGATGATACCGAGGTAATAATCGATATCCTTTTTATTTATTTTCATCATTTCAAGCCCTTTGCGAGACATCGGAAGAAGCACATCCAGGATCAGACGCATCGCGGATATTAACTGTCCCTCCCATACCATTCCGCTTTGAATACCCCACATTGCGGCCTTATAAAAATTCTCCTTGGCATCATCAAAATCGAGAGCATCCCAGTTCCCCGCATACGAATCCGGCATATTGGCCATTAACCCTGACCAAAACGCCAGGTTCGCGATTTCATCAGCCGTTGTGGGACCGGACGGTAAATAGCGATTTTCGATTCTCAAATGGGGCTTGCCGTTTGACAAACCGTAGCACGGCCGATTCCATTTATAAATTGTACCGTTGTGCAGTTGAAGCGCCTCAAGTTTTGGAATTTTACCCTGCATAAGAAGATCCAGAGAGTCTTGTTCTATCTCCATATAAAAAAGCAGTGTATGGCGTGCAATATCGTTTTTGAATACATCACCAATTCCTTTTATCCAGCGATTGCCAAATGTAACCCGCTGTTCGCGTTCTCGAAGATGAAATCCTTTGCCCCGCGTATCGATACTCTGCTGAAACAGAGCGATACGGGTTTCTGCCCAAAGCTGTTTGCCAAGTAGAAGCGGAGAGTTTGCAGCTACAGACAACACCGGCCCGGCCAGCATCTGAGCCCAATTATAAGAGTCGGCGAACTGTTCAGGCTGCACCTGATAATGACATTGAAAACTGGTATTACACGCCTCAAAAAGTATATTCTGGTGTGAAATAAGAAGCTCATCAACCCCGGTAATGTTCAGCTCAAAGTCTTCACCGCGTAAATCAAGAATAATCTTGGCCAGCTCTTCATACCGTTTTCGCGGTGTCATATATTTTTTCTGAACCGCGCGGTAGTCGATACTGGGCAGTATCCCGGCAAGAATGACTGTTTCGTCCAGTGACTTTGCAGCCTCAGAAGCCTTTCCAAGCAACGAGTCGAGCTGAGCATGCATGGCTGACAGGCTGTCTTTTGTTAAAGGTCGGGGATCAAGGTTTATCTCGAGATTATACCTGGCAAGCTCGGGTGTGAAATGGGAATCATTTATTTTCTGCAGAACATCCAGTGCATTCAACGATGGTTTAAAGTGTCTGTCAACAAGACAAAACTCCTGCTCTGCTCCAATGCGGGTAATTCCCGACTCAAAAAGGCCACGCTCCATTATTTCTTCAATGGCTTCAACATCGTGCATCAGATGCTTTAAAAACTTTCTTTTCGAGCGAGGGTCTTTCGCAATGGAAATATCATGAGTTCCCATGTTTGTATCGTATTGGTCAGTTTCCGGGATAGATGGTGATGGAATATTTAACCTTCTGCATCACTATGTAAACGCCGCAACAATCGTTTTGTGATTGTCATGTAGTTCTGTTCGGTAATAATTCCAACAAGCCTGTTATTCTTAACAACAGGCAGGCACCCGATTTTCTGAGAGTCCATAATATCCACTGCTTCAAGAATAGAAGCTTCCGGGTGTATCGTAATCGGATTTTTGATCATAATACTATCTACGGACGTACTTTCATCGGAATCGCCATGAATAACATTATTATACTCCCTAAATATTTTTCTCATGGTAATCAACCCCACAAGGTGTTTGCTGTCATCTTCTACAGGCACATAGCGTATTCTTCTCCAGTCAATCAGGTTGGCAACCAATTCCAGAATATCATCTTTTTGAACCGTAAAGAGGTCTGTTGTCATAAACTCTTCAACCAAAAGTGTATGTGGCTGCCAGTTCTCCATGTCATCCACTTTAGCCAGCCCCCATTTGTGAACCGGTTCGCCTTTTTTCTGATTTTTCACCATCGCGTTGGTCACAGCCGTTAAGGCCTGTTCGCGCGACACTTTTTTGGAAAGTTCGTTGTACGATTTTACCATCCAGAAACTCCCGGTCTGACCGGAATCCGTGCGATCTTCAATAATATCCATATAGCTTGAGATATCGCCTCGATCTACTCCGGCTTTCTCCAGTCCCTCTCGCGCGATTGGTAAAAATTCTTCAGTGATCAGCTCCACGGCAGAGTATCGCTTTTCATCTACCCATCGAAATTTGGTATCCAAACCCAGTTTGGATGCAGCAAAAAAGTTCATTCTCACATCATCAAAGTCGAGCTTTTCATGGATATTCGGATAGTGACTGCCCATCCCGTTTAGCAGGCCAAGCCAGAATGCTGCATTTGCAATTTCGTCTGTGACCGTAGGTCCGGATGGAAAAACCCGGTTTTCTATACGAAGGTGAGGTTTCCCGTTACTGATTCCATAACACGGTCTGTTCCACCGATAAACCGTGCCGTTGTGAATTTGAAGTGCACGCAGTGCAGGCACTTTACCCGCCTCCAGCATCTCCTCAACATTTTCGTCTACATCCGCACTAAGGATAACCCGATAACGCGCGATATCTTCCCGATATATCTCAAGTATACTCTCTTTAATCCAATCGTTTCCAAACGTCACTCTCGGGCTCGAATCACGCAGGTGATCTCCCACTTTACGGGTATCCACGGACTGGTGAAACAGGGCAATTCTGGTTTCGCTCCAGAGTCGTTTACCAAAAAGAAGCGGTGAGTTTACTGCAGCGGCCAGAACCGGTCCCGCAATAGCCTGAGCCATATTGTATTTCTCCACAAACTCATCGGGACTGACCTGCAGATGAACCTGAAATCCCGTATTTGAAGCTTCCAACAGTGGTGTATCAAAACGCATTAGAAGTTCGTCTGCTCCCTGAATACGCAAGTCGTACTCTTCGCCCCGAAGCTTATTGATTGCGTCACACAGTGCGTGATAACGCTGAAGAGGCGTCAGGTTTTTGATATCCAGATCCGATTTGCGAATGGTTGGCAAAACACCGGCCAGCGCAAGATCACCGTCAAATTCTTGAATGACTTCGCGAATGTGGTCCAGCTTCCCAAGTATTTCGGTTTCCAGGTTACTCAAACATTTCCCTTCAAAAAGCTGCGGAGTGAGGTTGGCTTCCAGGTTAAATTGGGCAAGTTCAGTGGTAAACCCATTTTCGCCAAGCTTTTCCATCAGCTCCATGGCAATGGGATAAGGCTTCGCATTTTTATCGATCAGACAGACCTCCTGCTCTGCTCCAATCCGAACGTTATCAATCTCAAACCAGCCATCATTCAACATTTTCTCCATCGCGCGAACATCACGCAGCAGGTATTTCAGAAACTGTTGAGACTCCTCTTTCGACTCAGGTAAATGTACTCGCTCGTCGCCCATAGATCACATATTAAATTCAGGATGTTGCAATAATTGAATAAATGATGCTTAAAGCAAGTCTTATTTTATTAAAATAGAAGCTGCAGGTGTTGTACTTTTCAGCTAAACAGATAGACAATCATTATCAAAACCGGAAGCTTATGTATAATATTCTCGCCATAGACGATGATAAAATGACGCATTTCGTTATCGAACGTATTCTTGGGGAGCGCTTTAACATTATTCATGTGTACAATGCACAAGAAGCCGTTAATAAACTTTCTGAGGTAACCATACATTTGATTCTTTCTGATATTCACATGCCGGGAATTGACGGGCTTGAATTTCTGGAATCGATCATGGCTGATGCCGAGCACAGTAATATTCCGGTATTGATTATGACCGGTAAACCAACCGTTGAGAAAGAGAAGAATGCTCTTAACCTGGGCGCGGCCGACTTTATCAAAAAGTCACTATTCAAAGATGACCCTGAAAATGTAATTGAGAGAGTGGAGTTAAAACTCACCACAACTCTCGAGGACATTCCCGTTCCCAAAGGGTTCTCCGTCAGTAAAAAAGCATTTGTTCAGAGTTTAATGGAAGAGGTACAAACAGGAGATTTTTTCACCATTTCCCGTAAACTCTGCACGCTGCTTCACAACCGTTTCGATATCGATCATATTTTCTTCTGGGTTGTACGAAATAATCAACCCAGGCTAATATTGACGATGGGGGTTAAAAGCCTGCAAGCATACGGACCCGATGACCTGGTTGACGAGGAGACATTTAAAATTTTTATTGAGGAGCCAAAACCATATCTGTCAAACCACGTTTTTGGCGAAGATTTGGGGACTTTTAAAGCGTCCTCGAAGAAAGCAAAGCTGCCTGCAGAAATAGGAATTCCACTTTATGAAGTAACCGATCGGGAATATTTGAAGAACGATCGTAAAATACCTGAAAGTGCTGCCATGTTTGGGTACCTGGTTTTGAAAAGAAATAAACTATTCACCACCAAGGAGTTCAACTTCCTGAGCAAACTGTTGATACAGAGCGGAACCATTCTTTGGCGTTTTTTCAAAAAAATTTAAAGTCCGGGTAATCTAAACTTTTTCAGAGATAACCGATCCTCTATGTTCGGAGCGCTTGAATTTAATGTGATAAGAAGTACCCTCCGAACTCTCCATTTCCATCTCAGCTTCAAGTTGACCGGCAAAAGTTTTAATAAGTGTAGTTCCCAGCGTGTTGGCCTCCTCATCGGATGAATCAAACCCTATTCCGTTATCTGAAATATTCAAATGTATATAACACTCCTCTTCAAATAATTGAACCGAAATTTCTCCTTTCTCTTTCCCCTTAAATGCGTGCTTGAATGCATTGATTATAATTTCATTGACCAGCAAGCCTACCGGCATCGCTTGATTGATCCCTATGGATATATCTTCCAGATCCAGCGTTAATTCAACAGCCGGAGAATCGTCAGTCATAAATACATCTCTTATACTTTCCGCCTGTTTTAGAATATTCTCTTTCAGAGAGATATCAGAAAAGTTCTCAGAACGGTAGAGCTGTTCATGAATCAAAGCCATCGACTTGACCCGATTGATACTGGAATTTAACACATCCGTTAAAGAATCGTCCTCCACCTGGTAGATCTGAAGCTGCAGCAAACCGGATATAACGGCGAGATTATTCTTTACCCTGTGATGGATTTCCGAGAGAAGTGCTTCTTTCTCTTGAAGTGAAGACAAAACCTGCTTCTCTGCTTTTTTCCTATTGGTGATATCTCTCCATACAACGTGCAGAAGCTTCTCTTCATTTTTGTCTGTAAAAGCCGTTATCACAACTTCGACCGGTATATTTGATCCATCTTTCTTTTGGTAATACCATTCAAATCTAAGAGACTTTTTCCTCTTTGCTTCCCTTAGCATTTCTCTTTGAACATTATCCGACGACGTTCCGTCCGGCTGCAATTTCGGCGAAATATCAGCAACAGTTTTACCAATCAACTCATTTTTATTCTCGTACCCCAAAATATCCACGGCTGATGTATTACAGTCTATGATCACCCCTTTTCTAAAAATCAGGTTAGGGTCAGATGAGCGCGTAAAGAGATCTCTGTATCGTTTTTCAGATAGTTTTAGTGCTTCCTGGGTTTTTACCCTTTCTGTAACATCAATATGGGTGCCGGCCAGACGAATCGGTTGCCCCTCTTCATCTCTCTCAGCGACAACACCGCGATCGTTCACCCAAATCCAGCTACCATCCTTGTGCTGCATTCTGATTTGTGTTTCAAAATATTTTTCTTCGCCTGTAAAGAGTTTGAAGAGCAACTCTTGAGTAGGTTTTAAGTCATGCGGGTGGGTCAGATTTTCCCAGGATGAAATATGTGGTTTGATTTCACTGAGGCTGTAGCCCAACATCTTTGCCCACCACTCATTCACAATCAATTTATCGGTCCTCAAATCCCAGTCCCAGGTTCCTGCTCTTGTAGCTTCCAGAGCAAGCTCTAACCTCTTCTTCGTTTCAAATAGCTCTCTTTGATAGACGGTTTCGACGGTAACATTTCGTGCTACACCTAATATCACGGTTTCATCAGGCTTGTCAGATAGAAGAGTCAATTTTGTTTGATAGTACTCTTTATTTCCTTCAGAGTTCTCTATTTCCCATTCATAGATCGCAGGAACATCCTTCAATGCTTTCTTCACAGCTTGCATGTGAACTGCGCCCTTCTCTTCGCCAAAAAGATCGATCGCAGTTTTGCCTAAAAACTCTTTTTCTATCTGATCGTCTGCCCATTTTCCATACAGTGCGGTGTGCCGCCCCATTCGGTCCAGGGTAAATACGATATCATCAAAAGATTCTACCAGAGACCTGAACTTTTCGCGGCTTTTCCTCAATGCATTTTCCCGTTCCACTTCTTCGGTTACATCACGAACGGATCCAATAATTTTTACTACGTTTCCCTCTTCATCCTTTATAGCATGACTTTTGGTCCTTACCCATTTTTGATTATCGTTATAATCCTTGAACCGAACAGTAGTGTCGTAATCCTTTCCTTCCTTAAGGCACTTTTCAAAAGCTTTACCAATTCTCTTACGGTCTTCCGGATGATAACACTCAAGGCTTTTCTCGGCGAGATTTTCTTTACATGTTTTTTCTATACCGTGAATTTCATACAGATGATTAGACCAATAAAATTCAGCTTCATCTACATCATACTCCCAACCGCCGGTTTTCGAAAGCTTTTCAATGTCATTTAAAATTCTCTCTCTTCTTCTGGACTTTGAAGTCTGCTCCTTCTCCTCTGTAACATCCTGCTTTACGGCAATGTAGTGCGTAATCTCACCATCGTCTTCATTCGTGATCGGTTTAATTGTAGCATGTTCCCAATAGAGCGTACCGTCTTTTCGCTTATTCAGAATCTCTCCTTTCCAAATATTGCCGCTGCTAATAGATTCCCAAAGTTTACTGTAAAACTCTTCTGACTGATATCCGGATTTTAATATTCGGGGATTTTTTTCAAGAACCTCTTCAAACGTGTACCCTGTCAGTTCAGTAAAAAACTTGTTCACGTAGAGAATCTTACCTTCGGCATCCGTTATTACAATGGAAGCCGGAGTATGCTCTAATGCAGACAAAAATAGATCTGAACCTATCTGTAGATTTGATTCCATTGAAAACTTATGATCCCTTAATAGTACGAACTATGTACACAGTAAAACTCTCGAACTATTTAACTTAACAAATCTCTGTTAATTTTTGATAAAATTCATTTACTATTTGATAAATTGCAATCAGTAAATAAGAAGGAACATTTTACCAACAGATACGATTGAACAGTAACAACACTAATGAACAAGAATCAGTTATGGTACAAAAAAATTATCTTCCTCTATTTTTATTGATGGCAACGTCGTTACTGTTATTTTCATGTCAGGATTCCGTGACCTCATTTGATGAGCAGCCACCTCAACTACCTCCTTTGGAATCTATGGACGTTGACCTCTCCACTTTTGACGAGGAACCCGGTAATCTAAATGCAAATTTCACCGCAGAAAATGAGTCATACACTCATTTCTTAAACGCTACATTCCGGGCTATGATCGTAAGAGGTGTCGTGAACAGCAGCCTGGCAATACCTAAAGCATTATTAAAAGCTGCTGAAAATATTGAACCTGAGCTCTCAGACAATGGTGAATGGACCTGGAGTTACTCTAAAGATGCCAATGGAAATAATTTTGAGGCAGAATTGATTGCCACTGCAAATGATAACGGTCAGGTGGTTTGGCAAATGTATGTAACCAGTTCCGCACTGAATATTGATAATGCACTCTTGTTTGAAGGTGAAGTACTGTCAGACGGTTCCTCCGGCAACTGGACGTATTATGCGCTTTTAGGTGACGAAGCCGGCAGTGAAATTTCCCGCATTAACTGGACTGTAGAGAATGAAGATCAAGTTGACCTGCGCCTGGAGGTTCTTTCAGACAGAAATAGTAATCTCGGCGACTACATAGAATATAATTTCGACTCACCGATTAAACGAGCAGTCTACTTTAACGCTGATGAAGACGAAACAGCTGAAATTGAGTGGAATAGCGAAACGCTGGAAGGTTATATCATTGCGCCCAATTACAACAACGGAGAACAGGCGTGCTGGAACAGCAATTTTCAGAATGTAGAGTGCAGTTGATTAACTAAAGAAAATATAGTTCTACTAAAACCGCCAGATTAATTCCCCTCCTTATGAAGAGCCTGTCCCAAAAACTATCGGGAAGGGGCAAGGGGTGGTTGGCACGACATCTTCTTCTTCAAAAAAGTATGGAAAATTTATTTTTACTTGTTTGAACCACCCCTTAATCCCCTCCTTGGAAAGGAGGGGAAATCTTATGCATCATAAGAAATTATTAAGTTAACGTATATGAGTTCAATACATCTTTTTATCAATCCTGCTTCTCAAACCTGAGATCATACACTCTTCCGCTGCTGTAGATAAACTGACTTACTTCACCGTTTGAATTCGGCACGAAGCGGATCAAACCAAATCCACGAGCTGAAAAGGTGTCTTCGTAAACCGGTTCGAGTTCAAAGGTGTCTGCAGGCTTGCGATGAGCCACCAGCTGCTCTCCCTGCAGCTCAATTCTGATTTCCGTTTCTGCATCTGAACTTTCATAAACTCCTGCAAAAACAGTCCAAGACTCATCAAACTCTTCCGTTGAATTTTCAGGATTCAGAATCTCCTCTTCAAAACCTTCCCTAACTACCTGAATGTGTGGGCGTTCATCCCCTCGATCCACAAAGCGATAAACCGTATCAGAATTTCCAACTCGAACCTCCGTGCCGGAAATTGAATGGAGAGTTGTATTCCCATTTAATTTCAGTTCACCATCTTCCCACGTGATTACTGTAGGCCTATAGTTTCTCGGATCGCTCCAAATACCGGTCCACTCTTTCAGTTGCTCGTCACTCCGCCGAACAACTCCCTTTAAAGGTGGATCTTCATCACCGTCTCTCTGCTCAAGAAAAACATCTGAAACAGCACTACCCAGCCCTCCCGGGCTGGCGCCGGTTACGTTACACAGCAGAGCAACAGAAAGATAAACCTCCGGATAGATACTCAGATAAGCTCTGTACCCGCTGGTTGCACCGGTGTGCGTAATCTGACGATATCCGTGATCTTCATCCACGCGAACACCGGAGGCATAGGCGATTGTTCTGCCGCTGTTAAGCACTCCCTGTTTGGTTAGCTCCTGATGAAACTGCTCTCCAAAATAGTTCGATTGAATGGCATGAGACCAGATCAGCAGATCGCCAACTGTTGTAAGCAGACCTCCATTTCCATGCACATTTTCTATAGGCCGGTTGATGGTGTACTCCTCATCTCCCGCTCGGCCGCTATAGGCTGAACTTCTGCCTTTTACAATCCGGGTGTAGTCGTCCCGCCACTGAGTCGATGTCATTCCCAATGGAACAAAAATATTCTTTTGCGAAAAATCGGAGAATGTTTCCCCCGTTATGCGTTCAATAGCAATCGCCATCAGGTTATAGCCGGTGTTGCTGTAGGAGTAGCGTTCACCCGGCGGAAAGTTGAGCCGTGATTGCCTGCTCACAATATCCAGGACATGATCATGAGTATGCGTCCGTGCAGAGCGACCCCAGCCGGATATCGACGCTACGCTACCCCAGTCGCGCAACCCTGATGTGTGGTTCAAAAGGTGTCGCCAGGTGATGGTATCTCCATAATCAGGAAGTTCCGGAATGATATCCCGTACATCATCCTCCAGTGAAATTTCTCCTTCCATGGCCAGTAGAATCATCGAGGCGGAGACAAACTGTTTGGAAACCGATCCTGCTTCAAATATCGTAGATGCTGTGTTCAGGATCGGATTTTCCAGGTCAGCCATGCCATATGCACGGGTAATCAACGTACGGCCGTTTTCTGAAACTCCCACTGCACAACCGGGTGTGATTACAGAATCCCAGTCACTGAAAATAGAATCAAGTTGGGCTACCGCCCGGCCGTCGGCATAGTTTTGAGAATAGGTATGATTTGGCAGGATAAACAGAAATGCAAAGAGAGGAAGAAAATAAACTTTCAGAATACGTTCAGGTGTTATCATGAATGAATATTTAAAGTTATCAAATTCGATATAGATTTGTCAGTCATACCCTTAGACAATACTTTTTTAAAGACAAACTTTCAGAAAATTTTCAAACTTTTTTATACATGATGTAACCGGAATAAAAAAAGCCGGAGATTTTACTCACCGGCTTTTAGGTGTTGGGATAAAGTCAGAAATCAATACCTGTTATCTTGCTGTAAGTCCTAATACAAGGTAGGTTGTAAGATCAGTTGTACTAATGTTCTGGGTTGGATCATGTACTACAAAGAAACCTTCATACTCATTTATGAGAGTAAGATAGTCGGTTTCTTCCGTTTCTACAGTAACGCTTGCTGATCCACCATTTCCGTTCACAGCTGCGACAAGAATGTCACTGTTTGGAGTTTCGTTATACGGAGTGCCATTCGGGGTTGTACTCGGGTCAGCAGCATCATGAGTGTGTACCGGATAATCAAAGCCATCCAATGTATTGTTTAACGTTACGGTAATCGTTGCTTTACCGTTTAACTTCTCTTCCACGACCATAGTTGCAGTTAGGTCTCTCGAATGCTCTCCCTCATATGCTGTATCAGGATTATCCAACAGCTGTCCTTCATTGAAATTATAATCGAACGTTTCTGAGCGAACCTCAGCCGTTCCTTCTGCAAGATCATCTCCAAATACGCCGAGAATCAAGTAGGTTGTCAGGTCTGTAGTGCTGATCTGCTGTGTTGGATCATGTACTACAAAAAACCCTTCGTACTGATTTAAAAGCATATCATATGAAACCGAAGTTTCATTCGTCATGCTTGCTGTTCCACCGTTACCGGAAATTCCTGCCGCGAATATATCGCTGTTCGGGGTTTCGTTGTAAGGAGTACCATTTGGTGTAGTTGATGGGTCTGCGGCATCATGAACATGAACCGGATAGTCCACACCGTCTAACGTATTATCTAACGTAATAGTAACAGATGCATTACCGTTTTCCATCTCCTCAATTAAGATTGAAGCATTCAGATCTCTATCATGTTCTCCGCGATATGCAGTATCGACATCATCCAACAGCTGCCCTTCATTAAATGCATACGATTGAGTATCACTTTCTAATTCAGCATCGGGGCCCATTGTCATGCTATCATCACTGCACGCAGCAAAAAGAACTGCTGCAAAGAGTGCTAAAAACAGATTTGAAGAAATTGATTTTATAGTAGAATATTTCATGGTTTTACTGGTTTGGTTTTATTGATTGACCTTCTGTCTTATCATCCGACAGAAGAAGCTCTTCACCATGAAATACGAAGTAGAACCCGAATCGGATTGGCACTTTTTAAAATTTTCTTAAAATCTTATATGTCATTGTTTTTTAATGGCATTTCGACATGAATATTCAGTACAGAGTTATCTTCTTGATTATTAACTGTGACCTTTGTGTGTAGGAGGTACCTCATTTTATGGTGGCTAATCCAAATAAAGCTATGAAGCACTAATGGGAAGATAAGGACACTAAATATTACAAGAAGTAGGCAGGTACACACTACTGGCCAAACAGGAACATATCTCCGGTAGGCTGAGGGGCTCCTCCTTTCGGCTCAAGTGTGACGGCAAAAACATTTTCTGCAGGTGATGGGGTTTCATTTAACTGTTCTACTTTGAAAAACAGCTCATTTGAAGACTCCTCAAAATTGAAGACCCCCGCACTAATCGGCGATTGATCATCTTTGATTAACCACAGTTGATAATCCTTGTCGGATGGTGGAGCCGGAAGATTTGCAAGTTGGAGAACGGCTTGTTGATTATCGGTATCCCAAATAATTTTTCCGTAACTATCGGGGCTGGGATCTAAACCTCCCATTACAACCAACTTCACTTCTCTCGCTGCTATAACCTCCAGCAATTGCTCCTTGCGGTCAAGATCATTCTTCAGCTCCGTAATGGTCGACTCTTGTTGCCTCACCATTTCCGTAAGGTTTTGCGAGTAGAATGAAACCCCAAGTACGGCTGCAAAAAGTATGACAGCCGCAACTTTGTATAACCAAAGCGGAATTATCGAACTGCGCTCCGGGCCTGAGTTATCTCTATTATCTTTAGATTTTTCAACCTGTTGAAAAATTTTCTCTTCCAGTTCCACTGGGGGCTCGATTGGTTCTACTGAAAGAGCCAGTTCATTTTTCACCCTCTCCATATCGGTAAAAAATTCAAGTTGCTCCGGTGTAGCGTTTTTAAGTTTTTCTTCAAATCGCAGACGCTCTTCGGGCTCTAATGTGTCCAGTACATAGCCGGCACATAAAGCTTCAAAGTCGTTATGTTGATTCAAATCACTCATTCATTATTCCGGATTTCAACAGATCTTTGAGTTTAATCATACCCTGTCGCATACGGTACTTTACCGTACCTAAGGGGATATCCAGTTTTTCTGAAATTTCAGACTGCGACAACCCTTCAAAATATGCAACGTGTAATACTTTTCGTTCTTTTTCACTGATCTGCTGCAGTGCTTTATTGAGTAACTCTGAACGCTCACGCAACTCCAGGTTCTCGTATGGATTATTATATTCACTTACAGGCTTAAACTGAAAGTCATTAATGGTTTGATCCTCTTTGCGGCTGTCCTTGTAAAGACGTGACCGGGTGTAATCGATCGCCTTGTTTCTCGCCATTGTAACAATAAAACTGTACAGGTTACCTTTAGTCGCATCAAATTGACCTGACTTTTCCCAAAAACGGGTAAAAACTTCCTGTAAACAGTCTTCAGCTTCCTGCCTGTCTTTTAGAATTGAAAAAATCAATCCAAAAAGCAGACTCTTATACTTTTTATACACCAGGCGTAAGGCTTTCGTATCTCCATTTTGAATACGAAGCATCCATTCTCTTTCCTCGTCTTTTGACTGAAAAGCAAACCCGGCGATATAAATGAACCAGTATAAAATCTGTTACAGGGGTTAGTACGTAAAAATTAAGCTATCGGATGGTTTTGGTAAGATTTTCATCTGAAATCTACCTATTAGCCAGAAAATAATAAGCAATGTTACTCTAAAATGATAACACCGCAAAAGATGCCTTTTTCGAGATCAGACAATCCGATTTCCATTTTACTTCGTACTCCCTTTTGAATGCATAATCCGTAGCCGGACAATCCATTGTATTTGCAATTTAGCATATGAATTTGAACCAACAAGCCAAATATCTATGAAACAAGACGATAAGATAACCAGAAAAGATTTTCTTAAAACCGGTGGTTCTACTGCACTGTTCGCATTTTTGGGAATCGGTTTTTACGGATGCACCAATCGTGTAACCGATTCAGAAAATGTTATTGATACTGACATTGATGAAGATGCAATTCAGGTGAACGGAAACCGGGTAATCCTGAATCTTGATCATCCCGATTTAGAAGATATGAATAATGCGGGCGGCTGGAGACTGATCACATCAGCCTCTGTATTAGCTGTCAATGTAGATGGAGACACGATACGGGCATTTACAAGCGTGTGTACTCATGCTCAATGCGATACAAACTGGGATTTCAGAGACAACGAATTTATCTGCGGATGTCATCTCTCCAAATTCAATACAAACGGCGAAGTAACTAAGGGCCCTGCAACTGCCGATCTGCAAGAATTTGATGTGGCTATAAATCAAAATATCGTAACAATTTCAAAATAAGGTTCAGATATGAAAACTCTCTATCCAATACTCTTCATTCTACTTTTGTTAATCCCACTTCAGACACTTAAAGCACAATCCTATATGGCTGAAGATGGATATACTGAATTCGTATCCCGGGCCCCGCTTCTTGAGTTTAAAGGCAAATCGAATCATCTCCACGGGTTAGTGGATTTGGATAAAAACCTTATTGATTTCTATATAGATTTAAATACCCTCGATACCGGAATAGAGCTTCGAAACCGACACATGAGAGACAGTTATCTCAGAACAGATCAGTGTCCGTTTGCAGAGTTTCGAGGAGAACTTTTAACGCCATTCGATCCAGATGTAAGTCAACCTCAGCAGGTCCGTACGAAAGGTCTGTTCAAGGTAAACTGTAATGAACGAGAGGTTAACATCTCCGGAACACTAAAGCCTACAGAAGAAGGCCTCCGGCTTGAAGCTCAATTTAAAATTGAACTGTCCGATTATAACATCGAGAAGCCCAGAGTCATCTTCTACGAACTTGCTGAAGAACAAGTCATCAATCTTTCAATCCTTCTTCAATCTGAAAAATAGCCGAACCGTAAAATAACTATTAGTCTTATGCAGCTCAGCCGAATAGCACTCATTTTATTTACTCTGATTGTAATATCACCAACGGTTATCCATGCTCAATTGGAACGTCAGAGAGTTGTTGAAAATAGAAAAACAGAGCTAACCTTTATGGCTCCGCGAAATATTAATTTATACACGGTTGAACACCTCTCAAAAGGTGAGTTACACTACTCCATCATGCACACATTCGGAGAAGTCCGTTCGGGTGCACGAAATTTATGGGGTATTGATCAGGGGGCGAACGTTCGGTTTAGCTTTGAGTATGGAATTTCCGAAAAATATTCACTTGTAATTGGCCGCTCAAGCATGGATAAGGTCATCGATGCGGGGTCGAGAATATCTGTTTTAAAACAGACCATCAATGATTCATCCCCGGTATCCATTTCAATCATCCCTTTGATAGGCATTAACAGCTCCGATCTGAGTTTTCTTGATGAACCTTATCGGCTGACCGATCGTATTCACTACTCACTATCCGCACCTGTTGCACGTAAATTTTCCGGTCGGCTAAGCTTACAGGTTTCTCCCATTTTTGCTCATTTCAATCGGGTGGGGGCTGAATTAAATTTGTCAAATGCCGAAACGAACAATTTCTTTTCAACGGCTCTTTCAGGCAGGTATAAATATTCTGAAAGATCAGCTTTCTCATTCCAGTTTATTCCGGCCTTATTAGCTACGGATGGTTTGTCAAACAATATTGCCATCGGAATTGATATTGAAACCGGCGGTCACGTATTTCAAATGTTTTTCACAACGTCCCGTGCTCTGCATGAGCCCTATATTATAGGCTCTGACAACGGTAACTTTTTCAATCGGGAGTTCAGGTTTGGGTTTAATATCAATCGGCTATTTCAGTTAAACTGATATAATTCCTGACTGACGAAAATGCATTTAATAGCAGCTCCGGAAATAAACGGTGCATCTAAATCTTTAAATGTAATCAACAAAGTAGCGGCCGATTAATGTGCTCTTTATTTTTTCTGATCATACACAACTCAATGTAAGACACAGTTACCGATAGTTGAATAAAGTGATATATCACACACTCCTTATTTATCAAAAAGCTTCAGGCTCTCTTATATGTGCTGATCCACTAAAATTGGATTTCCATCCGGATCAACAATAACAAAACTTGCAGGGCCGGTTGTGGATTCATCAGCTTCGGTATTGAATTCAATTCCTTTACCCTTTAACTCTTTTTGCAGTTTTCTCACGTCCGAAAAGGATTCAAGTTTTTCCGCATTTTGATTCCAGCCGGGATTGAACGTTATAATATTTTTCTCAAACATTCCCTGGAACAGGCCGATAAGAGTATCCCCACTCTTCATGATAAGCCAGTTCTGGTCAATATTTCCGCCAAACTTTTCAAACCCCAGTTTCTCATAAAAAGCTTTTGACGCATTGATATCTTTCACAGCTAAGCTGATTGAAAATGCTCCTAATTGCATAATGGTTCCTCATATTTAGTTTTGATTGACAATAATGGTTGTCGCATAATGGCTCGGAAATGATGAGTTCAGCAACGGTTAAAAATTCTAAACAAGCCATTTTGGAAACCAAAGACACGACCGCGGTCCCGTTTATGATGCGTTCGATAGAACCCGTATCTAATGAATATATTCCAAGCCTTTCATTTCCGTCATTTGTTTTAAATAGGATCTTAATTCCTCAAGTTGACTTTTAGTGTGAAGCGGCAATTTTATCTTTTCTCTTGATCCCACACTGTTTTTGACTTCAATGACACTGTTTTGAACACCAATTCCCAGAATGCTTTCCCACGTTATTTCACTCTTTTCTCCCCAGTGGAAAGTATAGTTTTGAAGATAAATTCCTGTCTCATCAATTGTGAGTGATGGTTTCTTTGCTACTCCTGGGAAAAATGCAAAGTACAAACTGCACATAGTAACAGTTGCAGAATTCATCCAGTCTACGGTTCCATCAAATTTTAGAGTGAAAAAAATAGCTCCTGTAACAAAGCCTAAACCTAAAGCTCCGATGAATCGAATCGCTTTTATGTAAGGTGTATCCAAGTCAACGTTGAATTCAAATTTTTCCATAGGTTTAAAATTTATAAAAGGAGTATACCAGCATTGCGCACAAGCTGTCTGCAGACCAACGCTGAGTAAAAACAAAATGTACTACAGAAATTAATTAACTAAAAATGGTCAGAAAATGGCTGACACACCCTACTGAATACGCCGGTTTTACTGCTACTTATATTTATTGCAATTAATGGTGGTGGGTTCTCTCACTATAAGTAACGCCATCAAGCGTGTTCACAGAAAATCGATCCCGGTAGGTGTTGGGAGTCAATCCTGTATAGCGCTTAAAAAGTTTGCGAAAGAAATTTAAATCTTCATATCCAACTTTTCGGCATACCTCCCGGACTGTTTTCAGGTCATTTTCAAGCAAATGCCTGGCTGCGTTTATTCGTAATTGTTGTACATAGCGAATAGGGGTTTCTCCGGTTGCCGCTTTAAAGCGACGCATAAAATTGCGTTGACTCATACATGCACGGTCAGCTAAATCTGCCACTATTATATTTTGGGAATAATTCTTGAACAACCACTCTTGCAGGTTGCGAATTTCTTCATCTTCGTGATTTATCTGTGGGGTTTCAGCAGTATAACCGGCTTGCCAAACTCGGGGCGTTCGGACCAACAGAGCTCTTGCCGTTTGCATAGCAATCTGATGGCCACAATATTTCTCTACGAGATACAGACATAAATCCACTCCGCTGTAAACTCCGCCGCTGCAAAAAACCCGGTCCGATTCCGTTACATAGCGTTCCGGTTGCCAATCTACCTTCGGATATCGCTTTCTGCAATCATCAGCCAGTGCCCAGTGCGTAGTAGCCGGACGATCATCCAAAAGCTTGGCTTCAGCAAGTTGAACAACCCCCGAACACACACCGGCTATTGCTGTACCATTTTCGTAAGCTTTGTTAAGTAGGGGAGGAAGTTTAGCATTCCGCTCACATTCAATGTCAAGATCGCCACCGCCTGCGGCAACAACCATCAAGTCGGCAGTTTCTATTTCGTCAATGGAATATTCGGGATCTAATTTCAAGGCTGACAAGGTTTGAACGCTTTCACCACTCAGAGAAGCCGTTTGAACATTAAACTTTCGTTCACCCTCCTGGCCCTGTAACGTTTCATACAGATATCCCGCACTGCTCAATATTTCTACCGGAGTGACTGCTGTTGATGGTGTTCCACCTTCGAGAAAAATTACGACGACATTAAGCATATCGTTAGGTATGGCAAGATTACCCGGCTAATTAGTCAATTCTGCCTCTTATTTGAATTCTGATAAGTATTCATATTAGGTATACGTAAATGAATCATCAAACGAAAAAATAGATCATGAGGTAATATTATGCCTAAATATGTAATTAAACGTCGTATTCCGGGAATTGGGAACATGTCTGATGAAGAGCAGCGAAAAATAGCCGAAGACTCAAACCAAGTATTGAATGACCTCGGACCTGACATACAGTGGCAACATAGTTATGTGAGAGAAGATGGAACTCATTGTGTCTATATTGCCAAAAACGAAGATATAATTCATGAACACGCAAAACGTAGCGGGGCCTCGATACTTGAAATTACAGAGGTTCAAACAATGATCGATCCAACAACTGCAGAGGATTAAATTTACAAATGTCTGAGTCAGATCGAGTTTATGATAATGGTCTGGCGGTTGTGTGGCGGGATTACTAATTTAAAAATCAAGCAAGAAACCGGAACCGGTCTGCAGGAAACACTTGTTATACATTTACATTTTGATTTTATTGTTACACTCGTGCAATAAGAAGCATATTATAGTAGTTCAATCTATATGAAATAGGTTAAATATGAGCGAAAAAAAAGAAAAAAAATCTAAAGAAACCCCGATTTTGCCGATAAAATACAGGCAAAGTTCGTCATATCAAGTTTATTTTGCCGATGGAGCAATGGGAGGTTGGACTCCAAAATCAAATTTAAGCATCGATTTTTATGTTCAGAGGAATACTTTTCCTGAAACTATAATCCATGAAATTGCTGATGGGGGTAAGTTAGGCAAAGTACTAGAACAACGAGGGGATAAAGGAATAACGCGTGAAAGACAGTTTGGTTTAATAATTAACATTCAAACTGCTTACGAATTAAGAGATTGGCTAGATAAACAGATAAAAGAAGGAGAAAAATCTGGGTTATTTAAAGTAGAAAGAAATAACACCTAAAAATTGAGGCTAGAATTATGACGCAAGAAAATTTTAATATCAAATTTGATGCAAGTATTACATCTAGCAAATCTGAATCTTCAAAAATATTTATTTATGAAGAAACCTCAAGTAAAACTGTTCACATAGATAATGTTAATCTAGGAGGGGAGGATTATCTTAGAAGAATTGAGAAGTTAAAAGGAGTAGATGA
>CAYNZY010000040.1:0-24436 GCA_964401805.1 uncultured Rhodohalobacter sp.
GAAAATGGCCCGGCGAGTTAAAAAAGAGTTTTTTACATAGGAACCATACCCGGGGTCGGGTATGGTTTGCTTAATGCACCTCCTACCTTATCAAATTTCGGTTATAGTCAATGTTGCACTGCCGATTTCAATCCCGTAAGTACCAATCCAGATATTGTATAACCCATCCTCAGGGTTTTCGAAAACAACGCCCGGATTTGCACCATCAAAATCATCATTATAAATCCACTCTCCGCTCGGGGTATTTATTAAAATCACCGTATCCATATCGCTTTCAGCTTTTATGGTCAATGGATAGCTTCCGGGAGTATAGTATAGGTCAAATGTTGGTTCTATAGATACCATACCGGTATATCCCATATCAGACAAATCATAGGAACCTGAAAGAGTGATTGATTGAGTGTATGGATCGGGTGAAAAGCCTGCTTCCAACGATATATCTCCACCAATTGGCTGTGCACCTACATCCGGTCCTCCTTCACTATCCACATAAATGTCATCCTCCTCCTCTTCATAAAGCACTTCGGAAACTTTCACTAAAGCGCTGCCGTCAGTTTCATCATAACTACCAACCCAAATCATGTAGGTACCGCTTTCAGGAGTTTCAAATTCTATTCCCGGATTGTACCCATCTAAATCATCATTGAAATACCACTCTTCATCCGGGCCGTAAACCAGCATTACAAGATCGTTTCCTGCCTCTGCACTCAGATATAGCGGAAACGTACCTGCAGTATATTCCAAATGAACTGTTGGCGGTGATGTTGTAAACCCATAATAATTAAAGTTCTCAAGATCTATATTTGGGTTAAGCTGGATGGAATGAGGCCAGGGATCCGGAGTGTATCCACTTTCCAGCGTTATTGTACCCTGAAGCGGTGCCGCCGTAATATCCGGACGCGACCTTCTCTCTTCCAGTTCTCGCTGTCTCTGTTCCTCTTCGCGCCGGAGCCGATCAGCTTCTTCTCTTTCACGCTGTTCAGCTAACTCCTGTTGACGTTCCGCCTCAGCTGCAGCCAGTTGCGCAGCCTCTTGTTCTCTCCGATCTATCTCTGATTGTGTTTCCGTCAACAGCCGGTTCACATTCTCATCTTCAGGCATAATCTCCAGAGCTTGCTCATAGTACCCGATGGCCCCCTCTAAATCATCAGCTGATTTTGCACTGTCTGCCTGTTGAACCAGTTCTGTAACAGCCTGTTGATTGGCTTCCAGTTCTGCCAGTCGTTGTGCTTCGGCATTATCACCTGTCATCAGGTAAAAACCACCGGCTGTAAGCACAAGAATCATAACTACTGCCGCAATCAACCATGTCTTCTTAGAGTCAGAACCCTTCCTGCTTTTCTTTCCATGATTCGGAGTTTGAATTCCTTTCTTTGTTTTAGCATTTGCACTCGATGATTGTACTGGAGCTTGAGGGTTTTCAATTTTCTGAGTTTTGCGACCTCCGCTCCCCTTCGCCGCATTTGCTTTCTTTTTCGGTTCCTGAATTTCCGGCCAGTGTCCGGTCTCCATGTACTTCACTGTGATTTTCTTTAGATCGCCTGACTTGGGCCTTGAACCGGGTTCCGCGTGCATCATCAGTTTCACAAGGTTTTTGAACCGGGTTGAAAAATGATCCGGCAGTTCCGGTACCTCGGCACCGCTGTTCAAGCTGATTCCTCCATTCCCCATCCACGGCACGTCACCGGTAGCCAATTCGTAAACCAAAACCCCGAGTGAGAAAATATCACTGGCTTCAACATTCACAGGGTTGGCTGTAAATCGTTCAGGCGGGGCATATGCCACCGTCATCGATTTTGAACTGCCGGTATGTTTCCGGAGAGTACTCCTAAGCCTGCCGCTAATCCCAAAGTCCGTAAGCAAATAGGAGCCATTACCATCAACCAGAATGTTATCCGGTTTGATATCCTGGTGGAGAATATCCTTACTGTGCAGATACTGCAGGCCTGATGAGATCTGTGCCAACAATTTCGCCAGTTCATCCTCACTCATTGCTCCTTTTTCTACGAGGCGGTCCTGGAGCGACCCGCCCTCAATAAATGGCATCACCAGGTAGGGTCTTCCCTCCCAAACGTCAAAGTGTCTTGCTGTGAGTAAAACCGGGTGGTTCAGGTTTAAAACAACCGCATACTCCCTCCGAAACTGCTTCAGCCCATTTTGATCCATCCCTTTATCAGGAGCATAAATTTTGATGGCAACAGTAGCATTTTCCGCCATCTGGTCATTTGCTTTCCAAACTTCCGAAAAGCCCCCAATTCCTATTCTTTCAATAAGTAAGTAGCGATTTGCAAAGAGTGTATTTGATTCCATTTCTGTAACTGTTATTTCTGATTAATAACTACCTTTAACGTTGTATCTCCGATGGCAATAATATCACCGGGTTTAAGTTTTTTTCCGGATTCATCAACCCGGTTGCCTTTTACCAACACCCCATTGGTTGATCTGTACCAGCCCGGAATACCGTCTTTTTCTCTCCACTGTCCATCGCGGATGTACCAGTAGTGGTCATCACTGTTGTATTCCAGTGTGGCGTGGTAATTGGAGATGTACTCGGTAAAAAACTCAGCTATTCCGATATCGTTTGTGAAGGGATTATCTTTGTTAAACCATCCGATTGTAAGAACACCGGACGATTTAGAATTCTTCAAATTTGTCAGATGATATTCACGCCCGATCTCTTCTCCATTTTGGACCCGCAGTACCCATTCCGAATTAGGGTAAACTTCAGGTGAAGCTTCTTCCCGAACCGGCTGATACCCCAGTACGGAAAGGATTTCATCTATGGTCCCAAAGCGATCTTCCGGCCGGTATCGAATGCATCTGGAAATAATCTCCACCCATTTTTGATCCGGCGAGCTCATTTCAAGTGCAGCGCGATCCCACTTCTCTTCCTTCTTTTTCTGCTCATAAGCCGCCATATCCTTCATAAACTCCTCAAAAGGTCCAAATGGCAGTTGACCACCGGTGATCAGCTCATACATCATGGCTCCGAACGCGTAAACATCATTGGAGGGGCCCATCACTTTCATCGCCTGCTTCGGGTCAATCTGCTCCGGTGGTGAGTAGGTACCTGTTGCAAAAACCTCTTTGGCATGCCCCATAAAATTGGCAACCGTATGACGCTTCTTGATCGAGGCAGAAATTCCAAAATCGGCCAGTTTCGGAGTTCTTTTGTTGTCAAACAGGATATTTTCCGGTTTGATGTCTCTATGGATAATTCCTTCATCATGCAGATCTTTCAACCCCATCAGAATACCGTGAGCGATCTCATCCAGCTTTTGAGAATCGAACGTTTTCCCAACCAGGTCGCGCAAATTCCCTCCGGTACAGAGGTCCATCACCATAAACGGATTCCCCTCCAGCATATCAAAATCGTGGCTGCGAACAATGTACGGGCTGGTAATCCGGGACCCGTAGTCGTACTCCTGGCGAAATCTTTTGGCAAATTCAATTCTCTCATGCGGCATAAAGGTCCACATCTTGGTCAGTTTCAGCGCGTATAGATTCTCCATATCGCTGATCTGGTACACACTGCCAAAACCTCCCTCACCCAGCTCATTTTCAACCCGGTAAGTCGCTTTTTTTGAAGAAACTTTAGTGCCTTTGTCGATATGTATGGCTCCCGGTGAACTCATTCTTCGCTCTCAGGGATTTCTACCCTGAATACCTTATCTCCTAAAATGATTAATGAGCCGCTTTCAACAGCAACTTTACCCTTCACCTGAATAAAGGTCGCACCGTTGCTGCTTTTATCTTCGAGTATCCATTTCCCATCTTTATGGGTAAACATCGCATGCTCTTTCGATGAAATGGAGCTATTTTCCGGTGCCAGATTTGTTCGGTTCAGCGAAATTTTTTCGCCTTCATAAGCCTGCTCAGCATTCTTGTTTTCATCCACCAGAATCAGTTTAGGCTTTGGAGCCTCTTTCGAAATGTTAACCTGCCCTATTCTCATTGTCTTTGCGCCGGACGGTGCTGCCGGTTTTGACTTTTCAGGCTTGGGAGCAGGTTGCTCTTTGCTCAGAGATTCATCACTCCCTTTATATCCGCAATTTGGGCATGGGCTATCGCTGGATGGTTTATTCCGAAGCGGGTAGTAACTACAGGCATCACATTTTAAAATATTCGCATCCACCGGCTCTGACTTCTTCTCAGGCGCTGAATTCCCACTTTCACCATCCCATGCAGGTGCGGAAGCGACTTTTCCCCGCATGGTTGCCGCACCCTGGTCGGGGGAATTTGCCGCAGGATTATTTTGAGCCGGCCCGCCACTGCCCGAAGACGTCAGTTTTGTACCGCATTTTACACAAACCTTCACGTCTGATTGATTTTGATATCCACATTCGTAACATCTCATTGTATCGGGGTTTAGTTATTGACTTTTTTATCGACTGAACCGCTTGAGGTCGTGTCCGCCGTGCTATCAGCAGTTGTGCTGTCTGGCAAAGCAGGCTGAGTACCCAGTGTATCCTTAGGTTCTTGAATCTTTTTTCCGGGATCCGTCAGTGTTGTGTCTTTTTGAGCCGGAGCAACCTGCTGTCTGACAGAATCTTTTTCTGCTTCGGAAGGCCTTTCGACATTACCGGGTGGTAGAGGGGAATTTTCGTCCGGTGTTTCTGAAGGTTCTTCAGCAGGTTCAGGATCAGGATCAACCACCGGCGTCTCTTCTTCTTCAGGCCGATCAACATCTTCCGGCTCATCCTCAATTGGCGTATCCGGATTCTGCTCTTCAGGTTCTGCCGGTTGTTCTGTCTGACCTGTTTCAGGATCTTGTATAACCGGGTCTGCTTTTACCTCAGGAGATCTTCCATCAAAGTAAATCCAGGCGGCCAATACGGCTATCACCACAATCAATACACCAATAGCCAAACTCTTGGATGAGTTTTTCTTCCGCAGAATTTGTGTCGTCGTGGTTTTAGATTTGATTTCACTTTGTGCAGCAAGGTCCGCTTCTGATGGCTCGGCCCCTTCATGTATTTCTACCATCAGGCAGGTAATATTGTCCTCTCCGCCGGCATCATTGGCAGCTTTCACCAACTTCCCACAAGTTTCATCAATTGTCCCACCCTCTTCCAGAACAGACTCAATCTGTTCATCACTCAGCATTCCGTTGAGTCCGTCACTGCATAATATCAGCCGATTTCCTTTGTAGAGTTTTGTTGTTTTAACAGATGGCTGAGGCGGGTTTTTTTCATCCCCCAAACTTTGCGTCACAATATTGCTCTCCGGATGAACCCTGGCCTCCTCGGGCGTCATCTGATTCTCTTCAACCATCTGCCACACCAGGGAGTGATCATCGGTAAACGGGTAGAGAGGTTTGTATCCGTTATAAATGTAGCAGCGGCTGTCGCCCGACCACGCCACATGCACCGAATCTTCAATCACCCAGGCCACAACCAGTGTGGTTCCCATCCCGGCCGTATCGAGGTTTTTATGCTGATGATTCACTACGGCCTGATGAGCTCTCAAGATTGATTTGGCAAGCAGATCTTCTCTTTCAGCTGCCGTTTCCGGAGCTTCTTCAAGCTGATCAAAATCCTCTTTCACCGTTGCCTGAGCAAGATTTGAAGCTACTTCGCCGGCATTCTCTCCACCCATTCCATCGGCAACAATCAAAAGAGCACCAAGTTTTGGAAGAGAAAGTATTTCACCTCTTTTAAACCCCCACTTCTTTTCTGAGAGGTCTTTGCAGATGGCAAAATCATCCTCGTTATGAGTGCGGGACCGGCCGACGTCGGTAATCCCAAATAAGCTGAATTTCATCATAGGTTGATTTCTAAAAATTAAATCACAAATCCATTGCCGAGAGGGGAACAATTCGACCAATTTCGGCACCTATTCCGGCAGACACAATTCCAACTGCTTTAATACCGCTATCCGTTATCACAAATGCAGGCCCGCCCGAATTGCCCTGGCCAAATCCGCGCCCTGTTAAGGTTATGTAACCCCGATTATCTAATCCATCCTGGGCTATACTCGACTCACTGAGTAGAGGCGCAACATTTGCGCTTTCGTTTGCACCACCCAATCCATAGGAATATCCTAAAATAAATATTCGGCTACCGGCAGATAGATTACTTGATAGGTCCTGGTCATAATCCATATCGCCATTGTTTCTATTTGTTTGTGCAAAAGCCCAGTCTGTGTAATCAAGTTGCGCAATTCTAAGCCTGTTCGATTCAACTTCTCTCACCCTATCCTGACTTTCGTCATACCGGAAATCAGATAGATTTAGCCTAAACTCATCTCTTGGGCTGGTTGCCGTAAATTCAACGTCAATAGATGTGCCTTCAAGCTCTTCGGTATTTAAAATTGTACTGGTTCTGTCAGGCGGATAAGGAAATCTCCAGAATTGAACACAGTGACGTGCCGTAACAAAAGTGCCGTCATCCAGTAAGAAACCGGAACAAGTTATTCCTAACTCATCTCTATAACGATCTCCTGAAGGGGTTGTTCGTGTAATGACATAAGAATGAAGGAAATAAACATCATCCTTCATAGCCTGATAGATTTCTGAAGCTGCTGTTGAACCTGAGGCCGCACTAATTCGAACGTCTTCCAGCTCTCCCTGAAGTTCACTTATCAAACTATTTAAATCCACATTATTCGCCTGCAGTTCAGCCAGCTCCCGTAAATAGGAAGCCGACTGCTCCTCCATAAGTTCAGATTGAGAAACAATCATCTGTTCCTGGGCGGCTATTTGCTGCCTCTGTTCACTTAACTGAATCTGCTGCTCTTCGGTAAGGCTCATGACATCATAGATGAAATAGCCGCCAACAGATGTAATCGCTAAAAGCATCATCAAAAATGAAACTGCTGCCGTTTTGTACGGCTTAACCGCCTGCTGCATCACCAGGTTCATTTTATTGGTAAACCCGATCTTTGCCGTTCCGGCTTTGGTGGTGTTATATCGCAGCCTCGGCCCCTCAACCGAAAGCTGAATCTCATCTCCGTTGTTCAGAAAGTATTTATTCTCTACCGGACGTCCATTTACCAGCGTAGGGTTCGACTTGGATAGATTAATGATAAAAGTTTCATCTCCCTTACGTTCAATCGCTGCATGTTTGCGGCTCACTGTTGGCGTATCATCCCCAAAGGTAACGCCACATTTTTTATCGCGCCCAAGCTCCACATAGGGAACTACGATCGTTTCAAATGAGCCTTGATTTTTCCTTGCCGTAGATGTTAAATATTCCAGGGTATAGGTTGGAATATTGGCCCCGCTGAGAATTTTCATTCCCGTTCCAATAGATTGTGTAGCTCTGTTTGCCATAACTGTGGATTTCAGTTTTAATTAAAAGTTATAATCCCCGAATCAGGTATATTTGCCGTGGATATGAGAACTTTTTCCTGCTCATTTATCAATTCAATAGATTCATAAGACTGTACACCATTCCGGTGATAGATTGTAACTTCTGCATCTGCATTAGCCGGATTACCGCCTTCACATCCATTTCTTGAGAAGAGGTTTGTATAGATTTCATACTCGCCCTCCTTGGGAGCCGCAATATTCCAGACCTCATAGCCGGGACCGCAGGTATTGTCAACCGTCAGCTCACCTTCTACTCCCTCAAAAGAGCGGCTGTTATACATAAACTCGTTCCCGTCCGGATCTATCACGTGTAAATCCACATCGTGTTTTGCTGTACTCCACGACATCACAACCACCAGAAACCGGGCATCTCCTTCAATTTTTTCCAGATCATCTTCGCAGTCTGCACGTCCCGCTTCACATTCAGACAGTTCAGACCGGACATTTTCGATTTGCTCTTCCAGCTCGTTTATTTGCCCCTCCAGCTCTGCTATTAAATCTTCTTGATCAGGAGATGATTCAAATTGTTCGAGGCGGATTTCCATCCTTCTGATTTCACGTTGAAGCGAACTGTTTGTCTCTTCTATGGCACTCAACTGCTCAAGCAACTGGTCGTAGTCAGCCTGCGGAATCATGTTGGAAATCTCCTCAATCGACATCCCAAGAGCCGCAATCTCCTCCGCAATGCGTTGTTGCTCTTCAAATTCCTCGACCGGAATCTCCATTTTGGGTACAATTACATAGAGAATAATCACTGCCCCTAAAGCTCCCGAAAGCAGGTCCAGAAATGATGCCCCAAAAACGTTAATCTGCTTTTTTGCCATCAGCTCACATCAATTTTATTGATAAAGTGTTCTATCACATACTCTTCAATATCGTGATGAAGCGTCTCTGTAGCCTCTTGCAGTGCGTGATAACTGAACATCATAATCAAGCTCAGTACCAGGGCAACAAGAGTTGTATCAAAGGCCACGGCAAGAGTTGATGTAATCAGATCAATGTCGCCGGTATTGGCAATGGCCAGCGACTGCGAAATACCCAGAATGGTTCCCACAAACCCGATGGATGGAATAGCCCATAACAGATATCGAATTCCGGATTGGCGGCTTTCAGACTTTTCCCGATTGATTCGGCTCTGCGACTCCACAATCATAAATGCGGATTCCGCAGAATGATTAGCGCGGAATTTTGTACACGCCTTCTTTACCAGCTCCAGAAGGAAGTAATCTTCACTTTTCCCCTCACTATTTTTCTGCTGCAGATACTGACTGATGCGAAGCCGTATCTGATTAATTTCCGTAGCTTCAATAACTCTGTGCTCCTCTTCAGGAAGTAAGTTGGTTGAAAAGTAGGCCCTTTCCAGCTTGTTTTTTCCATTCTGATAACGGATTTCGAGTAATCCCCAGATGAAACAGAAAATGGTGATAAACTGAATATATCCGCCGGCTGACAGACTCCCACCTAACAGAATGCTAATCCGGTGTATGGATGGCAGGGTTTCACTTCCCGTATTCAAATACGCGACTACAATAACAGCCTGAATGAAAGTGGCCACGGCAAAAGCTATCAGCAGTCTGTTAGCCCTTTCCATAGAGTTCGATGATGTTGCCAAAATAGTATGGTGTGATGATCTTTTGCCCAAAGTAAATCACACAAAATTCACCGAGCAATTTTATGTGGTGAACGGTTCATATAACGTGACGAAATGCAGGTTAAACGTTTATCAGAGGCTTTAAAGAGCGGTTAAAACCTTTTATCCCGGTTCTGGTTGATTCTTAAAAAGGATACACATTCAATCGGTTTTATAGATTTTACACCTATGTGTACACTGCAGCTTACGGTACAAATTTACAACCGAAGTTTTCTTGACTAAATGAAATCTCCAATTGACCTATAACTTGTTTCCGCCAGGTAAGTAGGTGGTAATGGAAGAGAAAAGCCTGTACTTTCAAAAAAGTTCAAAAACACGTATAATTATATAAACACGTGTACCCATGAAAAAGAAACTTACACTTACAATTGAAGAGGAAATTATTGCCGATGCCAAAAGGCAGGCAAAAAGAAGAGGTATTTCTGTTTCAAAAATGTTTGAAGAAGCATTAGGAAGCGGTAAGTCAAGATATATTGAAACCGAATCACAACGGGCTGCAAAGCGATTGTTACAAACACTTGAAAGTGCTGAAAGAATTGAATCTAAAAATGATAAACAATTAATCAGAGAGCATGTTAAAGGGAAGTTTGCCTGAAATATTTCTTGATACGGACGTCGCTTTTGATATTCTCTCAAAAAGGGAACCTCACTTTCAACATTCAGTACAGCTACTTGAACTTGCCGCCCAAGATGAGGCAACACTTTTATTAGCCGAGAGTAGTCTTGCAAATCTGATCTACCTTTCTTTCGACATCTATAAACTGCAAAACGCAAAATCGCGCCTTCTTGATTTTATTTCTGCATGTGACATCGTTAATGGTGGTAAATCAACGATGATGAAAGCAATATCATCACCATTTACCGACAAAGAAGATGCCCTTCAGTACTTCACTGCCCTTGAATACGGAGCCGATTACTTTATTACTAGAAATATCAGAGACTATAAAAATCAATCAAAACCATTGCCGGTCTTTACTCCCGAACAGTTCATTGAGTCGCTGCAATAACATTAATTAAAATTGGGGGAAATCAGGAGGGGTTTGGATCCTTCAAAAGAAAATAGTTCAGTTTAACCTACTCTATAACCTAAAAGTATTACACATCATTTGTCTTTTTTAGTACCGCATAACCAAATGACATTCAGTAGTTTAAAAAAAAATGTAACCTGTTAGGATTTGCACCATGGGCAGTCACGACCACAATCATGAGGAGCAGAATCACGGAAATGATCATAACCACGATCAAAAAAATCACTCCCACCAAGAACATCACAAACAGATGGTGCAGGATTTTAAATTCCGCTTCTGGTGGGTGCTTGCACTGACGATTCCAATCATGGCGCTTTCACCTATGATTCAAACCTTCATGGGTGTTGAGTGGCGTTTTACAGGCGATTCCTGGATTCTGGCAGCTCTCTCTACAGTGGTTTACTTCTTTGGCGGATGGCCATTTTTGTCAGGTCTGTATGATGAACTGAAAAAAAAGCAGCCGGGCATGATGACCCTCATAGGCCTGGCAATTTCCATAGCCTACCTCTACAGTACTGCCGTTGTTTTAGGATTTGAAGGTGATCTGCTCTACTGGGAGCTATCAACCTTGGTTGGCATTATGCTGTTAGGGCACTGGATTGAAATGCGTTCGGTTTTGAGTGCTTCTTCGGCATTAGAGGAACTTGCGGAATTATTGCCCGGAAAAGCTCATCGTGTAAAAGAGAATGGCGACACCGAAGATGTCCCCGTTGATGAGCTGAAGCAGGGAGACAACGTTCTCATCAAACCAGGGGAGAAAATTCCGGCTGATGGAAACGTGGTAAAGGGCAAATCGAGCGTAAATGAAGCTATGCTTACCGGTGAATCTAAACCGGTGGATAAATCAGAAGGGGATGAGGTGATTGGTGGGTCTGTAAATGAAAAAGGCTCGCTGACTATCGAAATATCAAAAACCGGTGATGACTCCTTTTTATCCCAGGTGATGAACCTGGTGCAAGAGGCGCAACAGAGTAAATCCAAAACGCAGGATTTAGCCAACCGAGCAGCATTTTGGCTAACCATTGTAGCCATTACTGCCGGACTCATCACATTTGGTGCATGGATCTTCTTCACCGGTCAGAGTTTTGATTTTGCCATGAACCGAACGGTAGCCGTGATGGTGATTACGTGTCCGCACGCATTGGGATTGGCAATACCATTGGTTGTTTCAAGGTCCACAAGTATTGCTGCCACCAACGGATTTCTGATCCGTGACCGTGCTGCCTTTGAACAAGCCCGTAATTTGGACGCCGTCATTTTCGACAAAACCGGAACACTTACCGAAGGCGTTTTCACCGTTACGAATATTCTAAATTACAATGACCGATTTTCAAACGAGGAGATCCTGAAATATGCCGCATCACTGGAGAAAAACTCCGAACATCCATTGGCAAAAGGAATCCTTGAGAAAGCGGGTGACGTCTGGGACCCTGACGAGTTCGACTCCATTACCGGAAAAGGTATTGAAGGAAAAGTGAATGGAAAATCGGTAAAAGTAGTAAGTCCCGGATACGTGAAAGAGCAAAAAATGGATTATCCCGAAGATAAAATCCAAGAAATTTCATCACAGGGGAAAACGGTAGTCTTCGTGATTATTGATGATCAGTTGGCCGGCGCAATCGCCTTGGGGGATGAGATTCGGGAATCCTCAATAAATGCGATTAAAGCCCTCCATGAAATGGGCATCGAGTGCATAATGCTTACCGGCGATAATCAACAAACTGCCGATTATGTGGCCAAAGAGTTGGGTATAGATCAGGTCTTTGCTGAAGTGCTGCCGGATCAAAAAGCCGATAAAGTGAAAGAAGTTCAAAATCAGGGAAAGTTGGTAGCAATGACGGGTGATGGTGTGAACGACGCCCCAGCCCTGGCTACAGCAGATATTGGTATTGCAATTGGAGCCGGCTCAGACGTGGCCGTGGAAACCGGGGATATTGTGCTCGTGAAAAACAACCCGGAAGATGTGACTGCTCTCATTAAACTTTCCAAATCCACCTACCAAAAAATGGTTCAAAACCTTTGGTGGGCATCCGGCTACAACATCGGTGCGATTCCGTTAGCGGCCGGCGTTCTTTACACCTGGGGAGTTATTTTGAGCCCGGCTGTGGGCGCAATCCTGATGTCGCTGAGTACGGTAATTGTAGCAGTGAATGCAAAGTTTTTGAAGATGGAGTGAGAGAGTACTTAGTCCTGAGATTTTAGTCGTGAGAAGTTACAGATGAAAAGTTAGACTCAAATCTGAAAATATCGCGTAATATCCATCCTCTGCAACAATGCAAATGTTGATTATAAGAAATCGTACCCCGAGCTATCCCCTAAAATCAAATCAATTCTACTTTTTTTAAATCCACTTCTATTGCTATCATCAGTTTGATCTTTTTAAGGGAATCTGCAGATTAAAAGTTGTTCTCTTTTCTCCTGTTTCTAAGATAATTAACATAGTCAATCACTGCATTCATGGACCCACTTGCGCATACCCTTTTTGGCGCCACTATGGCCGAAGCCGGCCTGAAGCGTAAAACTGCCCTGGCTACTGCCACCTTAATTATCGGGGCTAATATCCCGGATGTTGACGCTATTGCCATGTTCATCAGTTCCGACTATTCACTTCTCGTGCGCAGAGGATGGACCCATGGGATTCTTGCACTTGTTATCTGGCCCTTTTTTCTAACCGCATTGATGCTGGGAATTGACCGGCTGATTGATGTTTGGATGAAACGGCGTGAAAACCCAAGGAAAGGCACCCCAATGAGGCCAGCCGCGTTGCTGGGCATTGCATGTTTGGCGGTTTGGAGTCATCCTTTGCTTGATTTACTGAACACCTACGGGATCCGTTTGCTAATGCCTTTCAACGGCACCTGGTTCTACGGCGACACCCTCTTTATCATTGACCCGTGGTTCTGGCTGCTTGCCGGAGCAGGTGTGGTGCTGGCACGATCAAAATCGTGGATTGGAATCAGCGGCTGGATTCTGCTTGGAGCAGCAGTAACGGCCCTGATTACTACTGCAGATATTGTTCCTCTGTTTTTGAAAATTATCTGGCTGGCAGGCGTCATCGCAATTCTAATGATCCGTTGGTCGGGCCGGCACCGCGGTGCAACCCAGCCCATTGCGCTTTCGCTGCTTTCAATTTTGGTGCTCTATATCGCTTTTATGTTTACCGGGTCAAGGTTAACAGCTGCGCATGCAAAGACTCAGCTAAGTGATCAGGGAGTTGAGATTCTGCAAGTAATGCCCAATCCTCTTCCCGCACGACCTCTTCTCCGGACAGGTGTAGCGGTTTCAGATTCCCATTATTTTCTCTTCAGAATAAACTGGCTGCAACCCGAAAGTTTTGAGCTCTCCGGTGACCCGATTCCGATCAAAGAACCGGATCACATCATACAAGCGGCTCTGGATTCACCCCAACTTCTCGGACTCAATAACTGGATCCGTTTTCCATACTATGAGGTGCAACAAATGGATGATGGCTGGAAAGTAATTATCCGGGATCTGCGATATGTTGATCCCCAGCAGGAAACAGCCGGTGGAATTGGCATGGCGATCGTGGAACTGGATAATGAATTAAAAATAGTGAGCGTACGTCAGTAACGCTTTTTGAGGAATAGCAGCTGCAATAAACAGTGGTAAATGTTCAGGAGAAGACTCCAAAACCTATAAACCTGCATGCCCTATCCCAATAAGATAAATCAGAATGATATGAGGCAGATCTCAGTTATTTAAGAGCACATTAAATAACAGACAACCCATGAATCATTACAAAGAAGTAGTTCACAAAATTGAAGAGCGGTATCCTCATCAGAAGGAATTTTTGCAGGCCTTAAAGGAAGTTTATAACGACGTTATTCCATTCATCAAAGACGAAAAGGTGGAAGAATACCGGGAATCAGCAATCCTGGAACGGATGGCCGAGCCTGACCGTATTATCCGGTTTCGCGTCACCTGGAAAGATGATGATGGTAAAGTACACGTAAACAGAGCATGGAGAGTACAGTTCAATAATTCAACCGGACCGTATAAAGGTGGAATGAGATTTCATCCCTCCGTAAATGAAAGCATCCTGAAGTTTCTGGGATTTGAGCAGTGTTTTAAAAATGCGCTCACCAATCTCCCAATGGGAGGAGCCAAAGGGGGATCAGATTTTAATCCCAAAGGAAAAAGCGATGATGAAGTATTTCGGTTTTGCAGCAGCCTTATGCTTGAACTGCATCGCTATATTGGAGTGGATACGGATGTGCCTGCCGGAGATATCGGTGTTGGAAACCGGGAGATCAGCTATCTGTTTGGACAGTATAAAAAAATGACCAATAAATTTACCGGCACTCTCACCGGAAAGGGGATCAACTTTGGCGGGAGCCTGATAAGAACGGAGGCCACAGGATACGGCCTGATCTACTTCACCGACTATATGCTAAGAGAAGCCGGCGAGGAACTGGAAGGTAAGAAGGTACTGATATCCGGCAGCGGGAATGTGGCACTTTACGCGTGCGAAAAGGCTATAGAGCGAGGCGCGAAAGTAGTGAGCATGTCAGACTCCGATGGCGCCATTTATGATAAAGATGGAATAGATGAGGATAAACTGAACTTCATTAAAAACCTGAAAGAAGTACGCAGAGGACGTATTTCAGAATATGCAGAGGAATATGGATGCAAATATCTTGAAAATGAAAAGCCATGGTCCATCGAAGCCGATATCGCACTGCCGTGTGCTACTCAAAATGAAATTAACAGAGAAGACGCTGAAAAGTTAATTCGGAATGGAATCACGTTAGTGGCTGAAGGTGCAAATATGCCCTGCACTGCCGATGCAACGGAGTTGTTTAGAGAATCCGATATTTTGTATGCGCCCGGTAAAGCCTCAAATGCCGGAGGCGTAGCTGTTTCAGGTCTTGAAATCGCCCAGAATAATATCAGGCTCAATTGGTCGGCCGGAAAAGTAAACGATCGACTCAAAGAGATTATGAAAGATATTCATGATAGATGTATTAAATATGGAGATAACGGTGATGGAGCAGTCAATTATGCCAAGGGCGCAAATATTGCCGGATTTAAAAAAGTAGCCGACTCCATGCTGGCTTTTGGACCGGTTTGAGCGATTTTACACCTATCCCTCCTCAAGCGGAGGACTCCCCTCAAGGGAAGATGCATTTGATGGATTTTCAAGCCTACACTCATAAAAAAATAAACAAGCTTAGATATTTTTGACCTTCAATCCCTCTCAAATAGATAGAGAGGGAAAAAGGGTGAGTCCATAGAAAAAAACTTAATTATTTAAGCGGTGCTCGATTAAATAATTTTTAAGAATAGCCAGTCTCTCCAAAGGGATAATAAAGCGCTGAATTTTTAACTATTTTTTTCAAATCAAGAAATTAGAAAACCATGGATATTCAAAACAGAACAGCCATTGTAACCGGAGCCAGTCGCGGAATCGGTCTTGCAATTTCAAAAGCTCTCATTAGGGAGGATGTAACTGTAGCCGGCTGGAGCCGGACACCGCCTGAGTCTTTCACACATGAACGTTTTCATCACATTAAAGCCGACCTTACAGATGAAAAATCTGTCCATAACGCCTTTCAAGAGACTCTGAATAAGCTGGGTGACTCCATCCCCATTCTTATTAACAACGCGGGAATGGGTTATCGAGGGCCGATGGAGGAGATGCCGAGTGAAAAATGGCGGGAGCTATTCGATCTGAATGTGCACGGCATTTTTTATACCACAAAGCGAATTATCCCCCAAATGAAAAAAGAAAACGAAGGGCACATCATAAATATCGGGTCGGGCGCGGGTACAAACGGTATTGCCGGCATGAGCTGTTACTGCGGTACAAAGCACGCGGTGGTAGGAATCACAGAATCACTACACCAGGAGCTTCGAGAATTTGGTGTTAAAGTCAGTTGCCTCTCTCCGGGATCGGTGGAGACCGGGTTTTCCGAATCGAATAAAAATAAGTTGCTGCCGGAAGATTTAGCGGCTTCTGTTGTTCATATGCTCAAGTGCCCGAAAAACTTCCATTATACTGACGTCCAGGTTCGGCCTCTGCAGCCTTGATGGATTCAGAACGTATTTTTACTTATTCGTCTATAAGCTTAGATATTAAAGATCGTACCCGGACCTGACAGGCTTCAAAACTTCTCAGTTCTTTTTTGTTTAACAACATGCTTAGAAGTACAATTTTATAAAATATTTCTCTCCTATAAAGGTTATACTCATAGATAATTATGCATTCATATATACTTTTTTATGAGAACAACACTTGACATCCCAAAAAAACTGATCGATGAGGCGATGAAGGAGACCGGTGCAAAAACCAAGAGTCAGCTTATTAAAGATGCCCTTCAGGCACAGATTGACCGAGCGAAACGAAAACGCCTGATTGCGGCAAAAGGCACTATAAATCTTAATATCGACCTGGATGAGTTGAGAGATCGCAAATAATGTCAAAATTTAAAGTATTGACAGACAGTTCGGTTTGGATCAACTATTTCAAGAAAGGTGAGCCTACTATACTGGACCGGCTTATTGAAGAAGATCTGGTCTGTATCAATGAAATTATATTCACCGAGCTGGTTCCTATTCTAAAAAAACAGAATCAACTGAGTGTAATTGAAAGTTTGGGAGCTATTGAGCGGATCCCTTTAAATATTGACTGGTCAATTGTTCGGAAATATCAATTCATGAACCTAAAAGAAGGAATCAACCATGTAGGGATTCCCGATTTGATTATCCTGCAGCAGGTGATCGACCAGAGGCTTACACTCTTCAGTTTTGACAAACATTTTAAACTGATGCGAAAACATTTAAAATTTGAACTCTTTGAAGATTATTGAGAGTCCCAGACCCGACAGCTTTCAAAAAACTGAGAGGTCTGAAATAATTTCATTGTATATTGAATAAGAGAGTTAACCTGCTATAAACCAGTTTGCTATGGCCTCGGTTCATGTCACTAAATATTCGGGAGAAACTGAAATTTATGATGAGTCTAAACTGCGGCGATCGCTTAAAAGCGCCGGAGCAGACCCGGTATTGATTGACCATATCGCGGAGAAAATTCAGAATATTCTCCATGACGGTATCTCCACCCAAAAAATTTACAAGGAAGCGTTCCGTCTTTTAAAATCAGAATCCCAGCGCACCGCCGGACGCTACAAGTTGAAAGAAGCCCTGTTCGAACTGGGTCCTTCCGGCTTTCCGTTTGAAAGATTTATTGCTGAACTTCTAAATCGGCTGGGATATCAAACAGAAGTTGGAGTAACTGTTCGTGGCGACTGTGTATCGCACGAAATTGATGTCATTGCTCAAAAAGACAACTCGTATCTGTTGGTGGAATGTAAATTTCATAACCGTAACGATAATCGCTGCAATGTTAAAGTTCCCCTTTATATTCAATCTCGATTCCAGGATGTGAAACGGAATTGGAGCAGTCTGCCGGGCCATAAAAACAAAACCCACAAAGGCTGGGTGGTAACCAACACACGGTTTACATCTGATGCCGAAAAATATGGCACCTGCGTTGGGCTGGAGCTTCTGAGCTGGGATTTTCCCAGAAATAACGGGATCAAGGATTTGGTAACACAGTTGAATCTTCATCCTGTAACCTGTCTCTCTACACTGTCTAAAGAGGAGAAAGTGTTGCTCTTGAAGCATAATATTATCTTCTGCAGGCAAATTTGTGAGGATAAAAACCAAATGAAATTGGCCGGCATCAATCCTCGTAATGTGAACAGGATTGCCAAAGAAGCTGAAGAGATCTGTAATCACAGGAGGAATAAGAATGAGTGAACATGTGAATATTCATTTTTTAGGTGCCGCCGGTACCGTAACCGGATCAAAATTCCTCCTCGAATTTCCTGGCAAAAAGATTCTTGTTGACTGCGGACTGTTTCAAGGTATAAAAAAACTACGGGAGCTCAATTGGCAGCAACTCCCCATCAATGCCGAAGATATCGATCTGGTGCTGCTTACTCACGGTCACCTGGATCACACCGGTTTTTTGCCGAGGCTCGTCAAAATCGGTTTCAAAGGTGAGATCTGGGGAACAGCACCCACATTAGACATTGCCGAAATCATCCTTCGCGACAGCGCTAAAATTCAGGAAGAGGATGCAGAACGTGCAAATAAAGATGGATTCACAAAACATAAGCCGGCCAAGCCGCTCTATAATTTACTCGAGGCTGAGAAATCAATTCAAAAATTCAGGCCTAAAATACTCAACGAGTGGATTGATATCGTTGAGGGGATTCGCATACGATTTCGATATGCCGGCCACATTCTTGGTGCCACTTTCATTGAGATAGATGCATACGGTAAGCGATTTCTCTTCTCGGGCGATGTGGGCCGTACGGATGACCTGCTTCTCAGAGATCCGGATAAGCCGGACCGGGCTGATGTTCTGTTCCTGGAGAGCACCTATGGCGATCGCCTCCATCCAAAAGAAGATATGACAGATAAACTGGAAGCAGTGATTCATAAAACAGTAGAGAATAACGGAACGCTGATCATTCCAAGCTTTGCCGTAGAACGAGCCCAGCTTTTGATGTATATGATCTGGCAGCTGTCCGTTAAAGGAAAAATTTCTAAATCCCTCCCGGTCATTCTTGACAGTCCGATGGGGACCAATGCGCTGGCCGTATTTCGTAAACATCACGACTGGCACAAGCTGACGGATGATGAGACAATAAAGATGTCTGAACGCTTCCATTTGGTTCAGTCTTTTCAAGAGACCTGGGAAATTATAGACAATCCGGCACCGAAAATTATCATAGCGGGCAGCGGGATGGTAACCGGAGGGCGAGTGTTAACCTACCTTCAACAATATCTCGGCAGAGAAAGAACCACTGTACTTCTTGCAGGTTATCAGGCGGAGGGAACGCGCGGCAGGCAGCTGCTGGATGGAGCCGATGAAATTAAACTTTATGGCAAATATATACCTGTGAAAGCCAACATTGATATTCTGGACGGATTGTCGGCTCATGCTGACAAAAACGAACTGCTTGATTGGTTGTCTGACATCGAAAAACCGCCTGAACATCTTTTCCTGGTTCACGGTGAACCTCAGGCGCTGGATACACTTCGGGTTAAATTGAAGGATACACTTGGCTGGCAGGCAAAAATACCGGAGTTGTATGATATTGAAGAGATGCCGCTTTCTAAATAGATAACGGTTTTCAAATAATTATTGTTGATAACATTAACAAACTAAAGGCAATCTTAATTAAAATTACTTAGAACCATGAGCTACTACATATCAACCATCTTTGAAGGTACATTTGATGAGGCCATTCAAAAAACAACGGAAGAGCTAAAGAAAGAGGGCTTTGGTGTTCTGACCGAAATTGACGTCAAAGATACATTGAAGAAGAAACTGGATGTCGATTTTAAAAAATACAGAATTCTGGGTGCGTGTAATCCAAACATGGCACACAAGGCACTTACCACAGAAGACAAAATTGGGACGATGCTGCCCTGCAATGTGATTGTTGAAGAGCACGATGACGGCACTGTTGAAATATCTGCGGTCGATCCGCTGGCATCCATGCAAGTGGTAGAAAATGATGATCTGAAGAGTATCGCTAATCAAGTCAAAGAGATGCTAACAAAAGTAATTCACTCTTTATAGACGGTAGTAAAGAGGCTGTTCAGAATTTGCCTGCTTTAAAGATTTGACTCTGCTGCTTTGCGCAACTTTGCATTTTATCTCTTTCAATATATAAAGACCCGATGTATTGGTGCTCATCGGGCCTTATCATTATTTTTCAAATCATCAGAATTCAATAGTAACCGAATACGAAACACCAGATCATGTCGTTTGTTGTCTGTAATTATAAGTTTCCGTTTTCATTACTTTTTGAGAGAATTTCAGTCATTAAAGATTGTGGTTAACACTTAATTTCTCTCTATCTTTTGGCGCTGAACGGAATACAATCTGAATGATCTTTATGAGTAATAAAATTTTTTATCCCCTCTTAATTCTTTTAGTAGCAGCCAGTGTTGGTTTCTGGATTTTCATGTTCCAGGGGTCGCCGGAAGAGGTAAGTAGTGAACCCGACTATTTTGACGGCTCGTTTGAACTGACGATGTATCACGCCGAAGGGTGTGAATGCTGTGTTGAGTGGGCAAAATATCTCGAAAATAATGGGGTGCAGGTTAAAACTGAATTGGTTGCAGATCTACATGAAGTAAAACGTGAAAAGGGTGTTCCAGGACAACTCAGCTCATGCCACACGGCCGTAGCGGATGGATATATCATTGAAGGACACGTACCGGTTGAGGATATTCGAAGATTATTGGCAGAACGTCCGGCTGTTATCGGCGTATCTGTTCCGGGCATGCCACCCAACTCGCCCGGTATGGATCAGCCTGTTGAGAATACCTACCAATCCGTAATATTTGACGAGCAGAGCATGTATATTTACAATACCCATAATTGACAACTCTCCTTCCTTTTCAAACCCCGAAGCAATCTGATCTCTAACGCTTCGGGTAAAAAAGCATCTCATTCGTCTTTTATTCTTCGTTTCTGGCCCTGAAATAAAAAAAGCCTCCGGTCAAGAATACGAGTATTCCAATCCAGGGACCCCAGCTTACTGTTGAGGTTGCGTCAGGAATATCTGCAAATCCTGTATAGATGGTAAATATTATGCCCGAGAGCAGAAGTACAATTCCAAATACTTTCATATCATCTCCGTGTTTATGATGTAAAGTTTACCCCAATTCTCTCTGCAAGAATTTTATGCGACAAAAAATTCCGCATTAGCTTCCGGTTTATGTATTAACAACATCAGTTCTGAGATATTTGGGTTGGCCTATTCTCTTTCTACAAATCTACTACTTATAGTTGAATTTTCTAATTCCACTTAATTTTGGTTAAAAAGGTAGAAAAATATTTTTTATTGTAAGCGGTTTTCCAAGATGGAAACCCATAATCCACTTTTTATCAATAAGTTAGAGTAAAATCTTAACTGTTTCTTCATCTAAATTTTGTATTTAATAGTATGCTTACATAACAGATAAACTAAAGCTGACTAGACATGAGTAATAAAACATTCGACCTAAAGAAACACGAAATTGACGTAGATACTATCATCAGAAATCCGGCACCAGGAAAATTTTATGAAGATGCAATTAAATACGATCCGGGTTCAATCATAACCGACAATGGAGCTTTGGTAGTTCGATCGGGTAAACGTACAGGGCGGAGTCCTGCCGATAAAAGGGTTGTAAAAACAAAAGACATGAGCGATGATATCTGGTGGGGAGATATCAACATTCCACTGGATGAACACACCTACAAAATCAACCACAGAAGAGCGGTTGATTACTTGAATACCCGGGAGCGTCTATATGTAATAGATGGTTTTGCCGGCTGGGACCCAACCTATAGGCTGAAAGTGAGAATTATTGCAGAACGTCCTTATCACGGACTGTTTATGCACAACATGCTGATCCGTCCAACTCAGGAAGAACTTGCTGAATTCGGCGAACCGGACTTCGTAGTTTACAATGCCGGTAAATTCCCGGCCAACACCTTTACCGAAGGAATGACTTCCGATGCCAGTGTGGATGTAAACTTCGAGACAAACTCTATGGTGATTCTCGGTACCGAGTATGCCGGTGAGATGAAAAAAGGCATCTTTACCGTTATGCACTATCTGATGCCAAAAAGGGATGTTCTGTCTATGCACTGCTCTGCCAACGAGGGAGACGATGAGGATGTAGCTCTTTTCTTCGGGCTTTCAGGAACCGGTAAAACCACCCTTTCTGCTGATCATCGGCGAAAATTGATCGGAGATGATGAGCATTGCTGGAGTGAAGACGGTGTGTTTAATATTGAAGGTGGCTGCTATGCGAAAACCATTAACCTGACTGAAGAGCAGGAGCCTGAAATCTTCAATGCCATCAAATTCGGTACGGTTCTGGAAAATGTTGAATACGATCCGGTTACACGAAAAGTAGATTACACGGACACAAGCATAACACAGAATACTCGTGCAAGCTACCCTATTGAGTATATCTCCAATGCTAAAATTCCTTGCGAAGCGGGTCATCCGGATAACATTATTTTCCTCACCTATGACGCCTTTGGTGTCTTGCCTCCGGTAAGTAAGCTCACACCCGAGCAGGCCATGTATCACTTTATTAGTGGATATACTGCTAAGGTTGCGGGAACCGAAGTGGGTGTTACAGAACCTCAAGCTACATTTAGTGCATGTTTTGGAGCCGCATTTCTTGTCTGGCCACCGGCCCGATATGCAGAGATGCTCGCCGAAAAAATGAAAAAGCACGGAGCTAAAGCGTGGTTGGTAAATACAGGATTAACAGGCGGAGCCTACGGCACCGGTAAACGGATTGACTTGAAGAGCACCCGTTCTATCATTGACGCTATCCTATCCGGAAAGCTGGAAACCGCAGAGACTGTAAAGGATGATGTATTTGGGGTTCAAATTCCAAAAGAATGCCCAAATGTGTCTTCTGAAATTCTTATTCCCAAAAACACCTGGGATGATCCGAGTGCATATGATGCGCAGGCTAAAAAGCTTGGCTCTCTTTTCAACAAAAACTTTGAAAAGTATAAAGCTGACAGCAGCATGGAGATCATTAAGGCCGGGCCTAATGTCTAATATTTGATTTGAATCGAATTACTTCGTTCAATCAGACCGGGCAGTGAACTCATTTTAGCACAGCGTGAGTTCACTGTACCGGTTTTTTTATGATAATGCTTACCTTGACATCAAATAAGAAATTTATCCGATCGGTTTATATGAAGTCGTTTCTCCCACTATCTCTTTTAATTTTAGTAATCTCTATTGGCTGCAGTCCTTCTGAACAAGAACAGGCTCAACAAGAAGAACGCCGTCAGCAAATGCAGATGCAGTTTGTAGAATCAAATCAGGAGTTTAATGATCAGATAAGTGTAGTTCTTGATCGTTATATGGATCTAAAAAATGCCCTGGTAGACTCCGATGCTGAAAGTGCCAAAGTGCATGCAAACTCCTTGAAAAGTGAAGCAGAGAGGGTTGACCCGGAAGGTTTAAACCAAGAGAGTCTTGCCCTTTGGTTTTCATATAGTGAGATCATTTCAAACGGTTCCGAAGAACTTATCCGGGAAGATGACGTGGACGATCAGCGATACCATTTTGAATTTATTTCGGAAGTGATGATTGAAATGATAAAAACATTTCGTCCGGTAGACTACACAATCTATCATCAAAGCTGCCCCATGGTTCGTGGAGGTACGGCGGACTGGCTTAGCCGTGAGGAGCAGATTGCCAATCCCTATCATGGCGACCGCATGATGCGATGCGGTGAAATTATTGAGAGAATTTAGTTCTGGTATCAGATTAATCTTATTTCTTTTTCAAAACTGTTTCGATTTGCGTTAATTGAATTCGAAACAGCAACCAAATAAATTGGATCATGGAAAAGAAAATTCTCAGCTACGAAAATGATGAAATCAAGGTATCATACGATATAAAACGATGTATACACGCTGCAGAATGTGTAAAAGGCTTACCTAACGTCTTTGACCCTGATAAAAAACCCTGGATCCAACCAGAGAAAGACTCTGCAAAAAACATTGCGAATACGATTGAAAAATGTCCGACCGGAGCTCTTCATTACGAAATGAAGAAGTTTGATCGCACTGAAAAGCCCTCCTCCAAAAATCGTATCAAACTCAATGCAGACGGACCGGTCTATTTTTTCGGTGATCTCGAAGTTCAGGATCATGAAGGAAAAACCGTGCTTGCCGATACCCGCTTTGCGCTATGCCGATGTGGAGCATCCGGAAACAAACCCGCCTGCGACAATTCCCACAAAAAGATAGACTGGAAAGCAGACGCCAATGCCAATAAAGAGAAAATGCCCCCAATAGAAAACGAGAAGCATGACAAACTGCTCGTTAAACTGATGAAAAACGGACCGGCTATCCTTGAAGGGAATTATACCATGGAATCACCGGAACTGGGAGCACATACATCCGATAAAGGAGTAGCGCTTTGCCGTTGCGGCGGATCATCCACCAAACCTTTTTGCGACGGCACCCATAAAGAAATTGGGTTTGAGGGGTAAGTTGGTTCACCGCAGTAACGCAGGGGGCGCAGAAATTATGTTGTAGCGTACCTAACGGCACGCTGATTACGAGATGAATTTCATTCCCATTTCTACCCATGTTTTGTCTCTACGAGACAAGGGACGGTATCAATAAATTGAGGTGTAAAGTTCATATTGAATTTTTCACACAGTGAAAATCTCTTGGTTTTAATATGCACACATTGTAAAAAAACCATTGCTTTAACAAAGTTGTATGAGTGAAAAATATTATGAATAATGATATTTAAAAGTCCCTTTAGGGATAACACGAAGCCAGGTGAAAATAGATCATTAATCCCGTGCCTTTAGGTACGGAATGTGGGCAGTAGAAAAGAAGTCAAAAAAGTCCCGTAG
>CAYNZY010000041.1:0-23257 GCA_964401805.1 uncultured Rhodohalobacter sp.
TCGAATGAACTCCCCTTCCAAATTGTAGTATGAGTAAACAGAATAGAAAAGAATATATACCATGGGACACACACTCAGAATCAATGACATTCAAGAAGTAACTCACGACGTACGGCAGATACGTTTTGAAAAACCGGACGGATACGAATTCACTCCCGGTCAGGCTACGGAAGTGGCGATCGACAAGGAGGGCTGGAGAGATGAAAAACGACCGTTTACGTTTACATCGCTCAACTCAGATCCGTATCTCGAATTTGTCATAAAAATTTATCCGGATCACGATGGAGTTACCGAACAAATTGGCAAACTCGAGGTCGGTGATTCGCTGATAATCGGTGACGCATGGGGAACGATTGAATATAAAGGTGAAGGCATTTTTCTGGCAGGCGGGGCCGGTGTTACACCGTTTATCGCCATTTTCCGGGATCTGCACAAAAAGGGTGAAATTGGAAACAATAAACTCATCTTCTCAAATAAAACCGATAAAGACATCATCCTGAAAGAGGAATTTCAGGAGATTCTGGGAGACCAATTTGTGAATGCAATCACAGATGAACCGACAGATGATCATATTTTTCTGGACGGGCATATCGACAAGGAATTTCTGGATTCACAGATTGATGATATTGAACAAGAGTTTTATGTTTGCGGGCCGGGTCCGTTCAACGACGCGATGATGAAGTATCTGGAAGAGCTTGGAGCCGACCCTGAAGCGTTGATTTTTGAGGAGTAATGTTCATTGGGAGTATCTAAAGCTCCTCTGAATTGGAAATGCATTCGGTGATTTTACCAGGAAAAAATCCCCTCCTTAGATAAGGAGGGGAAACAGGGGTGGTTGGATACTGAATTTTTGAATCCAGTTCGATGGTTTAATCTGAATTCGATCTAGTTAGTTCTCTTAGCTCATAAGCTTTTATAAACGCAATTTGAGCTTCAATATTTACGGAAATAAAGAAGTGTCTCATTTCATTAGGCTTTAAGTGAAGTCAAGAAACCAAGACTACCTCCCCTTGCCCCTCCTTACACAGGAGGGGAAAATGATTGAAGATGCTATAGAAATCTCAGTTTCTTATAATCGATTACTCCTTAAACTCATCAATCGCGTCGCTCAGCTCCACATCTTTTTCGTAAAACTTCTCCCATTTCTCTTTGGGATCGGGCGGTGTCATTAGAGATACGATAATCAACACGGCTATAGAGAGTCCGGCTGCGGGCAGAACAATGTAGTCGAACGGTATCAGAGGCTCCGGAAGTACAGAGTTAATGACGGTGATAATCAGCGTAGCTCCCATACCGGTAGCTATTGAGGCAACCCCTCCGGCCGTGGTGACCCTTTTCCAGAGAAAAGCGGCTAAAAGTGCGGGGGTAAGTCCGGCGCCGACCATAGTGTATGCGGTAAAGGCCATATCGAGAATGGTACGGAACTGGGTGAGCAGCAGATAGGCACAAATTCCCAGAACGAGAACCATCACGCGCTGAAACGTGACAATTCGCTTCTCATCGGCACTTGGATTTATAAATCGCTGATAGATATCGCGAGTGAGATTGGTGGATGGGGCGAGCAGAAAGCTGTTTCCGGTTGAGGTAATGATCGCTACAGCTGCGCAAATCAACAGTAAGCCGCCGGCAAGTGGTATCCCAATTTCAGTTCCATATCTGGCTGCGTGAAGAATGACGCGCTCACTCTCCTCTACGCCGAGGAAAAATGCACTCGACGGATCCAGTGAATTGAAGTGACTGAATGCCAGGATAGCCAGTGAAGCGATGGCGGTTTCCACAATAATGGTTCCGGATACCCACCAAACCACAGCAGATTTAGCCGATTTTTCATCCCTGGCCGAAAAGAACTTTTGATACATATTCGACTCACCCATCAGAAGCAGAAAGGTTGGGAAGAACACACCCATCGCCCACAAGAAATTGTATTCGCCAAAAACGGTGAAAAAGCTTGGATCAAGATTTGCAGTGATATACTCCCCGCCACCCAGATTACTGAATACAAGAGGAACGGCCAGAATAACAGCAAAGGTAATCACTGCCCCGTTGATTATATCTACGGAAACAATGGAGAGCATTCCTGCAAATGCGGTAAAGGTGATGATAAAACCGGCGGTAAGCAGCACGCCCTGCCACTCCGGAATATCAGCAACCAGGTTCAGCACAAACCCTCCGCCACGAAACTGGTAACCTACAATAGTTGTATATGCAATAACAATGACGATAGTGCCAAGAATACGGGCGTATTTGTTGTATCGCAGCTCCAGGATATCAGGGACGGTAAATTGAGCAATCCGTCGAACGCGTGCGGCCAGGAAGAATACAATGATGATTCCTATCCAGGCGCCGGCTGCCATCCAGAGTTCGGAAAGTCCCACCCTTGCGGCGAGTCCGGCACCGGCAAAGAGACTCCCGGACCCGATCCAGGTGCAAAGAAGGGTTCCCACCAGTTTGTAGGTTGGAACCGACCGACCGGCAACCATAAAATCTTCCTGACTTTTAACGGCGCGGCTTTTGTAAACAGAGATTCCCATCAGAAGGGCGAGATAGAGAAGAACAATCCAGAAAAAGATGGACATTAGATCAGTACGGTTTGTTTAGGGTGATGACTATCAAGAAATTAACTCTGACGAAAGTAGAGAATATCTTTGTGGAAATCATCTTTCAGTCTGATCTATTTATTTGGGAGGGTGCACATCTTTAAACTTAAAGCGATTTTTCTCGCTGAGTTGCGCAGATGGAGTCGCGGATTTCCGCAGAAAAACTATGGGTGACTTCAAGTCTTTGAGGTATTATAAAATGGGTTCTTTTCTTAATTGCCACGGAAGCACGGAAATGCACGGAAAGTTCAGCGTTCTTCCGTGGTATTAATTTGCAATATCTCGAAAGGAGGTACCCCTTTTTTGAGGAGACTATCTTTTAGGTCGAATACAGAGCTATAAGATATCTGATTGGTAAAATCAGTTTAAAGCTCTGAAAGAGCGCCGGATTTTAGCCCCGGGTGTAGCACAGCGCAACCCGGGGTGGTCAGGCAGAAAAATCATCACCGGCGAACAGAGGGTTTTGTTTGAAATGAAAATCAGTATAGAGGCGGAGCAATCATATTTTGATTTTGAGATTTTTACCGGCTTCTTGTCAGTAACAGCCCTGAATTCCGAATCCCGATTTTATTCTGCAGTTACTACAAAATTTAAATTGATAATTGCCAAAGCGTTATTATTTCTCGCAGAGTTGCGCAGAGAGAACCTCGTGTGACTCAGAATTAATGAGATATTACAAAATAAGGTCATTTCCTCATTGCCACAGAAACACGGAAATGCACGGAAAATTCAGTGTTCTTCCGTGTTTCCGTGGCTATAGTCTACAGTTTACCAAATGCATCCGGACACCGGTTAGAGGATATTTAAATCAAATTGCCACGGAAACACGGAAATGCACGGAAAATTCAGTGTTTCCGTGGCAATAGTTTACAGTTTACCAAATGCATCCGGACACCGGTTAGAGGATATTTAAATCAAATTGATAATGCTGATCTCAGATTAGTAAGAATTCAGGAATCGGAAATTAAACTGCAACCCCGGAATCTTCCAGATGAAGTTTAAACTCAGGTATGCCTGATGCATTCATGCTGAAGGACCGCAAACCAAACTCCATTAGAGTTTGAGTCATAGCTGAATCACCGGCCATTTCTCCGCACATCGATACAGGTACCTCTTTTTTCTTGGCCTTTTGAATGATCTGTTCGATAAAATTCAGAACGGCCGGCTGCCGGTACGATGCCAAACCTGAAACTTTGGCGTTGTTTCTATCTGCTGCCATTATGTATTGTGTTAAATCATTCGTTCCGATACTTATGAAGTCTGCAATTTCTAAAAACTCATCTATTCGAATAACTGCTGCCGGAACTTCTACCATCATGCCTATCGGAATATCAGTGGAAAAAGGCACGCCATGGTCGGTAAGCTCTTTTTGAACACTATCCAAAATGGATCGTGCCTCTGTAAATTCTTCCGGAGTAGACACCATTGGGAACATGATCTTCGCTTTTCCATTAACCGAGGCTCGGAGCAGAGACCGGAGCTGTGTTTTAAAAAGCTCTTTCTCATCAAGCGAATATCGAATTCCACGCCATCCCAAAAACGGATTTTCTTCTCGTTCAATATTCAGGTAGGGAATCGGTTTGTCGCCACCTATGTCAACCGTTCGGAATGTAACCGGCAGTCCTTTCATTTTTTTTAAAACCGTACTGTAAGCTTTTAACTGCTCTTCTTCAGATGGAGGATGATTTTCTTGCATATACAAAAACTCCGTTCTGAACAGCCCTACACCTTCAGCCCCATTACGAAGTGCCGAATCTGCCTCATCGGGTACGGCGATATTGGCTTCAATAAAAATTCTTTTGCCTAAGCTATCAGTAAACTCTTTTTCTTTAACTTTTGCGGCTCTTTCTCTTCGTTTCAGCCAGCTGCTTTTTTTGTCTTGATAAACAGCAAGAGTTTCATTGTCAGGTTCAGGAATCACAACCCCCTCTTCACCGTCAACAATTAAGGTATTGCCGCTTCGGATTTCATTTATACGTTTTTTTACACTAAATACAGCGGGAATACCGATCGATCGAACCAGGATGGCGCTATGAGACGTGGCGCTTCCTTTAGCAGTTATGATCGCCTCAATTTTATCTGGTTCAATTCCGGATACAATAGATGGCGTTAACTCTTCCACAACAAGAACTGAAGGTCTATCAGGCATTTCCGGTTTATTTGTGACATTTGTAAGCTTTTCAAGCACCCGACTGCCTACATCCATCAAATCAGCGGCCCGATCGTTCACCACAACTGAATTACTTTCGCGGTATTCTTTCAATAGCTTATCCAGTGTTTTTTTCCACGCATAAGCAGCCACAACCGACTCCTTTTCAATCATTTTTTTTACACGGTCAATCCATTCCGGATCTTTTAGCAGAAGAATATGCGCATCAAAAATATCTGAATCACCGGCCCCGCTCAATTTCAGTTTTTCAAGTTCCTTAATTGAACTGTTGAGCCCCTGTTCAAGCTTTTGAATCTCTTTATCCTGATCATCTGATTCTTCCCGTTTGATCTCAGGCAGTGTTGTATCCAGAAAAAATGCAGGAGCAATGGCTATTCCGCTACCTATAGGTATCCCATAAAATTCGGAGCTTGTTTCCTCATTTTCCGGTCCTGATTTCGGTGCTTTCGATTCAGGCAGTTCTGCAGGCTCATAAAAACTTTCACTTAACAAGGGGTCAAGTTTCTCAAACACATCTTTTGCCTGACTGCCACGGATTCTGATTTCCAGTTTGTCTCCACGCGAAACCTGAAGCGTTATCAGGCTGTTTAGACTTTCGGCGTTTACCCAATGGCTATCTTTTGAACTGTTTCGGAATTGAACGGTTGCATCATGTTTTGAAGCAATTGCGGCAACTTTAGCAGCCGGGCGTGCATGCAGGCCCAGTGCATTATCAAGATGATACTGTTTGTGATAATCAAAAGATTCCTCACTTTTGTCATCGATGGGTTCTGATTCCGGACCGGGTGAACTCTCATTTTCTAACGACAGCTGGGCTCGCTTTCCATTCAGAGCTGTTTCCACTTCTTTTTGCACCTCTTCGATCGTAGCATCGGAGGCTGCGGCAACAGACGCGGCGATGACGCCCTCAACTACCGGAGCACCTGAGAGAACTATGTTTGATTTTTTATCGTCATCCAGAAAATCGAGAGCCATTTCCGTACTTAGAATTGCGCTGCCCATGTCCATAAATACCAGCACGCCATCATCCGAATAAACTTCCTGAATGGCAGCCAGTATCTTCATAGCATCTGTGCCGATTGGGTCCTCCGGATCATCCACTCCTCCTGCAGCTTCAATTTTTAACTTTCCCTGACCCATCTGCTGAGCCAATACTTTTAAGCCGTTTGCCAGATCTGCGCTGTGCGATACAATAACAATTCCAATCATGGATGTTACTCCTGTCCTTCTGCTGCATCGCTAAGGGCACGGATGAGCATTGCCGCCGAGGTAGCCCCGGGATCCTTATGCCCTTTACTGCGTTCTCCCAAATAGCTGGCTCTTCCTTTTTTGGCTATCAGGGGAATCGTTTCTTCAGCTCCTTTTTCGGCTGCAGAAGCGGCGGCTTCCAGGCATTTCTGAATGTCTTCACCATTCTCGGCGGATGCAGCATAAGCTTCCAGGGCCGGATCAAATGCATCAATCATTGTTTTATCACCGGTTTCCGCTTTTCCCCGCATTTTCACTCCGGCTACACCCTCTTTCAGAAGTTCTTGCATGTCATCTGCTGAGAGTTCTTTTTTACCTTCTGCAGTTTTGGATGCATTCAGAAAAAAAGTACCGTATAGAGGGCCCGACGCACCACCAATGGATGAAATCAGGGTCATGGCAACCGTTTTCAGGATCGTGCCAATATCTTTATCGGCCAATGAATCGAGCTTTTCAGTAACTTTACTGAAACCACGGTTCATGTTGTTTCCATGATCAGCATCACCAATTGCCGTATCCAATTCTGTGAGATACTTTTTTTGCTCGGCATAGTTTTTACCGCTGGATTTTAACCAGGCAAGAATTTGAGAAGTTGTCACCATGTTCAGTCCTGAATTTAAATTCTGATTTAGTGAAGGTTGAATAATAATCGCTGCAACAGTCAGGCACAGTTCGTTAGAAAAGAAGGCTTTTGTGGTTGCAACCTCAAATAAAGCTGCAACCACATTGTAATAATGCCCCCATCCCTGATACCGTTCATTACCTTATGATACTACATTCCTTTTCTAAGGGCGGGTGTATGAACTGAGTAATCCCAATATTTTACGATTTCACTGTCCGCTTTTAGCAATGTGATGGAGCAGCCCTGCATCTCAAGAGATGTAATGTAGGGTCCAACTAGGTTCCGTACGATTTTCAATCCTTTTTTCTGAATCACTTCTTCCATTTTTCGATAAATCGTGTAGAGTTCAGAAACCGGTGTTCCACCCATACTGTTAACGAAAGCAATCACTTCATCCCCCTTTTGAAAAGGCTCATCGGTTTGCTCATTTTCGATCCACTCCTCTTTCTCAAAACTCCACTCCTTCAGGCTTCGGGAATACGGTTCGTCTTCCAGAATGGCGAGCGTCATCATTTCAGCGATTTCATCAGCGTTCTTAATTTTTTCACGCTTAATTCCAGGTTCACCATGTATCCCTATTCCGATTTCCATTTCATCATCTGCAATCTCAAAACTGGGTGAACCGTTTGCCGGAGTGATGCAGGAGGTTAGTGCCATTCCCATGCTTCGACCGTTTTGATTCAGCTTTCTGCAAAGATCCGTCAGTTTTTGGAGGTTATAGCCATCTTCTGCTGCCCCGCCACAGATTTTTTCGATCAGAACGGTTGTACCCACTCCCCGTCTTCCTGCAGTGTACAGGCTGTCTTTCACAGCTACATCATCATCCACAATTATGTTTTGAACGTTGATTCCTTCCCCGTGGAGGATATCCGCGGCCATCTCAAAATTCATTACGTCACCGGTGTAGTTTTTCACGATGTTCAGAATACCTTTGCCGGTATCTACGGCTTTTCCTGCTTCTACCATTTGATCGGGCGTGGGTGATGTAAAGATCTCTCCGGGGCACGCTGCATCCAGCATTCCGTAACCCACAAACCCACCGTGCATAGGTTCATGGCCGCTTCCCCCTCCGGAGACCAATGCTACTTTATCCGTTTTTTTATTTGCATTCCTGGTTATAAAATTTGGTTCAAAGTGAACCTCCACCAAGTCGCTGTGGGCATTGTTAAATCCTTCCAGCTGCTCTCTCAGTACATTTTCCGGGTCGTTGATCAGTTTCTTCATCGTTCTATTTTTTTAGGGATTGTAAATGAAAAGAATAAAATGGGGTGCAGGTAAGTTCTTATTAACTGCACCCATTCAATGTTTTAATGCTTAGAAATTAAACTGCATTCCCGCAATAAAGGCACTGTAATTTGACTGTGCGTCAGATTCAAAATTCTGGACTTCACCGATGAGAGTCAGTTGATCCGTCAAGCTGTATCTTGTAAACACCATTAACAGTTGATTCGTGATATCGGGTGAGCTGCCAACCACGGTCGCATTCGCATCCTGAGAGCCTTCTCCATAACTGGCGCCTAGTGTGAAATCACCGGTTGTATAAGCTGCCTCAGCATACCATTGTGTAGCATCCACTTCTGCCTGATCCAGGCCGGACCCTGTTAGATTCAATCCAATCAAACCGTCTGCTCCCACGCCTGAAGTTTGAGAGTAGGCTCCTGTCAATTGTAACCCGCCAGCGTTCAGTCTTGCACCGGAGTCCCAGCCTGATATAGTATATTCAAAATCCTGGCTTACTACATCCACAGACTGTACCATTCCTCCAAACCATAAATCAACTGTACCGGCGTCAAACTCCACCAAATAGTTTGCCTGACCTTCAAATCGAGGTAAAGTTGTTTCAATATCGTTAGACGGACCGCCCGGTTTTTCCGGATTAATCAAACCTGCTTTGAGACTGAACCCACCCATGTCTGGCGTTGTATAGGTTAACCTTGGATTGAAGTTCGCATATGTATAACCGCTTCCGATACGGCCGAGAGTTGCATCTGCAGCATCAGGTCCGCCAAATCGGCCGATACCCATTCCACTTCCCATGTCAGCAATAGAACTGCTTCCAAAAATACCGAAGCCTTTCCCCATATTAACGGTTCCAAAATCTCCGGAGATTTCAATATCGGCGATCCGGCCTTCAAACAGTCCATCGTTCTGAATACTGGCACCTTGCAGGTGATGATTGATCTGAAAAATTCCCTTTACGGATATTCCGTCCATTTCCGGAGCGGCTACCGTAAATGTGATGTTTCCGGGATTAAAACCGGACATGATTCGAGTGGAAAACTGATCACTTCCATCATCACTATAGGAATCGTGATTTGAAAGGTTTAGAAAAACAGGCAGCTGGCCCGATACATCCAGGCTCCAGCCTGAATCTGTATCATATTGGACACCCTGGGCGTCTAATGGGTTGATCTGCAATAAATTAATTAATAAAGCGCCGGTCAAAAGTAGAGCGACGAAGTAAAGTTTCTTAAGTTTCATAGTAAGGCTCCTGTTAATTTGATTTGAGCCTGAGGTGATCTTCGAACAGAAACCACAGGCTTGATGAGAGGAAAAATGGGAGTTAAAGTGTGGATGATTGGCGTGCAAGGCCTTTCATCCACACATTTTTAAATCCTTGGTTAAAGAATAAGGAATAAACCTGCTGCTAAAGCCGCTCCAATGATTGGTCCTACAATAGGAACCCAGGAGTACGCCCAGTCGCTGTCTCGTTTGCCCGGGATGGGAAGAATGGCGTGCATTATTCTTGGACCAAGGTCACGAGCAGGATTGATCGCATAACCTGTGGGTCCACCCAATGAAAGACCTATACCAAGTACCAGTAAACCGACCGGTAGAGCAGATAGTGCACCGAGTCCAAATCCAACCTCAACACCGTCAATTACGATGGTTTCCAAAAGCTCACCGTTTACATCGATAAAACCGGGTGATGCGAGATAAAAGACACCAAACACCAACATAAGCGTACCAATCGCTTCAGTCATGACGTTACTGGGATACTTTCGGATAGCAGGCGCTGTACTGTGACTGGCAAGGATTAAATCGGCATTTTCTTCTTTTGCGAAGTGATCTTTGTAGGCCAGCCATACGAGCAGTGAACCTATGGCAGCTCCCAGAATTTGTGCACCGATGTAGTAGGGAACATGTGCCCATTCAAACAGGCCCCCGAATGCCAATCCAAGTGTTACAGCAGGGTTAATATGTGCGCCACTGTATTGACCGACAACATATACCGCGGTAAAAACAGCAATTCCCCAACCCCATGTGATGGTGATCCATCCACCACCGTTTCCTTTACTATCCTTTAAAAGAACGTTGGCAACAACCCCGTTACCAAGCAGCATCAGGATAGCTGTTCCAACAATTTCAGCTATATATGGACTCATAATAAACTTCTCCGTTTTGTTAATTTTAGTTTTAATTTTGTACAGCAGGCTTATTTGCAGCCTGCTGTTTGGTGGTTATTTATTTACTATCAGCCCATGCAATGGCTGCTTTTACAGCTCGTTTCCAACCTTTGGTTAGCTCCTTCACTTTATCAGGATCCATTTTTGGCTCGAACTTTTCGTCAACTTGCCACTGCTTGCGGATCTCTTCAATATCATTCCAATATCCTACAGCCAGTCCGGCAAGATATGCTGCGCCTAAAGCTGTGGTTTCGGTAATTTTGGGACGGATGACAGGAACTTCCAGCAGATCGCTTTGGAACTGCATCAATGTGTTGTTAACAGTTGCACCGCCGTCTACCCTTAGTTCTTTGATGTCAATGCCTGAGTCGGCGTTCATGGCTGTGAGCAGATCCGTTACCTGATAGGCGATGGAGTCCTGAGCGGCCCGCGCGATGTGAGCTCTGTTTGTTCCGCGTGTGATTCCAACCATCGTGCCACGAGCATGCTGATTCCAGTATGGAGCACCGAGTCCTGCAAAGGCGGGAACCAGGTAAACACCGTCAGAATCTTCAACTTTTCCGGCAAAATATTCGATATCCTTCGACTCCTGGATAATGCTCATCTCATCCCGCAGCCACTGTACTACAGCTCCGGCGATAAATACAGATCCCTCCAGTGCATACGTTGTTTTGCCATCTACTTTCCAGGCAACGGTAGTAAGCAGGTTGTTTTCCGATTTAATCGGTTTGTCGCCAATATTCATCAGCATAAAGCAACCGGTACCGTATGTGTTTTTAACCATTCCTTTTTCGGTACACATCTGTCCGAAAAGAGCAGACTGCTGATCACCTGCAATACCGGCAATCGGTACTTTACTGGCAAAAAGAGTTGTTTTAGTATTTCCATATACCTCACTCGACTGCTTTACTTCCGGAAGCATACTTTTGGGGATATTCATCAGCTCCAGAATTTCATCATCCCAATCCATGGTATTAATGTTGAAAAGCAGCGTTCTGGATGCATTTGTAACATCAGTAATGTGCAGCTCACCCTGTGTGAAGTTCCAGATCAGCCACGAGTCGATCGTACCGAATGCCAATTCTCCTTTTTCAGCTCTTTCGCGGGCTCCTTCAACATTATCCAGAATCCACTTCACTTTTGTTCCGGAGAAATAAGCATCTATAACGAGGCCGGTTTTATCCTGAATCATTTCAGCATGCCCCTCTTCTTTCAGCTGATCGCAATAGTCTGATGTGCGACGATCCTGCCAAACAATAGCGTTGTAAACCGGCTGGCCCGACTCTCGGTCCCAAACCACCGTGGTTTCCCGTTGATTCGTGATACCGATACCTGAAAGCGCTTTTCCGTTAATACCAGCAGAAGCGACCGCCTCGGCTGCAGTCCCCGCCTGAGATGACCATATTTCCTGGGCATCATGCTCTACCCAGCCCGGTTTGGGGTAAATTTGTCTGAACTCTTTTTGTGCAGTTGATACGATAGCACCCTGCTTGTTAAAGACGATTGCGCGGGAGCTTGTAGTCCCCTGATCCAGTGATAAGATGTATTGTTCCATGGGTTTTGTTCTTTTGGTTATTGGTTAAATTGAATTTACAGGCTTGTACTCTTCCAGTAAGTATCGGTTGGCAAGTTTTATGAAATTTTCGGTCTGATTTGAAGCCCAGGATTTATCTTTGCCGAGCTCCTTTTGCATTAATTCGGCCACAGTTTCAGCCATTTCTATAGCAACTCTTGCATCCAGAAACAGAACCCGTATTCTGCGGGCAAGAAAATCTTCAACCGTACGCGCCATTTCGTGCCTTACAGCCCAAATTACCTGTGCTTTTAAATAGGGATATTTTTTATGAATCGGCTCATTCCATTCCGGGTTTTCTTCAAAAAGGGCTTCAATACCTTCTTTGTCAGACCCATAAAAGTAGAGCGGGTCACCGAAGTCAACATTTTCTTTGTATCCGTGAATTTTCATCTCCTCGGTGCGGCTTTCGTTTCCTTTCAGTTGATGAACTCTTACGGCTTTATCCACGGTATCTTCTCCCATCTTTCTGAAGGTTGTCCACTTACCGCCGGTAATAGTGATTAAACCTGATTCAGAAACAATAATTTTATGACTTCTGGAGATCTCTTTTGTTTTGCCGGAATCTCCTTTAGGGGCCGCGAGGGGCCTCAAACCTGCAAATACACTTTTCACATCTTTTCGTGTAGGGGCTTTGCTCAGATATTTTTTGGCGGTGGTGAGTATAAACTCAATTTCCTCTTCAAGTGCGGTTGGTTCCAGGCTATGTTCCTCCAGAGGGGTATCCGTTGTTCCAACGACAACTTTATCGTGCCATGGTACGGCAAACAGAACCCGGCCATCATCGGTTTTAGGAATCATAATCGCATCTTTTCCCGGCATAAACTCTTTATCCAGAACCAGGTGGACTCCCTGACTCGGCCGTATTGTTTTTCTGTGTTCGGGCTGATCCATCTCCATGATCTCATCCACAAAAACACCGGTTGCATTGATGACGGCTTTACCCTGAAATGTATACTCCTTACCACTCTCTCTGTCAACAGCCTTCACCCCGTTTACGTCTTCTCCGCTTTTCAGAAGACCATTTACTTCAAAGTAGTTGAATACATCGGCGCCCTGTTCAATAGCTGTCTGGGCAATATTAATGGCAAGCCGGGAATCGTCGAACTGACCGTCGTGGTATACCACTCCTCCCTTCAACCCTTTTTGTTTAATGGTAGGGATTCTGGAAACTGTCTCTTTTTTCGATATTCCTTTCGATTTACCGAGACTTAGTTTCCCGGAAAGCACATCATACATTTTTAAACCGACTGTATAGAAAAGCTTGTTGAAACGTGTGTAATTTGGAATAACAAATATTTCATTCTGTACCAGATGAGGGGCATTCTTTTCAAGCAGGCCTCTCTCGCGAAGTGCTTCTCTTACCAGATCAATATTTCCCTGGGCCAGATATCGGACTCCTCCATGTACAAGCTTTGTACTTCTGCTTGATGTTCCTTTCGAAAAGTCGGACTGTTCCAATAAAAGTGTTTTTAACCCTCTTGATGCTGAGTCTAAGGCCACTCCCAGCCCTGTGGCTCCACCCCCGATAATAATTACATCCCAAACTTTATCAGAATTTTTTTCCAGTGTAAGTATTCTTTCTGCTCTGTCCATGGTCGTGTGGTTTAGTGACCGTTGTTTCATTAAGTTCTATATATATTATAAAACAAAAGAAAGTGAAATACAAACGAAACTAAAAAATAACATTGGATCCTAATTTAAAGTATTGAGAGGTGAATGGGGAAAAGTTGCTTTCCCTTGTTTGTTTCATATGCTTTCGGAATAACTAATGTCTTGTTATGGTATAGGTCGTTTTGTACTTTAAAACAAAAACAAAGCTTGATAATGACTATTTCAGAACGCCACGAAATAATTTTAAATAAACTGAAAGAAAACGGGAAGGTAAATGTTCAGGAGTTGAGTGATGAGCTTTCGGTTTCTGAGGTGACGATACGAAAGGATTTACGGCTGTTGGAAGATAAAAACCTGTTATTCAGGACTCACGGCGGCGCAACGGTTTCGAATCCTTACACCAGCGATCGCCCGGTTTCAGAAAAGGCTAAATTTCAGGCTCAAGAGAAGGATGCAATCGCAAAGGAAGCGGTTAAACTGATCGGTGATAAAGATTCTATCATACTGGCTTCAGGAACTACCGTTTCTGCAATGGCACGAGCTATTTATTCTAAAAACAACCTGACCGTAATTACCTCATCACTGGACGTTTCATTGACCCTGTCCGGACGCGAAAATATAGATATAACGCAGCTTGGCGGTAATTTGAGGCCAAGTTCCAATTCGGTTGTTGGTCCTTATGCCGAGGAGTTTCTGAAAAATATCACTTGTGGAATACTATTTCTCGGTGTAGACGGTGTTGATTTGGAGTATGGATTAACCACTACCAACTTGATGGAGGCCAGCCTGAATCAAAAATTCATCGAAATTGCGCAGTACACTGTTGTCCTGGCCGATCATACAAAATTTGGGAAGCGTGGATTTGGCAGAATATGCACAATTGACTGCATCCAGCACATCATCACAGATAAACAGACTCCGCAATCAGTTATAAATGAACTTGAGTCTAAAGGTATTCGAGTAACCATTGCTCATTTCTGAGCTCTTTCAGATCGCCTCCCTGCCCCCATTTTAATAAAGCCGGCCAGAGGGCAAAGCGTGCTGCTACGAAAAGCCAAACATAACCATTGCAACCATACAAATAGCCGCAAACGTGAGCAATTTGGCAAGGAGGGGGAGGCAGAAGCGGAACCATCGATCGTAGGGAACCCCGGCCATACCAAGAATTCCCATCAGAACAGCATTGGTTGGAACAATCATGTTGGCAAATCCATCACCAAAGAGAAATGCCTGCACAGCAATTTGTCGTGAAACTCCGAGAAGATCACTCAACGGCGCCATCAAAGGCATAGTTACAAATGCCTGGCCACTTCCTGACGGGACGAACAGGTTTAGGATTGTCTGCATGATCATCATACCCACCGCGGAAAGTTCCGGTCCTACGCTGGAGAGCGGGACAGAGAGTGCATTTACAATGGTGTGAAGAATTTCGCCGTCTTCCATAATGAGTGCAATTCCGCGTGCAACTCCCACCAACAGGGCGGTTTCGGTGAGATCTTTTGCCCCTTTTACAAATTCTTTGGCCATCAGGCTCGGGCCAATTTTGCCAATAATGGCTGTAACGATACCAAGAATGACGAATGCGGCTCCGAGCTCATTCAAATACCATCCGCGGGTGGCAATTCCCCATACGGCAATTCCCAAAGCGAGGATAAATGAGAATAGAATCGTTATATGTGCCGTGGTAAGTTTTGGGTACTCCTTGGGCGATGCCCCCGATTCGGGTGGAGCTATACCGCTCATTAAACTGACGGAGGGGTCATTTTGCACTTTTCTTGAATAGCTGTAAACGTGATGGGCACCTATCATTACAAATGGGATTAAAATACCCATTCTCACCTGCCAGCCGGAGTATGTAGGCAAATCCGCCACGCCTTGAGCAACTACAACGGTATACTGGTTAAAAGCTGCTGCGCCGTAACCAATTCCATATCCGGCTACTATGATTCCAACGGCCGTCATGGTATCCATTTTCATTGTACGGCAGAGTGCTGCAAGAATCAGGACAAAAGGGATGTATTCGGCAGATGCCCCCATCGCACTGGATGCCAGTGCAAAAACAAAAACGGTTATAAAGATGAGGGTGCCGGGCCTTCCGCCTAAATTTTCCAGTAATCTTCCCAGAAGGGCGTCAATCGCTCCGGTTTTACGAATAACAGCCAATACACCGCCAATAATAAACAGGAAGAAGATGATGTCTTGTGCAGCGCCAAATGCCCTGGGAATGGCGGTAAAGAGAGTTATCGGCCCTAAAAATTCGCCATCTTCGACGGTTTGAAATGTGCCCGGTATCACCACCTCGCGATCATTTACAATTCGGGTATCAAACTGACCCTGGGGAATAATCCAGGTTGCCACTAAAGCCGCCACCATCAGGAAAAAAAGCAGCGTGAGCGTGTGAGGCATTTTAAATTTCATGAAGAACAATATTCTGTTTAGAGGTAATTGGCACTCCAAAATAGTCAGGCACAGAGATCAAACCAAAAAGTGTTCATCTATAGTTGATACAATGGATGAGAAGTTTCACAAAATCCACATAATTACATACTATGTTGAAAGATAGTTTGAAATATTTCTATCTATCATCTAAAGAAAAGAGAAGAGTAGCATTTCTATTTAATAACTAATTGGAGACTTTTATGAGTAAAGAGACAAAAGGAGCACAAATTTATACGTTTGGAGCGGGGGAAGCAGACGGGGACCGATCGATGAAGGAGCTACTTGGCGGTAAAGGCGCCAATTTGGCTGAAATGTCGAGTATAGGACTGCCGGTGCCCGCAGGGTTTACAATATCTACAGAGGCTTGTCACTACTATTCTACCCACAACGGTGAATGGCCTAAGGGATTGAAAAACCAGATGAAGGAAGGAGTGAAATTTATTGAAGAGATTATGGGGACACGTCTCGGAGATGCAGAACATCCACTCCTGCTGTCGGTTCGATCCGGGGCGGCTAAATCCATGCCGGGTATGATGGATACGGTACTTAATCTGGGTTTGAATGATAAGAGTGTTGAAGCCCTATCCAGCCATACAAATAATGAACGATTTGCTTACGACAGCTACCGGCGATTTATCGATATGTTCGGGTGTGTGGTCATGGGGATACCTCATGAAAAATTTGAAGATGCAATTGAAAAGCTGAAAGCTAAAAAGGGTGTTGAGGAAGATACTGATCTGGATGCCGATGACCTGAAAGATCTTGTAGAGCGATATAAAGCTGTTTATCGGAAAGCGACCGGCCACATGTTCCCCAATAATCCTTTCGAGCAGTTAAAATTTGCCATCAACGCAGTATTCAGCTCTTGGGATAGCGAAAGAGCCGTAAAGTATCGTAAAATAAATCAAATAGAGGGTTTATTGGGGACGGCTGTAAACGTACAGGCGATGGTTTTCGGGAACATGGGTGACGATTGTGCAACGGGTGTCTGTTTTACCAGAAACCCATCAGACGGTGAAAATAAACTCTATGGAGAATTTTTGATTAACGCCCAGGGCGAAGACGTAGTTGCAGGAATTCGAACTCCAAAGGACATTAACGAGCTAAAAGAAGTAATGCCGGAATCGTTTGAAGAGCTCCTTGGCTATTCCAAAAAATTGGAAAAGCATTACGGAAATATGCAGGATATTGAGTTTACCATTCAGAAAGGAACGCTCTATATCCTTCAAACCCGTAATGGAAAGCGAACCGGTAAAGCAGCTGTGAAAATTGCAGTTGATATGGTTGATGAAGGTAAAATTGACAACCGTGAAGCCGTAAAATCTCTGGTAGAACCAAATCATTTAGACCAGCTTCTTCATCCTCAGATTGATGTTGACTCTGTGGAGAAAAGTACAATTCTGGGTACCGGTCTTCCTGCCTCTCCGGGTGCAGCAGTCGGCCGTGTGGTTTTTAGTTCAGAAAAAGCAGAGGAGACAGCCTCTGAAGAGAACCCCGTAATACTGGTTAGAATAGAAACCAGCCCCGAAGACGTGGGTGGAATGTCAGCCGCGGAAGGAATTTTAACCTCACGGGGAGGTATGACAAGTCACGCAGCGGTTGTGGCAAGAGGATGGGGAAAGCCGTGTGTAGCCGGGTGCGGTGATATCGTCATCAACTACAAGAAAAAACAGTTCACCAATGGTGAAAAAACGATAAAAGAGGGCGACTGGATATCAATAGATGGAACACAGGGAACTGTGATTGAAGGGAAAAAAGAGGTTGTGAAACCTGAAATGGATGATGACTATTACACATTCATGAACTGGGTTGATGAATACCGGGTAATGGGTGTAAGGACAAATGCAGATAGCCCCGAAGATTCAGCCCGTGCCCGTGAATTTGGAGCAGAGGGAATCGGTCTTTGCCGTACAGAGCATATGTTTTTCGGTGAAGAGAGAATTAAAGCAATGAGGCGTATGATTATTTCTGAAACAGATGACCAGCGCCGGGATGCATTAATGACTCTGCTGCCCTATCAGAAAAAAGATTTCAAGGAAATTTTTGAAGTAATGGACGGCCTGCCGGTTACCATTCGTTTACTCGATCCGCCCTTACATGAATTCTTGCCTGATGAAAAAGAGGAGATCGCCAAGGTCGCGGATGAACTGGGAATAGAACATCAGAAATTTGCAGAGATCGTAAGGTCACTCAGTGAATTTAACCCAATGCTGGGGCATCGTGGCTGCCGGCTGGGTATTACATATCCTGAAATTACGGAAATGCAGACCCGGGCAATCCTTGAAGCAGCAGTAGAGCTTAAAGCTGAAGGCAAAGAGGTGTTCCCGGAAATTATGGTTCCGCTGATAGGCACAGCTCAGGAATTTCACAGCCAGAAACTGGTCATAGATGAAGTGGCTGAGGAGGTATTTTCCGACATGGGTGAATCAGTGGAGTATAAGGTAGGCACCATGATTGAAATACCTAGAGCTACATTGGTTGCCGAAAAGATTGCCAAGGAAGCTGAGTTCTTCTCATTCGGCACAAACGATCTGACTCAAATGACGTTTGGCTATAGCCGGGATGATGCCGGTAAGTTTCTGAAGGTTTACCTGGATGAAGGTATTCTGCAAAATGATCCATTCCAGGTATTGGACATTGAAGGTGTGGGGCAGCTGGTTGAGCTTGCCACAAAAAAAGGTCGTGAGCAGAATAAAAACCTGAAGGTTGGGATTTGTGGCGAGCACGGCGGCGAACCGAAAAGTGTGGCTTTCTGCTACAAACAAGGACTCAATTACGTTTCCTGTTCGCCATTCAGGGTTCCGGTAGCCCGGCTTGCTGCGGCTCAGGCGGCATTGGAATGAATTAAAATCTAATCGGCGGTCACTTTAAAAGTGACTGTCGATTTTTATATCTCCTCAAATCGGCGGGTACGAATGACGAGACTTCCGAACTTTACTTAAACATTCTCCAAATGATGATATAAAAGGATCAAAAGCAGCCGCTATTGATTACTAATCCGGTACCGGATAATATCCTCCAGTGGAATATCTGCTCCGTTCTCTGCTTGCTGACTTTCAATGAGTGAAGTTGTAACCCCGATCCGCTGCATCCGAATAAGCTGCTCCATGGTAACATCACGATAGCCCAAATCATGAACGTTGCTGGTATAAAAAGCAGTTACGCCGGCGCGCCTGAGGTTAACAAGATCTTCAACCGTAGGCTCGTATCCCAACTCCAGCATCATGGCGATAAACGCTGATGATGCATCGGCCTGAGCCAGACTAACGGCTTCATCTAAAGTTAATTCGGTAAAACCAAGAGCCCGGACGTTTGAAATATAGGTAGCCGTTACTTCCTTACTTCTCAAATCGCGGAGATCATCAAGACTTAATCCGGTATACCCCATCTCCACCATTCTCTCATTCATTCTATTTAAGAGGTCATCACTGGGTTGATTGACGGATACGGTTTGGAAAAAGGATGAAAAGGGATTGAAGGAAAAATTGGAAACACCTCTGATCAGAAAAAAACCTGCGATCAAAAAGATCAAAATGGCAACATAATTTCTTTTTGGTTTTGGAAGCTCCGGACGTTCATTTTTGACTGATGATCGCTTTTCTGCCCATTCCAGATAATCATCGAGAGAATCCGGACCCGAACTTCTAAGATTGTTTTTAAGACTATTTCTATCTCTACTCATACTGATTGCAATTCGTGAAGTGGGTGATCCGTTTTAAAAGATCATTGTTCATTGCCCTATAGCCAATTAAATCTACGGTTGATGATTTATTTAGTTACAAAACCATTCTCCTTCTTAATATTACTGAAAATAAGCTATTTTCATATATCAACATTTTTTAAAAACAATCAAAATTATGAATAAGTCATACCAAAATTTACGCTACTTTTTGCCGGTTTTAATGCTGGTATTTTTCGTTTCCTGTAACCAGGTAGATGAGCAGCCTGAACCATTTAATACCGTTGACTCAGACCAGGTCTTATCTGATCTGGAATATTTGGCATCTGATGAACTTGAAGGTCGAAAAACCAATACCGAAGGTAACCGGATGGCACAGGACTATATTGAAGAGAGATATCAAAACCTTGGATTGAAGATGTTTGGTGACAGCTACCGTCATCTATTTGATCACTCGAGTCCGAGATCCGAAGAGGAATTTGTAGATGCAGTCAATTTTATTGGCTATGTAGAAGGCAGCACGAATCCGGATCGCTACATAGTGGTAACGGCGCATTACGATCACCTTGGAGTTCGGGAAGGTGAAATTTACAACGGTGCAGATGATAACGCCTCCGGCACAGGTGGCTTGATGGCAGCCGCGCGTTATTTCACAAATGTTCAGCCGGAGAACAGCATTATGTTTATTGCGCTGGATGCCGAAGAGCAGGGCCTTGGAGGCGCACGCCACTTTGTTGACAACCCCGTGGTTCCGCTCGATCAAATCGTGATAAACGTAAATATGGATATGATCAGCAACAATTTTGAAAACGAACTCTACGCGGTGGGAACGTACCACTACCCGTTTTTAAAACCGATAGTAGAAGAGTCTACGGCTAACGCCCCGATCAATGTACTGTTTGGCTACGACTCGGATGAGTGGCCGCAAGACTGGACGATGGCTTCAGATCACGGGCCTTTTCACGCAAAAGGAATACCTTTTATCTACTTTGGAGTTGAAGATCACCCTCACTACCACGCGCCAACGGATACCTACGAAAATACAAATCCCGAATTTTATCTGAACGCAGTGGAAACCATTATCGGCGTGCTTGAGGATCTGGATACGCAATTGGATGAGGTCGTTGAAGCTTCCGAAGTGATGGAAGCCGAACCTGCAGAGTAACTCGCATAATTATGTTTAGTTTTTTCAGAAGATGGATTCCCGGCAGAGATGAGGTGTCAAAACCGAAAGCCGCAGCCCGTCAAGCCGTGGAGATGTTGCGACGGGAGTATGCCGGGGAGCCATTTCTGGAAGAGCATGTAAGTGAGGATCCGATCGAGCAATTTAAGGTTTGGTTTGATGAGGCGGTTGCAAAGATCAAAACCGATCCCAACGCAATGATCCTGGCCACAGCTGAACCGGCCGGAAAACCCTCGAGCCGAACTGTTTTGCTGAAGGGGTATGACGAGAACGGATTTATATTTTATACCAACTATGGAAGCCGCAAAGGCAAGCAGATCCAGGCGAATCCAAATGTATCGATCACATTTTTCTGGCCGGTGCTGATGCGTCAGATACACATCGAAGGTGTAGCTGAGAAAGTATCAGAAGAGCAGTCGGATAACTATTTCAGCAAGCGCCCTTCTGCCAGTCAGTTGAGCGCATTGGCATCATCTCAAAGTGACATGGTTGAATCCAGAGAGGCCCTTGAAAAACAACTAAAAGAAATGGAAAAGAAGTTTAGCGGAGAGGAAATTCCAAGGCCGGAGAACTGGGGTGGATTTCGGGTAAAACCCAGCCGGATAGAATTCTGGCAGGGACGATTAAACCGGCTGCATGATCGGATCTGTTACGAAAAACAGGGTGGAGAGTGGGAGATCTTCAGGTTATCTCCGTAACAAACCTGACAGCACCCACCGGATCTGTCAGCGTTTGTGCTGAATGGTTTATTTTTGTTTTCGAAATACAGATGGCTATTCGGTACTCATATCGAGTTCATCAACTTCCATAGAATCAACGGCCGTTACATTTTCCTCACAGCAGTCTTGCAGACCGGCCTCATACCCTTCATTAAAAGCAGTCACGGCAGACTCCCAACCGATAGAGAGCGACAGGCTGAACGTCAAAACAGATGCAATGAAATAGTACCGAACTTTTTCATTGATTCGAATCGACTTGATAAAGAAAGCCGAAAAGCCAACGATGAATAAGGCTATTGATGTCAGTAACAAAATATCCACAAATAAATCCATTTAACCCTCCTCTATATTCCTGATTTTATTTAGTCTGAGAATAAAAAATTTTGTATAAATAATTCCCTGTTTTCCCATTTTTCTAACGCTTTACCTCACTAATCATAAAGAACAAGAGAGTTCACATTTGTCTCCGAACAATCGAAGTACAGGGAGCTCTGCAAGTGCCTGGTTGAATAAGTAGCGACTCACCCTGAGAAAATTTGAAATTATCATGCAATTAACCTATTGTTTTTGATCAATTAAAACGAAAATCAGGGTTATGCAATCAAACCAAACAAGAGATGTAAGAGAGCGTTTCAGCAGAATTCGGATCAGCAAAGCAGTAGCGATAACAATTCTGTTTTTGTTTCTGAGTTCAGCTTTTATTGTGACTGGATATAATAAATTGTCCGGACCCAATGCTGAAATATTGACCTTCTACATTTTATACGCGGTACCTTTTCTGATCTATCTGTATACCATTAAAAAATATGACCTAACTGTTACAGCTATATTTGAAGGAGCGCTGGCCGATCTGAAGCAAGTTTGGTTTTTTGTCCCGTTAATTATCATGACATTTGGCGTGATATGGACAACCATTTTACTGCTTGATTTGGTAAGCCCAGACTTAGCAACAGGGTATTTTAATTGGCTTAATAGGTATGAACCGTTTGAAATTGGTCCGGAGACTACATTCTTGCAGTATGGTTTAATATTTTTTGTTGTGGCCGTTTTTGCGCCTGTGGTTGAGGAAATTATTTTCAGAGGGATTATGGTTGAAAGATTCGGCGCAAAATATGGGTATAAGAGTGGTGTACTACTCTCCTCCTTTTTATTTGGTGTGCTTCATATGGATATAATAGGAGCCTTTGTTTTCGGATTGGTGCTTAGTATTCTCTATTTGAGAACCCGCTCTCTACTGCTCCCCTTCTTTATACACGCAGCGAATAATGGGGCTGTTGTGCTATTGGTCTTTTTTGATGATTACGTTAATCTCGACTCTATGGATACTATCGAATTTTATTCGGAAAACATCTGGATTGGGATCCTTCTTTTTGTGAGTTCTTTTGCGTGGCTAATTTGGTTTCTTAAAGATAATTGGAAAATTGTTCACCAGGTTGACCCATTTACATTGAAAACAAATGAAGACATTGGTGATATTGATCGATAACTTTCATCATGTAAATTTTGAATAACTTAAACGGTTAAAACTTTTTGACTGATATCAACCAACAACCACCCATCGCCGCCATCGCCACTCCGGTAGGTGAAGGAGGAATTGCCGTGATCCGTGTTTCAGGTAAAGACGCGTTCGAAAAGGTAATGTCCTGTTTTAAAGGCAAAGATCTCACGAAGGCAGATTCCCATACGGTTCATTTCGGAAAGATCATCAAAAAAGATGGACGGGTTGTGGATGAAGTATTGGCAACGGTTTTTCGATCTCCAAAATCGTACACGGGTGAAGATACGGTGGAAATCTCCTGCCACGGCGGGGTGTTGGTCACACAAGCCGTTTTGGAAACTATTTTGGAACAGGGAGTCCGTTCTGCCGAACCGGGTGAGTTTACCCAGCGAGCTTTTCTGAATGGGAAATTAGATTTGGATCAGGCTGAAGCCGTAGCCGATTTGATTCACGCCAAGAGTATCAAAGCGGTGGATGCGGCACATCAGCAGCTTGAAGGACGTTTGGG
>CAYNZY010000041.1:23267-24233 GCA_964401805.1 uncultured Rhodohalobacter sp.
CAGCTATGGTGGAACTGGAACTCGATTTTGTTGAAGAAGATGTGGAGTTTGCCAACAAAGAACAGCTTCGGAAACTGCTTGTGGATGTGGATGAAGAGATCGGGCGCCTGCTCGATACCTACGAAACCGGCCGGCTTGTGAAAGATGGTGTGAAAACGGTTTTTATCGGTCGGCCTAATGCGGGAAAATCAACCCTGCTGAATACACTGGTTGGAAGCGACCGGGCGATTGTAACAGAAATTGCCGGTACCACGCGCGATACGATTGATGCAGACTGGAGCTACGAGGGACTTCTGTTTAAACTAATTGATACAGCCGGCCTTCGTGAAACAGAAGATGTGATTGAGGCTGAAGGAGTAAAACGATCTCAAAAAGCATTTGAACAGGCCGACCTGGTGGTCTACCTGAAGGATCTTTCACTTCCGCTCGATTCGGAAGAGCGTAAAGAGATCGCCGGATTTCAAAAGCGAGCCGCAGCGACTCCTTTTCTACTCGTTGGTACTAAACTTGATTTAAACCAAAGTACACCGGACAGCCTGTCCGGTAAAGTTGAAAAAGAAGAACGCATCCACTACGATCTCAAAATTTCGGCTATTCAAGAGCAAAATATCGATGAGCTGAAAAAACTGATGAAACAGCGAGCTCTCGAAAATAAAGACTACGACACCTCCAGTCTGCTGGTTACCTCCTCGCGTCACCGCGATGCCCTTCAGAAAGCCCGTGAAAATATGCAGCGAGCGATTCAGGCACTCGACCAGGGCATGACCGGTGATTTTCTATCCATTGATCTTCGGTCCGCCCTCAAAGAACTGGGAACCATTACCGGGGAGATTACCAATGAACATGTATTGGACAGTATTTTCTCGCGATTTTGTATCGGGAAGTGACGGGAACGAATATCGAACCGCAGAATAACGAACGCCGAATGTTGAATTAAGCAAACTTCGTCATTCGATATTCAATATT
>CAYNZY010000042.1:0-11355 GCA_964401805.1 uncultured Rhodohalobacter sp.
TTATTCATCACTTCTGAATAGGTTGGTAATCCGGATGGAGGTGCTCACGTGCAGGGTGAGAATAATACCAACCACCAAAAAGAAAACGTTAATACCCCACATTCCCCAGAATGGACTGATAATCAATCTGTCGGCCAGTTTTTCTCCCTGAATGATGGCAATAAAGTAGATGGTAAGCAGCCCGCCGCTGATCAGTGCGGCAACACCCAGATTTCCTTTTCGGGTTAACATTCCGATGGGAGCTCCCAAAAACACAAAGACAATACAGGCAAATGGGATAGAGAATTTTTTATGGACTTCAACCAAAAACTCGGCTTGTCTAAAGTCACGCCAGCTTACGTTTGATTTTAGATTATCGAGCTCTGAGTTGTAGCGATCTATGGTGTTAATGGCCTTATTAATGGAGCTTATTTTTGTGGATGGATTTGGAAGAAGGTTTAAAATAGTCAGCTCCGACTGGTAGATCTGAAGAGTATCTTGTAAATCCCCCCTGATCAGGTTTAAGGATCCTCCCATTTCAGAATGAAAAGGGATCTGCTGATCTTGCCCGGTATTTCTTTTGAATTTTTCAATTTCTTGTTGCTGTTCGGCACGCAGGGTGTCAACAACGGCCAGCATAGCCTGTGCGCTCATGGTTCTATCATTTCTGCTTCTCTGCTCCGGATTAGATCTTGAAAATGATAGATCGGTGAGATCGAAACTCATTCTGTAGGTTGAGAAATTACTGCGCTCGAGTGTCTGCTCATCTCTTCGCTCACCGGGGATAAACCGCAGCGAGGAGCCGTTGTAGAGGTAGAGTGAAAGTGTGTATTGGTCGGGGCTCTCGAGCCAGCCGCGTTCCGCATTAATGTACGCCTCTTTCCGGTTATCCGTGGCGTCTTGAAAAACACGAACATCGTAAAGTGAATCTGTTTCACTGTCTATCTCATTGATCAGGAAAGTGTAACCGTCCAGATCTTCGTAGAAAATACCGGGTTGCAGGTCAAAAGCCGGCTTTTGCATACGGATATCCAAAAAGAGGGAGCGAGCTTTATGATTGGATTCAGGTAAAATGTAATTCGAGAAATATCCCATCAGACCAAATAGGAAAACACCTCCCAGTATAATGGGAGCCATGAGTTTAATCGGATTAATCCCGGCAGCCCGAATGGCTGTTAATTCATTCCACTCAGAGAATTTACCAAATGCGATAAGTGTGGAAACCAGTACAGCCATCGGAACAGCCAATACCACCATATAGGCCAGGTTACTGAGAATCAGCTCAGAAACGATCAAAAATGGCAAACCTTTGCCAACCAGTTTATCTACGTGAAGAATTAAAAACTGCATTAGCAGTAAAAACATCACTGTAAAAAAACAGAAAAGAAAAGGACCGATATGTTTTCGGAAAAGATCCGTCTGTACTTGATTAAACATGCCTGAATAGTACAGCTATTTTAACATTCATGAAAAGTACAATTCTAAAATCAAAAGCTTTCAAAACCATCTATTTTTAAACATCTTTGCAGAGAGTTTATTATTCTTAGTCAATCTTATTTGAACCCCATAAAGCAGATCTTATCGCATAAAACGTTACGACACTGATTCCTTTATTATCTTTCATAACAGGCTGTGAAAAAGCCGGATAACTGCAGTTTATTCCAGTGCCAATAAAACGTTCTTTACTACTTTTTCCAATTTTGGGATGGTTGATGCATTTTGCTTCAGTAACAGAAGTATATGCACAAGATGGAGAACCTGCAGATACTGTTACAGTAAAAAGTGAAGGATTGAATGAGGCTTTTCCAGAAATAACGGGGAATAGAGTTGCACAGGTCTACTTTAAACCTATTCCCAAGCTCTATTTTATTACTCTTCCCGACGAGGAAATTTCCATCGAAACCCGAAGTGATGGAGGTTTTTACGCTGAAAAACGAATTGGCGGGTACAGGTCCGGTTTTCCCGTTTCCATGAGTTTCCGCAACTTTACTGCAATTCAGAGAGAGCGTGTTAAGCGAGAAAACTGGCGACAGTTGATTAGGGAAAGTGCACGCAGGGACGAGGCGGGCAGAGGGCTATTTGACCTGAGTGTTGCCATACCCGGCGGACGGGAGTCTGCCTTCTCATCTATTTTCGGTACTCCGGAAGTGAATTTAAGAGTCAACGGCGTAGCAACGATGAATGTAGGGGCGTCAGTTCAGCGTTCGGAGGATCCAAGTCTGCCACCCGATCAGCAAACCCGAATAGACCCGACGTTCGACCAGAGCCTGCAGCTCAATATTCAGGGAAATATCGGCGATAAATTGACCATTCAGACAGACTGGGATACTGAGAGGCAGTTCGACTACATGAACCGCTTAAATATTATCTACGAGGGATATGAAGATGAAATCATCAAGAGTATTGAGTTGGGTAATGTGAATATGAATACCGGTAACTCCCTGATCAGAGGCAGTGGAGCTCTTTTTGGAATAAAGTCTGTTGCAGAGCTGGGATCTTTCAGGCTCACATCCGTTCTATCTCAGCAGGGCGGTGAGAGTAATGTAGAGACCATTCGCGGTGGTTCAACAGAACAACCTATTCAAATTCGACCTGCCGACTACAGCGACGACAGGCACTTTTTCCTGGATTACTATACACGGCAGGAGTTTGAAAACAGTATGGAGAATCCTCAGCAGCTATCACAAACTCTTCAAATTGCGGATGTTGAGGTTTGGGTGCTCAGAGAAAATATACAGGCAGATGCCGGTGCACGCCTGGCCGTGGCCCTCGCTGATAAAGGTGTTGTGAGAGATGGATCCGGGGAGTTTCTACCTCCAGATAACAACCAGGACTTTTTTCCACCTGAGCTGCTGGATCAGTTTCGGGACCCACAGGTGGGAGTTTCTGCTGAAGATTTAGGAATAACTGAATCCAGAAATTTTGAAGAGGGTTATTTTACACCCCTTCAAGAGGGAACAGACTATACGATTAATAAAATCTCGGGATACATTTCTCTCCGCAGAGGTTTGGGGTCCAGAGAGGTTCTGGCGATCTCTTTTACGTATAGAGGCGCTAATAATGAAATTATTAACGTTGGTGAACTGAACAGAAGCGGTAACGACAGGATTTTCCTAAAAATGCTTCGTCCTCAGAATGTATCAACCGACAGTGACCTTTTTAATCTGACGATGCGTAACATCTACTCGCTGGGCGTGAGTAATATTAACCGTGAGTCGCTGGAGCTTGAGCTTGAGTTTACCGAGCAGAACATCGCAAGAGATCGATTACCGGGCCGAACGACAACACTGTTACAGGATTTGGGACTGGACCGGGTTGATTCGCAGGGAGCGCTGGAACCGGATAACCAGCTCGATTTCGGAACCGGAACGCTTGATCCGCAAAATGGCCTGATCATTTTTCCATACCTGGAGCCGTTTGGTAACAGAATTCAGGAGGTGCTGGAAGATTCACCGGCCAGTCCGGAAGACATCGAACGGCTGACCTACAATGAACTCTATCAGGAAAGACAGAGAAACGCATCTCAAAGCTCTAAAAACGGATTTTTCAGATTCAGCGGTACATCCCGCGGTGGTCTTCAGGAAAACTATAATCTTGGGATTGCGTTGGTTGAAGGTTCGGTTCGCGTCTATGCGAATGGAAATCAACTGCAGGAGAATGTTGACTACCAGGTAGACTACTCCTTTGGAAGCATTACCATCTTAAATGATCGATACACCGCACCGGGACAGGATATTCGGATCGAATACGAAAATCAGGCGCTTACCTCCATCGAACAGAAAACCTTTACAGGCTTGCGGGCCGAGTACGATATTACAAACAACTTTCAGCTTGGAGGGACTTTTTTCAGGTTCAATGAGCGCCCGCTGGACGATAAAATCCTGATTGGTGATGAACCGATTAGTAATTCTGTGCTCGGGGTTGATGCAAATGCACGATTCGATACGCCATTTATAACCAGGGCTGTAGACTGGTTACCGTTGATTCAGACCAGGGAAAATTCTGAATTTGAGTTCAGCGGGGAGTTTGCACAGCTTCGACCCGGTGTAGCAGAAACACGGGCAGTACGAAGGGCTATTCGAAACAATGAACTGTTTGAAGACGAAGAGCAGGGTTTATCTTTTATAGACGATTTCGAAGGGTCCAACATAAAAATCAATCTTTTAAATGCTACCCGGTGGAATTTGGCTTCCGCGCCTGTGGCCGTACCTGGATATGAACCCGATGCACCCATTTTTGAAGAGGAGGACTTTCCGGGACAGCCGGTCTCCAATCAGCAGTCCAAATTGGACAGGGCTAATTTGAGATCCAAATTCTCCTGGTATTCCGTGCCAAGAAATATTTCAACTATTCTGGGGAGTGTAGAATTTACGCCGGAATCTGAGCCGGTTCGGGTTACCGATGTTTTTCCGGGGCGTGAAACACAGAATCCCCAGGAAGAGATTATCACCACCATGGATGTTTTTTACAATCCATCGTCCGGCGGTCAATACAACTATAATCCTGAACTACGAACACTGCTGGAAGAAGAACCTGAGAGAACCTGGGGCGGTATGACGGCTGTGATTCCATCCGGGCAGGAGGATTTTTCACAGAACAACATCGAGTTTCTGGAGTTTTGGGTTCAACCGGTACTCGAAGGCGGCCAGCCTGCACCGGCAGGAGCCGTAGACGATTTTGACGGCAAAATGTATATTGATATTGGATTGGTAACAGAAGATGTAATTCCCAACTCCAAACTCAATACAGAGGATGGACTGGCACTAAATCCGGAAACATTGATTCTTGACAGTCAGATGAATCCCAGATCGGCTCTTCCCGCTAATCCGCCTCCGCCCGAGGGTCAATTTTCCAATGAAAACAGGGATCTGGAAGATGTTGGGCTGGATGGGATGCCAAATACGGGCGGTGTAAACGGTTTGAATGAGCAGACGATTTTTGCGGATTTTGTGGATGAAATGCGACAGCAGTGGGGAGAAGCCAATGAGGTCTTTCAACGATTGTCTGCTGATCCTTCAAATGACGACTACGTCTTTTATGGAGAGTCTCAGGTGCAGGATTTGCCGCTACACGAACGGTTTCACAGGATGCTTGGCTTTGGCGACGGGAATACGCCCATTGACCAAAGTGAGAAAAGAGCGTCGACGAACAGACCCGATACCGAAGGTCTGGTCAACCCGTCTACAGTAGCACTAACCAATGCCTACTTCCAGTACGAAGTGGATTTAAACCCGGCTGATGAAAACCGTCTGGAAATCGGATCGCCCGGAACATATATCGTAGACAGGGTTCCCGGCTCACGCCAGCAGGACAGGTGGTATCAGGTCCGTATACCGCTGGATGAGTTCAAGCGAAAGGTGGGAGATATCAACGATTTTCAAAATATCACCTATGTACGTATCTGGATGTCGGGCTATGAAAGGCCGTTTACCCTGCGCTTTGCAGCCCTTGATTTTGTTGGGAATCAGTGGAGGCAGGATGAAAATATCAATAACCAGAGCGATCCCAATGCCGATATAAAAATCAGTACAATCAATATTGAGGAAAATTCAAATCGGCGCCCAGTACCCTATCGGCAGCCTCGTGGGGCTATTCGGGCACAAAACCGAAGTACGCAGCTTCAGTCGCTTCAGAATGAACAGTCTATTGCGCTGCAGGCAGAAAATTTGGGTCCGGGTTCCCTGCAACTGGTAAAAAGGGTGTATCCCGGCGGGTTGAACCTTTTAAACTACTCAAACATGCGAATGTTTGTTCACGGGGAGGGATACGAGAACAGGGGAGATGCAGAGTTGGTGATGCGTTTTGGCAACGACCTCGAAAACAACTATTACGAGTACCGCCAGCCGGTAACTCCGTCAAATCCCAATTTTCCATACCAGGAGTTTGATCCATCCGGGAATCCTCTGTTTGATGAAGAGGCGACGCAAGTTTGGCTTTATGATGAGAACAGCATGAACATTGTTCTTTCGGCTTTTAATCAATTAAAACAGCTGAGGGATCAGGAAGGTGGAGGTTCTATATCGGAAGTGTATGAACGGTCTGATATCCTTGAAGAATCCGTACCGGGAGCCGTTGTTGCTATAAAAGGAAATCCATCATTGGGCCGGGTTTCTGAAGTGGGTATGGGGATTCGTAACCCTTTTGATCCTGATAATCCCGAAGGGCCGGGCACACCTATTCTGAATGCTGAATTTTGGCTGAACGAACTCAGGGTATCCGGTTTTGACAACGAAACGGGCTGGGCTGCGAATACCAAATCTACTCTAAAGATTGCTGACTTCGCCACGGTAAACGCAAATCTTTCGAGAGAGACTCAGGGATTTGGTTCACTCGATTCTCGTCTGGGTCAACGAAGGGTGAGTAATGAAACAGCGTATGATTTATCCACGACGGTGAATTTGGATAGCTTCATTCCCGAGCGCTACGGCTGGAGTCTTCCTGTCAACCTATCTACAAGAAGATCTACCTCTGTTCCAAAATACCTGCCAAATCAGGGTGATATTCGCCTCACAGATTTCGAGCAGGCTGTACGCTCCAGAACCGACCTGAATGAAGAAGAGCAGGATCAGCTGATTGAACAGCAAACCCGTGAAGTTGAGACCTACAGGGAGAGCTATTCCATAAACCTGTCGAATATGTCGAAGCGTAATTCTCAAAACCGAATTGCGCGCTACACTCTGGATAATACGACTGTCAATTACGTCTATAACACGACCGACGGTCGGTCACCGGAGTATATTTTTCAGGATAACTGGAATTACAACGCCTCGATCCGTTACAACCACAACTTCAGGACAGCCAGGTATGTGAGGCCGTTCAATTTTCTCTCCAGTGTACCCCTTGCCGGAAGCCTGGCCGGGATTCAGTTGGGCACTACGCCAACCAGTTTCTCCTCATCGTTAAGCACCCGGAGGTCCTACGAAGAGAGAAAGCGAAGAGCGCTTCGAGATCAGGAAGAGTTTGCTACTCAGCAGACCCACAGCTTTACCTATACCAGCAATCTCGGCTTCGGGTATAACTTTACGCCATCCATAACAACGTCATTTCAGTCGCAGGGTGTTTTCGATTTAGCCAGGGTTTCAATCAGGGATGCAGGCATGACGGGCGCAGACAGTACTGCATTCGCTACAGAATCGTCATTTGATGTATTCAGGGATCTACTTTTTGATGATTTGTCTCCCCGGAGAAGCAGTTATTCCGAAAACTATACGGCAGGATGGCAGCCGCGATTTAGCCAGATTAGTTCACTCAATTGGATCAACTACAATGCCCGCTATTCGGGTGGATTCAGATGGGAGAACTCTCCATTTGGTTCAAACCAGGGCTCCAGGGTATCGAATACATTCAGGCTGGATCACACACTCAGAATCAACACAGAAACTCTGCTCAATAAAATCCCATTTTATGAGAATGCGGTAGAGGCCGACAGAAACGCGAAGCGTGAGAGAGACGGGGCAGATGATGAGGACGAGGCCGGATACACATTTGGAGAGCAGTTCACATACTACGCCCGAAAAACATTTTTAGCTGTGTTTAGCATGCGCAGCGCAGACATCAACTACAGTAACTCTAAAACGGGTTCGCAAGCGGGCTACGACGGAGGTTCAAGCTTTTTTGATATGTTCGGCGCAGGTGAGGATTTCACGCCGTCATTTGGCTACAGGCTCGGCATCGAAGAGAGAATTAGACAGGATCAGCTGATTTCTAATCCCGATGGCACCGGAACGCTTCAAATTCCTGCAAACAACACCTACTCAGATAACGTAACACTTGGAACCCGGCTAAATCCCTTCTCAAATCTTTCGATAGATCTGAACTGGCAAACTCAGTGGGATGAGCGGCGTACGGAATCGATCTCGTTGGGGCCTGATAATGAAATAAGCTCCGTAACGAGTGCCTCCGGAAATATCAGCTCGAGCGTGTGGGCGTTCGGATCGGGCTACGAAGAGTTGTTCAGGAATCAGCTGCAGTCTGCTTTTGACGGTATGAGTGCTACAGAAAACGTGATCGGATCCAATAACGGAAATACGGTTTTGAACAGTGTAGCCCTCCAGGAAGATTTCAGATCTGCATACCTCGGCCGGTCGTCAGTATTTGGAGATAAAAACTTTACCCCGATACCTCTGCCAAACTGGAGAATTAACTGGACCGGGGTAGAAAGTTTTATTCCATGGATTGGCCGCTACATGCAGCGAGCAACTATAACCCACTCCTATAGCGGTTTGTACAGGATAGGCTGGAATCTCAATAACGATGCTAACTCGCCCATAACCAGAAGAATAGGTGTGTATCAGGTTGAAGATGTAAGACCGGAATTTGACCCTTCTTCTGTAAATATCGAGAAACGGTTTGCTCCGCTGATGCAGCTGAATGTGACATGGGATAATGGACTCAGAACACAGCTGGGGTACGAAACAAGTAAAATTACAAGCCTCTCTCTATCCAACACACAGGTATCTGAACGAACATCGAAAGGATTAAGAGTTCAGTTTGCATACACGCTGCGAAATTTCAGACTACCGTTTTTTTCAACCCTGACAAACAACGTGGATTTGACCATCAACGGAAATTACATTGAAGATACGGAGCAGCGTTTTCTGCTGGATGCAGATCTCGACCGTGCACTGCAGGATGGACCCGGCGAAATTAACAGAGATCCATCGGCATACGGTTTCAATCCGAGGCCGCCCACGGGCCAGACAAGAATTAACGGATCAGCCGTTGTTGGCTACCGTTTTTCAAATACAATCCAGGCGAACTTTGAGTACGGGTTTACCCAGATTTTACCTAAATCATCCCGGACCTTTAAACGCACCACCCACGATATACGATTTAATATTCGAATTAATATCCGCTCGTCGTAGCTAACTGTGAATTCGATATAATGTCAATGAAGTTGGCAATAGGATAAGTCTTTTTGCGCTTCCATGAAGCAAATAGTCGGGAATAGTAGAATCCCCTCCTTATGAAGGAGGGGCGAGGGGTGGTTGGACCGGAATTTGTTCCTTCAAAAATGTTTAAAAAATGAACCTTACCTGCTTGAACCCCCCCTTAATCCCCTCCATAAAAAGGAGGGGAAATCTTCAACAGTTTCAATTATATCATAACCTAAGTTCCAAATCCTGAAATCGAATACACGTTACTTAAAACTTTCATAGAAGTTTAGGTTTTGCTTGATTATCATGTTTACTGAATAACGATAACCAACCGGCAGATCCATGAAATATCTAAAATGGCAGGCTTTTTTACTGCTGCTTCTTTTTACTCTCTCCTGCAGCGATAATAACAACGTCGATGAGCCCGAATTTGACTTCCTGGTTTCTGAAGACTTTAACCGTACAATCACACAATCATCGATGGAGTTCTTTTGGGTAACGCTTGCCGGTCAGCCCGGTGCCGGCTCGTACATCAATCACGATGTTGATGTGTACAGGATTGTCTATCAGACAGAGGATTTAAATGGAAATTCAATTGAGGCCTCAGGAGCTGTCATTGTACCTGTTGACGCTCCCCAACCGGGACTAATTTCTATTCAGCACGCCACTATATTTGATAATGACGAGGCTCCTTCCGTTGATGCGACACAAAATTCTGCAACAACCCGAAAAGCAATTTTTGCGTCAGCCGGAAATATCGTCTTTCTGCCGGATTATCTCGGATATGGTGTGACTTCAGATCAGCCGCATCCGTACCAGCATAAAGAGACGCTGGCATCAGCAAGCTTTGATATGATGATGGCGGGTATGGAGTTTCTTGAGGCGAATGAAATCGAATGGTCTGGGAGTACGATTGATCTGATCGGGTATTCTGAAGGTGCCTACGCAACCCTTGCACTTGCCGAGAAAATGGAGACAGGACCATCGCCTCTTCAACCGGGTTTGATATCGATGGGAGCACCAATATTTGATCTCTCATCAACAATGGATTATGTGATCAATAATATTGATCAACCTGCCGAGTGTGTAGCTTGCTACGCCTATTTTTTGCAGAGCTATCACAATATCTACAGCTTTCCGCGCCCGCTGGGTGATTACTTCAACTCCCCATATGATGAAAGAATTTCAAACGGACTTTTTGACGGTTCTCAAAGTTCAGCTCAGGTGGCATCTCAACTGCCCCAGACAATGTCAGAGCTCTTCACTGATTCGTTTATTGAGCGTTATCTGAATGGGGAAGAGGATGAGCTGGAATCGGCCGTGGCTGCAAACGACTTGTTCTACGTGCCTGAAGCTGAGGTTTTGTTGGTACATGGCGACTCGGATGGAGTTGCCCCGATATTCAACAGCGACGAATTTGAAGATCGTGCCACACAGTTGAATAAAACAAACCTGACATACATCAGGCCGGAGGGGGTAAATCATGCTGAAGGTATCTTCCCCTGGGGACTGGAAACGCTGGCACTGTTGGAAAGTGTATCAAAACAACTTTTGGTGAATAAATAAAATGATCTAAAGTTTATTCCGAATGCCGGATAACTTTATTCGTATGCGAATCCTAAAAGATTCAAAAAAACAGGAACGAGTGATATGGATTGCATCACAACCAGATTTTAGCTGTATGTTCTAAAATTACTGAGCTCAACGGTTGTATTCATATTGGGCTATCTTGGCAGAAAATGGCTGTTTTTTCTATTGTTGTCGAATTCTAATTGACTTATCGCACCATTTGTAGTTACCATTTAAAGTGGTTTTGATGTAAGGCCGGAAGTTTGAGAGCCGAAAGGGAGATTTTATTGTTTTGATTTACCCGGAACTTACATCGTTAAAAATAACCACTGGTTTATCAAGGTTTTAAATACTCAAGAATATCTCATCTGCTGTTCCCCATCAATTAAGCTGCGAAAAGCAGCTTTGTAATCGTAAATAAAATGAGGGGAATCATGATACAATCTCGACAAGTTCAATTGGTATTCATCCTGTTACTTGCTTTGCTTTTGGGGACAGGTTTTATGCACGGCAAATCATTAGAGCATGACCGTGACTTAGTGAATGAGAGAAATCAAATTTTTATTGAAACGTTTAAAAGTATGGACTCAGCCGGCATAGCTGAACTTTATACAACCGATGCAAAAGTACTTCTTCCTAACCGTGATTCAGTAGAGGGTATTGAAAATCTGGAAACGTTTTGGCAGACCATAATAGATAATGGAGTTCATGAGATAAGACTGCATACCGATGAACTGGAGAGATACGGTAAAATTTTGGTTGAAGTTCGTATTGCTGAGCTGTTTGGGGAAGATGGCAGCTTAGTTGAAACAGCCAGCTACATCAGAGAACTATTAAAAGACAGCGAACTCATCGAAATTCAAAAGCTGGTACGCGATATGCCCATTGGCAAAAATGTTGTGGATGCCATTTTAAAATTGGTGCGCCGCGC
>CAYNZY010000042.1:11365-23769 GCA_964401805.1 uncultured Rhodohalobacter sp.
ATTGCAGAGCTGTTTGGGGAAGATGGCAGCTTAGTTGATACAGCCAGCTACATCGTAATTTGGAAACAGGAGAGAGGCACCTGGAAAATGTATCTCGATAACTTTAACAGCAGCTTAGCTATGGGTTAATTTCCGCTTGGTTTTGAAGTATTATCCCCATCTGCCGACGGAGTACTACCTTCAAGGAGAAATTAATCAACCTGAATTGTCCCTTTCAAAAGGCCAATTGATTTATCATTCAAATATCTCAGTCAGAATTTTTGAGGCAATCTCTGATTTTTGTCCGGTAAACTCTTTTTGGGTGTCCGGTCCAAGTAGATGTATTGTGTTTGTATCGCCCTCAAATCCTGAGCCTTCACTATTCAACTGGTTTGCACAGATCCAGTCCAGGTTTTTCTTTTTGAGTTTTGTGCGGGCATTCTCAATCAGATTTTCAGTTTCCATGGCAAACCCGATCAGAATTTGGTTCTCTCTCTTCTGTTTGCCCAGCCAGGCAAGAATATCGGGGGTTCCGGTCAGATCAATTTTGGGAGAACTGCCGGCACTCTGTTTTTTGATCTTTTGATCGGATGAAGTATCCGGTTTAAAATCTGCTACAGCTGCCGCCATAATTACAATATCAGCGTCCTGATGATCTTTCATCAATTCAAAAAGGTCATCTGCAGAGACAAACTGCCGGGTTTGTAACCGGTCGGGTATTGCTTCTTTTATCGGACCGTGAAGCAGTGTTACACCGGCTCCGAGTGCTCGTGCGGCCTCAGCCATTGCAATCCCCATCTTGCCGGAACTCGGGTTTGAAATAAATCGAACAGGGTCAATAAATTCGCGAGTGGGACCTGCAGTAACCACAACTTTTTTTCCTGTTAGTGGTCCCTGTATTTGATGATCTTTAATGATCTCAGCTGATCGTTTAACAATAGCTTCCGGTTCGGGTAGTCGGCCAATGGCGTCCAATCCGCTTGCTAAATAACCTGTGTCGGGTTCGAGAATGTAGAAGCCCATCTCACCGGCCTCTTTTAAATTCTTTGATACCGAAGGACTCTCGTACATTTCTCCATCCATGGTTGGACAGATCAAAATCGGACATCTTGCAGCCAAAAGGGTAGAGGTGAGCATATTGTCTGACTGGCCATGGACAATTTTTGAGAGGGTGTTAGCCGTGCAGGGGGCAATCACAAACAGGTCTGCCCATTCGCCCCAGTGAATATGTTTAGTCCAGTTTTTACCGGGCTCCGTGTCGTTAAACACTTCAACGGCTACTTCATTCCGGCTGAGGGCGGCAAAGGTCTCAGAACCAATAAAGCGGGTAGCCGAGGGGGTCATAGTGACCCGGACTTCAGCTCCCGCTTTTTGAAAATCGCGTAAAAGATAAACTGCTTTATAAGCAGCAATACCACCGGTAACGCCCAATATGATGCGTTTGCCGGCAAGCATATTTAAATCTCTTTATTTGGGTAACGATAGGTTACTTTGTCGTCCAGCATTTCAGTAACTGAACGTTGAGTTGCGTGTGGCAATTTTTCGAACGCCTTTGAAATTCTCTCCTGCTCTTCGTTGAAAGTGAACTCATCTTCATCTTCAAAGCCTTCAAAATATTTGAGCTTCTCGTCGAGTTCCAATTTTTCCTGTGCAGCAATCTGTCGGGCTCGTTTAGACATCGCAACAATTTTTTCGTAGCGATTCCCTTTTTTGCTGCCCATTTCTTCTAAGTTGAGTGTTCGAATCGGCATAATAGTATTTATGAATTTATAAAAGTTGAAACCGTTTCTTTGATCTGGCTGTATGCGGTTTCCAGATCATCGTTGATAACAATGGTGTCGAATTTTGGCGCGTACTTCATCTCTTTAGCAGCTCGTTCGAGGCGTGTTTCCAGAGACACTTCTGTTTCTGTTCCCCGCGCAATCAAACGCTCTTTTAATACTTGAAGAGACGGAGGCTGAATAAAAAGAGTAAGTGCTTTGTCACCGTAAAGCTCTTTAACATTCAGTGCGCCCAATACATCAATATCAAGCAGAATAAAATAGCCTTTATTCAGCTCATTTTCAACGACTGAACGTAAAGTTCCGTACATCGTGCCGTTGTAAAACTCTTCCCACTCTAAAAACTCGTTATTTTCAATTTTTTCTTTAAATACGTCTTTAGAAAGGTAGTGGTAATGTACGCCGTCTTGTTCTCCTTTTCTGGGCTCCCGGGTGGTGGCGCTGACGGAGAACTTCAGCTCATCAAAATCTTTAAGCAGGCGCTTGGTCATAGTAGACTTCCCCCCGCCACTTGGCGAGACCAGAATCAGGATTTTCCCCTTTTTACTCATAAAAAATGATGAATGTTTTCGTAAAAGTTGTTTATGAAATTACTCGATGTTTTGGACCTGTTCACGCACCTGCTCCAGCTTCTCCTTACCCAAAACGATATGATGTGCTACCGTTGAATCGTTTGCTTTGGAGCCGATGGTATTCAGTTCGCGATTGATCTCCTGGCATAGGAAATTGAGTCTTCGTCCCACCGGTTCTTCGGCTTCAAGGGCTTCAAGAAAAAATTTCAGATGTGATTGCAGCCTGATGACCTCCTCGTTGATATCCATTTTGTCTACTAGCATGGCAATCTCCATCTCCATTCTATCGGGATCGATCTGCTCTTCCGTAATCATTTTTTGAATGCGGGTTTTTAGCTTTTCCCGAATTTCAGGGGCCCTTTTATCAGATAGAACAATCACTTCATCAAGCAGTGAAGAAATTCCGGTTACGAGGTTTGATAGATCTTCCTTCAGCTCCCGGCCTTCATTTTGTCTCATGGTATTCAGATTATCGAGCGCCGTTTCGAGAGCAATTTTAGTACACTCCCAAATAATACGCACTTCCTCTTCATCCTCTTTCCGGGTCTCAAATATATCATTGAACTGCAGGAGATCGCCTACCGTTACCGGCTCATCAATATTTCCCGTACTTCTCAAATTCCTTAGAATTGAGCTGTAGCTTTTCACCAACTCCTCGTTCAGTTTGATATCAGGGCCTGCGCTTTTGGACCGGTCAACATTGATATTCAGGTTTACTTTACCGCGTGAGAGGTGTTTTTGAACGTTCTCTTTCAGCTTTATCTCTTTATCCTGAATGGATTGAGGCATTCGAACGGAAATGTCCAGGTAGCGGCTGTTTAGGGTTTTAATTTCAACGGTTACCTGGTAGCCGTTTGATGAGGATTCACCCCGGCCAAAACCTGTCATCGATGTAATCATTCTGAAAATATTTATTTAGGCTTAATTGATGATTAAAATAGGAAAGCTTCCTATAGAAAACATGCGTTGACCGAAACTGTTTTACAGACAGTTAGAACATGTTTCTATTTTATAACCGACATAATCTTTTCGGCAAGTTCAGCGGCTTTCTCTTTCGTTTTGGCTTCGCTGTATACCCGGATAATGGGTTCGGTATTTGATTTTCGGAAATGAACCCATCCCTCATCAAAATCGAGCTTAACGCCATCAACGGTGTTTGGATTCTGATCTGCATAAACGTCGGTTACTTTTTTGAGCAGATCGTCTGCATCCAATCCGAGATCGTTAAGCTCAATTTTCTGTTTACTCATTTCATAATCCGGGAGTGAGTCTCTGTATTCCGACGCTTTTATGTCGCGCTCGGCCAACAGCTGCAGTACCATAGCTGTTCCAACCAGCGCATCTCGCCCGGGATGCAGGTCTGCATTGATCACTCCGCCATTTCCTTCGCCGCCAATTACGGCACCTTTCTCCTGCATCACCTTTACGACATTGATTTCGCCTACTGCAGAGCGATGGCAGGTATGGCCATATTTTTTTGTGATATCATCGGCTGCGCGGGAGGAGGAGAGGTTCGTTGCGGTATCACCCGGTTTTTTGCTCAGAAGAAGGTCAAATGCGGCAACCTGTGTATACTCTTCACCATACAGCCGTCCATTCTCATCCACCAGTGCAAGACGGTCTCCATCAGGATCGGTAACAACTCCAAGATCACACGATTTCTCTTTTACGAAATCGCAGATCTCTGTTAAATTCGCCGGCAGCGGTTCAGGATTGTGCGGGAAAATTCCGGTGGGTTCACAGTAAATGCACTCCGTATGAACGCCAAGAGCTTCGAGCATGGCGGGGAGGGCCACAGAACCACCGCCGTTTACGGCGTCGACGGCAACTTTGAAATTCTTACTTTTAATCAGATCCGCATCGATATAGGGGAGATCCAGAACGGCTTGGATGTGTTTTTGAATGGCTTCGGAGTCTTCGGTAACAGAGCCGATTCCATCAAACAGTTTGTAATCGAATTCTCCTCTATCCGCGATGTCCAGAACCTCTTTACCCTGATCTGCGTCCAGAAATTCACTTTTGCTGTTTAAAAGCTTTAAGGCATTCCACTGCTCGGGATTGTGACTGGCCGTGAGTATAATTCCGCCATCTGCTTTATGCTGCAGCACGCTCATGGCTACAGTAGGGGTTGGTGCAATTCCGATTTTTACAACATTGCATCCCACGCTTTGCAGGGTAGCGCAGACGATATCCTCGCAGATCTGACCGGTAACACGAGAGTCGCGCCCCACAACAACAGTACCGCCTTGGAGCCAGGTGCCGTACGCCGATGTAAATGTGACCAGATTTTGAGGGGTGAGGTGAGAACCGAAAATTCCACGAATTCCGGATACTGAGATCATTAATGCCATAAAGCGCGTAAGTTTTTTGGATGATTTAGTTTAAAAATAAGATGAGTTCAGGATAAGAATTTGGAAAAATTTTCTGAGATTATTCCAAAAGTAAATATGAAACAAGCCCTTCGTGCTTCTTTGTGTCATAGCGCCTTCGTGGCAAAAACATTGATTTATTGCCACGAAGGCTCAAAGTCACAAAGGTTCACTAAGTAAATTTAAATAATTTAAGCATATACATTTCCGGACAGCCTCACGTCTCATGATTTCCAAAATCAATGAATTTTTATTTTACTCAATTCATAATCACTGCTGTTTTTTTCGTGGCTGCCAGGGTGTTTCCGGCTCACCTGCTTGTCTGTTTTCGAACCTTGCCAGGACAAAGAGCAGATCGGAAAGCCGATTCAGATAAATGACGGTTTCGGCTGAAATTGGGTCGTTCTGCTTCAGTGCTACCGTATTTCGCTCAGCCCGCCGGCATACGGTTCGAGCCATGTGCAGTGTTGCTCCGGCCGGTGACCCGCCGGGAAGGATAAAGCTTGTAAGTGCCGGGAGATCTTCCTCCAGTTCATCGATCCAGTTTTCAAGCTTTTCGATATCCTTGCTTCCAACACGATCAATTTTTGACTCCTTCGTGTGCAAAGTGGCTAAATCGGCCCCGAGTACAAAAAGCTGGGACTGGATCTCATTCAGCATGTTTTTTCCTTTTTCACTCAGCGAATGAGTTAATACCATTCCGATAATAGAATTCAGTTCGTCCACCGTGCCGTAAGCGTGGATTCGAAGGCTGTTCTTTTCAACACTCGCGCCACCGAAAAGGGAAGTGTATCCCTGGTCGCCTTTCTTCGTATAAATTTTCATAAGTTTTTGTTTTTAAGGTAACAAGCTAATGGTTTATTTTCAGCTTCTAATTTTTTTGATGTGATAGGATTCCCCGCACTTTTTAAAATCGTCAAAGAGATGAAGATGTGAACTGAGTTTGCCTTCAAATCTCTCGGCTTCCGTTTTAGGAATTCCAATCTTCAGGGATACATTTTCCATGTAATCAGAGTTCAGTTCAATCATCGAAAAATCATTTTTAAGCTTATCTATGATTCCCTGGTGAGTGTATTGGTAAATGATCCGGTAGGTTTGAATCGGGATCACCTCTTTCAAACGGGCCTTGTCGATGCATTGTCGGGCCGATTCGCCGTAAGCATCGATTAAACCGGATTTTCCGAGTTTGGTTCCGCCATAGTAGCGCACAGAAACCGCGATGCAGTTTACCAGGTCGGCAGATTTCAGAGCGTTGAGGATAGGAAGCCCGGCAGTGCCGCCCGGTTCACCGTCGTCTTGGTCAAACTCTTCAATGTTATTGGGATTTACCCTCCATGCATAGCAATGATGAGTAGCCGTCGGATGCTCATTTTTTACAGTTTCAAGGAAATCGTCAGCTTCCGTTTTACTTTCTGCCGGGTGTAAATATCCCAGAAATTTGGATCCTTTAACGCGATAATCGCTTTTAAATAGTTTAGTAACTGTATACAAGAAATTGATTTACTAAAATGAGAGGTTAATATCCAATTTAGACCTTTTCTTAATAAGCCGATTCCATGAATTGAAAGGGCTTCTACCTTGCCTTTTATATCAAAAGGGGCGACTTTTAATAGATGAATTTAGGAACAGAAAAATATAGATGATTGTTAGTTTAGGAAAATTCAATTCATCTATCCGATCACATTAATAATAATATCTACAGTATGCCAAATCTATTACAAGCAGCGACGTCACAGGTTGGGCGAAAAATATTGACCGGGCTGACCGGCATTTTCCTCGTCTTGTTTATCATATTTCACCTTGGCGGTAACCTGGCCATCTTCGGTGAAGCAGATGCAATGAACCGTTACTCGATGACACTTCATAACTTAGGGCCTCTGCTTTGGATTGCGAGAATTGGTCTGCTGGCAGTTTTTGTCATTCACGCCTGGATTGGAATTTCCATCTGGTTCAAAAAGAGAAAGGCGCGTCCCAACAAGTATGAGGTTTACAGCAGTAAAGGCGGACCCAGCAAACAGAGTCTTAGTTCAAGAAGCATGGCCTTTACAGGTGTTGTACTTCTGATATTTGTGGTCATACATGTGAATACATTTGCACTGGGCGAAACCGGTACCGTGGTAATCGACGGACAGGAAACGCACGATATTAAAACACTGGTTATTGATACCTTTCAGGGCAGTGCGGTATACTCTTTCGGGTATGCATTCGTTATGTTGCTCTTGGGGACACACCTGGGGCACGGAATCTGGAGTGCCTTTACTTCTCTCGGTATGAAGAGCAAAAAAACCTCAGCTATTGTCTACACATTAGGCGGAATTTTTGCAGTCGTGTTTGCCGTTGGCTTTCTATTTATTCCGATCTATATCTACTTCGGCGGTGGCTGTGAAGCAGCACTTATCCAATGCCAATAATCATTTTGTAAATCTACCTATACCATTATGAAATTAGATCCAAAAGTACCTTCAGGACCACTGGAAGATAAGTGGGAACAGCATTTAAAGGATATCAAATTGGTTTCCCCAAACAACAAGCGTAAGCACAACGTCATTGTTGTGGGGACAGGACTTGCCGGCGCTTCGGCTGCTGCCAGTCTTGCAGAGCTTGGCTATAATGTACAGACGTTCTGTATTCAGGATTCTGCCCGCCGGGCCCACAGTATTGCGGCTCAGGGTGGTATCAATGCGGCGAAGAATTATCAAAATGATGGCGACAGCGTTTGGCGACTCTTTTACGATACGATTAAAGGCGGTGATTATCGAAGCCGTGAGTCTAACGTTTACCGACTGGCTCAAAATTCGAATAATATTATTGACCAGGCAGTAGCTCAGGGTGTTCCATTTGGCCGTGATTATGGCGGATTGCTTGATAACCGTTCGTTTGGTGGAGCACAGGTGTCGAGAACTTTTTACTCCCGTGGACAGACCGGTCAGCAGCTGCTGCTCGGAGCCTACCAGGCGATGATGCGTCAGGTTCATTCTGGGAAAATTAAGAACTACCCGCGTCAGGAGATGCTGGACCTGGTTGTGGTTGACGGAAAAGCACGCGGTATCATTACCCGTGATCTTGTAAACGGAACCATTCAGAAGTGGGAAGCGGACGCCGTGGTACTCTGTACAGGTGGATACGGAAATGTTTTCTATCTCTCTACAAATGCAAAAAATTCAAACGTAACTGCAGCGTGGAGATGTCATAAGAGGGGAGCCGCTTTTGCGAATCCCTGCTATGTGCAGATTCACCCAACCTGTATTCCGGTTTCCGGCGACTATCAGTCCAAACTGACGCTGATGAGTGAAAGTTTGCGGAATGATGGCCGTGTATGGGTACCACGCAAAAAAGGTGACGATCGTGCTCCAAACGATATTCCTGAAGAGGAGCGGTACTACTACCTCGAGGAGCGCTATCCAAGTTTCGGTAACCTGGTTCCGCGTGATGTGGCTTCCAGAAATGCGAAAATGGTAACCGACGAAGGGCTCGGCGTAGGAGAGACCGGATTGGCTGTATATCTCGATTTCCGCGATGCGATTAAGCGTGACAGTAAAGAGGCTATCGCTGCACGATACGGCAACCTCTTTGACATGTACGAAAATATCACGGACGAAAATCCGTATGAAACACCGATGAGAATTTTCCCTGCCGTTCACTACACGATGGGCGGTCTTTGGGTAGACTACAACCTAATGAGCAACATTCCGGGACTGTTTGTTGCCGGAGAGGCGAACTTCTCCGATCACGGTGCAAACCGACTGGGTGCAAGTGCGCTCATGCAGGGTCTGTCCGACGGATACTTTATCATCCCTTACACTGTAGGAAACTACATTGCAGGCGAAGAGCTCGAAAAAGTATCAACAGATCACGAAGCGTTTGATGAGGCTGCAAAAGCTTCTCAGGATCAGCTTGATAAACTTCTCGCCGTGAAAGGGGACAAGTCTTTGATTGAGTTCCATCGTGAACTGGGCAAGATTATGTGGGATAAAGTTGGAATCTCCAGAAGCAAGGAGGGACTTGAATCGGCCATCGAGGAGATTCGTGCTCTTCGCGAAGATTTCTGGAAAAACGTTCGGGTTCCGGGCGAGTCCAACTATTATAACAAGTATCTGGAATTTGCGGCCCGTATTGCCGATTTCTTTGAACTGGCGGAGCTGATGGCACTTGATGCATTGGACAGAGATGAGTCCTGCGGTTGCCACCTCAGAGATGAATACCAGACTGAAGAAGGCGAGGCCCTCCGGAATGATGAAGATTATGCATTCGTTTCTGCGTGGGAATATCTGGGCGTCAACGGCAAACTCGAAACCAAACGCCACAAGGAAGAACTTGAGTTCGAATTTGTGGAACTGAAACAAAGAAGTTACAAATAACAGGATTTGATATGAGTACAATGAAAATAAACCTGAAAATTTGGAGACAAAAAAACGCCCAGGACAAAGGTGGTTTTCAGGATTATACACTTGATAATGTGAGTGAACATATGTCGTTTCTTGAGATGCTTGACGTTCTGAACGAAGAGCTGATCATGGATGGTAAGGATCCTGTCGAGTTTGACTACGACTGTCGCGAAGGAATTTGCGGATCGTGCAACCTGGTGATCAACGGCCGTGCACACGGACCGAAACACAAAACGGCAGCCTGCCAGCTGCACATGCGAAACTACAGCGATGGCGACACGATTGTGATTGAACCTCCCAGAGCTGCCGCATTCCCGGTCATTAAAGATCTGGTTGTAGACCGCTCTGCAATGGACAGAATAGTAGAGGTAGGCGGTTATGTTTCGGTAAATACCGGACAGGCTCCTGAAGCAAACCTCATTCCTGTGAAGAAAGAGGTTTCTGATCAAGCGTTTGATTACGCAACCTGTATCGGCTGCGGTGCCTGCATTGCGGCTTGCCCGAACTCTTCGGCATCCCTCTTTACCGGCGCGAAAGTCGCTCACCTGAACAGCCTGCCTCAAGGCCAGCCTGAGCGAGAGAAGCGAACGATTGCCATGGTAGAGCAGATGGAGAAAGAAGGCTTTGGAGACTGTTCCAACTTTGCTGAGTGCGAAGCGGTCTGCCCGGTAGGAATCAGCATTTCAGCGATTGCAGAGATGCGAAGAGACTACATGAAGGCGATTCTGTAAGGAACACCTTTTAGTTAATACTTTACTTAAGAAACAGAAGGCGTGGGTTAGAAAACTCACGCCTTTTCTATTTTCAGGAGCCAGTGATGTGTCCACCTTTGAAGAGGGATGACAAAACCAATTGAACTCAGGTTAATAGAACGATAAACTTGTTGCTTTTTGTTCATTCCCGAAACTTGATCGACAGAATTTTGTCGCATAAACTTCTAAATAACAGCGTTTAATTGAAAATAGAACTATAAACAGATATTCTGCGACAGGCAGAACGAAGTGAGTCCTGTCGGATAATTATATTTTAACTGTCATCACAAATACCGAGTCAGGGGAAGGCATCAAGAGTCAACCAAATCAAAGAATTCAGATATAGTTCTGATTTCAGTTTTTCCAATTTTCTTTAACACTAATAGATCTTTGTCTCCGGTTAGTAAGTAGTCGGCTTTACCGTCAACTGCCAACGATAGCAAAAAGTTATCTTTTGGATCCCGGCATTTTGATATCTCTGAAGTTACATTCACAAATTCTGCGACTTCATCAATCGCCTCCAAAAGATCCTCCAATTCATCCCTTGAAATATATTTTCTGAGTTTTGGACGTTTAGCAACAGCTACAAATTCCTCAAGAAGTTCCTGACTGAAGAGGAGTTAAGATTTTTGATTAAACAGCAATTCATCGAGTTTTTCAAACTTACTGCTAATCAAAAAACTGATCCATAGATTGGTATCAAGGATGAGACGCATTGTTACTTATTTGTTCGTCTGGAACGGACGACATCCACTTCTCTTGCGATCTCTTCAGGACTTGGCGTAGTTTCAGATTTGGATCGGATTTTTTTCAAAACATCAGAAAATTCACTCTTGGTTGATTTACGAATAGAAATCAGATCTAAATCAGCCATGTCTTTAAGCAGTTTTCTGGCTTTGGGATTTAATATGTCTACTTTTACTGTTTCCATGTTTTAAAGTACAAAATTGGTCTTAATTCGGAAAGTTTCAGGGAATTCCTGATGTGGTAATTAACGAATAAAATGAAATCAAGTTGTCACCAAAATCAGAGAATGCCAATTAAGCGTTTCAACGGAATTTGGCCGCTTATTGCTGGTGATAAGGATTTTCAGAGTTGCGGTATATCTTGCTTTTTACCACTTTAGGAGCTGTAAATGCTAAGCCGTTTAAAAGCCACGCCGTTAGAGAGCTCACAAAATTTTTCTTTATTGTTAAGTGAATTCCATTCTCTTCACTTCATCATCAATATTATAAAAAGTAACATGAAAAAAGTTTGCGTACGAAGCGGTATTAATCTCAAGAGCTTTAGTGTTATACCAATGTTATCGTCCATCTAAATGGAGACCAGGATTGACATAAAATCCCTCTTCATTCTGACGATAGTCTTTATACTGTTTACGGCAATTGGTACTGTGAGCCACGAATATGGACATATCTCTGTGGCTAAAATATATGGATATGAAACAAGCCTGCATTATGGTAGCATGAATTACTATCCGAAAGGATACTCAGAGGACAAAGATTTAAAAGCTCTACAGCTTTTAACAAGAGATTATTTAAACATAGAATACGATGCATGGCCTGAAGAGATTAAAGAAAAAGCCAAAGAGTAAGATACGATTTTACAGAAACGATATTGGAATGAAAAACCACAAAGAAGCTTATTTATAACCATTGGAGGTCCTTTACAAACCGTCTTAACAGGAACTATTGGACTAATCATGTTAATGGTACGCAGAAAATCTATTAATCTGAGAGGATTAGAAATTTTAGATTGGTTAGCCATTTTTCTTTCTCTTTTTTGGTTAAGAGAAGTATTTAACCTCATCGCTTCAATTTTTGGAGAAATAATCTCACCGGACGGAAATTGGTTTGGTGGTGATGAACTACTTATTTCGCAGGGATTACATCTTTGGTCAGGAACAGTACCAATAATTTTGGCAACTCTCGGACTGATAATATCCGTTCACATTGTATTTAGAATTATTCCTAAAAAAATTCGTCTGACTTTTATTTTAAGTGGACTTATTGGCGGGATTTCAGGCTTTATATTGTGGATGAATTTAATCGGCCCGAAAATATTACCATAATAAATAAAATGCTCTATAACATATTTACAGCGACCGATGTCGAGTAGTAGTAACTTACCCTGGCGATAAAATCTGTCTTCTCACTTAGATGGTTTCGACACTCTTTCATTATGGTTGTCCTTATTGATAACGAGAGTTCATGCCGTTGTGTAATTTTGAAATCATGGTACGAAACAATTACAACACAAAAGCGTAGGTGATAGGCCAATGTTGGTCTCTTAGTCAATGAACTACGCAATATCAAAATATCAAAAGACGGAATGGTTCCTGCACCTTTTATTTTGGGTGTTTATTTTTACCGCGGTCAATGTAAGCTGGCAGCAAAATTGGTTTGATCCTTCTATCCGTGCCAACACGCCGGCACCTTTGGCTGTCCTTATTTTTCCCTTCCTGTTTTATGCGCATGCTTACTGGGCTATTCCAACGCATTTAGCAAATCAAAAATGGCTTTCATACGGTTTCAGTTTATTGCTCATTTTTGTTGGTCCTGAATTA
>CAYNZY010000043.1:0-23301 GCA_964401805.1 uncultured Rhodohalobacter sp.
GTTCATAGTGATCTTTGTGAATACCTTTGTGTGCGTAGTGGTTTAAGAAAGTCTACATGAATAAAATTGGCTTAATAAATTTTTCACTTTTTGCCTTTTGCCTTTTGCCTTTTGCCTTTTGCCTTTTTGCCCTTTCCCTTCTCATGAATTCCTTAAACCACACTACATATATCTGACCAAACTTTCTATCTTCACTTCACACTGAAAAACCGAATAACCAACACAGTAATCTGCCCATGAAGCCATCCCGAAAATTTGAAGATCTGGTCGAGCTTATTTCCATACTCCGTAAAGAGTGTCCCTGGGATCGAAAACAGACCCACCACTCGATCAAAGACAATTTGATTGAGGAAGCTTACGAAGCTGTTGAAGCCATCGATAACGATGATATGGAGGAGCTTCGAAAAGAGTTGGGAGACCTGCTTCTGCACGTTGTTTTTCAAACTAAAATGGCATCAGAAACCGATCATTTTGAGATCGGGGATGTGATCTACAGCATTTCGGAAAAACTGATTCGCCGGCATCCCCATGTGTTCGGAGACACGGTAGCGGATGAGGAAAATCAGGTTGCGGCTAATTGGGAGGCCATCAAGCTTGGCGAGGGGCGGGAATCCATCCTGGACGGAGTGCCAAAGCATCTGCCCGGTTTGATTCGTGCTCAGCGTATGCAGGAAAAAGCGGCGAATGTTGGTTTTGACTGGGCTGAATGGAAACTCGCCTGGCACAAACTGAATGAAGAGATTGACGAGTGGCGAGAGGCCGTAGAAAATCAAACCGCAAAAGAACAACAGGAAGAATTTGGCGACCTGCTATTCAGTTTAGTGAATGTGGGCCGGTTGATAGGACTTAACGCTGAAGATGCCATACGTGGGGCAAACAAAAAATTTATTCATCGATTTCAGCACATCGAAAAAAGCCTGAAAGAGAAGAACCGCTCTATAGTTGATGCATCATTGGAAGAGATGGATCAGCTATGGAACGAAGCGAAGCATAATTCAAGAGATGAGAGTAACTCTTAACAGACTTTTACCTCTTATCTTACTTCTAAAAGCGCTTCTTTTTTTGTATTTTCATAGCATAAAAAAGAAAATTTCTGCGTGCCAGAGAAGATGACGCTCGCTGAACGATTTATATTCATTAAGGTTATCCATTCTAGGAAACACGTTCAGCTTTTCAGATGTGACATAATGCGACCGCAGGGATAATAATGTTAATTAAAAAGGACTACATATAATGGCGCACCATAATTTGGATAATATCGATAAAAGCGAATATCCGCATATTAACAGGGGTTTAGACGGTATTGTTGCTTTTTCTACCACCAAAAGCTTTATTGACGGCCAAAAGGGTGAACTCATCTACTCAGGGTATAACATTGATGTACTGGCAGACAAAGCTACGTTCGAAGAGGTCTGCTTCTTGCTTTGGAACGACAGACTGCCCAATAAGGCTGAATTGGATGATCTGAAGAAAAAACTGATTGCACAGCGCGAGTTACCCAAACCGGTTCTCAACTACATCACATCAACAAACAAGGATGCAGAACCGATGGCTGTTTTAAGAACAGCTGTTTCTATGCTCGCAGATTTCGAAACTGATAAAACAGGTGATAAGTCTGAAGACGATCGGAATCATGCCGTTGCGATGACTGCACAAATCCCAACAATTATTGCAGCCTTCGACAGAGCCCGAAAAGGTGAAGATATTGTACCTCCCCTCAAGGAAGGAAGTACAGCGTTTAATTTTCTATATATGCTAAACGGCAAAGAACCGGGCGAAGCTGCTGAAAAAACCATGGACCTCTGCCTTATTCTGCACGCAGAACATGGAATGAATGCTTCAACATTTACGGCCAGAACCATTTGTGCTACCGAATCAGATATGTTCTCAGCCGTTACCGGTGCAATTGGTGCACTGAAGGGCCCGCTTCACGGTGGTGCAAACACGGCTGTAATGAACACGCTTCTTGAGCTGGAAAAAGAGGGTGAAAAAGCTGATGCCGTAGCGTTTACCAAAAAGAAGCTTGAGAACAAGGAGAAGATGATGGGCTTTGGTCACAGAGTCTACAAAACATTTGACCCTCGTGCAGTCCACCTCAGAAAAATGTCGAAAAAACTTTCTGAAGAGACCGGACATGAGAAACTTTATGAATGGTCTGAAGACATGCTGAAAACCATGAAGGAAGAAAAAAATATTGATCCAAATGTGGATTTCTTCTCAGCTACCGTTTACTACTCTATCGGTATTCAGCCCGATCTGTTTACATGTATTTTTACCATGAGTAGAATGAGTGGCTGGACTGCTCACTATATCGAACAGTCAGAAAACAACCGACTGGTTCGCCCAAGAGCACTCTACATTGGTGAAAAGAATCTTGAATGGACGCCTGTAGAAAAAAGATAGGCTAAATTTCATTAATTAATATTATCAAGCCCTGTTGGAAATATTCTGACAGGGCTTTTTTTATTGTAGTTATTACACCAACAAAAAAACCCGGACCAAATATTTTGAACCGGGTTTTTATACAAGTTTTAAGCAGGAAACTTCTTACATCACTTCTTCAACCGGTGTGTATTCCATGTCAAAAGCGTCTGCAACATATTTGTAGACAATCTTGCCGTCCGCAATATTAAGTCCCATCATAAGTTCCGGATCGTCATTCAGGGCTTTCTTCCACCCTTTGTTGGCAATCTGAGCCGCATAGGGAAGCGTAACATTGGTCAAGCCCATCGTGGATGTATACGGAACAGCTCCGGGCATGTTGGCTACACAGTAATGAACCACATCATCAACTTCATAGATCGGATCATCATGAGTAGTTGCCTTCGAGGTTTCAAAACAACCGCCCTGATCGATAGCAACATCAACCATCACGGTTCCGGGCCGCATCAGTTTGAGCATATCTCGGCTAATCAAACTTGGAGCTTTTGCTCCGGGGATGAGCACTGCACCAATAATCAGATCGGTAGTTGGAAGCAGATTTCGAATAGCTCCTTCCGTTGAAAATTGAGTATCGATATTTTTGGGAAGCACTTCATCCAGGTATCGCAATCTATTGATATTGATATCCAAAATTGTAGTATTAGCTCCCATTCCAGCAGCAATTCTCGCAGCATTTACACCTACAATACCACCGCCAAGTACAATAACGTTGGCCGGTTTTACGCCGGGGATTCCTCCCATAAGCACACCGCGTCCGCCAAATGTTTTCTCCAGATACTTTGCTCCTTCCTGAGCCGCCATACGTCCGGCAACCTCACTCATCGGAACCAGCAGCGGAAGTGAACCGTCAGATTTTTCAACCGTTTCATAAGCAATTGCAATACACTTCGATTCCTGAACCGCTTCGGTCAGTTCACGGCTGGCCGCAAAATGAAAATAGGTGAAGATAATTTGGCCTTCACGCATGCGTGGATACTCCTCTTTGATCGGCTCTTTCACCTTCATTATCATTTCGGCTCGTTTCCAAACCTCCTCAACATCATCGACGATGGTAGCGCCGCTTTTCTCATACATTTCATCGGTAAAACCACTTCCCAGTCCGGCTCCTTTTTCAACAAGGACTTCGTGCCCTTTATTTTTCAATTGAAGAACGCCACCAGGTTGCAGAGAAACACGATTTTCGAGAGTTTTTATCTCTTTAGGTACTCCAATAATCATTATCTTATTTTTTTATTTAGTCTTTAAAATAGTCGCCTCAAAGGTAGGAAACTTTCTGCAAAAGACGAGGGAAAATCGTGTAAAAGCAAGCAAAAGAAAACGACAGGGATTGAAAAGCGAAACGTATTGCCCGGCAATGATATATTCAGGAAACGATCAGTAAAATAGTCAGCTTTATTCTGCTTGATTTCTCTTTTTTTGAATAATTTTTGCCCTTCTTATTCCGTCTGAGGTCAGTTCTACATGACCATATAAAAAAGGTCCGCCAATGGTAGAAAGAATGATCAGATTCTTATCGCTGAGATATTCCAGATAGTTTTTTATCTCCCTGCGATCCAGCTGAAGTGATTTATTGAGCTCTTCTACTTCTATTCGATCTTTATCTGTCTTATTTGAAATTTGAAATGCTTCTAACAAGATACTGTCCAACGTAGAATTAAAGCTTGAGCCAATTAACATACACTGATTTTGATTAAACAGAACGCCCCTAAAATGGACTTCTGATCTTATAGAATCGTTAAATCAATGTTATTAATTTGTTAACAAGATGGTTTTATCAATAATAAACCCCTGTGAGAATGAGCCCGGATGCAGGTGCAGAAAATGCTTTTTGACGAACTTCTTCACCGGTTAATAAGCGATTAAACTCGTTTAAACTGACTTTTCCGGCTGCGACCTGAATCATGCCACCGACCAGTCGACGCACCATATGCCGTAAAAAACGATTTCCCTCAATCTCATAAAGCCAAAGCCCGTTTTCTTCTCTCCACTCGCTTTTTGCTATCGAACAGATTGTGGTTCCATACTCCTCGCCATTTGGAATGCAAAAATTGACGAAATCATGTTCCCCCTGAACTTTATTGGCACATTCATGGAACAATTCAATATTCGGCTCAAAAAAATAACTCCAAACATAACGTCTATGCAGGGCTAACGGTTTAGTTGAAACCTGATACTGGTAGGCTCTTTTAACAGCTCTGAATCGAGCGTGGAAATCATCTTCAACCTCAATCATCTCTTTTAAAACAACATCTCTGGGAAGCAAACCTCTCATTGCCTGTTCAATTCTCAGGATTGAATAGCGATCGGGCAGATCTACATGTGCTGTTTGAGCAAGAGCATGAACGCCAGCATCTGTACGTCCCTGACCAATTATGTTGATCTCTTTTTGATAGAACTTACTAAACGCCTCTTCAATTTCGCCCTCCACCGTTCGAACATCCGGCTGTCTTTGCCACCCTTTAAAATCTGTACCTTCGAACTCAAATGTGAGTTTGTATCGCTTCATACTAAGACGCCGGGTTTTTAAAAACGTATTTTGATTCGTGCGGCAGCACCTGAAATTTCTGAATAGATCCGGTCACTGCCGTACTGTTGCATTATAGGAACGATCGTCAATTCAGCTCTGCTTTGGGCATTTGATTCAATTTCATTTCGAACCCGATTGTAAGCGCTAATTGCACTGATTACACGATTTACCACCATGATCCCGGCTAATGCAGGAATTTGATTTCGTATACGATCAGAATCAGACCGCATCTCACTGTATCTGTTTCTGGCATCAGAATCCCGCCAATTCCACCTGTTGTTTGGGATATCTTCAATTAAACGATTCCAGTTACGAGTCCGTAGCTGGTAATCGTTATAGTCATCAAGCGAATTAAAATCGGCTACAGCAAGCTGAAAAGAGCGATCTCTGGTAGACAGATCTATACCTGCATTAAGATTGGCAAACGTTATGAAATCATTTTCGATGCGATTTGCACGCATATTAAATCCAAATATTGATCCAATAAGCACAACATCTGTACCCAAATGAATGCCACCCCGAGTTCGATGCTGATTTCCAGCATAAAAATGTCCCCATCCCGGAAGTACGATCGAGCGTACAAATGCAGCTGTTGGAGATTTAGGGTCTTCTTTGAATGATGAATCTTCCTCGATCTGAAAGCCTGAACTTTGCGCTGAAACCGCAGCCACTCCTGCTACTGAAAAAACCAGCACGAGGATCAAAAAAAAGGATGTCAGGCAGTAACGATCAAACATAGAATCATTTTGGGGATCAATCCGGGTAAATCGATTTTTTAGCAGCCAGAAGTGTATTCTTCATTAGCATCGCAACGGTCATAGGGCCAACTCCTCCGGGTACCGGTGTTATCCAGCTGGCTTTATCTTTTAAACTTTCAAACTCACAGTCACCCGTTAATTTATACCCTTTGTCGTTAGTCTCATCAGCCACACGGTTTATGCCAACATCGATAACCACGGCTCCCTCTTTCACCATTTCGGCTTTTATCAAGTTTGGCTGACCAGCAGCTACCACTAAAATGTCAGCTGAAATGGTATGCTGAGTAATATCTTTGGTAAACTTATGGCAAATTGTGGTCGTTGCTTTACCGGATGAATTTTCTCTTGAAAGCATGATAGACATCGGGGTTCCTACAATATTACTTGCACCGATAACTACCGCGTGTTTCCCCTTTGTAGGTATGCTGTAGTATTTAAACAGTTCAAAAATTCCGGCCGGCGTGCAGGATTTGAATGTAGGTTGATCGAGAGTTAATCGTCCGACATTCATCGGATGAAACCCATCTACATCCTTGCGGTGATCTATACTTTCAATCACGGCATGAGACGAAAGGTGCGATGGCAGTGGCAGCTGAACCAAAATTCCGTCAATCGAGTCGTCTTCATTAAAACCTTGTATGACAGATTTCAGCTCTTTTGCAGATACGGTGTCCGGCAGATGAGTGGTATCTGTTTCTATCCCCACTTCTTTGCATGAGCGGGTTTTTGCTCGGATATAGGTTGATGAAGCCGGATCATTTCCAACCTGAAGAACTTTCAAAAACGGCCGGCGGTTTCCCGCTTTCACCCAATTTTCAACGTCATCCCTGATCTGTTCTTTCAGTTCTGACGCTACCTTTTTCCCGTCAATTAGTTTTGCAGACATAATGTACTAGTTCGTTTTTTACTTTGTTGATGAACCGATTAACGCTCAATATCGTACTTTTTCAGCTTGTTGTAGATATGGCTTCTGCGTATCTCTATAGCTTCTGCCGTCGCCGATATATTCCAGTTATATTTTTCAAGCTTTTTGACCAGAAACAGCTTTTCTGCCTCTTCCTTAAACGCCTGAAAACTCTCGAGGTCGTTGATCAACTCTGATACTACTTTTTCTGAACTCTGATTTCCGACCACCAGTCTCCTTACGTCTTCGGCAGTAATTTCATCCTCATGCGATAAAATTGCAAGGCGCTCCACCACATTCTGAAGTTCCCTGATATTTCCGGACCACGAGTGCTCTTTCAGTGCAGAAATGGCTTCATCGGAGAATGTTTGATTGGCAAAAACAATGTCTTCCTCTCCCAGTTCAGACAAAAACTTCCTTGCCAGAAGTGGGATATCCTCCTTTCGTTCTCTCAGGGGTGGAATATGGATAGGAATGACGCTCAAACGATGAAAAAGATCTTCCCTGAACTCACCGTCACTGATCGCCTTTTGAAGGTCTTTATTTGTTGCTGACATTACCCTCACATCCACTTCAATATTTTCTGAACCTCCAACCCGGGTAATTTTATTTTCCTGCAGGGCCCGGAGGACTTTAGCCTGTGCATCAGGACTCATATCACCTATCTCATCAAGAAAAAGCGTTCCGCCGTCGGCTTGTTCAAATTTCCCGATTCTCTGCTTTACGGCTCCTGTAAATGCCCCTTTTTCATGACCAAACAGTTCACTCTCCAGCAGCTCAGTGGGTATTGCAGCGCAGTTTACATCAACAAATGGTTTTGAAGCTCTTCGGCTCTGGCTGTGGATGGATCGAGCTACCAGCTCCTTACCGGTACCGTTCTCTCCGGTAATAAGTACACGGCTGTTCGTTGCAGCAATTTTTGTTATGGTCTCTTTAATTTTCCGGATCGGTGCACTCTCACCAATGATCTCTGATGCACCATGCAGTTCAGATCGAATCTGTTTGTTTTCGCGCTCAAGCTCACTGCTCTTCAATGCATTTCTAACCGTAACAAGCAGACGGTTCAGGTCAGGAGGTTTTTCCAGAAAGTCGAACGCGCCTTTTTTCGTGGCATCAACCGCTATCTTAATGGTGCCGTGTCCCGAAATCATAATGACAGGAAGATCGGGCTTCGTCTCCTTGATTTTTTCCAGCGTTTCGATACCGTCCATCCCCTTCATTTTAATGTCGAGGATTACCAAGTCAATCTCTTTCTCTGAAACGATTTTTACTGCGTCGGCACCGTTCTCCGCCTCTTCAACCTTATATGACTCATATTCAAGTATATCCCGCAGAATATTTCTGATGCTCTTTTCATCATCTGTAATTAAAATCTGCGGCTGTTTACTCATCACTTAGTAGTTGTTGTGTAGAAATTCTAAAATTCTTTCGTGTACCCAGTCCACATGGGCCGTAGATGTTGTATAGTTATTGGTTGCAATCGTAACGGTTAACTGCTGATTAGTGCTTGTGGTTAAATAACCGCTCAGCGTTCGAACCCCAGACATAAATCCGGATTTTCCATAAAATTTTTCGTTCACATTGCTGTTTCTGAATCGATGACCCAGTGTGCCGTTTAATCCGCCAACTGAAAGCGATTCATACATAGCATCGAACCACGGTTTATCTTTGATAAAATTAAGATACAGATTTAAATCGGAAGCCCGAATCAGGTTCGCCGGAGCCATTCCGGAGGCGTCCCTTAATCTCACTACGGATGTATCTATGCCGGCGGAGTGCATAAAATCTTTTACCACCTGAAGGCCTATCTCCGTGCTGCCCTGCGTATTATATACGTGACTGCCAACTTTTTTGGTTAGCATTTCCGCAAATAAATTATCACTTTCGCGGTTCATCCAGGTTATCATCTTGTAGAGGGGTTCAGACGTATGCGAAGCCAGTTTTTCCATTCCCGCCGTGTTCCATGAGTAGTAGTCACTTTCAACGATGAGCTGGCCCCGAACCCGAATACCGCTATCTTCCAAGTAACGGGAAAATGTATCGATGAAATAGGTAGATGGCGAAAGTACGGACAGGGGTTCCGTTTCGTAATATCCCTGAGGCAACGTGCTTCGAAGTATGATTGTATTTGTACCCAGTACCCTGCGGTACGACTCATTATACTTGGTTCCGGGCGGCGTGATAGTCTGCTGATTTAAAAACTCCACATACGGAGTGTTGAAGGGAAACCAGCGAATGGTAGGCTGTGAACCGACAGATCCCTCAGCTACAACCTCCAGGTCTACCACATTGAAATTAAATGACAGTGCGCTGATTTCCGGAGCGTAGTAGTAAGAGAGGTCGTCCCACTCCCAACCGCGTGGGTAAGGAACATCATCAAAAAGTCCGTCGTAAGCGATAATGCTGCCGTCAATCTGTTCAATTCCGAGTGAGTCGAGTACCTGATACCACTCTTCAAACAGAAAAAGCGGATCTTCATAAAATTCACCGTTAATGGAAGGGTCACCGCTGCCCTCAATAATCAGGTCACCTACCCATCGATTACCGACAATATTTCCCCTTCCGTAAAGTGTAGTCGTAAATCGATAATTTTCACCCAACTCATCCAGAACAGCACCTGAAGTGATGAGTTTAAGGTTTGATGCGGGCCTGATTAAATTATCCCCGTTCAGTTCCTCCAGTACATTTCCGGAGCTGTCTGAGACCTGGATCGCCCAGAACGCATCATTTGCACGACTACGGTCTATCATAAAATCGATCTCTGAAGCAATCTGGGCAACTACTGTTTCATGATTCTGAATGAAAAAGAAGCATAGAAAGCAGAGGAATACCTTAGATTTTTGTGACAACTGAGCGCTTATCATAGGCGTGAATATCAAGTGGCAAAATAGCGTTGCTCTTCTTGATGAAACGCTTCGTAAATCTCTTCAGCTGTATCGCAATCACTCAAAAGCTCACGAAAAGAGACGCTGTTCATCAATCTGGAAATTCTGCTCAACAGTTTAATATGAATAGTATGTTTTGATTCCGGCCCGACAAGTAAAAAAACCATTTGTACGGGTTCGCCGTCAATAGATTCATAATCAATCGGGTTTTTGAGCTTCGCAAAACTGGCGTAGTTCTCCTCAATCGATTTTACTTTACCGTGAGGTATCGCAAGGCTTTTACCCACCCCTGTCGACATAATTTCTTCCCGTTCAAAAACCGAATCGCGGATCTCTTTAAGCTGTTCCGGCTCAACCTGATCTGATAAGGCCTGAATCATCTTTTCGAGCAGTTCTTTTTTAGATTTCACGTCAAGATTTGCGAGAATTGTTGACTTGTCGAGTAGTGAATGAATATTCATATAAATGATTCAAGATCCGATTTTTTGTACATCTGAATATAGGGAGCCTACCGCATACTCTTCAAAAATATTCCTGTAGTGTTCAAGATTATTTTAAACGATAGTTTGTTCTGTAGTATTGCCGGCATGCAACAGTAAATTACTCTCTACTCTCTGCTAATTTTTTGTACCTTTAGTGGCACGCAACGTCCCCGGTATTTTATGCTTAAATCTTCCATTACAATTCTAAAAAAAGAGATCACGCAGGAGCTTCGCACCAAGTATGCGATTAACACTCTCCTTGCATTTACAGGAGCTGCCCTGCTGCTGATTCTTTTTACATTGAGTGCCCAGCAGCTCGACCCGACTCCAAAAAGCGGACTGGTTTGGATCGTTATACTTTTTGCGGCCATGACCGGGATGATGAGATCTTTTGTACAGGAGACAGAAAAAAAGACCTGGGAACTGCTGCGGCTCAATTCGGGAGCAACAGAAGTTTATACCGGAAAATTGATCTATAACTTTCTGTTCCTGCTTATACTGCATGTATTCACGTTCTTCTTTTACATCGTTATGATGAACATGACGATTGTTCATTTTCCTTATTTTCTGCTGTCTATCATATTTGGGGCGGCCGGGCTATCATCTGTCACCACTCTCGTATCTGCGATGATCTCAAAAGCAGATCGCAAAGGTGCTGTGTTTTCTGTTCTTTGTATACCACTTTTAGTCCCGTTGCTTCTTATTTTAACACGTACAACCACAATGGCGCTCGTTGACGGACCTGACGGTTCAGAATTAAACGATTTAGCCGCATTAATCGGATACTGCGGCACAACCATCGCAGCCGGTGTGCTTCTTTTTGATTATATCTGGGATGAATAAATATCATAAACATTTAGTTTGATGAGTTTTTTAAATAACAATATTTCGTTTGGAGATCGAAGATTAGTAGGCCAGTACGATGCCCGTGAAAAGCTGGAAAAGATCCTGAAAAGCGACCGTTTAAGTCACTCCTACCTTATCACCGGACCCTCTGGCGTTGGGAAAACGGCATTTGCGTTAACCATGGCCGAGGCTATAAACGGAATTGATAACTTAACCGATTTAAAAGGAACGGCAGAATCTAAAAAGTCGAGCTGGTTTGCTCATCCGGACATTCATCTCTTTATCCCATTTCCTTCAAAAGGAGAAAATGAAATTCAGCCAAGAATAGAGATGGTCGCTCAGGATCCCTACGAAATTGTGGACTTTGCCATTCGTCCGGCCTTAAACAGCGAAAAAATCTCTAAAAATCGTCGTGCTTTCTATCCCATCGACTACTACAGATCAGATATTCAGCCGTTAATGAAATATAACCCTAACGAAGGGAGACGCACAGTTGTAGTAATTACTGAGATAGACACCATGAGAAAAGAGGCGGCTAACGCTTTTTTAAAGTTTCTGGAAGAACCCTCTTCAAGATTGGTCTTTATACTTACAGCTACGAATACGGACCAGCTGCTTCCCACAATAATTTCCAGGTGTCAGCAAATACGTTTGAATCCTTTACGCGAAGAGGAGATTCGGAATGGCTTGGTTCAGTACGATAATAAATCGGAAGAAGATGCCTCCTTTTTAGCTAGAATGGCTGATGGAAACTACGCCCTGGCCCGGTATTTCGACGTCGACACTCTGAAACAGACACGTACTGAGATCATTGAGTTTTTAAGGTTTTCTTATACTCAGGATGTTCCTGCTCTGCTAAACATCATCAACGACTGGAACAGCAAACTCAACACTGAAAATCAAATAGCTGTTTGTAACTCCATTGAGCAGTTTCTCAGGGATATTTTAGTGTATCGCGAGCAGAATGACAGCCGTCTGGTCACCAATGTAGATCAATTGGAGGTGATCAAAAAGTTTACGGCATCAATGAAAGATGCAAGAATTGTTGAGATGATTGAACATCTGCAGGATCTGAAGCAACTGCTCTATCAAAACGTTCAACTGAAGTATATTTTCACGACACTATCGATGCGTTATAGCAGCCTGATGCGTGGCCTTGATCCTTTGATCGACGAAAATGACGCTTGGAAACATCTTCCTGCACTCACTGAAATGTAAATGGCGTATGGATAACTCTACCTTATCATTCATAAAAATGCAGGGAGCAGGCAACGATTTTGTACTCTTCGATAATCGCTCGCTTAAAATAAACGACGATGAACTTTCCAAAATCGCACCGGTTCTTTGTGATCGAAAATTTGGCGTCGGTGGCGACGGGCTCATAGCACTCTGTTACGACATATCTAAAAAAGCAGATCTGGTGATGGTTTATAAAAACCCGGACGGCAGCGATGCAGGAATGTGCGGAAATGGAGCACGCTGTTTTGCTGCATACGCCGTTACGTTAGGTTCTCCCAAAGCCTTCAGCTTCCGCGTGCACGATAAGATTTACAAAGCCGTTGTTGATGATCAAAATGTGACGGTCTCTTTTCCGCTTCAAACCGAGGTTAAAGAAGAGAAAGTGGGCTCAGAGGCCGTATTAAACGTCTACACCAATACCGAACATGTTGTCTGTCCGGTCCAGCAGGACCAGCTTGAGGATGAGAAGCAGTTGATAACAAATGGCCGCTATTTGAGATACCATAATCACTATCAGCCAAAAGGAACCAACGTGAATTTTATTGCCGGTGTAAATTCTGACGAACTCTGCCTGCAAACCTATGAACGCGGAGTGGAAAATCTTACCCTTGCCTGCGGTACAGGAGCCATCGCCTCTGCATTGGCGTGGCATTACCTGCAGCAAAGCGGAGAAGGCACGTTCAACTACAACGTTAAAGTGAGAGGCGGCACCTTAAATATTCATTTTGATTTTGATGAAACTTCCGGAAACTATCACAACATTAAACTTGAAGGACCGGCAACATTTGTTTTTGAAGGAAAATACTATCTGTAATATTCATTCATATAAACAACAACTATTGTGGGTCATCCTCATACCCTTTGTTTTATTCATAATTAATGGGTGCATGGGCACCGAACGGGCTTCAACCGGACGAACGGATTCTCAAACCGGTTCAATCGAACAACTGTTTACGCTGCCTCAAACTGTGGCCCCAAAAGATCCGATCTATTCTTTAGAGCTATTTCCCACAAATCGTCCCAGTGCTGCACCTTTTCTGATGCTCGACAGTAACGATCAGCTCACACTTCGGTTTGAATCCCTGGGATTTGATTCTCACTCCTATGAGATCTCATTTACGCATCACAACCCCGATTGGTCCGAGTCCGGCCTCTCTCCCGATCAATATTTTACCGGTTTTGGCCGGCGTGATATTCCCGGAGGTACTGTTAGCCGCGCCTCACAACCATACTACCGATCGTACCTCTATCAATTCCCGGACCGCAATGTGGGATTCAGAGTCAGCGGAAATTTTATGCTGCATGTACACAACAGAGACACCGGAAAACTTGAATTCTCTCTTCCCTTTTTCGTGTATGAAAACGAGGGAACCGTTACATCATCTGTAGAAACACTACGCTCGGCGAGATATTCACTGAGGGTAATGCACAGGCCTGTTAGTCGTTACCTGTTGCCCGATTGGCTGGATCAACCACAGTTTGACCTCTCCTTCTACTACAGCCAAAATCAATTTTGGGGAAAAGCAACAGAGGCAGAGGAGCTTGATTTTTCCGATCCAAACGAGGTGCAGTTTGAACTCTCCCAAAATCGGTCATTTATTGGAGATTATGAATTCCGGGTCTTAAACCTGAATAACGTTGATCAGCTGAGTCAAACTGTTCTGGATATTGATAAGAGCAGTGAACCGTGGAGGGTTGTTCTAAGAGATGATGCTGAAGGGTTTAACCGGCCTGTTTCTGGTGGAACACCTCAACAGTTTGGGCCGGATCACTCCATGAACAGCAACTATTTAGACGTTGAATTCCGACTGGATAGCGCAGGAGAACTGAATGCCGGACAAGAAATCTACCTGGTCGGCGATTTCAACTCCTGGAAATTGAACCAACAGTATCGAATGAGTTATAATGAGCAGATAGGCAGGTGGGTTCAATCCGTCACAATGAAAGAGGGCACGTACCGATATAAATATGTGTTGGTCGACAATAACAGAGTGGATGAGCTTGCGTTTGATACTCTGTTTCCGGATGTACGACAGGAATATCACGCCTTCGTCTATTTTCGCGATTTCAATCAATTTTATCACCGGCTGCTTCAGGTAAACACATTTTATAAAAGGAGCAGATAGTCAACCCTGCTTCATATTTGAGTCACAATATTTTCTTTTATTCACATCAATGAGACTTTTAAAATTTATATCTGCGTTTTTAGCTACAGCACTCGTGTTGCTCGTTTTTGTAATTGGCTTGAACTGGGGAGCGTTTCAGACCTTTCTCGATAACCGGGAAGCGTTTATGGAAGGCTCGGAATGGGTGCCCAAAACACAGTCACTTCGCGGTTTAACAGAATATATTGAAGAGAATCCAGAACGTGCGTCCATTGCAAGTATCGTACTGGAACACCCCGACTCTACCCTCTTCTTTCAGGCTGATGTGCCCAGGCCGATGGGATCACTCTCTGACATTTTCCTGCTGACAGCTTATGCTATTGAAATAGATAATGGTTCAGTTGACGGCAATCAGTCTATAGCACTCGATGAAATCAACAGGTTTCTTCTGCCGGAAGTACATAATTCTATTCACAATGATGCCATTACCTTTGCAGAACAAAATGGCTGGATCGACGATGGTACAATTTCTACAGATCATGCACTAACCCTGCTCTCCTATTTTAATGATCCTGCACTGGCTGACTACTTATGGTGGAATTTACAGCCTTATGACTGGGAATCATTCAAACAGAATTTTGAGCTTGATGTGACTGAAATGCCGCTTCCTTATTCAGGTCTCTATCTGTCCATATCAGAAACGATAACGGACGATAGTATTGATTCTATGATCGACCAATGGGGAAATCAACGTGTTGAGTATCGGTCTCATGTAATTGAACTGTCAGATCAATTTGTAAACAGTGAGAACTTAAGAACGGAGTGGAGTGATGAGCTCCAAAATAACAGGCTGGGACGTTCTTTTATGGAAGAGCGTGACGCTTTAGCGCTATTCCCGAGGACCACAGCTTCAGAAGCGGTTACATTTTTGAAAAATCTCCGTAATAGCGAAATGATTTCCGAAGACTCTGCTGAACGGGTTTTAAACTGGATGAGAGCTCCATATCAGGATCTTTCAGAAATAACACGAGATTTTACCGATTACGGTGCCCTTTTTGATAATCGTATGGGACTTTTGAATGGATTTGATTTCGGAACCCTGGTCTACACCGGTGATACGAAAGTTCAGGCAATCTTTTTTGATCGGCTGCCCATTGGATTCTGGTTCCACATGTCTGGAACGCATATGCATCAGGATTTTCAACAGCGGTTAATTTACGATCCGGCTCTGATCGATTTGATGGAAAAGGTTTCACTGAGAGCTTCTCAAAACGAGATTAACAATGATGTACAACCCAATTAAAAGATGAACAAATACTATTTTATCTATCTCATATGGCTTTTGCCGATCTATTTTGTCTATCAATTTGGATACCAGGCAACAACCTATTTTGGCATTCAAAACACTTATGAACATGGAGAGAGCTACATCGCAACCGTCACAGATTTTGATGTAAAGCAAATTGCGGCTCAAACAAATGGATATGTCGTAATCCGGTTCACAACCTCTGAAGATGAGGTCATTGAGCAACAGCTGGCACTGCCGGTTCAGATGGCTCAGGTCATTATGGAGTCGGAACTGATACCTGTTCGGTATAACACCAACTCATTCAAGCCCATCGTATTGATGCCGACCTATGAACTTCAGCAAAGTGTGATCAAAGTAAATTTGGGTGTCACGGCTATCGGGTTGATCGCTACTATCATCATTGGCCTGTTCGGTTCAAGATATGCCTACAGGAAGATTAAGTATGGTGAAGAGGAATTGAAAATCGAACGAGTAGACGAGGATCATGAGTACGAACAAGCATAAACTTTATCTGATACCCACACCCATCAGCAAGCGCAAGAAGAATGTAGCCCTGCCAGAACATACGCTGGAGATTGTTAAATCCCTGAACTGCTTTATTGTTGAAAAGCCTCAGACTACACAGAGTTTTCTTCAGTGGATTAAACATCCCACACCTCCCTATGAAATGACGATGAGAGTGCTGAATAAAAAAACACCTGATCAGGAAGTCTACAGTTTTCTGAAATTTTTGAAAGAACAGGATGTGGGATTAATGTCGGAAGCCGGTGCACCCGGAGTTGCTGATCCCGGTGCAAAACTCGTGAAACTGGCTCATGACAATGATATTGAAGTTGTACCACTGGTCGGACCGTCATCCATTCTTATGGCGCTTATGGCTTCGGGTATGAATGGTCAGTCGTTCACATTTCACGGTTACCTCTCGCTAAATGAAAGCAAGCGCGTGCAGGAGATTTCTGAGCTTGAGCAGGAGTCGGCGCAGAAGAACAGAACCCAGATCTTTATGGAAACTCCCCATAGAAATGAGCAACTCTACCAGTTACTCTTAAATAAACTTCGCCCGTCAACAAGGCTCTGTATTGCGTCCAATATTACTCAGAAAGACGAGTTTATTCAGACTAAAACCGTTCATCACTGGAAGCAAAGCGGAGAGCTTGATCTGCAAAAAAAGCCATGTCTTTTTCTGATCTATTCCGGTAACGCCTGATGAAGTAATAATACCGGTTATCTTGCGATTATAAACTGACGATGGCCCAAAATATCAGCCAAACCTAAATAATTTAGGTATATAAATTTTATTGATAGATTAATCTATTTGATTATATATCAAGGAGTAATAGTCCTTTATTTAAAATTTTTATAAAACGAATATTTAATTACAGGCTTTACAGGTAACCCGCAACAAATCTAACTCGATTCGCTTCTCAAAAGCATATCTCCATGCTTGATTAAGCTTTTTCTTCTGAGATATTCAGAGATCATAAAAGCCAGAATTGCCGGACCGATAAAATGCAAGATTACAATATAAGTCATCACTTCCCAGCTGAATCCCATTGATGTAAATGTAAAGATCTGCCCAACAAAACCACTCGTTCCCATACCCGCACCCTCCGGTGTATTCTCCATCATAAAAACCATGGTAGACAGAGGTGCAAGCAGTGCCCCTGCAATAACCGGAGGAAGAAGAATCATTGGGTTTTTGATGACATTCGCAATTTGAAGCATGGATGTTCCTATCCCCTGGGCAATCATTCCACCAATACCGTTCTCTCTGTAGCTGCTCACTGCAAAGCCAATCATCTGGGCTGAACAGCCGACAGTTGCGGCCCCGGCAGCCAGTCCATCCAGTCCCAGCATGATCGCAATTGCGGCACTTGAGATTGGAGCGGTCAGAGCCAAACCCATTAATGACGCGACTAACACGCCCATAATAAATGGGTGCTGATTGACAGACCAGTTGATCAATTCGCCAAATGCCAGCATTCCGTCATTAATAAATACTCCTATATATTCAGCAGCAAAATATCCTACAAAAATGGTAACAAGCGGAGTTGCAATAATATCAATTTTTGTTGATCCGGATATTAGCTTGCCAAACTCTGTTGCTAAAACTGCCGCGATATACGCTCCCGCCGGTCCACCGGCAGCTGCACCAAAAGCCCCGGCAACAGCAGAAGAGAACAAAACCAACGAGGGAGCTTTGAGACCGTACGCAATTGCAACGCCAATGGCCGGCCCCATTAAATCCATTGCGGTTTGTCCAATGGTTATCAACATCTCGATATCAAGCTGCTCTCCGGCAGTTCGGATAATCAAACCAATAATCAGTGATGCAAAAAGACCCAGCGCCATGTAGGAAAGTGCCGTAATAGCATATGTCTTTATGGAGAGCTTAACCCCTTTTCTCTTCAGAAATGAAATCATGAACCATGTGTGTTTAATTTATCAAACAGTGAGTTGATCATACGAGATTGCCTTTTGGCCTAACTCAATGTTTCATTTTGTGCGCTCAAATTGCTGCAATAATAGGGATAATAATGAACAGATTAATGCTTCGATTATCACAACTTCCTTCAGCACTCCCAACTCACCTCAATGTATTTCTCACGGCATTACAGGATAAGAGAGTATTTTAGCTCATTTTAGACAGCACACTGAAGCGTCTGTCAATTATGCTCTTTTTTAACTTATGTTTAGGAAGATTTCGAAACTCTCTTTAAGGAATCTTCACAAAAAATTATTAGATTTAAGAACAAGATGTAAGCGTTTTCATAAAAACGTCTATCTTATTCAAAATAACGGATAGCTTTAGTGACTAATTGGAGACATTATCGGTATCTGGACGTGTTGTGAAGCAATTAAAGCGCTTTCAAACCATAACAATTTTAATTCATTCCATTAATCAAAAAAAACAGGTAGATTTTATGAAGGTAAAACAGCTACTCAGCCTGCTGTTGATTATGTTTTTCTGCTCGTATGCCTTACCGGCACATGCGCAGTCTCAAATTACAGTCAACGGTACGGTTACAGAACTAGAGACGGGTGAGACCCTTCCCGGTGTGAATATCACCGTGAAAGGCACTACCGACCGGGGTACTACAACAAACCTCGAGGGGCAATACTCAATAAGAGTTAATGCAGACGATGTTTTAGTTTTTTCTTACATCGGATTCGTAACCAGAGAAATTCCGGTTGAAGGACGCGAGACAATTGATGTGCAAATGAGCACAGACGTTCAGGCTCTCTCCGAACTGGTTGTCATCGGTTACGGTGTTCAGGAACGCGGCGACAACACCGGTTCCGTTAACGTTGTAAGTTCAAGGGACTTTAACCAGGGTGCTATTACTTCACCTGAGGAACTTTTCCAGGGACGAGCAGCCGGTGTACAGGTCACATCCAACAGTGGTGCGCCAGGAGCCGGAGCAACGATTCGTATCCGTGGAGGGTCTTCCCTATCAGCAAGTAACGATCCTCTTTATGTGGTAGATGGAATTCCACTGGATGAAGGCGGTATTTCGGGAATGAGAAATCCACTTAACTCAATCAATCCAAACGACATTGAGTCCATCACTGTACTGAAGGATGCTTCAGCAACCGCCATTTACGGTTCTCGTGCTTCTAACGGGGTTATTATCATTACCACTAAACGAGGCGAGTTAGATCAGGATATTGAAGTGAACTATACCGGACGTTACTCCTATCAAACAAACAGCGATCGAATTGATGTGCTTGGAGCGGATCAATTTGCTCAGTTTGTTCAAATTGGTGTTGATAACGGAAGCCTACCATCAGGCGCACTCAATGGACTTGGCAACAGCCAAACCGATTGGCAGGATGAGATTTTTCGAAACACATTCAGTCAGGACCATAATATAAGCGTCAGTGGTGCAGCCGGAATTCTCCCATATCGGGCGTCATTTGGTTTTTCCGGAAATCAGGGTGTATTGAGAACATCCTACAATGAAAGGCTTACAGGTTCTATCGCCCTGAATCCATCCTTTTTAGAAGATCAATTCAGAGTGGAGCTGAACGCCAGAGGTACACGTGTAGACAACAGGTTTGCCGATCAGGGAGCCATTGCTACCGCTATCAATTTTGACCCAACCCAATCTGTAATGTCAGACAATGAGCAGTTTGGCGGGTATACAGCCTGGCTGGACGGTGATGGAAATCCTATTCCAATTGCACCGGCTAACCCTGTAGCACTGATTGAACAGCGTCGTGATGAATCCACCGTTTACCGGATACTTGGTAACGTTAAGCTGGATTATAATCCTTCATTTTTTAATGACCTGACCGCAACTTTAAACCTAGGACTGGATTACTCCGACGTAGGTGACGGTAAAGTACTGGTCAGCGACGAAGCTGCCTATGCATTTGATGGTCAGGGACTTTCCGGAAATCAAACAGACTACGATCAACGAAAAGAAAACGAGCTGCTGGATTTCTACCTGAACTACAATACAGATATTGAGTCCATCGAAAGCCGGGTTGATTTTACAGCCGGTTACTCATGGGAACATCACTATGAAGAGGGTTCGAACTACTCAACAAACTTCGATCGCTCTCAGGCAATCCGGGTTGATTCTGATACTGATTATGCAACGGAGTACTACATCACCTCTTTCTTTGGCCGTGCAAACTACACACTCAAAGACAGATACCTTCTTACAGGTACTATTCGATATGACGGAACCTCAAGATTTTCTGAGGATAACCGATGGGGTATCTTCCCTTCTTTTGCAGTTGCCTGGCAAATGCATGAAGAGAGTTTTATGGAGCAGTTCGATAATGTGAATGAACTGAAGTTGAGACTGGGTTACGGTGTAACCGGTCAGCAGAGAATTGGACAGGGTAACTATCCATATCTGCCGCAATATACTTTTGGACAAAACACGGCTCGATATGCATTCGGTAACGAATGGATTACCACCTTGCGCCCTGAAGGCTACAACTCAGAGCTGAAATGGGAAGAAACCACCACATATAATGTGGCACTGGACTACAGCTTGCTAAATGAGCGGTTCTTTGGTTCTTTAGAGTACTTCCTGCGAGAAACCGACGATCTCTTAAACGTGATCCCGGTGCCTGCAGGGTCTAACTTTACGAACCGAATCCTTTCCAACGTTGGTTCACTTGAAGTGCGAGGTGTCGAATTTGATGTCACGTCCAGAATTCTCTCTACTGAGGATACTTACTGGCAGGTATCTTTTAACGCTACCTACACAACAGATGAGATTACGAAGCTGACAACAGCTGATGATCCTACCTACGTGGGAGTTGAAGTTGGCGGTATTGCCGGCGGTACCGGTAACACGGTTCAGGTTCACAGTGTGGGATCCCCTCGAAACTCATTCTACGTATTCGAACAGGTGTACAACGACCTTGGTGCTCCGATCGAAGGACTATTCGTCGACAGAAATGGAGACGGCGTAGTTGATGAGGCGGACAAGTATAGACTTGAAAGTCCAAATCCGGATTACACATTCGGCCTCTCCTCTCGATTCGAATATAAGCAGTGGGATGCGGCATTCTCTGCACGGGCAAGTCTCGGCAATTATGTCTACAACAACGTAGCATCAGACAGAGGGTTCTACGATTCAGTTTATAATACTGCCGGATTTGTTATGAATCCTACAGAATTTATTTATGAAACTGGATTCGAAACCGCTCAATATCGATCGGATCATTACGTTGAAGATGCGTCCTTTGTAAGGCTGGATAACGTTTCTGTCGGTTATACATTCGACGGACTGTTTGATCTGGTTTCATCCGCAAGAGTTTCTGCTACAGTACAAAACGTATTTACCATTACGGAGTACAGCGGGCAGGATCCGGAAGTTTTTGGAGGTATTGACTTCAATCTCTATCCACGCCCACGCACCTTCTTGTTGGGACTGAATCTCAACTTTTAATTGAAACACCTTAATCTTGACGATTATGTTGAATAACAAATTTAAAATATTAGCACTGGCACTCATCGCGTTGACAGTTGCGTTCACAGCGTCTTGTGTAGACGACCTGAACACCTCTCCGATCGATGATGATGTAGTCACATCTGAAAATGTGTACGATACTCCTGATGATTTCCGTCAGGTTTTAGCGAAATTATATGCCGGCTTTGCCGCAACAGGCCAGCAGGGTCCGGCCGGGAACGCCGATATCCAGGGAATTGATGAAGGGTTTTCAAGCTACATTCGTCAGCTCTGGGTTCATCAGGTAATCAGTACCGATGAAGCGGTTGTTGGCTGGAATGATGAGGGATTACCTCAGTTCAATTTTCATTCATGGGGTCCTTCCAACGACTTCGTAATGGGTATGTACAGCCGTATCTATTACGAAATAGCTCTCACAAACGAATTCATCCGGGAAGCACAACAGCGCGATGAAGGTATCATCAACGAGATGCAGGCTGAAGCACGTTTCCTTCGTGCACTCAGTTACTGGCATGCGCTGGATCTGTTTGGCGGAAATGTTCCTTTTGTAACTGAAGATGATCCAATTGGTGCATTTATGCCCGAGCCTACCAATGCACAAGATCTATTCGCATTTATTGAGAGCGAACTGCTTGATATCATGGACGATCTCGCTACACCGGGTAGCAATGAATATGGACGGGCCGATCGTGGCGCAGCCTGGACACTTCTTTCTAAACTCTATCTGAATGCTGAAGTCTATATTGGTCAAGACCGGTACGACGATGCACTTACTTATGCAGAGAGAGTAATCAACGAAGGCGGCTACGAACTGGCTGACAACTACGATAACCTTTTCCTGGCAGATAACGATGTCAATGAGGCAACGTCCGAAATTATCTTCCCTATTCTGTTTGACGGTGAAAATCTTCAAACATTTGGCGGAACCAACTTTATCATTCATGCTGCTATTGGTGGAAGCATGAGCGCCAGTGATTTTGGTATGGATGGTGGCTGGGCCGGACACAGGGTAACACCTGAGTTCGTATCTCTGTTTGACGATTCGGACCTGTTTGAAGGCACTCAAACAGAAAACACAGGTGGATACCCAGAAATTTATGTTCCGGGCGGTTACCAGGCAGCCAGTGGCTATACAAACGACTGGTCACCTGCAGATGCACCTGCATTGATCTCTGAAAATAGCGATGACGTTTATACAGGGCTTGTGTACTTTGCAAATCCCGGATCAGAATTCAAATTCACACCAATTCGTGACTGGGCTCAAGGAGATTTCGGTGGATCAAGCGGTACACTCACAAACGGTGGCGATAACATCGTAGCTCCGAATTCGGGAGTATATGAAATTACCGTTGATCTGAACACCATGACGTATACACTTGAAGATCAGGGAGCCTCTGAAGGACGTTCCATGTTCTACACGAACGGACAGTCTCTTGAAATCGAAGAGTTAGGTGAGTTCACAAACGGTTATGCCGTAACCAAGTGGAAAAACATTACTTCCACGGGTCAGCCCGGCAAGCGTCTGGAATTTGCCGATACGGATTTCCCAATGTTCAGACTCGCAGATCTGTATCTGATCTATGCTGAAGCAACTCTTAGGGGTGCCTCAGGTGGAAGTACAACTACTGCAGCCGGCTATATTAACGCACTGCGTGAAAGAGCTTATGGAAGTGATGCTGCAAATATTTCTCCTGGTGACTTAAATCTGGACTTGATCCTTCAAGAACGAGCAAGAGAGCTCTACTGGGAGGGGCACAGACGTACAGACTTGCGTAGATTTGATCGCTATACAGGCGACAATTATGTATGGTCTTGGAAAGGAGAAACTCAGGAAGGAACCGGAACAAGCAGCCACTATGAGATTTTCC
>CAYNZY010000044.1:0-3274 GCA_964401805.1 uncultured Rhodohalobacter sp.
GGACAATTAACGGCTCAGCGTTTGTGCAGCCGGGCGACTAACTTGAAAGTAGGGCTAATAAACTGAACCGGTCTCCACGATACGCCTTGTTTGGATACTGGTTCTTTATACACGAGATTTCCAAAGATCAGGATTTCTACTTTGCCGTTGAATGGCAAATAAACTAAGTACTTTTGGCTTGTCTACATAAAAAACAGAATAAGGAAAGCGTGAGACCAACGCTCTACGAACCCTGTCTTTGTAAAGAATCTGAAATTGCAAAGGATTTCGTTGAATCTCTGCTATCTTAGCATCCACACAACGAGCGAATTCTTTTCCCAATCCCTGATATTGCTCTTCATACCACCAATAAGTTTTGTCAAAATCTCGTTGAGCCTGGGGAGTAATGATGAATGGTTTGCCCACAATAACTTATATATAGTTTTTCCGGAATTTGTCCCAAGACTCTCCCTTTTCAGTATCTTCATCAAGTGTTTTAAGTCGCTCATCCAAAACAGATTTATGGTGTTCCGGCAGCGGAACATCCTCTGGCTCGGAGGCAATGGAATCCCATAGAGCTTCAACTAAAAGCAGTTTTTCGCTTTTGTTTAGTTTTTCAATCTGTTTGGTCAGTATGTCTTCCATAATTAAGCGATTTAGGTTCTAATAGTTCAATTTCCTTAAAAACGAAAAAGAAAGCAATTCATTTGATGAAGTAGTTTTGTAATAGGGGCACCCTAACATCTCATTATACAACAGAACTCAAATCGTCCTGCCTGTCGCAGAATATCTGTTTTTGATGTTATTAGCAATTACAGGCTGTTATTTGAGAGTTTATGCGACAGAGGATTTTTGTTCAATGTCCGATAATAATGGAAAAACGACACCTTTCTGTAAGGATTTCAAAGACGCAGATTTACAGTAATTGGAATCAAACTATGATAGAAAAATGAGTCGGATTCCGGATGGCAAAAGTTTTTTGTTACGTCGTATACTCAGCGTTTATTCTCACATATTCGTAGGAGAAGTCAGATCCCCACCCGACAGCCTCTGCATCACCTTGATTTAAGTCGATCAGGATAATGATGTTGGAAGACTCCATCACCTTATCCAGCTTTTTTCGAATACCGTCAACGGGCTGTGATTTTTCAAGTACGGGAATCAATTTGTTCATCTTGGTACCGAGGTATAGATCGAGTTGTTCGGGATCAAAATCGACACCGGCTCGACCTGCTGCAGCAATAATGCGTCCCCAATTCGGATCGGACCCGAAGATGGCCGTTTTAACTAGGTTTGAGTTGGAAACGGTTCGTACAACTTGTCGCGCCTCCTCTTCGGTTTTCGCTCCTTTTGTTCGATACTCAATCAATTTGGTTGAACCTTCACCGTCTGATATAATGAGTTTAGCCAGATGCGTGCAGAGTTTTTCAAGGTTGGCGAGGAAAAGATCGTAATTTGCATCTTTTTCGGTGATCTCATTGTTACCCGCTTTACCGTTGCACATGATCCCAACCATGTCGTTGGTGGACGTATCGCCATCCACGGTAATCATATTGAACGACTTATTCACGGCAGTGCGCAGCGCTTCATCCAGCAGTTTTGGGGTGATTGCGATATCGGAAACAATAAATCCAAGCATGGTACCCATGTTGGGGTGAATCATTCCTGATCCTTTGGCAATCCCGCCCATATTAATTTCTATTCCATCCACATTGAACGAGGTAAATCCCTCTTTGGCAAAGGTATCGGTTGTTAATATAGCGTTGGCCGCCAATGAACCGGCTATTTCACGGTTGGAAAGTTTTGTGACGCTTTCTCGAATTCCGTTCAATACTTTTTCAGTTGGAAAGGGCTCGCCGATCAAGCCTGTAGAAGCAACAATTACCGATTCAACCGGGATCTTCAGTTCTCTGGCGGTCGTTTCGGCCATGGCTACGGCTCCTTCCATGCCTTTCTTTCCGGTGCAGGCGTTTGCATTTCCTGAGTTGATCACAAATGCCTGAGCCTTTCCACTTTTAATATGTTCTCGGCTCAGTTTAACAGGTTCGGCACATACTACATTTTTTGTAAATACAGCTGCAGCAGATGCTGGAACCTCGGAGTAGATCAGAGCGAGGTCCCGTCGTTTTGATTTGATGCCCATGTGGGCGCCCCAACAGGTGAATCCGCGAACGTGGGTTATATTTTTAAGCATCGGTTTTTGAAATTTGAAAAATTAGAGAGTTTATCTTCGCCAGATCAGGGGTTGAGTGGAATTTGTTCGAGACCTGTAGATTCAATCAACCCAAAAATGATATTCATATTCTGAACCGCCTGGCCGGCTGCGCCTTTCATTAAATTATCGATGGCTGAAACGGTAATGATCTTGTTTGTTCGGGAATCGTAGGTAACGTGAACATCGCAATAGTTGGAGCCGCGTACATTTTTCAGACTGGGTGAACTGTCAAATACCCGTACAAAATGTTCTTTTTCGAATACTGAGTAATAGAGCTCCTCAACCAGCTCTACCGACATCGGTTTTTTGGGTGTGCTATAGGTTGTGGTTAAAATTCCCCTGTCGATCGGTAATAGGTGAGGAGTGAAGAGTACTTCGGTTTGAAGATTGGTATAGTCGTGAATGACAGATTCGATTTCCGGTGTATGCCGGTGATTCAATAGTGAATACGCCGAAAAATTACCGAACAGATCCGGGAAATGGGTTCCGGGCTTGGCTTTGGCACCGGCTCCGGTTACGCCCGATTTTGCATCAACAACAATCCCTTTCGATTCAATATAATCGTACTTAATCAGCGGTGTAAGCGGAAGAATAGTCGAAGTAGGATAGCAGCCTGGATTCGCAATCAGCCGTGCATTTCTGATTTTATCCCGATAGAGTTCCGGCATGCCGTACACAGAGTTTTTGAAATAAATTTCAGCACTGTGTTTTTTCTTATACCATTTTTCGTAGACCTCTTTAGATGGCAGGCGGAAATCTCCCGACAGATCAATCGTGATAAATTTGTTCAGTCCATGCTCTTCCACAAAACTCATGGAAACACCGTGGGGAAGAGCTAAGAAAACAAGGTCGACACTGTATTTGTCGATATTCTTTACGCTATCCAGCTTCAGATCTGAGATATCCGTCAGGTGTGGATGAATTTCACTGACACTTTTACCGGTCTGACTTTCGCTTGTTATAAACTCGATAGTTACATCCGGATGGTGTATCAGTAGCCGTAGCAGCTCTGATCCTGTATATCCTGTAGCGCCAACGATTCCTATTTTGTACTTAGACATAATCTAGTATTGAGTATTG
>CAYNZY010000044.1:3284-21891 GCA_964401805.1 uncultured Rhodohalobacter sp.
CAGGGCAAAAGTGAAAAGTGAAAAGGCAAAAAAAATCAATTTTAAAACCATCGAATTTCGAACCCAGAACATTGTTATAAAATTATTTGATACCTGATAGCTGAAAACGATTTTCACTTTTCACTTTTCACTTTTTCCACTTCTTTGATCGATTCAACCAGCACATCAACCACTCTGTCGATCTCCTCTTTGCTGATAATAAGGGGAGGGACGATCCGAATAACTACATCTGAAGCGCAATTTGATAGGACCCCGCGTTTCATCATCTCCACAACAACATCACCGCCCGGAAAACTGAGTTCTACACCAATCATAAGACCCATACCGCGAACTTCTTTGATTGCCGGCCAGTTATTGGAAAGATCGCGCAGCCGGGTCATCATGTATTCACCCCGAACCCGGGCTTTTTCGCAAATACCATCTTCTTCAATCACAGTCAGTGTTTCAAGGGCTGCAGCACATGCGAGCGGGTTTCCGCCGTAGGTTGTGCCGTGATTTCCGTAATCAAAAGCTTTTGAAGTCTTCTCTTTTGCCAACACTGCACCAATTGGAAATCCTGAGCCAAGGGCTTTAGCTGAAGCTACGATATCAGGTGTAATTCCATAGTTTTGATAGGCGAACATTTTACCGGTTCTTGCAATCCCGGTTTGGACTTCGTCTAAAATCAGTGGAAAATCATATTTATCGGCCAGGTCACGTGCTTTTTGTAGAAATTCCTTGCTTACCGGAACAATGCCGCCTTCACCCTGAACCGGCTCCATCACGATCGCAACGGTCTGATCATTTACCCGGTCTTCCAGAGCTTTGACATTATTGAATTCAACCCGATCAAAGCCGGAAGGCATCGGTGCAAATCCATTCTGATACTTATCCTTGCCCATGGCAATAGTGCCAAGGGTACGACCGTGGAAAGAGTTACCCATGGAGATGATGGAACCGGTCTTTCCGTTACCTGAGGAGTATTTTCGAGCCAGTTTAATGGCTCCCTCAACAGCTTCAGCACCGCTATTGCAAAAGAAGACCCGATCTAATCCCGATACTTTCACAAGTTTTTCGGCCAGGTTACTTTGTGGCTCATTGTAGTAGAAATTGGAGATGTGCATCAACTTGGCGGACTGTTTTTGGATCGCGTTGACAATCCTGGGGTGACAGTGCCCGAGACTGTTGACGGCTATTCCGGCAAGAGCGTCGATATATTCATTTCTCTCATCATCCCACACTTTGCATCCTTTGCCTTTTACTAGTGTGATGGGATATCGTTTGTAAAGATCAAAGTGGTATTTATCAGCTTTCTTTTTGGCCGGTTGTTTGCCGATCAGTGTTTTCGCCACTTTTAGAATTTTACCTGATTTTGACATGCTCAAATTGATTTAAAACTTTTTATCTGATTATACATCTGAATCACTAAGATTCTTCAAATTTCAATGTTGGATAGTTGTTCCTATAGATTCATCGGTAAGTAATGTACGCAATAAGCTCTCTTCTTTCATCCCATTGATTATATGAGCTGAATTCACTCCTTTTTTGAGTGCGATGATACACGCCTCAATTTTCGGAATCATTCCTCCCTGTATGACTGTACCAAAAAGAGTAGTTGCTTCATCCGGCGTAAGCGTTTGGATGATGGAGTCCGGCTGATCAATATCTTCCAGGAGTCCGTCGATATTGGTCAGGGCAAAGAATTTGTCGGCATGGAGTTCTCCCGCCAGATGTCCGGCAAACATATCGGCATTGATGTTATAGCTCTTGCCGTCTTCTCCAATCGATACCGGAGAAACAACCGGGATATACCCGGCTTCAGTAAGCGTATCGATCAGTGAGGTATCGACTTTTAAAACATCACCGACGTAACCCAGATCTGATTGTTTCTCTTCTCCATTTATTGTCTCAGTATGATATCGCTTTTTAGCCGTGACCATTGCTCCATCTTTGCCTGAAATTCCCACAGCTTTTACGCCGGCGTGGTTTAGCAGTCCGGTAATCTCTTTGTTTACCATTCCGCTCAGGGCCATCTCTACATAACTCATTGATCTGGAATCTGTTTTGCGATGACCTCCCACAAATTCAGATGTAACTCCAACATCGTCGAGAAGCTGTTTGATCTCTATACCGCCACCATGAACGATCACCGGTTTTACACCGATAGTATGGAGATAGGCAATCTGTGACACAATCTGTTTCTTCGTTTTTTCATCCGTCAACGCATTTCCGCCGGCTTTGATCAGTATGGTTTTGCCATGCAGGGATTCCTTGTGATGGGGCTGAGCTTTAAAAGTAAATGGTTGTTTAGCTGTCAATTTTGGGTGAAGACTTAAGTGTTAGTGTAAGATTTTTTAAAAAGACGGCAATCAATGTTTTAAACAGGTTGGAACTCGTTAGAGTTCATCAGGATAGGGAGAGTTTTCTTTGTTATACATTATTGGAAAGGAATGATGTAAAGGGATTTATAAACTTTGGTTTAAACACATTTTTTATAAAAACAGCTAAAATATGAGACGTTTTATTTAATGAATTTATATCTGTGTTTGGTATCATTAATCCTGATTAGCTTTTGATCATACTAACGACAACCCGATCCGTCCACGCTCCAGGTCGATATTGGTGATTTCCACATTAATGATATCACCTACCGAAACAACATCATGAGGATCTTCCACGCGCTCTCGGCCTTTACTCATATTGGAGATGTGAAGAAGTCCGTCCTGCTTTACACCAATGTCTACAAATGCACCAAAGTCGACCACGTTGCGAACCGTTCCTTCCAGTTTCATTCCGGTGGAGAGATCCTCCATTTTCATTACATCCTGACGCAGAAGTGGTTTTGGGAGAGATTCACGGGGGTCACGTCCCGGTTTCTGAAGGTTCTCAATAATCAACTCAAGTGTTGGAACGCCAACGCCAATCTTCTCTGAAACTTCCTTTTTATTGATATTGGCAAAGGCTGACTCAATCTTCTTTTGCTCGGACGAAAGTTTTTCAATGTCGATGCCAAACAGATTGCAAAGTTTTTCGGTGGCCTCATAGCTTTCCGGGTGGATAGCGGTGTTGTCGAGCGGATGTTCACCGTCGGGAATACGCATAAATCCGGCTGCTTGCTGAAAACGGAAATCACCCACGCCTGAGATCTGCTTGATCTGCTCCCGGTTTAAAAATTTCCCTTCTTTTTCGCGGAACTCCACGATTTTCTTGGCTACGTTTCTGCTCAGCCCGGAGATATGCGTGAGCAGCGGCGCACTGGCGGTATTCAGGTTGACGCCCACCTCATTTACGCAACTCTCTACTACATCATCCAGCTTTTTGGCTAGTTCAGTCTGATTCACATCGTGTTGATAAAGCCCCACACCGATCGACTTCGGATCAATTTTAACCAGTTCCGCCAATGGATCCTGCGCCCGGCGTGCAATGGAAATATTTCCGCGCTGAGGCGCATCCAGATCAGGAAATTCTTCCCGTGCCACGGTCGACGCCGAGTAAACAGAGGCTCCCGCTTCGCTGATAATCAGATAGTTGAGATTTTCATTCTGGTTTACTTCTTTTCTTTTTTGAATCACATCGGCGATAAACTGCTCGGTCTCTCTGCTGGCTGTGCCGTTACCGATGGCGATAAGGGTTACTCCATACTTGTCAATCAGCTGATTGACAACCTTTGCTCCCTGCTCCACCTTATTCTGTGGCGGGGTAGGGTAGATGGTTGTTCCTTCCTGATACTTTCCAAGTTCGTCAATGACGGCTACTTTACATCCGGTACGGAATGCCGGATCTACTCCCATCACAACCTGATTTTTCAGAGGCGGCTGAAGCAGTAAATTTTTTAGGTTGGTGGCAAACGTCTGGATCGCGTGCTCGTCAGCCTGTTGAGTCAGTTCATTGCGAAGTTCTCTCTCCAGTGATGGCATCAGTAATCTTTTATAGGAATCCTCAACGGCATCCTGAAGAAAGGGAGTGAAGATTGATAGATCATCGGTAATTACCACATCGTCAATGCTGTCGAGCGTGCGGCTGTCATTCAATTCCAGGTTGATAAAAAGTACATTCTCTCTTTCACCACGATTCAGCGCCAAAATCTGATGAGGTTTCAGATACTGAACCCGGTTTTGATAGTCGTAGTAGTCCTCAAAATTTGTGCGTCCTTCTACCACGGGGTTTTTCTCAGATTTAATGATCCCTTGTTTGCGGATAATGGTTCGCAGTTTATCCCTGACTTCTACCGATTCATTGATCCATTCAGCTACAATATCCAGTGAAGTTTTGAGGGCCGTTTCAGCATCTGGTAACTCATGTTCTTCGCTGATATACTCTTCGGCATGTTTGAGAGGATCACCTTCCGTAATGTTCTGATCCCATATCTTCTGTGCCAATGGTTCAAGGCCTTTCTCCTTGGCCATGTCACCACGAGTTTTTCGTTTTTTCTTATATGGAAGGTAGAGATCTTCCAGGGTTTTTAGGTCTTTACAGGCTGTGATCTTCTCACGAAGTTCATCCGTCAGTTTATCCTGCTCATCAATGGCTTTCAGGATGGTTTTCTTACGATCCTCCAAAGTCCGGTGAAATTCAATCGCATCACGTACAGTACGAAGCTGAACTTCATCCAATCCTCCGGTGGCTTCCTGACGATAGCGGGCCAGGAATGGTATGGTGGCTCCCTCATCTATAAATTCGGCAACGGTTTTAACCTGTTTTGCAGAAAAATTGTGTGCAGATGCTATGTGACTGAAAATCTGAGAATCGGTCATTGTTGTGTACTTCTATAAAATTATGTTTCGGAAATGAGAACTGATGATACGGTTTTGTACAGGTTCAAATCAAAAAAGTTCGTACATCGGTTAAGAGAAATTTGAGGTTGAACTCAAGTCCTCATTTTACGGAATTCTCGTTATGAACTAATGAACCTGAAAAATAGTCGAAAAAAAATGAAAGTTTTTTGTGGGGGCTTACGCTTACATCATTAAAGGAATAAAAATCTACCGGAAGTGCCTCAAAAATCAATTATCGGCTTATTGTTTCTTCTTTTCTCGCTGTACGGTGTACAAGATGCATTAGGACAGTTTAGTCAATTTCTTGAAGAGTCTGACATTACCAGAGTCGAGGCCGGTGGCAGTATTGGTCTTACCGCAAGCGCGTATTCAGTTGACGGGATTGAAAACAGACGGGCACCGGGTATGATCCAGACGAATGCCAATATGAGTTTTAATCTGTTTGGGTTTAGTTCGGGAATTAATATGAACTACTCCACAGATGACTCCAAGTTTCGTCAGAATATGAACAGCCTCAGTTTTAATGCCAACTGGAAATGGCTGAATGTTCAGGCAGGGGATGTTAACAGTCGATTTTCGGAATACGGCTTGGGCGGAGCAACGATTCGGGGTGGTTACATAAGAGCAAATCCCGGAAAATTTTTGGTGGAGTTGACCGGTGGGCGCTCAAAGCGAGCTGTCAGGCCAAGTTTGGAGTCGGGTTTCAGAAAGCCGGCTTTTGAGCAGTGGGCCGGAGCTGCAAAGATCGGTTATGGAAACACATCCACCAACTATTTTCATTTAAGTACCTTTTATGCCAAGGATGAACGTGAATCCATTTCTGGCACCAATTTAGAAATATCCCCCAGAGAGAACCTGACCGTAACTCCAGATTTCCAGGTACAATTTTTCAATGGGCGTTTTACAATTGCAAGTGAAGTTACCGCATCTCTCTTCACCCGTGATCTAAACAGTTCGGAAGTTTCGATGGATGAAGTAAATATTCCCTCCTTTTTCACCACAATTTTTACTCCGAGAACAAGCAGCCGTATTAATTATGCGGGGATGGCCGATGCAACTCTGAATCTGGATTTCTTCAACCTGGGGCTGGGCTATGAGAGAATTCAACCGGGATTTGAATCATTAGGAAGGGGAACTGTACGTGATGATCAGGAGAGGATTAAAATTAGTCCTACTGTGCGATTGATGAACAACCGTATCAATATCAGTTCGAATGTTTCTCTGGGACGCGATAATCTTTTGGGTAACAGGGTGCAGACACAAACCAATACAAACGCAAATTCGAATATCCAGTTTATCATCACTGATTATTTGAATCTCAATACAACGTATGGCTTGGTCCTGAATAATATCACGGCTGAGGAGATAGATGGGCAGACGACGGGAAGCAGTCAGTCTCAAATTTCACATAATGTGATGGTTCAGCCCAGTTTAACACTTCGGAGAGAGGAAACGACTCATAATATCTCCTTAACCGGAGGATATATGAGTATTGAAAGCAAGTTTGATAATCCGGGAGGAACTCAGGGCGACAGTTATGGCTCAGAATCTATCAACTCTGCCTTAAACTACGCTATCACATTGCCTATCGGCCTTACGATAAACTCGTCTGTAAATTATATGACAAATAGTTCTGATGGTATAGAGATTCAAAATATGGGTCTGAACGTAGGAACCAGTTACGCCTTTTTTAATCGGAGCCTCAGCGTCAGTGCAAACGCGGGACTAAACCGGAATATGAGCGAAAGGGAGGGACCGGGTGGAAATATGACAGAAACAGAACTTCAGCAATTGACCGGAAGTCTGAACTCCTCCTATAACCTTACAGAAAAAGATTCTTTCAATATTACTCTGCGCACCAGAAGTAATAGTGTATTAACCGGTGCTGGAAGAGAGTTTACAGAGCTTGAAGGAAGTTTTAGATATCAAAGAAGATTTTAATTCAGAAAGTTGAAGATGAGTAAAAACGCTACAATTTATTACTTAAAGAGTGGAATTCAGAACTTCTGCAAACTATCTCTTTTGATTGCTGTATGCATCGGCTTTTTCTCTGTTCAATCTTATGCACAGAGTTCTGCACAGGTGAATATTGTAGGAATTCCACCTGTATTATCGTCACCTTTTGCTGATGATATTGAAACCAATTTCAAAACCGGGCAATACCAGGTCATCTTCAACTACTCCAGTTTTAGCAGTCAGCCTGTCGATTTTATATTTGAATTTACGCTTACCCGCAACAATCGGACAATTATTGAATTTGAATCTCTGCCACGGGCGTTTACACCGGGCAGCTATGTTTTTGCTAACTTCTTTGAAGAGGTTGATTTTCCGGTCACACCAAAAGATGTACTTAATCAGCTGGATAATGATCTTCAAAATCAGGTTGTTCAATCAGGATCGATACCGGAAGGAAACTACTCAATTGAAATTACGGCAAGACCTAATGTACAGCAGTCCGGAATTAACACCTTGCCCGGGACTTCGTTTTTTATGGTCCGCTATCCACCGCCCCCAATTTTAGTCTCCGTGCCGGATGAGGCAAACCTGACGTTCGAAACACCTACCTTTTCATGGACACCGGTCGCCAGTTCAATGGGTGGCCTTTTTGAATATGATTTCCTGCTTGTGGAAGTTTTCAAAGGGCAAACACCGCTTCAGGCCATTAATAGTAACAGAGAGCACGCCTCTGAAACACTGACCGGTCAAACCACACTTCCCTATACGCTGCGATATTTACCGCTTGAAGAGGGTGCAACCTATGCCTGGCAGGTAACGGCCCGGGATGCCAATGGGCGAATTCCGCTTCAAAATGATGGGGAGAGTGAGATCTATACGTTTACTTACAGGGACAAAGGGGCAGGAGAAGAGGTTGCAGAAAGAATTTCAAACTTGGAAAGCATACCTTTGGTGCCCGGTTTTGCTGAACTCAAGGATTTTCGACAGGTTGAGATTAAAGAAGATGCAAATTCTTACGTGATCAATGGAATAGCATCGCTGGAGGTTGATTTTGCAACGGAAGAACTGATAAAAACCGAAGCGCAATTGAGGGATGTTCGAATTCAAAAGCAGTCTCTGGCAAATCCGATTTTATTTGGTGGATCCGTCAGGGCTTCATCAGATATTTTATCGTCATTGGCACGAGAAATTGATGAATACGTGAACTTTAAGGATGTGGAGTGGGAGTTTGGGCAAGGATTTTCTGTAGCTGCGGATATTGTAACTGCGGATGGGGCGGTATTGGCTTCAAACAATGAGTTTATGCTGGATCCGATTGGCCTGGTGGGGACTGTAGAGGCTTTTTCTGAAGGGGATGACTCTCCTATAGCTTCACTTGGGAATGACCCTTTTGAAATATGGATGACGTCAATCCAAATTACCATGCCTGAGGGAAGTATAAGCGGTAGTGGGGATGTAAGGATATTTTCAGAAAAAACGTGTGAAATTCCTTCCTTCAGTCTGGACCGTGAGTACTTTAGCACATTTCTAGATTGTGGACTGGATAAGTCGATACCTTTGATACCTGATTCAGAAAAACTGACGCTTTCATTAGAAGATTTGACGGGGCAGGTTGCGGGTTCTTGGAGTAATGATGAACTAAATTATAATACCTCTCTGAGAAGCAGTCTTGAATTTGAACTGGAGAACGAGCTGCTGACTGACGAAACTTGCGGTGCATCCGGAACAATCAGATTATCGGATGAAAATGGATTTTCTGCAGAGAATTTTGTCTCTGATTGTACCCTACCTGAGCCTAAGCTGGATTTAGGCATGTTAAATATGGGTTTTTCAAATATCGATCTGGAATCTCTTGATTTTTCAGAATCGAGTGGCTGGGATTTTGCGATTGAGGTTGACGCAATGCTGGAATTTGCCAGGGAATCGTCGCCTAAATTTCCCACAATTGAAGGAGTTACGATTTCAAGTTCAGGGATTGAATTTCCTGAAGTGACTTTCACAGAAATGGATCTCTTCGATTATTCGCTGGATTTTGGAATGTTTGATCTGAGTATTTCAAACTTCTATTTAGACACGCCTCAGTTTCCTTGGTTTACCTTGGATGATTCAGAATCGGGACCATGGAATTTTGAATTTGACGGAAGTATTGATTTATCAAATCCGGGAGTACAGAATCAGCTTCCGGTTTGTATGAGAAATTCATCTGTAAACTTGGTTAATGCCGGTGTTCAGAATGGAAGGATACAGGCAGGATTAGAGCTCGAAAACAGTAACTCCTGTAGATGGGAGTTCCTTGAAGGGTATGCTTTGGTGATAGATGAGATTGGGGGAGATCTGGCAATCGATTATATCGATGGAGAACTTGATCCGGCTTTAGCTCTAAATTTAGATGCAAATCTTGAAACGGGAACTCCTTTTTCTTGTGATGTTGGAACTGTAACAACTTTAAATGACCCTCTGAGTCTGGAACTATTGGATAGTGGATTTAGTCTTCAGGTAGAAAATTTTGTACCTGCCTGCCCAATTGAAATTGGCCCCTACACAGCTCAGATCACACAGTCTGACATGAATCTTGTGTACACTGAAGGGGGTAATTTGGGCGGTGAAATTTCCGGCCAGGCTGAAATAAATCTGGGTGAAGGTCAGGATACGTCCGGTTCTTTCACCTACGACTTTGAAACCGGCAGTTTTACAGAGCTGAATTTTGAAATGACCGGTCCTTTTGAATGGGGTATACCAAAGAATAATCCGGTATTTGTATTTCAACTCGATAAAGCCACACTTACAGAAGATGGTTTGAATATTGATGGCCGTCAGCAGCTTTTGATTGATGATCAAACCATGGGAGCTACATTCGACCAGCTGGTAATAGATTGGGAAACCTTTCAGGTTGAGGGAGGTAGTGTCATTTTGGATGACAGCCTTAGCTTTGAAGCAGGTATCAACGAAACAACAAATGAACTGGACTATAATGTAACATTGAGGGACAGTTCACTGGCTCTATCGCCGGGTGTTTTATTACAATATGCAGGTACTGTGGTTATTGATACAACCGGAATTAAAACCAGTGGCAGTGCTTCCGGAGAGCTGAACTTCGGTGATATTTCTCTGGACCAAATTAGTGTAACTTATACGGAAGATTTTGCAATGGGGCTGGATCCCTTTGGAGTTCGAAGCGGAGAAGCAGAAATCTACTGGGATGAACAGCGAATAGCTCTGATTGATGAGAATGGATTCAATCCGGATATCGGCTTTTTTGGTGATGAATTTTTGCCGGACAGGATCCCGCTACCGCGTGAAGAGATTGCCTATCTGCAAATTAAAGAAAATGATCAGCTGTTAATCGAAACAAACCGTATGCAGGATGGATCGCTTCAGATACAAACCCTGCCCGGTGAAAATTTACAGCTTGTTATTCCCGGTATGCAGGGCAGTCAGCCGTCGGCTCCAAGTGTTGAGGTTAGTTTAAATAATCTCAGAATCAATCCCTCAACAGGGAATTATATTTCCGGTTCTGTCTCTGCATCTATTCCTGATGATAGCCCCGAGTTTAGCCTGGAAGAACTCGGTATACCCATGACTCTCAATCAAATTGTGTATGAGACCCGAAGTTTAACCGCAAATAATGATATTTCAGCTCTGTTTTTAGAAGGAGACTTAAACCTCATGGATCAGCAGCTGGAAAATGGCGGGCAAATTACTTTGTTGATAGATAGTGAAGGCCGGGCTAAAGGAAATGTGAATTTACCATCCATTGACTCCAACATTCCTTTAAGTCCATCGAATAACCTGGTTTCACTTCAGGTAGATTCAATATCAGGTTACGTGGATGTGCCTGTTGTCCCGGCCGGAACGCCAGACTTTGAGTTTAATTTTGGCGGTGGATTCCAGATCAACAATCCGGAGGGTGAGGTAGCAGCCGAAGCTTCGATAGGAGCCAGATTTTCTAACTTCGGTTTTTCAATTACCGATTTTGATGCTTCATCTTTGACAGATAGTGCACAAGTTGATCTCGGACCCATACGATTTTCTGTTGATCAAATTTCTTCGTTATCACTCAACTATACTGAAAATGATGGGTTTACCTATTTTGCAGACCTCGATTTCTCTCTTGCTGTTGTTCTTTCCGATGGAGAAACAATTGAAGTTCCATTGAAGCATGTATCGCTAAGAGATTTTGACGGATTTGTCATCCCGGAACAGAATATACATAGCGGTACCATTCCTGCTCTAAATTCTCCGGCATTCGACCTGGGGGTATTCTCTATACAACCGCTGGCATTCCGTATGCCAAAAGATACTCTGAATCTTGACTCGATTGGCGATGATATTTTGAATATGAATCCCGAGTTCGATTTAGAACTAACCTTTCCTCAATATCAGCAGACAGCACCTGAGTTGTCTCAAGTGTCATTAACTCTGAATAGTGTTGGGCTGGATAGCGGAAACCTTACGGGTTCTATTGTTCCATATGATGCTTCCAACGATCCGATTGAGTTCCCAATCGGTTCTGGGGTTTCACTATTTTTGGATGGTTTTGCAGGAGAGTTTTATGCAACAGATGAAAACACTCAGGGAGCGGATGTATCTCTCTCCGGATATATGGGAATGCCGGATTGGTTTGAAGGAACAGGTGAGATGTGTACGGATTCCCGAATAGATCTCTCTCTTTCTACTGAAGGAGGCATTTCAGGAACGGTAAATAACTTCATGCCATGTGGGCAGCTTCAAACCGGACCACTTGCACTGAGTTTTGGTCAGTCAGATCTGACATTTTCTTTTTCCGGCAGTGGTCAGGAAATCCTGTTAGACGGATTGGCTACAGCACTTATTGAACGTGAAACAGCCGGTGATATATCTGCCAGCGGAAACTTGGAATTCGACCTGATGCAAGGAAGGATTATTAATGGAAGTATTGGAATAAACGATCCATTTGAATGGTATATACCCGAAGACGACTCACTGTTCGCATTCACGGTTCAGAGTGCACAGTTAGATACTACAGGATTTAAATTTACAGGTGGTGGATCCTTGTCTGTTGGAGATGGATCTGTTTCTACAACTTTTAATGACCTTGCAGTAGATCTTAGATCAGGTGAAATTTCCACCGGTAGCGTCGAAATATTGAACGAGTTTGCGGTAGATATTTCATTCAATCCTACTCAATGGGCTGTTGTAGATCCTGCATCAACCATTGATTACAGTGCAGGGGTACGATTTACAATGCCCTCAAATATCGAAATTGACCAGAATGGACTTCAGGTTGATGGTGAAAGTTCGGCTTCACTCAGGTTCGGAGATGAGTCTCACGACGGCCTTCTTCTTGATTTCCAGCAGCTGGCTATTGGGATGCAACCGGTTCAGGTCGTTTCAGGTCAGGCAGATTTGATTTTAGAAGATGGGCAAGAACAAACCCGGCTTGCCTGGTACGATTCTCAGGGATTCCATGCAGATAATATTGCGGGAGCTGTGACTATGCCGGATACGCTTGGCCTGCCGAATAAAGATATTGCATATATCGTATTGAGAGATGATCAGGGGCAAAATTTGATTCAATCGGAAAGCGTAGATGGAGGCCTGGAGCTATATACTACAGATCCGGTACCGCTGGTTCTTACTTCGCTCAGTGACGGACAAGGAAATTCACCACAAGTCAACGTGAGTTTTAGTGATGTAGTTATCAATGACGCGTATGAGGTTATCAGTGGAAGTATTACTGCCGATGTGAGCCAAACACCTATGAACATGGAAGATTACGGAGACTTCCCAATTAGTCTCACTGCGCTGCATTTTGAAAAATTAAATGACCAACCTCATAAATTATATGCGGATGCGAAATTAACACTGCCTGAAGCATTTGACGAGTTGGAAGTACTGGTTGAAAAAATTACGATGGGTGTTGATGGATTTACCGAATCCACGTACGCTTTTGGTGAATTTACAGATTCACATACAGAAGATGCTGAGGTTGCTTTGACAGAGCAATCATTCGCTGACGGTGCTTTTGAAATGGCAGTACGCGGTGTGGAATTGAATTTTGGAACGGATGAAGCCTATAAATTCTCAGGCGATATTCGAAGTTCATTTCTGGAAAATGCAGACGGTGACACCACAAATATCCATTTTGCAGCAAGTTTTGAACAAGACGAATGGGGGTTTAATCTGGATGTAGATCATTTGACACCCCAGGAACTCCCGATTGGCCAGGCAAAATTAATTTTAGACGATATACGAGCCGAACTGGTTGATGAAGATTTTGCAGTAATCCTTGATGGCAGGTTTACTCTTGCTGAGATGTTGGGAGATGATATGGAAATCGGGTTGGAGGGATTACGAGTAGGTACTGCCGGAGTTTCTGTAGACAGTGTGAATACCGACGGACTTACTCCGCTTTCAATCAGTATGTTTGGAGATGAAGACAATTTGACGATTCAGACATTAGGGCTTGAGTTCACAGATAGCAATAATTTATTGATTACGATGGACGGGGCCTTGGCTTTTCTGGATCAATCATTTGATTTTCAGGATTTGAGAATCGGTTCGGATGGTACATTTTCCTTGGGTGAGGGTGGTATAGACCTAATTGATTCACCTGTGCAAATCATGGATCAGTACATGGAACTGAATTCATTAGCAATCGGGGTTGAGAACAATAAAGCAACGCTTTCTGCCACCGGAGAGGCATCATTACCTGAACCGTTTAATTCAACATCTTCTCTCTCCATTACAGTGGATCATCAGGGAAATACAAGTTTTTCCGGTCCTGATTTTGTACTTGAAGATGAATCAGTAGGGCTGGGCGGTTTTGCAGATCTGAATCTTACGGGAGTCGGTCTTCAGATTAATAATATCCATGAAGGGGACATGATTTTCTATGCTTCCGCCGATATTGATATAGATGGAAATCAGATTCTTCTTGGACAGCCGGGGGCAGTAGCAAATGCCGGAGTTCGATATACACTAAGCGAGAATAAATTGTCCTGGCATAATCTTTCAGCAGATGATTTTAGCTTCAACGCCGGGTTCTTCAATATGACCATTTCAAGTGTTGCACTCGAAGATGAAAATGCGGAAGTATTTGGAGTGAGCATAAATGCATCAGCGGGACTTACGCTTGAAGGAATTGACGGATCTTTAAGCCTGGAAGGATTTACCATTGATCAGACCGGAATTAAGTCGATGGGAGAGTTAGATGGCGGCAGTTTCAATATGGCCGGAGTCGTTAATCTTGAGGTAGGTTCCATGGAGTGGGGTACGAATGAAGAGATTGAGATTGTAGATCAATCCTATGATGAAACTGCTGAAGGAGCTCCAAAGAATATCGAGGAAGGATCTGCTAACTCAAAAATGGTTGATGAGTACCTAAGGTTTGCTAGCACGGAAGAGGGAAGTGCTGTCAGTATTAGTATTGATGGAGCTTTCAGCGGTACTGTTGATGAGATTTTTTACTATAGAAATAGCTCCGAATTTTATCTGAATATTGAAGGTGTGGATATAAAGCTTGGAGAACAGGCTAGTCTGTTTGCCAGCATGGAGTATAAAAAAGAGCCGGATGGGTTTATGCTTAAAGTTGCCGGGGGCGGTGATTTTGAGACACCACAGGGAGAAACATATGGTATAGCGGCACTTGGCAGAATGTCGACCTTAAATGATCAATTTAGTTTTGGGATCTTTGTATCTGTTTCAGCCGAAATCCCGCTCTTCCCGGGAGTGATTGTATTGAACGAATTGGGAGGAGGTTTTTTCTACAATGCAACCAATCAAGACTTTGTGGATGTTTTAGAACTTGTAGATTACGATATGTATAACCCAACCCCTCCCTGGGAAGATAGGGAAGGAGATTACGAATTTGCCGTGGTATTAAACGTGGGTGCAGGTTTGGTTGGAAGTACCGGTGCATACGCGGTTGACGGACGGGCATTCATGTTGCTGACGGATGAGTTTATCGCTATGGACATGCGCGGAGAAATATTGAACCAGGGTGACAATATAAGTGCCGGAATGTATCTGACCGTTGCCTGGAGTCCTAAGTTGAGTATCAATGGAGGAATTGGCGTAGACGTCAATTACGGTGGTATTGTATCCGGGGGGTTAACCATCGATTTCTTTGTTGAAGAAACTGCCGGATCAACAGATGAAAATATGGAAGTGATATGGGCTATCCATGGAGATGGCGATTTAGATATTTTAAGTTTTATTGAGGCAGATGCATCATTTATTGTCAGTCCGGACGGATTTTACACCGAGGTATCTATAAGCCAAGGGTTTGATGTTTGGGTCATCTCGGTTACCAGCAATTGGGAAGGATCTATATGGTGGCTGAAAAACAGCGATGAATTTGGTGCTTATGTGGAAATTGGCTTTGACGCCACACTGTTTAAAGTAGCAAGTGTGGGAGGTACCTTAAAAGGAGCTTTGATTGTAGATGACGGCTATCTGATCTATGCATCGGCCAGTGCCTATGTGGATGTATTTATGGTTTTCGAAGGCCGGGTAGGACTATGGGTGTCGGCAAGAAATGGCAGGTTTAATGGCGGAAAAGGTAAAAATGCTGAATTTGAATCACTGGTAGACGAAGCCAGGCAGCGGGCACAAAATCTTGGGGAAGAAATGTCTGCAGCACTAGATGCATTGGATGATCTTCAGTCAGAACCCGAAGTGATGAACATCGGAGAGGACGTACTTTCTGCAGCCGGAATGACACTGTTGCAACAAAGTGATGCTTATCAATCCAGTTTTTATAACGCTATACTTTTTAGAGAGGAAAGTTTGATTCCCGGAAATCGTGCTGTCCCACAAATATTGACAGACATAAGGGATCATATTGTCGACGGGCCGGGAATACCGGATGAATCGGAACATAATCTGGAATCTCTGAGAAGTGAGATGGAGAGTAAAATTAACTCGCTGACAAGTGTAGCAGCAAGCACACAAGAAAGACTTGATGAAGCTTATGTACTGGCATTAGAGTGGGAGGAAAGTGCTCAAACCTTACTGGAGGATGAAATATCTTCACCAGTCAATTCAAGTGTGATGAATAAAGATGGCGGAATGACGCCATCATTTAGTGTTGACAGCACCGAGGCTTCAAGTAATCAATCCAAACTGGAAAACCTGAAACAGGAAATAGATCAGCTGGATGCAAAATATTCTGCCGCTATAGATTCTGTACACAGCTACATAAACCGTATTGATTTAGCTCTGTCCAAAAAGATAACACTGCCCAGAGTTACACGGGTTGGTCTTGATGGTCAAATGCAGATAGAAGGAACTCTCTCAATACAGGAAAGTGCAAACGATGTTTCTGAAAGATATTCGGAAGCTTCAACAGCCATCGATAAGTTTTACGGAAGCTATATCAATTACAGGTGGAAACTTAATCGATGGGCAAATGTACAGCGTGCCGGTTATTTTAATTTGGTGAGTGGATCGGAGAGGCAGGCTATAATTGATGCATATGAAACGACAATTGAGAACTATTTAGATGTAAATGTTTTTAATATTAACATTTCCGGTGAGAGTTCATCGGTAAACTATACAGCAGATGCAGGACATTCGATTAGTTCAACAGAAAGGGGGAATGTCAGTAATCTGAGTTCTAATCAGTATTATAGAATTCTGCTTGCTGACCCCGGTACGAATTACACCCAGGCGTCGAGTCTAAAGAGTGATTTTAGAAGTGATATGTTAGATTGGGGTCGGAATGACGAGGTCTCCTTTTTAACAAACTATTTTGTGAAAGGAGTTGAGTTCTGGTACGATTTGCCTACCATAGGTTTTAGCGCTCTGAGAGATTCATCCAAGGCACAGGCCGAACGGATGGCTGATCTTTATGACAGTCGAATCACACAGATGGAAGCAGCTCATGAATCTTTTACGGCTACGGTCGACAATATTCATAAGGCTAAAGCATCGCTCTACATGACCCTGCATGGGATGGTGGATATTTATGCTGCCAGGATGGCGGATATAGCGGGTGATTCAGCTGCGGCGGATCTCAGGGATATGAAACGTGATCTGGAAGAAATTCTGTCACCACCACGGATAAACAGCATTTATGTTGATAGAGATCTGGACAGTTATAACAATAAATTAACGATGAGCTGGCAGGCTACGCATCCATCGGGGAATGTTGTTGAAAATAGCTACCAGATGAGTCGAGGAAGTACCAATGCAACAGTATTTGTCCCGGATATGCTGTCGGTGGGTGGTGAAGATGAAGTTACGCGATATATTTTCAGGAAGACCGAAAGCGAAGATAACCTCAACTTTACCGCTGTTGTAAGAGCCAGAGGACCTTCCGGAACAGCTATCAGCAGACCTGCTGCTTTCAATGTGGATGTTAAGGATAACTCGACGGTGTTTGGATCCTACAACTTTGGAACCTTTGGACAGATTCCGGGGGGAATAACGGGTTATACACCGGGTGGTTCAGATGATGGAGTGGCCATTTCCGACGATACTCCGCCTTCACGTCCATTGGTTAATGTGGGTTATAGAAAAGCATATACAGTAGGCCAGCAAAGCGGAACGAAAAGCTATTGGTCTAATGAATCAGATGAGATCACTTTTATTGGAATCTCTGTTGATCAGGAATCGGATATTGCAGCCTTTGAATACGCAGTAGGAGAAAGTAAAGGAGATACCACTATTGTCGGCTGGACCCGTGTTCAGGGACGAAGAGTAACAAGAAATATACAAGGAACCTCCAATACTGCGGGAGCAGATAATATTGCCCAGGAAATCACAATACGAAATCTGGATTTAACGACAGGTCCACACTATTTGAGTGTACGAGCTGTAAATGGTGAGGATTTGACCAGCAGTGTGAAGGAAGTCAGTGAACCAATCCGGTTTGACGGAACCCCGCCTACAATTGCTTCTTTCAGTCAACAGGATGTATCGATGCCGTCCAGTACAGGCCGAGGTGCCGACTATCATGTAGCGGTTACTTCCGCACCAAACGTTGAGGATCCTTTAAACTACACAGAAAGAAGTCCAAGGATCACTGTGGATTGGGATGAAGCCTCTGATGGACTGTCTGGTGTGAGAAGATATCGCTATATCGTATCGACTTCTCCGGATACAACAACGGCATTTACAAACCCTGAACTCGTAGATTACACAAACAATTCGCGAGCCATTATTAATGATCCTCCTGTTAGCTTTTCAAACGAGTTTTATGTGTATGTTCAGGCAGAGGATTATGCCGGTAACCTCAGTGAAGAGGTGATGGTTTATGGACCCATTATTGCAGATGACCCAACTCCACCTATACATCCAAAAATTGCAGCCTCGTATAGAAACGGAACTCCGGGATTCTACTTAATACGACCTTCCATGGATTCTGAAACAAATATTGATGGATATGAAGTGAACTTTAAAACGGGTCTGTTTTCAAGCTACCTTAATGATTGGACAGAAGTAGATTTAAGTACATCAAATAATATCGCCATCTTCTTTTTTAACCTGGCTGCATATGCAGATGAATCCATTAGTAATACTTCTGCAACTTTTGTTGATCTACCGGATATGGATATCCCGGAAGGTGAGGACTTGATAATGTTTGTTCGATCTTACAATAAACAGGGAACCCGTTCAGGACTGGCACTAAGCACCGGATTTGTTTACGATACATCAGCTCCGGAAAATCCATCTATTTCACTGAGTCAAAGCGGAAATAATGTGACCATTTCTGCTTCTGATATTCAGGATCCTGAAAGCGGTGTTGTACAAGTTGAATATAAAGTTGAGGACACCAGTGCAAAAGTAAGCTACTTAAAAACAATTAAGTCCTGGTCAGACTTTATAAGTGTAAATGGATCACCGAAGAATGCATTGAGTGGAAGCAGGACGGTAAATATATCCGGACATAATTATTCAGATATAAAAGTTTA
>CAYNZY010000044.1:21991-23059 GCA_964401805.1 uncultured Rhodohalobacter sp.
GCTCAAAACCAGGATATGCGATATGCCATTGGTGAAGATGGAGTCTATATCTATCATACAGAACGGCTGGATATTGGAGACGGGTTTAATATTTACAGATCTGATCCGGGCAGTGATGAGTTTATAAAACTCAATGAAGAACCTTTACGGGGAGCCATCTATCCATCTGAACTGCCTTCGGTTTTAGGGGATATTTATGAACCTGTTCGGCTGGCTTTAGAAGCTGAAGATGCAACGGAAGTCTATTTTTCCCTTCGGTCAAATACGTTGTTAGGGAGGCTTTATACCTTTGTACATCCGGAAATAGCTCAGGCATTGGGAAGACTATTTGTTGATACCTCAGTAAATGTTGGGGATAGGGTGGAGTATCGCGTTGAAATTGTTAATGATCTTGGAGAGGCAACGGGTAAAGTTATAGAGGAAGAATTTGAGATTGAACCGGTAAACGCACCGAGTCCTGAAAATTTTACGGTGGAAAATGATGGCTACGAAATCACCCTAAAATGGGACTACCCGTCCATGAATTCCGTAGACGATAAGATCATTCGTTTTGAAACTTACTACACGGATCAAGGTGAGACCCTGATAAATGATGAGCTAATACTTCGTGATAATAATAGAAATGAATATATATACCGATTTACCGTCGACGAGCTGGGTAGAGAATACAATTTTCACGTTTCTGCAATGGATATTACAGGTCAGGAGGCAGCCAGAAGTGAATCTATAACTTATTTTATAGAAGATAATATTGCACCGGGTTTAGTCGATAATGTGCAGCTGGTAGAAAGACCTCAGGGGCTGGAGTTAAGCTGGCCCGTTAGTCCTGAAACCGATTTAGCAGGATATGCGATTTATCGAAGCGTCAATTCAGATGACGATTTTGTAAGGATAAATGATGATCTGCATGATCCAATTAACACAGTGTATATAGATAGTTTAGTTCAGGAAGGAAACACTTATTATTATAAAATTTCAGCTGTAGATAATTCCGGAAATGAAGGCAAAAGAAGTGCCAATGCGATGAGATACATTTCGGATAACACCCCACCTTTGGCACCCGCAATG
>CAYNZY010000045.1:0-5224 GCA_964401805.1 uncultured Rhodohalobacter sp.
TTGCCCGAGATTTTGGAGACGGAGCTGCCTTTACGGAAGTATCCAACAGCACCATCAGCGGTAACTCCATCGGGATTCGAATGGAAAGTCCATCATTGCCAGTCTCAATATTAGGTAATGAAATTACAAATAGTTCATCTCACGGAATATTAATTAACTCACAACTGACCAGAATTGATCTCGCCTACATTGGAAATCAAATATTGGACAATGGTCAGTCGGGAATACTGAGTACCCAGGCTCGTTTTATTGACAATCAGTTTGAGGGGAACCGGTTTGCCATCGGGGCCTGGAGGGAGCTGGGCCATATCTATACCGATGAGAGCGGTGTGGATGGGAATACCTTTACCGGCAACACCTATCCCGGAGCAATCGCCCTGTATGCCAATAACCTGAATGGGACGCTGAGCGCTACAGTACCGGCCGCTTTTTCAAATCCAACCTACGTGTTAGCCTCTACAGGGACCGCCAATAACAGTTCTCACGTGCTCACAATAGAGCCTGGAGTGACGATTAAAACGTCCCCTGAGCTGACCAGTGAATTTACAGAGCTTCGGTTTGAAGGACAGCTGATTGCCAATGGGGATGAGGTAAACCCGATTGTATTTACCTCACTGAATGATCACACCTACGGCGGGGATGTAAGCCGTGTGGACGACACGTCCTCACCGTCTCGCGGAGATTGGGGAGGAGTTGAGTTGAACCGTTCGGGTACAGCCGAATCACAGCTGACTCACGTCTACTTTCGGTATGCCCGAAACGGGATCAGGGTTGGAGGTCTGTTCAGTAACCCATCAGGGGTTGTCTACAGCAATACGTTTGAAGATATCTGGGTGGATCAATCCTCGGACAATGGATTTATAGTAAGAGAGGGAGCCGTTACGCTGGAAAGATTGCGAGCGACGAATAATGGCCAAAGCGGGATAGAACTTGAGGATGGAAACAGCGGAAACGGTTTTGTGGCCCGTGCGATCGTTCGCAATGCGGAGATTACCGGAAACGGAGGCTCCAACAACAGTTATGCGGGGCTGCTTGCCCGAGATTTTGGAGACGGAGCTGCCTTTACGGAAGTATCCAACAGCACCATAAGCGGTAACTCCATCGGGATTCAAATGGAGCGTTCTCCTCTGCCTGCCACAATACAGGGAAATACAATTGAAAATAATGTAAATAATGGTATCTACACCCGTTTGGTATCTGTTGAAACAGATACTTCATTGACCATTTCGGGTAATACTATATCCGGGCACACATCAGGTACCGGTGCAATAGTCACGAGAGCAATCATAACAGACAACACGTTCGAAAACAATGTTTTTCCGATTGGATTAATGGGGGAACTGTCACGTGAGGGAAGCGCCAACGAGAACGGGACACTCTTTAGTGGAAACGTAATAGGAGAACATACCTATCAAGATGCTATAGCTCTCTACTCTACTAACGGTATTAGTCTAAACGGTAAGCTGGGTTATACCTGGCCTGAATCGTATCAAGACGCTGTTTATATACCCATTAACGGAACAACGTATATAAACTCGTCAAGCATTGTTGATGTGGCTCCAGGTACAGTTTTTAAAATGGGACACAACTCATCGAGCGACTCCTATTTGGTTGAAGGTCAATTTAATGTTGTGGGTGGAGTGGATGACAAGATCGTATTTACTTCCATTAAAGATGATTCATTTGCAGGAGATACCAATAAAGATAGTAATGCTACCCTACCTGGTAGAAGTGACTGGAATTATTTGGAATTTCGAAATTCCGGATCGAGCAGTTCACTTTTGAAACATGCTATTATTCGGTACGGTAGATATAATCTCTACATGAGAAATACAGAAGCAGTAGTCGATTCGAGTTTTACATCAAATGCAGAACGAGGGGTATATACTCGTGATGGTGCAAAACCGACAATTCGTAATTCTGAAATCCATTCTAATGGTTATGGGATTTATGTAGAATCTGACTCTGATGATCCAAATATTCACCTGAATAATATCTATGACAACACTGACGCCGGTTTATATGTGCGAAGAGATGTAACCGCGATAGATAACTATTGGGGAGATTTAACAGGACCGTTTGTTGATCAGGGATCAGATTTAAATCTGGACGGACAAGGTGATCGCATTGAAATTAATGGCTCTCATGAAGTTGTTTATCGCCCATTCCTAACGGATAGAACCGGAGTGTTATTGGGTGATGTCAGCGAAGATGGATCTATCTCCGCATTTGACGGATCCATCATTCTTCAATATGTAGTTGATCTTATTTCTCTGGAAGCATCACAAATAGCCGCTTCTGATGTTTCCGGTGACGGTTCTGTGAGCGCAATGGATGCTTCTTACGTGCTGCAATATGTGGTTGGGTTAATTTCAGGGTTTCCGGGTGCGGGAAAAGTACCTGAACTGGAAGCTGATCAGATCTATGAAATAGAGACAATTGTTGCCGACAGGTATTTCGATCTGATTATAAAATCGAAAGGCGAATTGAGTATCTATGCAGGTGAAATTGCGCTGAATTATCCTGAATCCAGTATATCGGGTGTAGAAATTATAAAAACATCTGAAACATCGAACTGGAACACTGTCGAAAAACTTGATCGTGGCACCCTTAAGATGGCAATGGCAGGAATGGAGCCGATGTCTGAGGCGGGTGATTTGATGCATCTGCGGTTTAACCAAAACGGTGACGATCAGATAGAGTTGAGAGACATTCAAATTTCAAATCTCGTGATCAACGAAGTAGATGTTACAGAGAGTGCAGAGCAGGATCTTTCGGATCAAACACAGAAGTTATTACCGGACTCTTTTACTCTGAATCAAAATTATCCGAATCCTTTCAATCCAAGCACTAATATTACCTATCAAATACCGGCTGAGGGACAGGTTTCTGTGAGAGTGTTCAATTCAATCGGCCAGGAAGTGGCGGTGTTAGTTAACAACCAGGTTCAGACGGCCGGCACTTACCAATTAGAGTGGAATGCACTAAACGTATCCAGTGGGATCTATTTCTACAGAATTGAGGTCAGCGGACCGGACGGCAGACAATTTACTGACGTGAAAAGAATGACACTCATTAAATAATCAATGAAACCTGCTATAGGCTTTTCAATGAAAAAACTGAATTACTATAAGTTTTTAGGGTTTCTTCTGTTATTCTGTGGATTTTTCTACGGGAATGGACTCTCTCAATCCATCACAATTTCCATACCTAGCCAATTAGTTGATGCAGGAGAGGAAATCACCATTCCGGTTTCAGTAAGTGAAATCATAGCAGATGATGCTGTTTTTTCCGGAGAGTGGAGATTCACAACATCATCTGATCTAATCACTTTTCAGAGTGTGTCAACGGTAGGTGCAATCCTGGAAGGTTCAAGCAGCACATTTAATTCTACATCAGGGAATTTTGCATTTGCCTCTACGGAGCCCGTTACGGGGTCGGGTACGATGCTTAACTTAACGGTTCAGGTTCGTGAAGATGCTGTTAAATTTGATGAAGCAGTAATCAATATATCGGATGCCAGTTTTAATGAAGGCGAGCCTCAATTAAGTTCGGAGTCGGGTGTCGTTTCTGTTCGTGGAATAGAGCTAACGCCGAAAACGCCATCGGGAGCATTAATTGAGGGACAAACATTTCAATTCTCATTAGAGGGCAATATAACAGAACCGGTTACCTGGAGTTCATCGGATACCGGTGTTGCAACGGTTTCAACTGACGGTCTGGTTGAAGGAATTACTCCCGGAACTGTAAAAATATTTGCTGAGGATGCCGCAGGCCTTACCGACTCAACGGATTTTTTTAGAGTGGAACCGATATCTCTACAAGAACTTTCCTTAGGTATATCCGACCGTACAGTCACACAAACATTAACGGATACCGTACAGGTACTGGTTTCTGATCTTACGGGATTAAACATTACTTCCGGTCAATTTGATCTAAGCTTTACATCGTCAAAACTTGAATTTTTATCTATCTCAACAGAAGGTACGATTCTCGAAGGAAGGCAAAGCCCAACTGTATTTGAGGATGGTAGTCAACTCAGTATAGCTTTTGCGGATGCCGAACCCTATGAAGGTGAGGGAGCTCTGTTTAATATTATCTTCAGAGTAGATAGAAACGCAACCGGTACCGCTTCATTTATTCCACAAAATGTTCTTTTCAATGAAACTTATGAAGCAGAAACTTTTAGTGGTACAGTAACGATTGATGCTGCTCCGGAAATCATTGTAAATCAACCAGAAAGCAATCTCACTATAGGAGAGGTACAAACCTATACTGTAGAATCCGGTGGTACACCTCCGTATACCTGGCTGTCTGATGATGAATCTGTTGCTGTAATTAATGAAAATACCGGTGAACTTGAGGCTCTTTCGAGAGGAACGGTTAATATAATTGCGATTGATAGTGAAAATTTTGAATCTGTACCCGCACAACTTACAGTCAATGATGTAACCGTTTCACTTCCTGACACATCTATTTCAGACTACAACGTTTTTAGTGTACCGATTCAAACAACAGATCTCACAGGGCTTGGAGTTACTGCATACGAAATTGACCTGGAGTATGATGAGAGTTTATTAAACTTTGATTCAATTGAGACAGCAGGTACAATTTCTGACGGTTTAAATGTATCCAATTCTCAAGATGCGGGCGTTTTGAGAATAGCAGCTGCCGGAACTGAAGCATTGAGCGGAACAGGAGACCTTTTATATATCAACTTTAGTATCGATGAAACTGTAGAATTTGGAAGTTCAGGTATTGTTAATCCGTTGAGGGTGCAATTTAATGAGCCCGGCGTAAATACTCCCACAGCAACAAGGCGATCAGGAACGATCAACTTTGAATCTTCTGGTACTCCAGACCCGGTCGTAGATGCGGATCTCTCGTCTGTGAGTGCAACCTCGCCTCATCTGGCTAATGGAGAGGACCCATCGTTTGTTACGGTCACACTGATTGATACCGATGGCAATCCGATTGAGGGCTTTGATCTTGCGAATCTGGCAGTCCAGGTAACAGGCAATGCTGTACCGACAGCACCGGACGGGTTGGGTAATCCCGGCGAATATGGATTCACGGTCACGAACGGAACCGCGGAAACGGTTACAGTTACCGTGACGGCCGACGGCGTTGAGCTGACAGACCAACCCGAAATTCTTTTTGAAGAGCCGCTGGAACCGGTGGATGCGGAATTGTCATCAGTCACTGCCACAACTCCGCACCTGGC
>CAYNZY010000045.1:5324-22677 GCA_964401805.1 uncultured Rhodohalobacter sp.
TGGAACCGGTGGATGCGGAATTGTCATCAGTCACTGCCACAACTCCGCACCTGGCTGACGGAGAAGATCCGTCTACTGTGATTGTACAGCTTGCAGATGCTCAGGGAGACCCAATAGATCGGTTTGTTCCCGGAGATCTGCTGATTCAGGTCAGTGGCAGCGCCGAGTTCGTGGCTCCGGATGTGACTGGAAATCCGGGAGAGTATGCCTTCACTGTGACCAATACAGTGGCCGAAACAGTGAGCGTATCCATCACTGTGGATGAAGTGCTGTTGACCGATCAACCTGAGATTGTATTTGAACAGGTTGAGATAGGAATACCCCAGGCTCCGGTTCTGACATCGGTCTCAGCTGTAGACGGCAGTGCCATTATTAATTGGTCGGTCCCATCCGTTGATTTCATTGACCGATTTTTAATTTACAGGGGGAATTCAGTTCATAATCTTACAATTATAGACGATTTAAATTCCGGAATTAGGTCTTATTCAGATCAGAGTCCAATAGACGGCACAGCAATTTATGCGATATCTGCCGTCAACAGTAATGGAGAAGAGAGTGCTCTATCAAATACGCTTTTATTTGTGAATAGTGAAGTTGTTGCTTCTACTGAATGGCAGCTAATCAGTACTTCACTGCAAGAAGAAACATCAGAAATGGAGTTGGCTACAATTTACAGTTTCAGCGATCGCTATGATCTGAATTCATCTTTTGAGCCTGGAAGAGGATACTGGGTGAAAACGAGAACATTTGATGAGGAGACACTGCCTGCTTCCGGACCCGGATTGGATAGTTTGAGCATTCAGTTAAATGCAGGCTGGAATTTGATTGGAAGCTTGAGTTTGCCGACTCCTCTTTTAGCGATTTCGGATCCTGATGAAATTTTAACGGAAACCCCGGTTTATTTATACAGAGAATCCAATTATGAGGTAACGAATGAACTTCTGCCTAATTTTGGTCATTGGATTTATGCGCGTGAAAACGGAGGTATTACGATAACCGTAAGAAATGATCCACCGGTAGCGGGTTTAGAATCGGCAGATTCAGAAATGGTATCACATGAATCAAATACAGTGGAGAGTGAATTGGCCACTATAGAGTTTCGCCAGGGAGGCTATAGAGCGGAATTAGTTGCCAGTCAATCCTATCTACCAGAAAGTGAGCAGCAAAGATATTTATTGCCTCCCGTTTCACCGGATCCAAAGCTTGATGTACGGGTAAACAGAAAAAGTAAACTAATTAACAGTGAACCTTCCAATATTCAAATTACAGCTAAGCAGTTTCCAGTAGAGATTAGGCTGAAGAATCCGGATGAATACTCAAATTATGCATTCAGGCTTCATGCAGAGAAAGAGGGCAAAAGCAGAACGATTGACTTGGTTCCCGGAAGCGTAGAAATACTGGATCAGGAATATGAGACTATAGAAATTGAGAAGATACATGCTGACGAAGTGATTACAGAAAATCAGCTGATGGCAAACTACCCGAATCCATTTAACCCTACTACAACGATTCAGTATCAACTTCGGGAACAGACACACGTCATGATTGAAGTATATGATGTGATTGGACGAAGAATTCAGCTTTTAGCTAATGAAACTCAGCTTTCAGGTCAGCACAGGGTGAGTTTTGATGGTACGAACCTGTCGTCAGGTCTATACTTTATCCGTTTTCAGGCCGGCGATATTGTAGATATTCGTAAAATGACTCTTATTAAGTAGAAGAAAATGAAACAGATTATTTTCATACTAGCCACATTATCTATTATGATTGCCGGATGTGGAGAAGTTGCCGCTCCTACAGATCGTGTGAACATATCGATTATTGTTGCCCCATCAACTGCAGGAAATGTGCTTACAAGCGGAGGGGATGAAGTAGGTGCTACAGCAGAATTTTTAGCTGTAGCCAATGAGGGATGGCGGTTTTCGGGTTGGACAGGTGATGTTGAATCTGCAGATAACCCGCTTAATGTTGAATTGCAAAGCGATATTGAACTCACAGCTAATTTTGAAGTTCTGAGTAACAACTACCGTTTTGATATGCAGTTGACAGACGGTACAACTGCGGAATTGGCTTTTGGTCAAAAACCGGGGGCTACCGATTCGTTCGATTCTGGGATAGATTTAGAAGCTCCGCCGGCTCCACCTGAAGATGTTCTACATGCCTATTTAGATAGTAATGAGAGAGATTTGCGCTACGATTTTAGAAATTCCTTAAATAGTGAAATCGTCTGGGAGCTCGTGGTTGAGCCGGGAGAGACTGGAGTTGTAGATATTAACTGGAGCCGTGATGATGGATTTTTTGAGGGATCAATGGTTTTGACTGATGATGAAGGCAGTTTCGAAATCGATATGCTTGAATCCAGCCAGGCTACTCTGGAAGTGAATTCTACCCGTAATCTACAGATCCAATTTGAAAACTAAACGCTAACTTTTTCAAGAAATTAGGCGTTCTACCATTCTAAATCATTAGAGAGAATGGATATATAAATAGGTATCTTTTGTTAAAACAAATTTGTGTGGAACTCTCCACATTTTAATGAATACTTATTTATGCTTAAATCTCTACCTGAATTACGACATGCAGCTGAGGAGTTCGCAAGACTTGGCGGCGACTCCACTCTCAAATACTTCAAAAAATCCTTTCAATTAGAGTTTAAAGACGACGACTCCCCCGTTACGAATGCTGATCAAAATGCTGAAAGACTCATTCGTGATCAGATAAATAAACAGTTTCCTGATCACGGCATTATCGGGGAAGAGTTTGGGGAAGAGAACACAGACAGCGAAGTAGTCTGGGTGCTGGATCCGATCGACGGGACTCAGTCATTTATTCACGGAGTACCGTTCTACACAACCCTGATTGGTATTTTGATTGATAAAAAGCCTGAAATCGGTGTCATATACGCCCCGGCACTTGAAGAGATGGTATCTGCAGCTATTGGCCAGGGCTGCACCCTGAACGGTGAAAATACCGGTGTAAGAGAGTGTACTGACCTTTCCAAAGCTACTTTTTTGACAACGGAAGTTACCACGTTCAAGCAATATGGATTTTCTGACCCATTTTCGGAACTTTTGAAAAAAACAAGACTTCACAGAACCTGGGGTGATGCTTACGGACACATGATGGTTGCAACAGGCAGAGCCGATATCATGATTGATCCAATTTTAAATATCTGGGATGCTGCTGCGTTATTACCCATAGTTACAGAAGCCGGAGGTTCATATACCGATGTTCATGGGAAACCTTCTATTGAAACCGGTAACGCTATTACAACTAATTCATCACTGCTACCTGAAATTCTATCACTTTTTGATACAAAAGATGATTAAAAAACTTACACTATCACTTCTTTCGTTCGTCTCCATATTTGCATTTATTCAGGATCTGTCCGCCCAAAACTGGGACTATAAATCGTATCCACTGCTGCCGTTTGAGATCAACCACCTGGACGCTGAGCTGAATATTAATGATACGGGATCTGTTGAAGGAGATATTCTCTATTTGATAAAGCTTAAAGATGAAAATCTGGATTCCCTGGTTTTAGACTCTCGCGATATTGAGATTTTAGCTACAGTAATCAATAACGAAAGTAAAGAGTTTTATATCGAGAATAATCAGTTAGTGGTTTTAACTGACGGTGACTATGAAAGAGGAGATGAAATCTCTCTTCGAATACAGTACCGAACCACTCCAGAATTTGGCTACTATCAGACTGCAAAAGGAACATTTTTTACTTCCTTTTTGCCTTTGGCTACTTCTCACTGGCTTCCCGTTCCCGATCATCCCAGAGTTGAGTTTACTTCCGAGTTTATATTTACTCACCCGGCCGGAAAAGCAGTCGTATCAAATGGAAGAAGAGCATCAATGGATATTGAAAGTGTTTCAGAAGAAACAACCACTTTTACATCGAATAAAATGATATCACCGGTTGATATTAGTTTTGCGATGGGTGAGTTGAACATGATTTCATCAACCCAAGATGGTTTTGACGTTCAGTCAGAATATAGTTCTATGTTCGAACGTCGTTCTGATCATCAAATCCATATCTACTCTGAAAATTCTGAATTAGAGGGAGAACAATTGCTTCAATCAGCTGTAGACGCTTATGGTACATTGTATGAGAATCTGAATATCGGTTACCCATTCAGGGATCTTTCAATTGTTGTACTTGATGATCATTTCTGGGAAACAAAGTCCTATGGTGCTGGAATCATCTATCTTTACTTAAACAGGGGAGATTTAGAAACACAGTTGAAACGAGCAATGACCGGTGTTTGGCTTGGGTCTCATATCAGAGCTGAGCAGTGGAGTGATCCCGGAGCCATTGTCGCTCTTCAGGGATGGGTACAAAATACATTTTTTGATCTGGATTATATAAAAGATCAGACGGATGAGCCCTACCATGTGTTTGATGGAAGTTTAAGCTCAAAATGGCACTACAACTTTGCAGAAGGGGAAGGTGGAAAATTCAATAACCACTTTGAAAGGGTTTATAACTCACTGCTATCAGAATCATCCCGTGTTTTAAGCTGGGCAGATCTTGCAAAGGAGATTTATGAAGAATCAGGAATTCCTTATTTCGATACGCCTGAGCTGTCTGAGATACCGACGGAAGAATCATCAGACTATGTTTATCAGGCTGAGATGAGCTGGGACGGGGAGCGGCAGAATATTACTCTTTCATTTGACGCTGTTGCGGACCCGGTAAACGAATTGGTAACCGTACAGGTGAAAGAGTATTCGCTGCTTGAAGAAAACGAGAATGAAATCACATTTACCGGAGAATCTGATACTATTGTTTTAAATGTGTCTGGAAATACGGAAAACATTGAACTGTCCATTTCAGGAAGGGACGATATCCGGCTTGAAGTCCAGAAACCTTTTGAATTTTGGATGTATCAGTTAAGAAACGAAGAGGATTCTGAACGTAGAAAAGAAGCTGCTTTAGGTCTGGCTCGGTTTACGGATAATCCTGACCTACAGTTAGCGCTTCAAGACCGCATGCGCAATGAAGATAATCCAGAAGTCTATGCTGAACTTCTAAGAACATTTTCGGCAGTTACCCGGGGAGCAACCGGAACAGATCAAACACTGTTTAATCACCTGTCGTCCGGCAATGCACCTGAAGTGCGATTAGCTGCAGTTGAAGGATTAGCCTATTTTAAAGAAAATGACGGTGTGATTAGTCGGTTACGGTCCATTGCGGGTCAAACCGATAACAGTGAGATTAGAACAGCGGCTGTTCGGTCATTAAATGAAGTGACGGAAACAAGCCGGTTTAAAATTATTGCAGAGGATTTAATTACGCAGGAAAGCTTACTTCAGGACGTTCCGCTTATTTTAAATTTGTTATCAAACAAAGGAGAACAAGAAGCGGCCGTTCAATATGCCGGTACATTTTTGGCCGACGGATTCCCGTACTTTATTCGATCGCAGGTCTTGGAATTGATTCTTGAGACAGATCAATCCCGCGAAGGCTGGGAAAATCGCTTACCAAGCCTGTTAGAGGATCGGGATCCAAGAATTCGAATTCAGTCATTAAATGCGATGGATCGTGTTAGCAGTTCTTTTAGAAATGAATGGCTGGATCGTAGAATGACAGAAGAGTACGATGAGCGAGTTAGAAGAGCATTGAGTCAATTTTGAATTTAAAAATACTGTCAGACCGCTATTTGCGGCCTGACAGTATTTTCTGCTTAGGACTGCTTAATCCATTTCGCAAGGTCTTTAAAGGTAGCTGTTTTCCCATAGCTTAATATTCCTACCTGATAGATTTTTGCACTCAACCACATCGTGCCCACAAATGTTAGCATCATCAGTAGTATTGCTGTTGAAGTTTGCCAAAAAGGAACTTCCGTAATGGCAATTCGGGTAATCATCAGAATAGGAGAGAAGAATGGAATCAATGACCCAACCACCGAAAGTGTGCTGTCCGGACTCTGCATAGTGTGAAACATAATAAGATAGGCAATAAAAATAGGTGCCGATATCGGAAGCATCAATTGCTGCGTATCAGTTTCAGAATCTGCAGCAGAACCTATGGCAGCAAACAGAGAGCTGTAGAGCAGGTAACCCAGGAAAAAGAAAATAACAAAATAGACAATCAGTGAAGTTTCCAGGGTTGGTATATCTAAAATGCCTGGAAGTTGTTCTTCAGCTCCTGCCAGTTCTCCCTGCATTTGAGATGAGGCCGCCTCCGTTCCAAGGACTGAAGCTGCAAGAGGTCCGGCAATAGCTGAAAGTCCTGTAAATGCTAAAATCCAGACGCCAAACTGCGTAATTGCGATTGCTCCAACACCGGCCATTTTACCGGTCAGAAGTTCAATTGGCTTTACAGATGATGCGATGACTTCAATAATTCTATTCGTTTTCTCTTCAATTACACCGCGCATAATATATCCGCCGTAACCAAAAATTGCTCCGAAAATAATCAAACCCATAAACATACCTACAACGGAGAGGAATTCTGTATCGTCATCGGTCTCTTCACCTTCGCTGCTCAACCGCCGGGAGTCGACCACAACACTGCTTTCAAAGATATTTCGAATATCCTGGCTGACTTCTTCACGTCGCAGTCTTTCTTGCCGGATAGATTCTCTGAAATCAGAGCGTACAGCTGTTAATAGCTGCAAGCCACCGCTTCCGCTGTAAATCAGCTCGAGATTCTCGTTTTCATTAATGTGAGATTCATTGACGATCACATAGCCGGTTATTTCCTCACGCTGAACCATTGCCCGAAGTGTATCTACGGATGCGTCGGAATAGTCGGTATATCGATTTTCATCAATCTCCTGAAGATTTGCTATTACTTCACCGGTCTCATCAAAAACACCAATCGTAAATTCGATTTCGCTGTCCCAGGCGGCTATAAAAATGCCAACGCCAATTAAAACGGCAAAACCGAGAGGGACCAATATTGTAGCCCAGATGAACCCTTTGCTTTTAACTCGAGTAAGATATTCCCGTTTGAGTACTAAATAGGTTTGCCTCCAGTTCATTGTAATTCGGCCTCCTGCTGTATTTTAATGTTATCTTCGCCTACTGTAGATATAAAAATTTCGTTTAACGAAGGTTCAACCAGTTGAAATTTATGAATGTCTGCATTTTGCATCGCTTTCTTTAAGATCTCCTGTGGATTTAATCCATTTAAAATCCTGATTTCGGCAAAATTAGTAGATCGATTATTGATCCGTACGTCATCAAGTTCATCCAGGAATCGACTGTCTCCCTGAAACTCCAGAAGAACGGTGTTTTTGCCGTAATCCTTTTTGATTTGTCTCAGGTTACCGGTCAGTACAACTTTCCCATTATTAAACAGGCAAATATCGTCGCACATCTGCTCTACCTGTTCCATTCTATGGGTGGAGAACAAGATGGTATTTCCCTCTTCTTTCAACTCGATAATGATCTCTTTGAGAAGTTCGCTGTTAATTGGATCAAGCCCGCTGAATGGTTCATCAAAAATGTAAATTTCAGGATTATGAACAATGGTGGAGATAAACTGGATTTTTTGACTCATACCCTTGGAAAGCTCACCTACCACTTTTGAGTGCCAATCGTATGCATTAAATCTTTTCAGCCAATAACTTATTTTCTCTCTGGCATCCGTTTTGTTCATTCCTTTTAGCTGAGCGAGGTACATCAGTTGCTCACCAACTTTCATTTTTTTATACAAGCCGCGTTCTTCGGGCATGTAACCGATCATTTTTTGTGTTTTCGGACTTACCGGCAGGTCGTTGATGAAAATTTTTCCACTATCCTGCAGAGTAATATAGTTTATCATTCGAATGGTTGTGGTTTTACCGGCACCGTTTGGCCCCAATAAACCAAAAATTCGTCCCTTTTCAGCTTCAAATGATACATTGTCAACAGCTTTTGTTTCACCAAAGCTCTTGCTGACATTTTGTACGGAAATTGTAACACTCATTTAAATAGGATATTTAAAGGATTGATTTTAGATGATGATAGCACATAGATTCCTATTAACAAACCAAAGAATACAAAAAAAGTGATTCGTAATAAATTTCATATTTAATTATGCAGAATTTTTAATCTGATGTTTGATTGCAGGTCTAATATTATTTTCTTAATTCAATGATCGATGAACGCTACGAGCTTTTTTATTAATAGTTTCAACAACGAAGTATGAATATTGTACACATTTCGGCTGAGTGTTATCCTTATGCCAAAGCCGGTGGATTGGGAGATGTAGTCGGGGCTTTACCAAAATATCTTAATCAGAGTAGCCACAACTGTGTGGTTATTCTCCCTTACTATCACAACAATAAACTAACAGAGGCTAAAAAGACTCAAGTTTATGAAGGGCAAGCACCTTTCTATAATGACTGGTTTTACTTTAGAGTTTTCAAAATTGATGATAACAAAGAGTTTGACCTCTATGTAGTAGATATTCCCGGTCGGTTTGATCGGCCCGGTGTTTACATAGATCCCTGGTCGGGGCACGCATACTGGGACGAAAAAGAGAGGTTTTTCAGTTTTCAGATAGCTGCTTTAGACTGGCTTAGAAATTTTGATTTTAAACCGGACATAGTTCACGCACACGATCACCACACCGGGCTTATTCCATTCATGATGAGCCAGACTTTTCGCTACGATGCATTCCGGGACGTTCCGTCCATACTTACAATTCACAACGGGGAGTACCAGGGCAGATACGATCAGGACGATTACGAGCTCTTACCTGCATTTAATCTGGAAAATATCGGTTTACTTTATTGGGATGGAGCACTCAACTCATTGGCCGCCGGGATTAAGTCGGCATGGCAGGTTACAACAGTTTCTGAAGGGTATATGAAGGAACTTCTTGAATATTGTCATGGCCTGGAGCAGCTTCTCCGTCACGAGTCGCAAAAGACGTCAGGAATAGTAAACGGTATTGATTCTGATGTTTGGAATCCGGCTGATGATCCATATATCTCAGATCACTTTTCAATTAAAAACTTTAAGTCGGGTAAAAAGAAAAATAAGAAAGAACTTTGCGATGAGTTTTCTATAAATCACAATAGGCCGCTCTTCTCTTTTATTGGACGATTAGTTCGGGAGAAAGGTGCCGACCTTCTGCCGGGTCTGATAAGAAATTGCCACGAAAAAGGAATAGAAGCGTCATTTTTGGTATTAGGAACGGGAGATCCGGGTCTGCATCAAATTTTTGAAAGTCTGCAAAGTGATTATGTTGGCTATTTTGATACCAGGCTCGAATACAACGAAAAGTTAGCTCATCAGATTTATGCAGGAAGTGATTTTCTGTTAATGCCCTCCCGGGTTGAACCTTGTGGTTTAAACCAGTTGTACGCCATGCGATATGGGACAATCCCGTTGGTCAGAAAAACCGGCGGCTTAGCTGATACGGTCATAGATCTGGAAGAGAAAGATGGATACGGTATTGTTTTTGATGAGTTTAATTTGGAACAAGCAGTCGAGGCAGTTGAAAGAGGAGTGGAACTATTCAATAAAAAAGAGTTATTTAATAAGAAAGTAAAACATGTGATGTCGCTCGACTATTCATGGAAAAGTTCTACCGGCAATTACATTAAATTATATCGTTCATTGCTAAATAAATAAGGGTCAACTATGGAAGAGAAGACAATAGCTATTATTCTTGGGGGAGGTAGAGGAACAAGATTACATCCACTCACATATCACAGAAGTAAACCGGCCGTGCCAGTTGCAGGTAAGTATCGTTTAGTTGATATCCCGATTTCCAACTGCCTGAACTCCGGAATTCGTAAGATCTTTGTACTGACTCAGTTCAACTCCGCGTCGCTGAACAGGCATATAAAAAATACTTACAACTTCGATCTTTTCTCTCATGGTTTTGTAGATATTCTGGCGGCTGAACAGACTCCTAAAAGCAGCAACTGGTTTCAGGGAACAGCCGATGCCGTACGCCAATCCATTCATCACATGGCAAACCATGAGTATGACTATGTTCTGGTCTTGTCCGGTGATCAACTTTATCAAATGGATTACGACAAGCTTATAAAAGATCATAAAGAGCAAAATGCAAATCTCACGGTTGCCACCATTCCGGTTGACGCAAATGATGCTCCGGGTTTTGGTATTATGAAAACCAATAAAGATGGGGTGATCGACTCTTTTGTAGAGAAACCGTCTCCGGATGAGTTGTCTAAGTGGTCTTCCGAAACATCACCTGAGCAAAAAGAGCAGGGAAAAGTATACCTTGCATCGATGGGGATTTATGTGTTTAACAAAGAAGATTTACTCCGGTTATTCAATGAAAATCCGGATGCGACCGATTTTGGAAAAGAGATCATTCCAAAGGCGATCGACGAAGGAGCAAAAGTAAATAGCTATCCATTTGTGGGTTATTGGACAGATATCGGGACCATTTCCTCTTTCTTTGAAGCTAACCTGGCTCTAACTGAAACACTCCCCAAATTTAATCTTTACGATAATGAACGTCTTATCTACACCAGGGCCCGTCTTCTGCCAACTTCAAAACTGACAGGCACATCTTTGGAACGGGTGATTGTTGCAGAGGGATGTATCATTGAAGCAAGCCGGCTGGAGCGATCGGTGATCGGTATACGGTCCAGAATAGGAAAAGGAACCACCATTGAGTCTTCTATTGTAATGGGTAATGATAACTTCCCAACCCCCGACGATATCAACAGACAAAGCGGAGAGATGCCGCTTATGGGAATTGGGCAAAGATGCTACATAAGCTATGCTATCGTAGACAAAAATGTTCGAATCGGAAACGATGTACGAATTGTAGGCGGGCCACATCTCGAGGATGGTGAATTTGAACATCATCACGTTGTGGACGGAATCGTTATTATTCCGAAGGGAACGGTGATTCCGGACGGATATACGATTTAACTGAAATTTATTTTTGTAATCTATTCCTGATATCCGGAGAACTGCGTAATTTTCTTTCTGACAACTTTCTGGTCGGGTCAACTTTAAATTTCGCAGAACTATGTATACGGATGAACAGTGGATTCAGTGGTTTGATCAACTCGCTGAGGATGATTTTGTAATTGTTGATGATTTCTTATCGGATCAACAATTTCGTCTGATTATGGATTTTTTCAAACAGGCCGAAGAGAATGATCATCTTAAAAAAGCGGGGATAGGATCTTTGGGAGAGTTTCAAATCAAATCATCCGTTAGAGGTGATTATATCTACTGGTTAGCTGAAGACCGAGATAGTGAACTATCCTCTATTTTTGACATTGTACATGAATTAATCGCAAATCTAAAAAGATTCTGTTATCTGAGTTTATCGGGATCTGAATTTCACATAGCAAAATATCCAAAGGGATCTCATTATGATCGTCATTTGGATCAGTTCAATGAACGTTCAAATCGACAAATTACCGTTCTAATCTATCTGAACGAAAACTGGAAGAAAGGAGATGGTGGTGAGTTGGTGATCTATAAAGAAGATCAGGAAATTGTTGTTGAGCCTATTGCCAGGAGACTGCTACTATTCAAAAGTGACCTGATAGAACACGAGGTATTAACAACAAATGTAACTCGCTATAGCTTAACCGGATGGTTGCTGCATCAACCTGCCTCTGTGGGCTATCTGATATAAATCTTTATTTAGAGGGAGAATTTTACCTGCAATCAGGAATCATCGGTTTTTTGCACCTTTTCTTTGTTGTCTAATTCAATATCAGTCAACTCAATATTGTCTGGGTAAGGCGTAACTTTTTCGATATCTGAAGTTTGCTGAATAACTCTAGTCTCGAGCTGACTATCGTCTTGAATGGTTTTGTCAATCACTTCACAACCGATAACAAGTAAGATAGATAAAAGAAGAAGGGATAAGCTTACAAATAACGTTCTCATTTTGTGTACTGAAATTTCAAGTGTGTCATTAATAATTGTGATCTCATTTTATAACTGAATGCATGGAATAATGTTCCTAAAAAGGAACCTCAGATTCGAAAAATCTGAGGCTCGACAAATGAACTTTAGGTTTGGTGATAACAACTCTATTCGTAACCGTTGTCATCAGAGGGGTCATTTGGTTTTACATCGTAGGGTTCTGATGAACTGGATGGTTCCGGAGCATCCAGATAGAGTTCGAGGGACTCTTCACAAAGAATATCCGCATTCAGCATTTTTATTTGAACAGCGGGCAGTGTTCCGGTTGAGAAATCTGATAAGAACTTCACATCTTTCACACTATATGCGACTGTTCCAAGGTTTTCTCCCTGTAAATTAGCTTCAATCGGACTGTAATTGGTACTTACATCACTGTCGTAAACTACAGCACAAATCGTTTTTCCGATCAGGCCATATAATCCTTCAGCACGCAGCGGAATTACGTTCGGGATTTCATCCAAGCGCACTTCCGGACTGTCTCCTGTTCCCAGTCCCTGACCCACATTGTGAGGGTAGGGTTGTGACGGATTGCCGAGAAAGTTTCTCAACCCGCTATCTGTTGGCCCGGCTTCCGTCCACCGGTTTGGGATCATTTTTGGAGCGTGCCAGCCTTCATCACCGACTTGACCGCTCCAAAGCCAGATGGTTTCGCTGATATTGTTACTGAAATAGCGCAGCTGGTTTCTGCGCGCCAGATCTGAACGATCGTCGTTTACTTCAGTGTCACTGAAAGATCGGATGTTGTCCGAATTCAGGTTGGTTTCATTTCCGAGCCAGTATCTGTCGCCGTTGTCGATGGCGTCTTCATCCAGGATTAAAAAATAGATTTCTGAGATGTCGTCGGTTTCATCATTTCCAATTTGAGTTGATGAAGGAGAGTTCTCTTCTGAATCATCTTCAGAAACGGGACTTTCTATTGCTTCACAACCATAAAACAGGGAAGACAAAAGAACAAAGGTGGCGATATATTTTGTAAGAATTTTCATTTCGGTTTGGGTTTATGATAGGAGGTGTTCACTCTTTGTACAGATGAAACCCTATATATACCCTAGTCGGACTGAAATATTTAATGAATGTAGGTTTGATAAAATTTTACTGAATTTAGCAATATCAAAAGTTCGTTTATTTTCAATGATAAGGCACTTTTCGCATGGTAATATCCTGAACTCTCGCAAATTAGAAGTGGATTGGAATTAGTTGCCCAAAAAAAAGCCACCCTGAAAATTCAGAGTGGCTTTTGAAATTTTTAGAGTCGAAAAAGATTTATAGAATCTCTTTCAGAGTAACGCCAATTTCTGCAGGACTTTCAGCAACGGTAACTCCGGCATCTTTCAGTGCTTTCTTTTTGTCGTCCGCACCGCCTTTTCCGCCAGAAATAATCGCACCGGCATGGCCCATTCGTCGGCCGGGAGGAGCTGTGCTTCCGGCAATAAATGCTACAACAGGCTTATCCACATTATCTTTAATGTAAGCAGCGGCATCTTCCTCAGCTGATCCGCCAATTTCACCGATCAATACAATGGCGTCCGTATCAGGATCATCCTGGAACAGTTTAACGGCATCAGTATGGTTAGTTCCGATTACCGGGTCACCGCCAATTCCAATGGCAGTGCTCTGACCGAGTCCAACTTTAGTGAGCTGATCTACGGCTTCGTACGTCAATGTTCCTGACCTGGAGATCAAGCCTACATTACCGGGCTTGAAAATCATAGCAGGCATAATTCCAACTTTTGCCTCACCTGGTGTAATAACACCGGGACAGTTCGGGCCGACAAGTATAGCACCGTGATGGTCGCAAACTGTTTTTGCTTTAACCATATCCTGAACGGGGATACCTTCAGTGATGCAGATAATTACTTTAATCCCGGCCTGAGCCGACTCGATAATGGCATCTGCTGCAAACGGAGGGGGAACAAATATAACTGATGTGTTTGCTTCTTCTTCGTTTACTGAATCAACTACAGTATTGAAAACAGGTCGGTCTAAATGCTTTTGGCCACCTTTACCGGGAGTAACCCCGCCAACTACATTAGTACCGTATTCAATCATTTGTTCGGCATGAAATGTCCCTTCACTGCCTGTAAAACCCTGCACAATAAGCCGGGTATCTTTACCAACTAATACACTCATGAATCAGGTTAGTTTGTTTTAAAATTTTGATTTAAAATCTACGTGTGAATATACCATCATTGATCAGATTTTCCCAAGCGGGCAATTAACAAATCTTGTTAAACCGATGATCTCCTGCGATCTAACGCTAATGGGTAGATATTGACCTGCTCTTGCCTCGATTTCGATTAAAAGAGGCATCCTAATGAAGAGTTCTTTAAGAGCAGAGGTTTTAGAAACTCGCATCTTTTTAGTCTGATCTATTTTGTATTTTCAAACTGCATTATGATGATACCCGAAAACAAAAAAGAAGAAATTCGCGAGACGGCAGATATTGTCGAAGTGGTTGGCGATTACGTGAAGCTCAAAAAGTCCGGAAGCGGATTTGTCGGGCTCTGTCCGTTTCACAATGAAAAGACACCTTCTTTTCATGTAACTCCAAATATGGGCATTTACAAATGCTTTGGGTGCGGTGAAAGCGGTGATGTATTCAGCTTTGTGATGGCCATGGAAGGGGTTGGTTTTCCCGAGGCCTTACGATCTTTGGCCGACCGATACGGCATTGACATACCCGATGAACATGTTGAAGGGGATGATGAGAGAACTAAAAAGAGAGAAGGAGTTTACCATGCGCTTAAATATGCAGGACTTTTCTTTTACCGGCATCTGCTGGAAACCGAAGATGCGGAAAAGGCCAGAGCATATTTAAAAAAGCGTGGATATGACAAGTCTATTATCCGAAAATTTGGATTGGGTTACGCTCCGAAAAATTCACAGCTGTTAAAAGAGGCCGAGAAAGAGGGTATACCTGAGGAGTATCTTGCCGAAGCAGATTTGGTAAAACCGAGCAATCGCGGGGACGGATTTTACGATACATTCAGGGATCGGTTGATGTTTCCAATTTTCAATCCGTCAGGTAAAGTGATCGCTTTTGCCGGTCGGATTCTCGATGAGGACAAAAAAACCGCCAAATATGTAAACTCAGCGCAGACCATTGTATACAATAAAAGTGAAGTGGTGTATGGCGTCAACTTTTCCAAAAATGATATTCGAAAGGAGGGAGAAGTTATTCTTGTTGAGGGATATACGGATGTCATTTCCATGCACCAGCACGGTGTAAAGAATGTGGTTTCGTCGAGCGGTACATCACTTACGGCAGGACAAATCAGGATTTTGCAGAGATACGGTAACCGTATTGTGATGATTTACGACGCTGACAGTGCCGGACAGAAGGCGATGGAGCGCGGAATGAATATTGCTCTGGAACAGGGAATGGAGGTCTTTTTAATGCAGCTCCCTGACGGTGAAGATCCTGACTCTTTTGTGAAGCAGTTTGGCCGCGACTCCTTTATGGAATTTAAGAAAAAGAATGCGGAGGATTTTGTTACGTTCTCAATCCACAAAGCGGAAAAGGAGGGACGGATGGAGAGTCCGGGTGATCGGACTGCCGCAATAAAGTCAGTGCTGGAAAGTATTGCATTGATACCCGAGGAGCTGGATCGTCAGGTCTATGTTCAGCACCTTCATCAGCAGACTCAAAAGTATCGGAAAGGAAGCGATCGCGAACTATTTCAGCTGCTGGATAAAATCATTGCAGAGCAACAGAAGCGAAACCGGTATAAAGAGAGAAATGAATCGTCACCCGCTGCGCCAGTTCCTCATCCCGTGGGAGAAGAGCCTCCGATACAGCAAAGTGGAAATGAGCCGGAAAGACAGCCTTCTTCAAAGAAGAAACCCCACTACGAAAAAGAGATTATTCGTTTGATGCTGCAGTATGGTGAGAGAATGATCAAGTTTATTGGTCACAATATTGCAGATGATCATTTTGAGGATGAAGAGCTGCGTGAATTTTACAAAGACATCATCAAACGCCATCTAGAGGACGAAGAGGTGACTGTTCAGCACTACACGAACAGGGAAAAGCCATTCCCGATTTTGGTAGGTGATATCGTTTTGGAGCGTTATTCCGTTAGCGAAAAATACGTTCAAAAAACCGGCAATGATGTGAAAAAAGATCGTAATCCATTTAAAACGGCGAAGTATTCAATGAAACCGTTACGGCTCTACTACCTGGAAAGAAAACGAAGAGAAATTACCGAACGAATGAAAAAGAGTGAGGGAGAAGAGAAGTCGAAGCTCATGAAAACAATGACCAAGCTTCAAAAAGAGATTACTCGAATTCAAAAAATATCTGCCGACGAGCTTTTTGATGATCCCGACTTTTTGAAGAACGATAGCTCAGCATCTATTTCGGGAAAGTTTGAGTATAAAATGAAAGGTGAGGAGTAATTTTTAAATCCATTTTTAAAAAAAATCAATTGGTGAAAATTCGAAATTCGAAACTCGAAATCCGAAAAATCGATCTTGAATATGGGAGATAACAATAAATATGATCTAGAGGAGAGAACTTACCAGTTTGCGAATGATGTTCGATCGTTTATAAAACATGTTCCAAAGTCTTTAACAAATGTTGATGATTGTAGACAACTCGGCCGTGCCAGTGGTTCAGTGGGGGCTAATTACATAGAAGCAAATGAGGCTGTAAGTAGAAAGGATTTTGTATACAGAATTAAAATATGTCGGAAAGAAATAAAGGAGTCCAGATTTTTTTTAAGACTCATTGAAACCGGTAAAGAGAATGATGAAGTGAAATCTCAACTTATAAATGAAGCTGTTGAACTTGAGAAAATATTTGGCGCAATCATACGAAATTCTTCTGATTAATATTCAAAAGTTCGGATTTGGGATTTCGGTAATTCGAATTTTATAGCTATTACTAAAATAATATGAATACAGACTTAGAAATCGCCCTAAACGCTGCTCGTAAAGGAGTTGAAACAATCAAAAGCTATCAGTCGAAAGCGCTGAACACACGAGAGAAGGGACATCATGATTTGGTAACGGATGCGGATCTGGAGACGGAAAAGAATATTCTGGCTTATATTAATGAGCACTGTCCGGACGATGAGATCCTCGCTGAGGAGACAGAAGTTCACGAAAAATTAAGTGATTCGAGAGTCTGGATTGTAGATCCAATAGACGGTACCACAAACTTTGCACACGACTTCCCGGTCTATTGTGTGTCTGTTGCCCTATGGGAAAATAAGGAGCCGAAAGTAGGTGTGGTGATTGAAGTGAACCGTAATGAAGAGTTTACGGCTGTTGCCGGTAAAGGGGCATGGTTAAACGGTGAAAAAATTTCGGTGTCGAACACCTCAAATCCAAGAGATGCTTTTATCGGAACAGGTTTTCCTTACAACGATCTTTCACTTGTTGATTCCTATCTGAACCTATTCAGACACCTGATGGAAGAACTGCAAGGTATTCGGCGTCCCGGAGCAGCAACCTTTGATCTTTGCTGTGT
>CAYNZY010000046.1:0-12231 GCA_964401805.1 uncultured Rhodohalobacter sp.
TTGAGAATTCCGTTGGTGCAAATGGGGAAGTCATTACGACCGAAAGGCACATCTGCAATGAGAGATTTAATTTTTAAATCTTCATTTTTTCGTATCTATTCAACTTAGCTGAAAAGCTAAATTGACGGTGTCTTTATAATCTTGCAATTCGAAGAGGTTGTCTGAAGTAGCTGCAATTATATCTTTAGCTGAAGCGTCAGGTAATATGTGCGGGGTGGGGAAGGGATGATGCCCGGACCGGGATATCCGGTTGCTCGTCGCGTAAAATACCGGTTGTTAAGAACGTTGTTAATGCCTGCTTCCAAAGTAAAATCTCTCCAGGTATAGGAAGCGGATAAATCCAATACATCATATGCGGGAATTTCACCGCGGATGCCGCTCTGATTATCAAATGGATTCTGTTCTGCATTGGATGCATCGGTATATTGACCGGAAACGTAGGTGTATTGCAGGCTTGCTTTTAGATCTTTGTATCCGGCATTAAACCCGGTCTTCAAATTCAAAAAAGGAACAAATTCTACCTGATTTCCTTCCACACCGGAAATATCTGAATCAAGATATTCTGACTTTGTAACGGCTGTATTGGCGAATATGCTGAATTTCAGATCCCGATTCTCTTTGGTGATATAAGGCAGAAGGTTTACCTCTATCAGACTCTCTATACCGTACATAAACGCCCGACCGATATTTCCGCGAAATCGCACCACTCGTCCGGTCTCTTCAGGTATGCCCTCCGCATTGATGCGGGTTTCCGCCCGTAATACCTCACCAATACGATTGTCGTACATCAGTCCGAAACCGCCAACGTCGTAGGAGATGTTGGCTCCAAACCGTCCTCGAATTCCAAAATCTGCCGTAAAGCCACTCTCGTCAGTAATATCCGGATCTACCTGAAATGTGGGATTTACAATGCGGATGTCGTTAAACGTAACAGATCGATAGTTTTGAGAGAAATTCCCATAAAATTCGGTTTTGGGCTCCGGCAGATAACTGAGTCCGGCTCCCAACAATACAAAGCTTCGTTTAAAATCCCGGTTGTCCTCGAAAGTTTCATTTTGAATTGGGTTCCCGGCCAGGTCGAAATTTACGCGTTTAAATGAGCCGCGGCTTTGGGTGTTGATATATTCAAACCGGAAACCGGGGGTGATAGATAAATTGTCTTTCAGATAGAATATGTTTTCACCAAAGAGAGCCACGTTATTATTCGGGAAGGTAAAGTTTGATTGATTGGGGAAGTTTGGAAATTGTTCATCGGCCAGGGTAAAATCGGCTTCAGCACTTGCTGATCCCGGTCCTTGAATAGAGGTGTTTTCAGATTGATAATATTTAGAGCCAATCAGAAAAACCGAATTTCTGGATCCTATTTTGTAGCGGTGCAAAAACCGTGCTTCAGCTCCCCAATTGTTGAAATCACCCAGAATAAGATCGCGCGGGGCATTCAGGTCATCCTCCTGCGACACACGGTTGGTTCGGAATCCAACAGATTTTCGTGAAGCATTCAGCCCAAAAGCCAACAGGCTGAATTTGGTGCGGGATGAAAAGGTATGCTCCAGTTTTGCAGATGCCAACTTCCAATCCACCTCAAACCAGTTTCGGGTTCGATTGCTAACTTCCGGATTGCGATAAAACTGAGCATCGGTCAAACCGCCCGGTTGTTGGGCGAGATAGTAAAGGTACGTAAAGTCTGCACTTATTTTCGTGTTCTTACCCAGCTGATAGTCGGTGTAGATGTAGGCATTCTGTGATTCAAAACCCGAATTTGGCCGAAATCCGTCTCCATTCTTGTAGTTAAAAAATCCATAGTATCCCAGCTTTCCGGATGTTCCGCTCAGGCTGTTGAAGGATGTGAAGAGAGCGTTTGAACCGACCGATTGACGGGAAGTCCACTCCATGGATTTGTTTCGAATCGGTTTTTTCAGTTTGAAGTTGACCAGGCCTCCAAATTGCGTACCGTATTGCAGGGAAGCTGCACCGCGAATAACCTGGATTTCATCCAATGCTTCGGCCGTAGGGGTGTAGTAACTTTCGGGGTATCCGAGTACGTCTGCGCTGATATCGTACCCGTTTTGTCGGATATTGAAATTGGATGATCGGCTGGGATCGAGACCGCGGCCACCGATATTAAGCTGCAGTCCGGCATCGTTCGACTCAAAAATGTTCAGTCCGGAAATCTGGCTGTAAATCTGCCGGGCATTATTTCCTGAAGTATTTACAACCATCTGCTCGAGGTTGATCACCTCATTTTTCTTCCCGGCAAAAATAGAAGTTCCTTCCACTTCGCGCAGCCGACGCGTAGAAAATATCTGCTCTTGCTGATCTGTGACCGAAAGCTCTGTGAGCTCCCTGGAAAGTTCCTCCATTTCAATAGAGAGATCTTTGCTCTCTGACTCGATGACGACAGGAAGTTGAACCACTTCATATCCCAGCTTGTAAAAAAAGAGAACGTAAGTACCGTTGGACAGATCATTGATCTCAAAATATCCATCTTCATCGGTGCTGTAGGACTTTCCGGCCTCGTTGTCATAAATATCCACATTTTCAATGGGAGCTTTCGTCTCCTTTTCTACAACGTAGCCGTAGATCTGATGCTGCGCCTGGGCAGTGAGCCCCAAACATCCAAAAAGAAGAAATAAACTAAAGGCCTTTAATTTCATCATTAAAAGGGAGTAACCAGGTTCGGTGTTTAAATGAGGGTTCGATTTCGGTTAAATCCACATCCGGATTTACATAGGGTTGACTTCGACGTCCATTCAGTGCAACGTAGCTTTCCACGTAAATTTCTGGATCATCAATGCCTTGCCGCTGATAGTGGTCTTCCAGAAAATGGGCGTATTCGAGGATAAAATCGGGTTGTGTGGACATTTGCTTCTCCTGAAAACGCGTTAAAAATTCGGTGTTGTCCACGTAAAATCGCTGACCGTTTTCCGGATTAACAACTTTGAAATTTGCATAGCCGGCTTTCTCCATCAGCATGACCCGCCACGAAAACCGATAACCCTCTTCGGTCCAGAACAGTTCACCGGGATAGAGCATGTATCGGAATGGAATTAAAAGTTGAAGAATGAAGAAGACGGTGAGAATTCCAATTGTGCTTTTACGAATCCAGGTTTTAGGAAATTGGTAGTTTGTACCGTTGTCAAATATGGATTTGGAGATCTTGAGCCATTCAGAGATTTTTGAGAGAATTCGGTTGTGTAAACCTGCATCAAAAAAGATCAGAGCACTTGCAATCATGATGTAAGGAAACATCCCAATAGGGAAGAGCACACGCGTGAGTATATGGAAGACCACGACAAGTGCGAATGCAAAAACCCGTGTTCTTTTATATAGCAACAAAAATGGAATTGAAAGATCATAAATGGCTCCACTCCAGGCAAAAGCATAATGAACCCATGTTTGCTGCAACAGATCTCCAAGCAGTGGAATAGAGTATTTAGCCGGCAGCCAAATCTGTAGCGGCATAGCTTCAAACAGCCAGTCTGAATTGAGTTTGGCAAGTCCGGCATAAAAATAGACAATTCCCAACAGCAGTTTGATGGAATCTATAGACCATCTTGGTACTTCCTGTGATCTGAGGTTTTCATCTCTGTAGCCGTCCACTGAGTAGTAGGCATGAGCCGGAAGGAAAATCATCAGAAAACTGAGGATGCTGATGAAATAGTAGTGATTCAGATAGGTGGTTTTATCCATCAGCTCGATGTAGGTGAAGCTGAGGAAAAATACGATAACTGAATTGCGGTATTTGAAACCGATTGCCACAAAGATGGCAGACAGTCCGCAAACTACAAATATCAGGTATGTCCATTCGCCAATCGGCTGTACCCATCCAAAGCCGTAGTACGAAAAGAAAAATTGTGGCTCAATGTAGAGCTTTGAGATCCAGCCATTGGCCGCAAAACGAACGATGCTCCACAGCATCAGAATTCCGAAAAGGATTCGGAAAACGGCTAATGGAGCAGCATTCTGAGTTTCGGTAAAATAGGAACGAATGGTTGGTGAATTCAATGATTAATCGCCGTCTGCGTCCACGTAGTCTACATTAATGTTGAGGGCCTGAAGCATATCCACTTTCAGGTTAACAACGTTTTTTTGCAGTTCATCGTAGGTAGAAAGCATCAGCGTATTGTTGGATAGTACCTGTGCGGCAAAATCAGGATTTAACGCTTCGGCTTCGTCGCGAGCCAGCTCAAACTGACTGTTGATTAACCCGGTTAAATCCGCTCCATCTTTCATAGTATTCAGGTAGTCCAAATAGTCATCCAGGCTTTGCCCATTTGTGCTGCTGTTGAAATGAACACCATTGAAAAAGTTGATGCTTGCCGAAAGAGCTTCATTAAAAAGCGCCTTGGAAAATCCGTTACTGTAGTATGCCTCAACATGACCGCTAAGCGGATTGCCTGAGAATACACCGGCAGGAATACCAACTTTCCCGGCTCTGAGGTTTTTCTCGTAGTAAAAGATGTAGTCGTTCACCATCATATCCAGAGAGGAATTGGCTCCATTTCCTGAGTTATTCACAAACTCATCCCGGTAACCGGAAGTCCAGCTGTCTAGCACCTGATCGGTCAGATTATCGATTCTGTTCGTAACGTCTGTCAGGTAAGTTCGATAGTTCTCAGCATTGGTATCTGTAGTAAAATGGGAGAGAATTTCTTCATCATTTTCAGCCAGGCCGTGCAGCAGATAATCAAGAGCCGGAAAACCCTGACTGTCGGTTAGTGACGGAAGCTCCAGGTTGTAATTGCCGGATTGAATACTGTTTTCGATCTCTTCCGCATCGGTAGGGTAAATATTTAGATAGTCACGGTAACGGATCTGCATGGCCAGTCCCATCTCAAACATGGATACGTGCTGAAAAGCAAGATAGGCTGTTTCCCAGCTTCCACGCAGTGCATCTAGATTTTGCTGTGTCGGTTCAGCAGCAAAGGTTTCAGCGGATGTATGAAGCTGTCCGGTTGTTTCTGAAAAATGGGTAAAGGAAGGAATAATAATATTATCCGCCCAGTTTTCTAAGATAGCTTCCCGGTCAAATTCATCAGCATTTGGTCCTGACGGACCATCATCCGTGCAGCCCCAAAACAGAATAATGGACAAAATAAATAGAGCAAATTTCTTCATGATAACAAAGTCTTTTCGTATAAAAAGCCGGCAGCCTTTTTCAGCTGCCAGCTTATGTTTAAATAATTTGAATTAATTAGATGCGGCTTCTTCTAATGTAAAATCAAATTTGTCGGCAATTTGTTCAGATAAATCGTCGAGGGTTGAAGTTTCAAGATCCCAAAGCCCATTTTCGCCATCATCCAGCAGATCGGTAAGAATGGCTTCCACTTCACTGTTGGTGAGGTAAGGCTGGTCGGTTCCGGGAATACGTGTGAACTGCAGACTGTAAATAAAACCATATCCTTCAGAGAGAGAGTGGAATGCAGATCCAATCTGGTCATCTTCAATCTGACGTTTACCGGCCTGCAGATAGTAAACCGCTCGAATACCGATTACTTCAGAAATAGCCTCCTGAATAATAGCGGCTTGCTCGTCACGTAAATCATAATCCCCTTCGACAATGGCGGCACGACCCAATTTGAATGCGTTAAAGATATCCTCAGCAATTGTGCTAAAATCATCATCCCCAATAACTCTACCGGTATATTTATTGAGGAAGATATCGTCACTTCCGATGGTAGCTAATGGATTTGCCGGATCAGCAGAAGTTCCAAAAATGTATCCGTAGGCTTCATCCCACTTGTGCTCCATTGTAGTATAATTGGCACCGTCTGCGGTTACACCTTCATCATTCTCTTCACGATTGTTGCCTTCATCCAATACAGAAGGGCTCAGATAGTTGTTCAGCATTTGGTCGGCCATGAGTGCACCATTCAGGCCTTTGGCAACCATCTGGTCGTATTCCAGCCCTTGAGAGTTGATGTATCGTTCACCTGATCCATCAGCTATTTGTCCTGGAACACCGGCTTCAGCGAGTTGATTACGGTTTGGAAATACTTCATTAATCTGACCGATCATCCAGGTTTCAAAATCATTTTTGATATCCACACTAAGAGAAGCGTTGGATGAAAAATAGTCGCGGGAAGCGGCTACCTTGCTTTTAATACTTTTGTCAGATGCGTTCAGTTCACTGTCAGAGTAGGGATCTACATCGTTACCGTTTTCGTCCTGATTTCGGTACATCTGCAGAAGAAGCTCTATCGTTGTGTTATCAAAGTCGAGCATGGCTGAGTAGAGCTCATCGCCCATTTTAATTCGGGTGGTTTGTCCTGTAAAGGAGACGGTCGATTCACCATTTCGTTCAAATTCGTATGTGGGAGGAACTTCGATGTCGGTGTCGCTGCTGCTGTTGATGTCACAAGAAACAAAAAAGCTAAGTGTTAGAAGAGGTAAGAGTAATAGTCTTATCGTTTTCATTCTTTGGTAATACTTGCGGTTATAAATTGTGGTTTGTGTTGGTTATTTAGAATGAGTCTAAGTTAAGAAGATCATAACCGCCTGCAAAATTTAATTAGATCAAATCTAAATAAAAATCAGGAGAGTATTTACTCTAGCCTGCTACACTCGTCGTGTGCTGTGTAAGCATTAAGAATGACCTATTGGGGGAGGAAAAACCGGACATTGCAGAGCATCTTTCATCTTTTAAATACTGGTAGGATTCAGGCTGAAAGGTGCACAGGGCAGAACTTATCACGGAATAGTATTTCTGGTTCGAACTTGTATATTTATCAGTAGTAATAATCAATCATTTAATATATCTGTTATCATGAGTATCATTCGACTGATTTTCGCCATTTTATTGCCACCTGTTGGCGTTTTTTTGACGGTAGGGATAGGTGGAGCGTTCTGGCTAAACATATTGCTGACTATTTTAGGATATATACCCGGCATTGTTCACGCTGTGTGGATTATTGCCAAACGTGATCACTGAAAATAATGACGTGATATTTGTTGACGAATAAGTTTTATAACTGAATCTACATTAGCTATAACATTACACCTCTAAATGGATACCACAGTTATGACTATAAAAGAGATTAAAAAACAGCTCGAGACATCAAAAAATCCGGTTGCAAAGGCATTTCACATAGGAGAACATTTTAAAGTGTTGCTCTTTGGATTTAAAAAAGGGATGAAACTTGAAGACCATAAAGCTCATCATCCCACCAAACTTTTGGTTTTAGAAGGCGATGTGATCTATCACCAGGGAAGAAAGGATCTTCGGATGAAACAGCATGATGAGGTTGATATCCCTGCTGAAGTTACTCACTCGGTTGGGGCACTGGAAGATAGTTTGATTTTGCTGACCCAGGGCTGAGTATGATATTCCATCTCCTGACAATCTCTTAGAATTTCTCCTGTCGTACAGTTTCAGTATGCTGTAAATAGCCGTGATCTTTTTAAAAAAGGTTCATCCTTGGATGATGAACTGTTTCCAGTCGCCGGATACCAACCATTGTAACAGTACTATGTAAAGCTTGGATTTCTATCAATATATGGTGCTCGATATCCCAAAATTTATTGGATCGAATCATAAATTCAATTAATATAGTAATAGAACCAATTTTGGAAGCTTGTGTTAAATTATAGGTGATCGTCAGGTTATCGGTTTACATTCAACAAAGCACTAAATTAAAGTCATTATGACGTTAGAAATCGGAACAATCATTATAGGTGCAGTGCTTATTCTCATTGCACTGCTGGGAAGTATGTCATTCAAAGAGTCATCCAAACCTTTAATAAGTGCAAAATTGAGGGTCTCTTTTGGTTTGGTTGGTATCATGTTGCTTATTTATGGCGGATATACGTATGGAATAACCAATAGTATGGCGCAGATGGAACAGGTTACTACCGGAAACATTAAACAGGTAGAGTATCCGGTTGACCGAACTCAGATTATCTCACCGCTGGACGGTGACAGGGTAGATTGCCGTATTTTAACGATGGGTGTCTATCCGGAACCCCTTGAGAAGGATATCTGGGTGCTTTTGAAACCATCTGATGGATTTTATTATCCTCAATCTGATCAAACGAACACCTCTTACAAAAGAGACGGTGGATGGCAGGTCATTACCAGATTTGGCGGAGATCTGGGAGAAAATTATGAGATTATTGCTTACGAATCAGACTCTACAGCCTCAGCCTTTTTCAGTTCAACCATACAAACATGGAAAGACGAACTGTTCTTCCCGGGACTGGAATTGGAAGAAATACCGGATGGAGCTGAAGAGGTTGACAGAATTACAGTATCGTTGCAAAAAAATTGCAGGGGAGTTTTTTAAATAAGTAAATAGGATTTTACCACATTGCTTGAAACATTGAATTAACGCTGTTCATTATGTCAAAAATGCAATTAGACAAAAAAACATGCTCACTTTCGGATTTTCAGGCTGATGTAGCCTCTTATTTAGAAAAGGTAAGGAGTGAACATCATACCCTGGTTATAACTCAGCAAGGACAAAAGTCTGCGGTTCTTTTGGATGCTGATGAGTACGAAAAGCTGATGGATAAGGCGAATCTACTGGAAGAGATTGTTGCTGCCCGGAAAGAGTTAAAGAGCGGTGAAGGGGTGGATCACGATGAGTTTATTCGTGAGTTGAAATTGCACTATGCGCCAAAAAATTGACTTAAGTAACTCTTTAGAATTACGATAATGCTACAAGTTTTATCGCTGGGAGCCTTTCTTAAAATCAAACAAGTAAAACAGACTTATTTGAAGACCTCGATTACTGGATCTGTATAAATTATCCGTAGAAATTCTGCTGAGTCCGAGATTATACCGGATGTCAATCCCCAAACCGTTTGGCATCAGTGGATAATTTAAACCTGCACTGAAGCTTAGATCTACTTTTCTGAATCTGTTCGCTATATCATAAGTAGATCCATTTTGATCCATCCACGTGTTCAACAGAAAACCCAGCTGCGGACCTGCCTGTACCTGTATGTTGTTATCAAACCGGTACTGTAATAGAATAGGCACATTAATATGATCCAGTCTTATTACTGCGTCTGTACTTTTAAGATGCACACCCTGAGGAGAGTAGTTTAGCTCGGTTTGAAGGGTAAATGGTCTAATCTGAACCGGATAGAACCGGCCAATAAAGCCGTACTGAAGAGTCGTACGGTTACCGGTTTCGGCATTGTTCTCAAAATTGAGGGAGTAGATATTAAAACCACCTTTAAATCCAATTTCAGTCTGTTGTGAAAATGCCTTATCTGAACCTACTGCTACTAAAAATGCGGAGATAATTGCTAACCAAAAATACTTCATCTAAAGCCTCTCTTAAGTGTATCATATGTACCCCTTTTTAAAAGGAAAGTTCCTTTTGAGTAGTACACATAAACTAATTCGATTCATTGTAAATCAGGGCTTTCGAAGTGGTTTATGAATTCCTGAAAATTTGCGTAGACTAAAGCGACTGTTTTCTCCTTATGAATTTTCGAGATTTTTTATCTATAGAGTAAACTGATTATTAAAAATTCTGATATGAGTTCAACAAAGGACAGCTTATCGATGCGAGAGCGTATGCTTGCCGGAAAGCCTTATAAAGCAAAAGATGAAGAGCTTAGCCGGATGCATGCAAAAGCTCTGAAGACAATGCACTCGTTTAACCATTCCGGCCCTGATGAGCGTACTGAACGAATAACTCTGTTGAATGAACTATTTGGCACTCTTGGAAAAAACTCAGAAGTGAAACCGCCATTCTACTGCGATTATGGAGTTCATATTTATGCCGGTGACCAATTCTTTGCCAACTACGACTGTGTTATTCTCGACTGTAACGAAGTTCGAATTGGAAATAGGGTATTTCTGGGTCCAAAAGTTCAGATTTATACGGCAACTCATCCTTTAAATCCGGCCGAGAGAGGAGAAGAGTGGGAGCTGGCACACCCTATTACAATCGAAGATGATGTTTGGATTGGTGGTGGGGCGATCATCTGTCCGGGTGTACGTATAGGTTCCGGCACAACCATCGGAGCCGGTAGTATTGTAACTCGTGACATACCTGCGAATGTTCTTGCCGCGGGAAATCCGTGCCGGGTGATTCGTACATTGAACACGGACTAAACGGAATCTTTAAATTCAGTATCAGTCTTAAACCCGGGACTCATGAAACTATGTTAGTTTCGGTGTATTCCGTGTTTCGCTACGCGTCAAAAGATGAGCCGTGGCTCGTCTTACCGGTTCTGACAAGAGTTACAGATGTATATCCTACGGTCGGACATTTTCGTTAATTATGATTAGCGTTCATATCAAATGCTTATTTCAAGTTTTAATGAATGTTGAAATGAAACATTTTTAATCTTCACGAAAAAGTATTTCGTTATAATAATCCCAAATTTCATCCATTTCTATGAAATGTCTACCCATTCTGATTTTATCCATAGCATTAATGGTTTCGGCACACAATGAATCGACTGCTCAAAGCACCGAGCTGGGAGTGGTTATCGGTGAACCGACCGGAGTAAGTGCCAAATTCTGGATATCCGAAAATACTGCTGTAGATCTGGGAGTGGCATGGTCTCCGAGCGAATGGGGTACAATTCATGATCCCTCCGGTAACATGCATATTCATTCTAACTATCTGTGGCATTTTTGGGCAGATTCCGGTGTGGCACTCTATGCGGGTTTGGGAGGGCGTCTTCTGTTTGATGATGAGACTCGATTCGCAGCTCGCATACCAATCGGATTGCAGCTTAACATAGCTCGTCGTCTTGGGATTTTTTTCGAACTGGCTCCGTCACTTCCCATTATGCCTGAAACTGAATCCGATTTTGATATCAATGGTGGAGTGGGAGTTAGGTTTAGGTTTTAGGAACTGAACTAAAAAAGCCAACTGCACATCTTTTGGTGTGAAACAATACGCGGGGATGAATCCCGCGCTCGTATGTAATACCCATAAATGGGTTTGGTGCTCATATTGGGGTTAAAAGTGGGTTCTCGCAGATTTGCGCAGATGATTACGCAGATTTAAATGTCAACATACATTTTTCGATGAGAAGTCAAGCACTGAATATACAATAGCTTCCGTGCAATTCCGTGTTTCGCTACGCGTCAAAAGATGAGCGGTGGCTAAAATGATGTACTATGAATTGCGGAATACGTTGGAAATCTCTGTAGCGAAATTATTTATTTCTTCTGACACGTATCACAAATATATATCCTTCTACCCGACATCTTCGATTTTTGAATACTGCTTCCACAAACGTGGCACGGCTTATCTTCTCTGCCAAACAGATAGTGGCGATAATCACGACGTTTGTTTCCCTCAGATTTCAGTTTCATTGCCAATTCATTGGGCGTTGTAATACCACCCGTTTCATACGATCGGCCTGTGATGGTCAAAGCAGATTTTGAGAATGTTTCAATAGATTCATCAGAAAGATCCATCGGGCGTTTTTTGGGATGAATACGGGCATCGTATAGAATTTCGGTTCGCAGGTAGTTGCCTACGCCGCTCAGGAAACCCTGATCGAGAAGGAGTGAGGCAAATGATTTTCTTCGGAATTGATCTTCGACTGTGCGTTCAGCAATGGTATCGTGCTCAACACCTTTCAGCAGGTCGGGTCCCAATTTGGTTAAATAGGGGTGTTCATGAAGAGATACCGAATCCATCACATCAATTTCGCTGGCGCTGTAGAGCAGGGCAGATTTCTGATCAGTCCGGATTTCGAGACGCAGCTCGCGATTGGTTTTTGGATATTCGCCTGCAGGTTTGATATACCACTTGCCGTACAGTTGGTTATGTGAATAAACGTGGAAATCATCTTCAAATGAGATGACCAAGCCTTTGCCATATGCTTCTACGTTTTCAACTTGTTTTCCGGTTAGATCGCTTTCGAAGGGTTTAAGGTGATCGTGATAGAAATAGGTGTAGATTGGAGATTGACCACCGATTGCATTTCGGATTTTGTCGGCTTCACGATGAACTTCGGGTCCTTCCGGCATTTTACAATTTGATTTAGAATTACTCGGTTGAGTGGATTTTAACGATAATTTGGGGTGGATCATTCTGATAGCCAGGTTAGCACGAAATAAACTGGATAAATAAATCGCGGGGATAAATCCTGTGCCCATTAAAACAACTAATGAAAGAGTTTTGAGCATATAATGAATTAGGAAAAGTTTCTCGCAGATATTCGCGGATGCTTTCGCAGAGTTTCGCAGATATTATCTTTTTTGAAATAATCGTGCCCTAGTGTCAGAATATCGCAAGCATTCTTTTATCA
>CAYNZY010000046.1:12241-21918 GCA_964401805.1 uncultured Rhodohalobacter sp.
ATATTCAATTGAAATGTGTTTCTCGCTGATTTGCGCTGATTATCACGCAGAGTTACGCGGATAAAATCCTTCGTGAAATCTTAGTGACCTCGTGACTTCGTGGCAGAATATCGTAAGCATTCTTTTATCACTTTAAGATTGGAATTATTTGGAAGCCACAGAAGCACTGAATGGATTGAATCTTCCATGCAAATCCGTGTTTCGCTACGCGTCAAAAGATGAGCCGTGGCTATATCCGGAGCTATTGAGACAATTATCATCTAATTTTAAGTTATCAACCACCTCATGTCTCTACTTGCGAAGGTGAGGATTTTAAATTTAAAGCGGGGATAAATCCCACGCTCGTTTGTATAACCAATGAATGGGTTAAGGGTTTTATATTCAATTGAAATGTGTTTCTCGCTGATTTGCGCTGATTATTACGCAGAGTTCCGCGGATAAAATCCTTCGTGATATCTTAGTGGCCTCGTGACTTCGTGGCAGTATCAAAGATAGTATTCACTATAGGCCTCACACTTTTTAAAAGGATAGATTGTTGACATTCTAAATGGTACTCGCAGGGATAAATCCCACGCTCGTATGTTTAACCCATGAATGGGTTTGTTTTATATCAATACAGTTTAAAACAAAGCCCAATAGTTTGGGCTTCATACGCGAGCCGGTCATTCATGGCCGGTAAATAGTCAGAGAAATCCGATCAATCAGGAACCTCTGATGCACTCTTTGTTGTTCTGCGGGTATGAATCAAACAGACGAAATTTATGATTTTATTGTGATCGGTTCGGGAATGGGCGGATTAACCGCAGCTTCTCTTTTGGCAAAGGATGGCCACTCCGTTTTGGTATTGGAAGCCGCACTTGCCATAGGTGGCTGCAGCTCTTCTTACTACAGGAAAGGATATATCTTTGAATCAGGAGCAACCACGCTGATTGGCTTTGATCAACATCAACCCCTCAAAAAACTGGAAGAGACGCTTGGTATTACCATTCCGAAAACTAAATTGAACCCTTCAATGAAGGTTCATCTGAACGGTAAGGAGATTACCCGTTACGAAGATCGGGATGAATGGATCAAGGAATCGATCAAGCACTTTGGAGAGGAGAAGGCCCAAGAATTATTCTGGAAAAAAGCGTTTCGGGTAGCTGATGTGGTATGGAGAGTCTCTGAAAAAAATACCGCGTTCCCTCCGCAATCCGTATCGGATTGGTTAAAGCTCTTAAAAAATGACCCGCGAGACGTTTGGGTTTTGCCTTATGCCATCAAATCGGTAAAAGAGTTTGCAATGGATTGCAATATCACCAATCCTGAATTTTATCAGTTCCTGGATGAACAGCTACTGATTTCCGCTCAATCAAAATCAGACGATACACCATTTCTTTTTGGTGCCCCCGCCATTACCTATACAAACTGTTCGAACTACTCGGTTCCCGGTGGTCTGGTTAAAATGGCGGAGACGTTGAGAGACTTTATCGAAAAGAATGGGGGAGAGATCAGAACAAAAGAACGTGTGCTCTCTTTGAGTCAACTCGAGGAAGGGTTTATGGTTTCTACCTCCAAAGATCGGTCATATAAGGCGAGACAGATCATATCAAATATTCCGGTTTGGAATATGGAAGATATTACCTCCGGTAAAATGGCGGACTACTTTAAGCAGGAATCTGCCAAATACAGCGAGGCATGGGGTGCGTTTACGATGGGCGTGGTAACCGATGATGTTTATGACAAAGAGATGCCGCTGCATCATCAGATTCACATCAACGACCCAATTTCAGGTATTCATTCTGATTCGATCTTTATCTCATTTTCTCATCCGGATGATGAGGAGCGTTCCAAAAATGGTACACGGGTTCTGAATATTTCGTCTCATACAGAGACCGACTACTGGTTCTCTTTAAACGGTAACTATGATGATGAAAAAGTGAGAGTTCAAGAGCAGATCATAGCTGTTCTCAAAGAACAGCTTCCGCAATTCGACAAAGCTGAAATAAAGCTCGCATTTTCGGCAACACCGGTCAGCTGGGAGAACTGGGTTTATCGTAAAAAAGGCCGTGTAGGTGGGATTCCGCAAAGTATGGGGCGCTCACTGCTCGACTGGACACCGAATCAAACGCCGTTCAAAGGTCTTTATTTGTGCGGAGATACCGTGTTTCCGGGCCAGGGAATTCCGGGCGTAACTTTAAGCGGATTTCACGTATATTATAGAGCTCAGAATAATTTTAAAAAACAACAGTTTCATTGAATTACGACAACAATAACTATTCGCCGACAACGCAGTTTTCTATTTTTCCTCCCGCCGTAAAACACCTGATTATTGTAAATCTGTTGGTTTTTGTGGCGTTGATGAACCCGATGCTTCAGCAATATCTGATGATGTTTGGAGCATTATGGCCCATCGGTTCCGGCAATTTTGCTCCCTGGCAGCTGATCACCTATATGTTTATCCACGCCGGATTTGGGCACATTATTTTTAACTTGTTTGCACTATGGATTTTTGGACAGGGTATTGAAAATTTCTGGGGAACAAAACGCTTTGCGATCTACTACTTTTTAACAGGAGTGGGTGCGGCGCTTATTCATATGTGGATTGGCGGAAGCGGTGCCCCAACGGTTGGAGCATCGGGTGCCGTTTATGGAATACTTCTGGCTTTCGGGATGATGTTTCCGGACCGTTACATTATGTTGTTAATACCTCCGGTACCGATTAAAGCGAAGTATTTCGTCGCTATTTTTGGAGTCATTGAATTGATGTCCGGCCTGATGCGCCCCGACAGCGGAATTGCACACTTTGCCCACCTCGGCGGTATGGTTGTAGGATATATTTTAATCAAATACTGGGGCTTGAAAGGAGAACGACGCGCATAACCGGATTGAACTCATGAATATGTATCAGCAAGACTCTTTTTGGAACTCTTTTAAACGCGGCTTCATGCGTATGCCCACGGTGATTCGTACGCTTATCGCTATCAATGTGGCCGTGTTTATTTTTCAGGCATTTTTCGGCGGTATTCAGATCAGTGGGCAATCTCTGAACCGGTATATTATTGAACTGTTTGGGTTTAATCCTGATCTGGTCACGGCTGTAACGCAACCGTGGCGATTTGTAACCTACATGTTTCTGCATGGCGGTGGATTTCACCTCCTTTTTAATATGCTCTGGCTCTGGTGGATGGGCCGGGCAGTGGAAGAGGGATTAGGGCCTCGAACGTTTGCCGTGATCTTTTTCGGAGCAGGAATCGGCGGTGCCATACTACATATTGCTCTTTCATTTCTTTACGGATCAAGTATGGTTATTGGAGCGTCGGGCGCTGTTTTTGGTGTGATGGTCGCCTTTGCCTATATGTATCCAACCATGCCGATTATGCTTTTCTTGCTTCCACCCATTGAAGCGCGCTATGTGGTTGCCGGATTGATTGTACTTGACGTGCTCTTGCTTGGTGACGGAGATGGCGTGGCACGCCTGGTTCACCTTGGCGGTGCCGGTATTGGTTATCTTCTTGTTAAAGCTCACTACAGCGGTACGGATCTATCAAAATTTGTGCGTCCCATTGAAAAAATATGGAATCCCGAACTCTCCGGTTTTAGCAGTAAAAAGAAGAAGGAGAAGAAACGAAAAAAGAACAGGGATATGTACTCCGTAAGTGACGTGGAAATACTGGATGAGGAGGAAATTTCAGATCTTGATGATATCCTGGAAAAAATCTCAAAGCACGGCTACGACGGCCTGACCAAAGAAGAGAAGAAAAAGCTGTTTGATCTGAGTAAGAGAAACTAATATTTATGCACTAAGCACCAAATTCCAAATGCCAAAATCCAAACAAAAATTGATATGGGTAAAAAGTATGATTTGGAAGAAAGGACTTATACGTTTGCGAAACATTGCAGAATACTAGTCAACAAGTTCTCATACTCTGTATCTAACCGAGAGGACTCAAAACAACTGGTAAGATCATCGGGATCAATTGGGGCAAATTATATTGAAGCAAATGAAGCACTCAGTAAAAAAGACTTTCTTTATCGAATAAAAGTGAGTCGAAAAGAAGCGAAAGAGTCAAAATATTGGTTGAGATTGCTAAAAGTTACGAATGTTGATTTAGAGCAGGAAATTGAAGAATTAATTACAGAATCTGATGAGCTTCGGAAAATTTTATCAGCCATCATAAACAGTAGTGAACAGTAGAATTGACTGTTTGGAATTTGTTTTTTGTTACTTGGAATTTTTAAAAAGTGTCATTCAAAAGTTTAAAGAAAAATGAATAATCCTATTACGCGCAGAAAATCAATAACAGTAATGGTAGGAGATATTCCCGTTGGTGGCGGTCACCCAATTGTGGTGCAGTCTATGACCAATACGGATACGGCCGACATTGACGAAACAGTGGATCAGGTTGATCATCTGCATCAGGCCGGTTCGGAGATTGTGCGGATTACGGTAAACAACGACGCCGCTGCCAAGGCGGTACCGCACATCAAAGAAAAACTTCTGAATCGCGGTGTATTAGTCCCCATTGTGGGAGATTTTCACTATAACGGACACAAGCTGTTGACGAAATATCCGGAAATGGCGAAGTCGCTGGCGAAGTTTAGGATCAATCCGGGGAATACCGGAACCAAAACGCGAGATGAGAATTTTTGCACGATTGTGGAACAGGCAATCACATATGATAAGCCGGTTCGGATTGGGGTAAACTGGGGGTCTTTGGATCAACAGTTATTGGCTCAATACATGGATGAAAATAACAGCAGAACAAATCCGAAATCATCCAAAGAGGTGATGCTGGATACCATGGTGGAGAGTGCACGGCGATCAACGGCTTTGGCTGAGGATGTTGGCCTGGCCTCAGATAAAATTGTTGTAAGCTGTAAAATGAGCGGTGTACAAGATCTGATTAACGTCTACAGAAGAATCGCGAATGATCTGAAGTATCCGCTACATCTGGGTCTCACTGAAGCCGGAATGGGAATGAAGGGAACCGTAGCGAGTTCTGTTGCATTGGGCGTGCTTTTACAGGAAGGAATTGGAGACACAATACGAGTTTCTCTTACCCCAATGCCGGGAGCCGACCGTGCCGAAGAGGTACGAATTTGTCAGCAGATCCTTCAGTCGCTCGGCATCAGAAGTTTTATTCCCCAGGTTACATCCTGTCCGGGTTGTGGAAGAACAAAAAGCACCTATTTCCAGGAACTGGCTGATGAAATACAGAACTATATTGTAGAGTCAATGCCGGTCTGGAGGGAAGTCTATCCCGGAGTGGAGGAGATGGACGTGGCCGTAATGGGATGTGTTGTGAACGGTCCCGGTGAATCTCGTCATGCCAACATCGGCATATCACTGCCCGGAACATTTGAAGAACCTAAAGCACCCGTCTATGTGGATGGCGAGCATTACACTACTCTTAAGGGTGAGGGTATAGGTGCTGAGTTCAGAAAAATACTGGATGACTACGTAGTGAAGAATTACAGTAAATAACAACTGTCGGTTCCATTTAAAATCAGACCCTCTAATCTTTTGTTAACGGACCTGTAAGGCCAATTTAAATCTTCATTTCCGGTTAAAACTTGTTGAATTTAACCATTAAATTGCAGATTTTAATGTAAGCGCTTACACTTGGATTTGATTGATCCGAGGCATTTTTATGCCTAACTAATCTTAACTGCTGAGGAACTTTTGGCTAAAACCATTTACGATATTGCAAAAGCTGCCGGAGTGAGTATTGCTACGGTATCCAGGGTGTTTAATCAAGCAGAAAATGTAAAACAGGAAACCCGAAAAAAAGTACTGAAAGTAGCGGAGGAGATGGGATATCATCCGCACGTTTATGCTCAGGGTCTTGCAAGTAAGAAAAAGAATCGGATTTTAATGCTTGCTCCGGTAATGTCGAACTACTTTTTTACGGAAGTTCTGCGAGGCATACAGGATAGCCTGGCTGAAGAACAATTTGAACTCAATATTGTGAATATCGGCCAGAAAAAAAATGCTTTTAAGCAGGTTTCCGAAACCTTGAAGAAGCATTGGGCAGAAGGATATTTGTTGGTATCGCTGCACTTTTCTGAAAAAGAACTTAAAGCATTAAAGCGGTACAATATTCCACTCTGCTTAGTTGATGACTTCAGTAATTTATTTGATTCGGTTAGTTTCAACAATGAGGAGGGAGCCTACCTGGCAACCAATTACCTCATCTCAAAAGGTTTCAAGAGGATAGCTGTTCTTTCAGCAGACGCCTCATCCATTCCAATTCGTGATCGTATTGCCGGCTACAAAAGAGCTCTATCAGAAAACGAACTCACCTTTGACGAAAACCTTATTGTAACCGGCCAGAGTATGGAACGGGACGGTTTTACAGAATTGAGCGGTTATCAGGCAATGAACAAAATCTTAGAAATGAGTCTGCTGCCGGATGCTGTTTTTTGTACATCTGATACCAAAGCTGTTGGAGCTAAAAAAGCTTTAAAAGAGCACAATATTCATATTCCAATTATCAGTTTTGATAACCTTACCATTGCGGAGTATATCGGCCTTAGCACGGTCAATCAACCGATGTACGATATGGGATTTCGCGCAACCAATAAACTTATACAGAGGCTACACAATCCGGATTTGAGGATCAGCAATGAGGTTCATCATCCGGAACTTGTGATACGCTCTTCATCAGAGAATTTAAAAGAAGTTACATCATGACATCACGTTTATTAAAATCAATTTTTCTGCTCCTTGTCCTGGTTTTATCGGCAAAGACGGTTGCGGGACAGGTCATCACAACGGATCCTGCATTTCCTACAGAGGACCAGCCGCTCACAATTATTTTTGATGCCGGTGAGGATCAGGGAGGTGAGTTGGTAGGTTATACAGGTTCTCTTTATGCTCATACAGGTTTGATCGTATCGGAAGCAAGTCAAGGTACTTCAGAATGGGAGTATGTGATAGGCACCTGGGGAAACAACAGCGTTCAGCCCCAATTGACAAGTTTGGGGAATGATCGCTGGGAGCTGGAGATCAATGACATTCGGGACTTTTATGAAGTGCCGGCGTCAGAGGAAAAAATTTATCAAATTGCGATAGTATTTCGCAGTTCGGATGGAAACCGACAATCCCGTCCGGATCTTTACATCGATCTGAGTGACGAAGAGCTGCAGGTTCGTTTTACCAGTCCTGATGTATCGGCCTTGAACCCATATTTTACGGAAGTAGGAGAGACGGTTAATCTGCAGGTTGAAGCCGCTTCTGCTCAGCCAATAGCCTCACTCACTCTGTTTGAAGGAGAGACGGAACTGGCAACTACCACAGATTCATCACTGGAGTTTAACTATACCGTAACCGGTACCGGCCGCACGGATTTTTATACGGAGGTTGAGGATGATCAGGGGAATGTAGTCTCCGATTCGCTTTATATCGTGGTAAATCCGTCCGTAAATGTGCAAGCGAGGCCAGATGGTATTGAAGATGGTATTCACTACCACGAAGATCCATCAACCGTAACTCTCTCTTTCTATGCACCTGATAAAGATTTTGCTTATCTGATCGGGGACATGACCGAATGGGAGGTAAGTGAAGAGTATTTTATGAATCTGGATGATACGGATCCGTCCGGTAATCGCTTCTGGATTACGTTAAATAATCTGACACCGGGTGAACAGTATCGATTTCAATACTTTATAGATGGCGAAATCCGTGTAGCTGATCTTTACTCTGAGCTGATTCTGGATAGATTTAACGATCAATATATTGAGGAGTCGATCTATCCCAATATGCCACAGTATCCGCATGGTTTAACCGAACAAGCCGTTACTGTGATTGAACCGGGACAACAAGAATATGAGTGGCAGGTTCCCGATTTTGAACGGCCTGCAAAAGAGGAGCTGGTTGTTTATGAGCTTTTGCTGAGAGATTTCGTTCAAGAAAGTTCATTTGAAGTGTTAACCGACACGCTCGATTACCTGGAAAATCTGGGTATAAATGCCATTGAACTGATGCCGGTTTCTGAATTTAGCGGAAATCTGAGCTGGGGTTATAATCCTGTTTTTCACGGAGCGCTTGACAAAGCGTACGGTTCAAAAGATTCTTTCAAGCGATTTGTGGATGAAGCGCACTCCAGGGGAATAGCCGTCCTGCTTGATGTGGTTTACAATCACGCTGAAAGTAACTCTCCATTGATTCAAATTTACGGTTCAGATCGGAGTTCAAATCCACTGATTGGGCCCGGACACGCCTATAATGTTTTTAATCACCTCAATCACGATCATCCCTACATACAGTACTGGCTGGACCGGATGAACCGGTACTGGCTGGAGGAGTACAATGTTGACGGTTATCGATTTGACCTCTCCAAAGGTTTTGCTTCAAATGTCAATAATCGATCACTGCTTGATGGTTATAACTCGGATCGGATTGCGAACTTGAAAAGAATGGCAGATGAGATGTGGGAGGTTGACCCGGGTGCATATGTAATTCTGGAACATTTGGGCGCAAATTCGGAAGAGACCGAACTCTCTGACTACGGTATGATGCTGTGGGGTAAACACAATGGAGAATACAGTGAGGCTTCCATGGGATATAATGATGCGTCTGACTTTTCAGGAGTTTATTACGGTAACCGCGGATGGAGTAATCCGCATCTGATTGGATATATGGAGAGTCATGATGAGCAGTGGATCATGTTCAGAAATCTGAATTTCGGGAATGATCTGAATGATAACCACGATATAACGGAGCTTGATGTAGCTTTAAATCGACAGAAACTTACCGGATCCTTTTTCTTTACTATCCCGGGTCCGAAGATGATCTGGCAGTTTGGTGAATTAGGTTATGGTGGCGGTCCGGGTGAGTGTCTGAAGCCGGGCGACGGTTCGGATGGATCTTGCCTTGGAACTGATCCCGGCAGAACCGACGAGAAACCGGTTCGCTGGGAGTATTTTGATGAAGAGAACCGATATCGACTGTATCGGACCTGGTCGGAACTGCTGAGACTTCGACATTCAAGCCCTGTATTCAGCAGCGCAGAAACAGAATTTGAAGCATCACTTGGCAGCGGCATCAAGTGGATTCGTCTACAACATGAGGATATGGACGCGGTGATTGTCGGAAATTTCAGTGTGCTGTTCAGGGATGCAACCGTTGACTTCACCCAGCAAGGGGAGTGGCATGATTTTGTTACCGGAAATACGCTGGATGTCGGTAATGTTCGCCAGACTTTTAATATGGCACCGGGCGAAGTGAGAATCTATACGTCAGATTTTGTAGAGCCTGCTGAAGAGAATGTATTTTTCCAGGTAGGAGAGAGTGATTTTGGCCAGCTCATTCGGGAACTGAATATTGAATCGAACTACCCGAATCCATTTAATCCCTCCACTCAGATTGAGTATGAAGTGCCGGAAGCAGGATCAGTGGTACTGGAGGTTTATGATGTGCTTGGACGCCGTGTCTCAACACTCGTAGAAAATAACGAACATCCGCGGGGTGTATTTACAGTTGAGTTTGATGCTGCAGGACTAAGCAGTGGAGTATATATTGCAAGATTAAAACAGGGTGGTCAGGTAGTATCCGAGAAAATGACGTTAATCAAGTAGGATCGCGGATTGAACGGATTTGTGGATTACGCAGATTCCTCGTGGCACGCCTCATAGTCGTACCACGAGTGTTATGGGATGTGTGTTTCTTATCTTAGTTTAAAAATTAAATGATT
>CAYNZY010000047.1:0-20986 GCA_964401805.1 uncultured Rhodohalobacter sp.
GGTTTTCTGGTCCCAGGTATCGCCGGCACGTTCCATGGTGGTGGTTTCCTCGGTGGGTTCGTCCATTAGATCTGTATTAGCGTCTGTAACAGTTGCACAACCGGCTGCAAAAAATAAGGCAATAGCAGTTAAGGATAATTTTGAAATCAGTGTTTTATAAGTTTCCATGATGTTTTCCATGTTAGTTAGTTTTAATAAAATATATAAGTGTCCTCAAGAACAAGAGTATTTGTCGTCTATATTGTTACAAAAGAAATTGTAAGTTAAATAAATCTAATTGTCTATGGAAGCATGTGAATTTTAATAATTGAACATTGGCTGCAGCTTATTTACAAAAATGATTTGTAGTCTCTGTATCGGTTTATATATTCTTTAAAGTATCATCAAATGGACTATTGATCATTGTTTTGGTTGATAAGCCTTGCAATAATAATTGATTAGGATACAGATTTGGCTAGAGTTGATTATTCGGAATTGGTAGAAGCCATACAGAATGGGGACGATCTGACGGCAAACAGGCTGCTCGAAGAGTTAATGCCAAGGATTGTAGACTACCTTGTAGTTACCATGAAAGCCGATCGAAATGAGGCTCGAGAATGTACTCAGGAAGTTTTTACTGAGGTATATGATCGAATCAGGAAAGATAAAATCAGAGAGCATAAATATATTTTTAGATACATCACTCTTTCTGTTAAGAATGAATACGTTCGCTATAAAAAATATCAACATCGATTTGCATCGCCGGACGAAGCGTATGATCAGGCAGAACCGGCCGAACAAATTCGAAATTTAATGGATGAAGAGCGAATGCAGCAGCTGGAGGAGTGCTTGTATGAGCTGGACCGGGAGAGCCGATCGCTGATTCAGTATATGCTAAAGTATCCGGACAAAAGCAGCAAAGAGTATGCGGAACATTTCAATATATCAAGTGGGAATGTTCGGATACGGAAATCAAGAATTTTGAATGTTCTCCATCACTGCTACAAGAGAAAATCTTCGAAGTAGGTATTCAAAACGGAATCGTCAATGAGAGTGCTGTTCCAGTAAACTGTATATTTTCCAGGCTTTCTATTAACGGCCTGCTCTGACTTCTGCTCAAAAAATAGAGAATCACATCAAACGTAAACAAAAACCCTCCCTGCAGAATCATGGATTGACCGTATCCAACTAGGCGATTGCTCTCTTTTCGAAGTCCTCTCTCCCACAAATAGGCTCCGATTGCCATATAACCAATATCGAGGCCGGCGTTGAAAAGCAGGATGTTTTCAAAGTTTTGGAACTCGCTGATTGTCTCTGAAAGTGATATGCCAGGGGAAGAGTTACGCAATCCGTAGTAACCCAAACCTGCAATCCCAAGATTTACTGTATTCCAGGCGGCGTTCATTTGATGAAAATACTTAGTGCGACCACCGGTTTGCGTCATGCCAATACTTCCAATAGCAATGTTGGTTATGGCCCAGCCTCCAAGTACAAACATACCGTTACTGTTTAAATGAATGCGATCACGATTGATTTGCTCCAAATCTAAGTCCAATGATGAATTTTGAGCCAGTAACCAGCCTGAGAATAAGATTTGAATCAGTACAAAGAGTAAGAGGGTCTTTTTCATAACGATATATTCGTTGTTTTATCAGATAACTTGTTTTTCATGGACAATCATTCAGTTCGATTATTTAAATCGATCACACTATTTTCAGCAACTGGAAATATTTTTCGACTTTCATCTGGCTGAATAATGTGTAATCCGGTGAACTCTCCGAAAGCCGGCAGGATTACTTGGTGATCAGAAATTGAAAAACATGGGAGCCTGAGCCTTTGTTTCCCCTTTCCTTTCAGTTTAACTCCAGGATGAATATGTCCTGAAATAATCGTGGTATTCAAAATTTCTTGTAAATCAGTTCCGTCATGAACGAATACAAAATCACTAAGCACCAATCGATCTGTAACTTCAATATTTACAGATTTATAAAATGATCTGTGAAGCTGGTCATGATTTCCGGAAATCAACAGTATATCCAATTCGGAAAAAGTTTTGCGCCACTCTTCAAACTGGAACCATTCTCGATTTGCACTGCTGTGATAGAGATCGCCTAAAATAAGTATTTTTTCTGGCTGAGAGTCATCAATCAGCTTCGATAGGCGATCAAGGTTTTTGAGGTTTGCCTTTCCGGGGGCAGCTATCCCCGATTTTCTGAAATGTCCCGTTTTACCGAGATGAATATCACTCAGTATCAAATATCTTTTATCCGGCCAGAAAAGAGCTTTCTGAGGGAGAAGCATCAATTCTTGATTTCGTATGGTGATATTTACTGTTCCTGTTAGAATCATACTGAATTAATCCTTTTCCAGTTCTTTTTGCATTTTCATGATACGGTCGAGCAATTTTTCGGACGAAAGGCGTTCACGTAAACGATCTACAAAAATAGGAAAGGCCAGGGGTGAAAAACGATCCACTTCTTTCACGATAATTTCTTGCTGGTTGATTCTTTCCAACGCCCGTCGAAGTCTGGCTTCATCCAGCTGCTGATCTAACACTTCGTCGTAAGCCTGCTGCAGTAATAGGTGGTCCGGCTCGTACTCAGAGAAAACATCAAAAAACAGAGAAGAAGACATCTGAAGGTGCTTTCCCGCTTTTTTGTTGCCGGGAAAACCGGAAAAGACCAATCCCGCAATTTGACTGATTCCACGAAATTTCCGTTTTGCCAGTTCTGTGTCGTTCAGGCTGCTTAAAATGTCCGAAATTAGGTTCTCTTGTGAAAAAAGATTGTTTTCTAACGCCTTATTAATTGGAATATCCTGATCAGAAAGGAGTTCAAATCCGTAATCATTCATTGCAATAGAGAACGTAATGGGTGTCAGTTGTGAAATTCTGTGGGCAATCAAAGCCGATAACCCTTCATGTACGTAACGACCTTCAAACGGGAAAAAGAAGCAGTGGCACCCCTCTTTCGACCATGACTTTTCAATTAAAAACTGCTCTTCGTTGGGAATGAGAGAACGTTCCCGCTGAACATCAAGAATGGGTTGAATGGAGATCAACTCCTCACTATCAGAATTGCCTTCTGCTGCTTCTCTGAATTTTTTACGAAGTAGTTCCGACATGTTGGACGACAGAGACATACGCCCGCCCAGCCAGCTAGGAACCTTGCCTGTCTTTTGCTTGGATCGTCGCACAAAAACGGTCATGTTTTTTAGTTGTACCAGCTCCAGATTTCTGCCGGCAAACCAAAAAGTATCACCAATGTTGAGTTGAGAAATGAACCACTCTTCAATTCGTCCAAGTCTGCCACCTTTGAGATATTTTACAGAGAGCATTGTGTCGCTCGTAATGGTTCCGATCGACATTCGATGTCGTCTGGCAATCCTGCGATCAAATACTTTCCAGATTCCATCTTCATCAATCTCTGTTTTTGAATAGTCATCGTATCTCCCTAGTGATGTTCCACCCGTGTGGATAAAATCCAAAATAGAGGTCCACTCCTTTTTTTGAAGAGTCTGATAAGCAAATGTCTTTTTAATTTCATCAAAAATTTGATCCGGATGAAACCCTTCAGAAACTGCGAGTGTGACCAAATATTGGGATAAAACATCGAACGGTTTTAGAATAGGTATGCGACTTTCAACCATCTCTAAATGCAGAGCGTCTTTTAGTGCCGAAGCTTCAATCAGCTCCAGCGCATTAGTGGGCACAAACCAGATATTACTTTCAGCTTCAGGCCGGTGACCACTTCGCCCGGCACGCTGAAGATATCGTGAAATTCCTTTTGGACTGCCAATTTGTATGACTTTATCAACCGGCCGAAAATCTACACCAAGGTCGAGGCTGGAAGTGCAGACCACAGTTTTCAAAGTTCCGTCGTGAAGGGCATCCTCAACCCAGTTCCTGACATCAGAGGATAGTGATCCATGATGAAGAGCGATAGTTCCGGCAAGTTCAGGTTTGGCTTCCAGTATATTTCGAAACCAAATCTCCGACTGAGATCTTGTGTTTGTGAAGATCAAAGTAGAGCCGGGGCTGTCTAAAATGGGCAGAACTTTTGGCAGCAACTGAATTCCCAGGTGACCCGACCAGGGATATTTCTCCACATCATCAGGCAACACGGAATGAGCGTTAATATTTTTCTTGACGTCAGCTTTAATGATGGTCCCATTTTTTGCACGATCGGGACCTAAGAGTATATCCAGCGCCTCGTCAAGATTTCCAATTGTGGCAGAGATGCCCCAGGCTTGTAAATCGGGTTTCATTCCGAATAGCCGGGATAGACCAAGTTCAGTTTGAGTACCACGTTTTGATGCTAATAGCTCATGCCATTCATCAACTACAACGGTCTTCAGGTTTTTAAATCTCTTTGGATACCCTTTCTGAGCTAACAAAATATGCAGACTTTCCGGTGTTGTGATCAGAACTTCAGGCATCTGCCTTTTCTGTTTCTGCTTTACTGACGAAGAGACATCGCCTGTCCTTCGCTGAATTTGCCAGGGAATATCGAGCTCATCAACCACTTCCTGCATCGCCTGTTCAATATCTTTGGCCAGTGCTCTGAGCGGAGTGATCCATAGAAGCTGCAACCCGTTTTTTTGTTGCTGAGTGTAGTTTTCAGGATTTTCATTGATCCATCGAATAATGGCTGGCATGAAAAGAGCAAAGGTTTTTCCACTGCCTGTAGGTGCATTTAACAAACCACTTTTATCCTGTTGAATTTTTTCCCAGACGTTTTTTTGCCAATCAAACGGAGTCAGTCCTTTCTGCTGAAACCACTTCTCAATTATTTTTTGTCCGTGTTTGCTGCTCATAGATGTTTTGTAAATCAATCAGATAGTTTAAATACCTGAAATGGTGATGCCGTTCCCGCCCGGATTAGCAAAAGGATGAAAATTTTCTTGATAATGAGCAGAAAAAACGACAAAATGAAAGCGCTTCGTTTTAATAACAAACCAAATAAAGATTGTCATGTGGCTGAACATCAAATCATTTGAAGAGTACAAAGAGGTTTACGAACAGAGTGAAAAGGATCGCGAAAAGTTTTGGGAGCATGAGGCCGGCACTTTTTACTGGCGAAAAACCTGGGATAAAGTACACTCCGGGGGGTTTGAAAATGGCGATATCAAATGGTTTGAAGGCGGAAAGCTGAATATTACAGAGAATATGCTCGACCGGCATTTAAATACAATAGGCCACAAAACAGCGTTTATATTCGAGCCAAATCACCCGGATAGTTTTCGCCGAACGATTACTTATCGTCAGCTCCATGAAGACGTCTGTAGATTTGCCAATGTTTTGCAGGATAAAGGGATTGAGAAAGGCGATCGTGTTTGCATTTATATGGCAATGACACCTGAGTTGATTATCTCTGCCCTGGCGTGTGCAAGAATTGGTGCCGTTCACTCTATTGTTTTTGCAGGATTTTCTGCACAGGCACTTGCCGAGCGAATTCAGGACTGCGATGCAAAAATGTTGATAACTAACGATGGGTTACGCCGTGGTGATAAACACGTTCCACTGAAGGATATTTCTGATGAGGCCCTGAAGGATTGTGACACTGTTGAAAGTGTCATCGTATGCCAGCGAACCAACCGCGACATCGACTGGGTAGAAGGACGAGATGAGTGGTGGCATATGCTTATCAGGAATGCGTCCAAAAAGCATACGGCTGTTGAGATGGATGCAGAAGATCCATTGTTTATTCTCTATACATCCGGTTCAACCGGTAAACCAAAAGGTGTTCTGCATACCTGTGGTGGATACATGGTTTACACAAGTTATACGTTTAGGAATGTGTTTCAGGTAGAGGAAGAGGATATTTATTGGTGTACGGCAGATGCCGGCTGGATTACAGGTCATTCCTACATTATGTACGGTCCGCTTTTTAATGGGGCTACAGGGATTATTTTTGAAGGTACGCCTACCTATCCCGATCCGGGCCGATTGTGGGAAGTAGTTGAAAAATACAAGGTAACTCATTTTTACACGGCTCCAACTGCTATTCGCGCATTGATGAGTTATGATATTAGCTATGTTCAAAAATATGATCTCAGTTCTTTAAAGGTTCTCGGGTCCGTGGGCGAGCCCATCAACGAGGAGGCGTGGCACTGGTATAATGATCATGTTGGCGGCGGACGCTGTCCGATTGTGGATACCTGGTGGCAAACTGAAACAGGCGGAATTTCGATCTCACCGCTGGCGGGAATCACACCTACCAAGCCGGGTTTTGCAACACTTCCACTTCCGGGAATTTCACCTGTTTTGATGGACGAAAACGGCAAAGAAATTGAAGGTAACGGTGTAAATGGGAACCTTTGCATTAAACATCCCTGGCCGGGAATTGCCCGTACGGTTTGGGGTGATCATGATCGCTACCTTCAAACATACATGAGTGCTTATAAAGGCTATTATTTTACCGGTGACGGCTGCCGAAGGGATGCCGATGGATATTATCGTATCACAGGCCGAGTGGATGATGTATTGAATGTATCAGGTCACAGGCTGGGTACAGCAGAAATTGAAAATGCCGTTGATGAACATCCCAATGTTGTGGAGGCTGCAATCGTTGGTTATCCGCATGAAGTGAAAGGGCAGGGGATTTTTGCCTTTATGGTTTGCGAAAAACAGCCGAAGAGTGCAGAAGACTTCAAACAAGAAATTCACGATCTGGTTAAGAAAATTATCGGCCCAATTGCCAAGCCTGATAAAATTCAGATTGTTTCCGGTTTACCGAAAACCCGGTCCGGAAAAATAATGCGTCGTATTCTGAGAAAAATTGCCGCAGAGGATCTGGAGAATATTGGGGACACCTCAACGCTTTTGGATCCCTCAGTAGTGGAGGAGATCAAAAAAGGGAAGGTGTATTAATAAACCTGATTATTTGTTACGAAGTGGATTCTCTCCACTTCGTGAAATTTAGCTGGTAATGAATCCGGTTGTCAGCAATATTAAGCTTAGAAAAAACAAGCTTAATCGAAATCTTGTACTGATTATAGTTGGATGAAATAGCATACCATACGTAAGTGGATGCCCCTTTAACCAATTGTAGTAGTGATGACGGTGGAGAGCTCCCATGGCTGTGGTTACATGTCCGTGCAAAATGGTTAGCATAAAAGGCAGTGCGAAAATAATTGACCCCGGGTAAGCAATCATTTGGCTTACGCCGAGTGAATTACATAAAAAGTAGTACGGCCAGGCAAAAATGAGCAAAAGAGGTACAGATAGGGCCCAGTTTATAAAAGCGATTCGCCGATAATTTTTTTCACTCAGTTCAGATGTGGACATTCTGCGATACGGTATATACTCTTTTGACTATTTTCTTTTTCAAACTTATTTAAATTTGACTCGCTATAAGCATCTCAATATCTCGGTACGGCATTTCGAACTGCTCGGCTAAACCTTTTTTGGTAAGATGCTTTTTGTATACATAAGCGCCGTTTCGAAGAGCGGTATTATTCCATAAACACTCTTCAATGCCTCCGGCATCACCTAATTCAACAAGATATGGGACAATCACGTTGTTGAGTGCGTAGGTTGCTGTTCTGGCAACATTAGATGGAATATTGGGCACACAGTAATGGACCACATCATATTTTCTAAAAATAGGGTTAGAGTGCGTGGTTGCCAGGCTGGTTGAAATACAACCGCCCTGATCTATCACTGTGTCGACAATTACACTTCCGGATTTCATCGATTGAACCATGGGGTCTGTTACCCAACAGGGTGCACGTTCACCTTCTGTCATAGCGGCACCAATCACGACGTCTGCAAATTCCAAGGCGGTAGAGAGATATTGGTGATTGGCAGTAGCCGTAATAATTCTACGATCAAATGAATTTTCGAGTCGTCGTAACATGGCGAGGTCGTTATCCATCACAAAAACCTGTGCTCCATATCCGAGTGCTGTCCGAGCGGCATATTCTCCGGTGATGCCCGCCCCAAGGATAGCGACTGTTGCAGGCGGGATCCCGGAAATTCCTCCCAGCATGATTCCCTGACCGTCGCTTCCATTTTCCAAATAGTGTGCAGCGATTTGAACTGCCATCGATCCCGTGATTTCGTGCATCATCCGAACAATCGGAAACTCATTATCGCGACTCTTGATATATTCGTACCCGATCGCGCATACCCCCTTTTTGATGAGCGCATCCAGGAAGTCCGGTGAAGTATGGCCGAGGTGAAGAGCAGATAGCAGGATCTGATTAGGTTGCATCCACCCAAGCTCTGTTTTGGTTGGAGGTGCCACTTTTACAATCATTTCAGACTTACGGAAAAGCTCTTCAGCACTGTGAGAAATTTCTGCGCCGGCCTCAGCATATTCACTGTCTGGGAAGTGTGCGTCTGCTCCGGCATTTTTCTCTACATAAATTTCATGCCCGTTGGCTATAAGTACGGAAACTCCACCTGGAGTGAGAGATATGCGTCGCTCATCATTTGATGTCTCCTTGGGTAGCCCGATTTTCAACGATCGGGCTGACTTGGTTTTCATCAGGCTTTTTTCAAGAGTTTGAATGCCTAACTGTTCAGTATCAAAAGGGTTGATTTCCATATCAAAGCAATCTGAATGAGCGGATGGAGTGTTGGGTACTAATTGAGTGTAATTTTAAAGTTGGCGGAATCATCCGTTAAAAGTGAAGAAAATCCGTTATGTTAATCTAATCAAATTCAACAAGATCTTCATTTAGATATTCAACAGCCAATGGCGAACCACCCAAGGACAAAAAAAAGTTTAGGTCAGCATTTTTTGAAGGATCTCAATATGATCCAAAAAATTGTGGATTCCATACCGGCTCAAAAAGGAGATCGAATTGTGGAGATTGGGCCGGGTGCAGGTGCCATTACCGGTTTAATACTGCAGGCTTATGATGATGTGGTAGCCGTAGAGATCGACCAGAGGATGGTAGAGCATCTTTCAGAGGAGTTTCCGGATCTGAAAATTGTTAATGAGGATATTCTAAAAAGTGACTGGTCTCAATTTGTAAGTGCCGACAAACCTGTTCATGTGGTTGGGAATCTACCGTATTATATTACCAGTCAGATTCTGTTTAAGGTTTTGGAGTATAGAAAACATATCACTTCAGCACTTTTGATGATGCAGAAAGAGGTTGCAGAGAGAATTGTGGCCGAACCTCGTAGTAAAGAGTATGGTATTCTGAGTGTTCAGACTCAACTGATGAGCAGTCCTGAGATTTTGTTTGATGTTCCACCTGATGTTTTTTCTCCGCCACCGAACGTTAACAGTGCTGTATTAAAACTGACCTTTGATAAGCCTGACTTGGCATGCTCGGACAAGAATTTAAAAACCGTTGTGCGGATGGCATTCAACCAGAGAAGAAAGAAATTGAGCAATGCCTTGAAGCGGCTGGATACAGAGCTACCAGAAGATGAGTTTGATTTTAATTTGCGCGCCGAAGCATTAAAGCCTGACATGTATGAAAAGTTGACAGCCCGCCTTGAACAACTTGGCACATTTTCATGACTTTTTTGAAAAGATCCTCTTATCAAAGCCCGCCTAAAGAGTAATTCGTATACCATTTGGCAATTATAAGTCTTTGGTACGGATGTTGCAGACATCAAGACAGAATAAACAGCGCAATCTTTGCGTCAAAAAAATTAAACGATTAATCAAAAACCTAATAAGTAAGGAGTCATAATATGGCTAGTATAAAACCATTAAGTGATCGAGTGCTTGTACGCCCGATTGAAGCTGAAGAAAAAACCAGCTCCGGAATTATCATCCCTGATACTGCTAAGGAAAAGCCACAACGGGGAACCGTGGTAGAAGCAGGTCCCGGAAAAGTTGAAAACGGGAACAAGATCGACATGTCTGTTAAAAAAGGAGATGAAGTACTCTACGGTAAATATTCAGGAACCGAAGTTACTCTTGATGGTGAAGAGTATCTGATTATGAGAGAATCAGACATTCTCGGTATTGTATCCTAAATACATTTGTCAAAAACGATTTAATAAATACTAACAAAACAATTTAAAATTATGTCAGCAAAACTAGTTCATTACGATGCGGATGCACGCGACGCACTTAAACGCGGTGTGGATAAGCTTGCCAACGCAGTTAAAGTTACATTAGGCCCTCGCGGAAGAAATGTAGTTATTGAAAAATCTTTCGGTGCGCCAACGGTAACCAAAGATGGTGTAACCGTAGCTAAAGAGATTGAACTCTCTGATAAGGTTGAAAATATGGGCGCACAGATGGTACGTGAAGTTGCGTCTAAAACAAATGACAACGCTGGTGACGGTACAACGACCGCTACTGTATTGGCACAGTCTATTATTCAAACCGGACTGAAAAACGTTACCGCCGGTGCGAATCCAATGGAACTGAAGCGCGGTATTGAAACAGCCGTTGATGCGGTTGTAAAAGAGTTGAGAGCACTCAGCAAGCCGGTTGGCGACAGCCTGGATAGCATCCGTCAGGTGGGTACCATTTCAGCCAATGGCGATGAAGAGATCGGTAATAATATTGCCGACGCCATGGAGAAAGTTGGTAAAGACGGTGTAATTACCGTAGAAGAGGCGAAAGGTACCGAAACATATCTCGAAACTGTTGAAGGTATGCAGTTCGACAGAGGTTACCTCTCTCCATACTTTGTGACCAACAGTGAAAACATGACCACTGAAATGGAAGATCCATACATCCTGATTTTCGACAAGAAAATCTCTGCGATGAAGGACCTGCTTCCAATTCTTGAGAAAGTGATTCAAACCAACAAGCCGCTGCTGATTATCGCTGAAGATATTGAAGGCGAAGCACTGGCTACATTGGTAGTGAACAAACTGAGAGGATCTCTCAAGATTGCTGCCGTGAAAGCTCCGGGCTTTGGCGACAGAAGAAAGCAAATGCTCGAAGATATCGCAATTCTTACAGGTGGTACCGTAATCAGTGAAGAGCGTGGTTACAAGCTTGAAAATGCGACTCTCGACTTCCTCGGTACAGCAGATCGCTTAAACATTACCAAAGACGATACAACTCTTGTTGGCGGTAATGGAAAATCTGACGACATCAAAGCTCGTATCAATCAGATTAAGTCTCAAATTGAGAACACTACTTCAGACTACGACCGTGAGAAACTGCAAGAGCGTCTTGCTAAGTTAAGTGGCGGAGTTGCAGTACTCTATATCGGAGCTGCTTCTGAAGTTGAAATGAAAGAGAAGAAAGCTCGCGTTGAAGATGCACTGCACGCTACACGCGCTGCCGTAGAAGAGGGAATTGTTCCCGGCGGTGGAGTTGCATTCCTGCGCACACTCAAAGTTTTCGATAAACTGAAAGCTGAGAATGGTGACCAGGAAGTTGGCTTCAACATTATCAAGCGTGCGCTTGAAGCTCCATTGAGAGCGATTGCGAATAACGCCGGAGTTGAAGGATCTATCGTTGTACAGAAAGTGCTGGAAGGCAAAGATGCTTTCGGTTACAATGCACGAACTGAGGTGTATGAAGATCTGATCAAAGCGGGTGTTATCGACCCAACTAAAGTAACCCGAACCGCACTTGAAAACGCTGCTTCTGTTGCCGGCCTGATGCTGACAACCGAAGCTGTAGTTGTCGACAAACCATCTAAGAATGATGATGACGACAACGGTGGCGGAATGCCAGGCGGTGGAATGCCCGGCGGAATGGGTGGAATGGGCGGCATGGGAGGAATGATGTAATTCATTCTCCGTGAAAACCCAGACTGATCATTCAGTTTGAATTTGAAGCCTCAATCCGGTTACGGGTTGGGGCTTTTTTTATATCAAAAAAGACGCGAATAATCCAAACGTGATAAAAATGATTTGGTTTCGAATCGGAAAAGTCTCCCCTAAAAAGGGGAGATTTAGAGGGGTGTTGAAAATTTAGGGGTTGTAATTGACACCCCACCCGGCTAACGCCGTACTCCCCTCAAGGGGAGATTATCCTTACTGCATTTCAACTTTGATATAGCCTTCTATTTTTCAGCTTTATCCTCAACCTCATCAAGCTGCTCCAGAGACAGACCTTCAATCAGGGCGTCGTAGTTGGTAATGTCTTTTGGTAGGATGATTTGATTTTCATCTTTGCCCAGCCCGTCCAGAACTTTTAGATATTTCTGCTTTAACTGCAGCTTCATCGCTTCTTTTCCTTTTGGCTGCGAAATAGCTTCAGCAATCTGTTCGATAGAAACTGCAGTAGCTTCGGCAATTGCCTCTATTTCATTGGCCCACCCTTCGGCTTCGTTTATTCTGCGCTGCATTTCCGCCTCAGAGATATTTACGATCTCCGCTCTGCGCCCCTGGGCGTCATTCACGTTCGAATCCCGGACTCCCTCAGATTTTGCAATGACGGCCCTACGCTCTCTTTCAGCCGTCATTTGTCGCTCCATCGCTTTCTGCACAGTTCGGGGCGTGTTGATATTTTTAATTTCGTACCGATGTACGCGAATTCCCCACAAACGCTCTACATCTCCCAACACTTCAACCACTTTTTTACTCATTTTGGCCCGTTCCTCAAACGTTTCGTCAAGGTCCAGTAGGCCAATTACAGAGCGCGTGGTGGTTTGCGCAAGCTGAACTGCAGCGTATCGATAATTGGTAATCCCATAACTGGCGTTCACAGGATCGACCACGCTTAGATAAAGAACACCGTCCACCTCAACTTTCACATTATCCTTGGTGAAACACTCCTGAGGTTCTACCTCAATGGTTTCTTCACGCAGGTCCTGCTTGTAAACGACTTTATCCACAAAAGGAATCAGGGCGTGAAAACCGGGGCCAAGCGTTTTATGATAATTACCAAGGCGTTCTACAATATGTGCGTATTGGTTTGGTACAAGGCGAAGTGCCTGTAAGAATTTAAAGGTCAGATAGATCGCAAAAATTGCCAGTACAACCTGGCTAAATATATTTAATGCACTCATGATGTTTGCCCTTGTGGATTAGCTGTTGTAGATGAATGGCTGTTTTGTGTGTGACGTTTGAGTGTACCCACACCCTCAAAGAATGTTTTCAGATTAGCGGTTTCCGTTGGAAGCACTGAAACATTTGTGCTCTTGATGATTTTGCCAAACTGATCGATATACTGTTCTACAAGTTTTGTTTTAACAGCGATATCACCGCCCGGTTTTTCAATGGCTCTGGATACTCGGCGAATCCCATTTGCTGTGGCTGTGGCAACCAGTTCAATTTCCTTAGCGCGCCCCTTCGCTTCATTGATTCTGCGCTGTCGCTGAGCTTCTGATATTAAAATCTGGCTCTGTTGTTCTCCCTTAGATTCATTAATTCGAGCTTCTCTATATCCTTCTGAATTGGTGATTTCGGCACGTTTCTCACGTTCAGCCTCCATCTGCTTCTCCATGGTATCCACAATATCATTGGATGGACTTATATTTTTGATCTCATACCGCATCACTTTAATACCCCAGGGATCAGCAGCCTTGTCTATTTCTTCAACAATGTTTTCGTTCATCATGTCTCGTTCCGAAAAGGTATCGTCGAGCGTAATTTTACCGATTTCGCTACGCATGGTGGTTTGTGCAAGATTTACGGCCGCGGCAATATAGTTCGAAATACCATAGCTGGCGCGATACGCATCCATCACCTTGATGTAGATCAGCCCGTCGACGGCTACTTCAATATTATCTTTTGTAATACAGGTCTGGCTTGGCACATCAATTACCTGTTCACGCATCTCCTGCCGGTATGCAGCACGATCAACAAAAGGAATCATAAAATGAAACCCAGGAGATAATGTCTTCTTGTATTTTCCAAGACGTTCCTGAATTACTTCTTCACGAAACTCCACAATGATAAATAGGCGGGTAACGATCACAAAAAGGATGACAAAAAATATGAGTATAGCTGTCCACATAGTCAGTTCTTAATTCGATTTTTTAGTTGCTCATTGGTTGGTTCTTTCACTCCCAGGGGTTCAACAATCCAGGTTGTGTTTTCTCGGTATTGGATTCGTACTTTTTCACCGGCTTTAATCGTTCCTTCAAGAGATTTGGCTCTCCAGCTTGTTCCATCAAGCCGGATTCTCCCGCTGTTATTATCTTCATTGATCTCTTCAATAACTTCTACGATTTGATCCATGGCCTCATAATCTTCATCAGCATATTTAAAATAGCTTTCCGGTTTTAAATACTTTTTTATAAAAGGTCGGATGGCAATAGTAAGAACCACAGACAATACCAGCCACACGGCGATTGAAGCCCCGGTGCTTGAAAGGAGTCCTAAAAACCGAAGCACACCGACTGTTAATCCACTGAATCCAAGAAATAGCGCCACACCTCCCGGAAGTGCCAGTTCGAGCAGCATCAACAGTAAACCGCCACCGAAAAAAATCCAGGTAAGAAGATCTGCATCCATAAAGTAGGAATAGATTAATGATTTTTGGTTAGATAGGGATTTGTACGGTTAAAATCTACACAAGTTACCAGATAAAATATCATCTGTTAAAGATCTAATATTTGTAGATCTACAAATACTTAAAATGAATCGCGTTCTCAATATTTAGGGTGGAGGTTGGTATTCTCCAAACAGGATTCTACATCTGCTAAAACACTCCTCTTTTTTTCTTATTTTCAATCCGAAAAACTGAGCAACTCATCAATAAAATCTGCCATCATATGTATTCAAATCTGAAAGACGATCTGCAAGCTGAACTGGATCAAATCAAAAAAGACGGACTATATAAAGAGGAGCGTGTTATAACTACTCCACAGGGAGCAGTTATCAAAACGACAAAAGGGGCTGAGGTAATCAACTTTTGTGCAAACAACTATCTCGGGTTGTCATCTCACCCGCGAGTACTTAAAGCAGCGAAAGAAACAATTGATGAGTACGGCTACGGAATGTCGTCGGTCCGATTCATATGCGGTACGCAAACGATTCATAAAGAGTTGGAAGCAAAGATTTCTGAGTTTTTAGGTACGGAGGACACTATTCTTTACGCTGCCGCTTTCGATGCAAACGGAGGAGTATTTGAGCCGCTGCTCGGCAAAGAAGATGCTATCATTTCTGACCAGCTGAATCATGCTTCTATTATTGACGGAGTGCGGTTGTGCAAGGCTCAGCGTTTTGTGTACAAGCACAACGATATGGCCGATCTTGAAGAGCAATTGAAAGCAGCATCCGGTGCCCGGACAAAAATCATCGCCACAGACGGAGTGTTTTCCATGGATGGCACCATCGCACAGCTTGATAAGATATGTGATCTGGCTGACAAGTATGATGCGTTGGTGATGAGTGACGAGTGTCACTCTACCGGATTTGTCGGGAAAACCGGACGTGGTGTGCACGAATATCGAGATGTGATGGGCAGGGTGGATATCATCACCGGAACATTGGGTAAAGCACTTGGTGGTGCATCCGGCGGGTTTACCGCAGCTCACAAAGAAATCGTAGATATGCTGCGCCAGCGTTCACGCCCATACCTTTTTTCAAACACCCTGGCTCCTGCTATCACCGGGGCATCCATTGAAGTGTTGAAACTGTTGAGTGAAACAACGGAATTGAGAGACAAGCTGGAGGATAATACCACCTATTTCCGAAAAGCGATGACGGATGCCGGTTTTGATATCAAACCGGGGAATCACCCTATCGTGCCGGTGATGTTATACGATGCGAAAATATCGCAGGATTTTGCTGAGAAGCTGCTCGAGAAGGGGATTTATGTAATCGGATTTTACTACCCGGTTGTTCCGAAAGGAGAAGCCAGAATCCGGGTTCAGCTATCGGCTGTTCATGAAAAAGAGCATCTCGACAAAGCGATCGAAGCATTTACGGAAGTGGGTAAGGAATTAGGCGTTTTGAAGTAGTAAGACCAAATTACCAAGCTCCAAATAACAAATTCCAAATTTTAAACCAGAACCTGTTTGGAATTTGGTGCTTGGGATTTGGAAGTTAAATCAATTCAATTACCCAAAGTCTTCTCCATATTTACAGGAGGGGAGATATCTACCATAACTGAAAAATTGAGATAACTAAAACTGTACAATGAGTAAAATTTTAATTACCGGTGCTTGCGGGCAGTTGGGAAGTGAGTTGACGGCTGAATTAAGAAATATCTATGGTGCCGAAAATGTAGTCGCAACCGATATTCGCGAACCAAATGAACAAATTGGAGAGGGCCCGTTTGAGCAGCTGGATGTGATGGATAAAAACCGTTTGGAGCAGCTGGTAGACAAACATGATGTGTCGGTTATTTATCATTTGGCGGCACTTCTATCAGCAAATGCAGAGAAGAATATTGAACTCGCATGGAAGCTAAATATGGATGGCCTGTTAAATGTACTGAATGTTGCTAAAGAGAAGAATCTGGCTCGGATATTCTGGCCCAGCTCAATTGCTGTATTTGGCCCGGATGCACAAAAAGAAAAAACACCGCAAAACACGCCAACCAACCCAACCACAGTTTATGGTATCACAAAAGTGGCCGGTGAGCAGTGGTGTGCATATTTCTACAACAAATTTGGCGTTGATGTGCGCAGCATCCGCTATCCCGGACTGATTGGCTACAAATCGATGCCGGGCGGTGGTACAACTGACTATGCGGTGGATATTTATCACAAAGCGCTGGCGGGGGAAACCTTCACTTGTTTCCTGACAAAAGATACAGCCCTTCCGATGATGTATATGAGTGATGCAGTCAAGGCAACCATCGACCTAATGCAGGCTCCAGAGAAAAATATTAAGGTGAGAACCAGTTATAATGTATCGGCGATCAGTTTTACGCCGGAGGAGATTGCCAAATCGATCAAAAAACAGATGCCGGATTTTGAAATTGAATATGATCCGGACTACCGGCAGGAGATCGCATCATCCTGGCCGGATAGCATCGATGATTCAGCAGCCAGGTCCGACTGGGATTGGAAGCACGCCTACGATCTGGACAAGATGACAGCAGACATTCTCGAAAATCTACCAAAGTTTATTGAAAAGGCAGAAAGCTAATAATCTGCGAAAACCTCTGCGATAATCTGTAATTAAAACGAATCACTATTCTTAACGGAATTTGGTGGTTCTCGCAGAGTATACTCTATTTCTTTGTTCTTCAGTTGCAACTTAAACCGCTAAACCACAGGTACTGAGTGGATGTCCCTTCAACCCGAACAAATTATTCTGATCATTGAAGCAGCGGGCACCTTTGCCTTTGCTGTTTCCGGGGCAACGGCAGCCATTCGAAGCCGGTTTGATCTGTTTGGGATTTTTGTTCTGGCTTTTGCAACCGCCATTGGCGGAGGTACCATTCGGGATGTTTTGATTGGTAATCTGCCGGTTAACTGGCTGACAGATACGCTTGCCATTACATCTGTCATAGCCGGATTTATTTTTACGCTCTTAATTTACAGGCGAATGAAAAGACTGGAAGGCTGGCTGTTTGCTTTCGATGCAGCGGGGCTCGGCCTGTTTACCGTGATGGGAACTCAGATTGCATTGGAAGCAGGTATGAGTGTAGGGATCTCAATCGCTTTAGGAACTATTACAGGTTGCTTTGGAGGAGTACTTAGGGATGTACTGGCAGGAACCAAGCCTCTTATATTTCAGGAAGAGATCTACGCGATGGCTGCTGTCACAGGTGGAATTATATTCACCTTAATTCTGAACTTCTTTGATGCACTTTTTGTGGCCCAGCTAACCGGAATCGTTGTGATTGTATTGATCCGGGTTATCGTGGTGCGTTATAAAGTGGGATTGCCAAGGATGAATGTAGATTAAAGGTTTGTGGAATTATACCGTTACTTGTTTTGGTAAGATTGTTGATTTTAATAATTCCAGAAACTTATTCAGCGAAACTCTGCGTACACCTCTGCGAAAATCAGCGAGAAAGATAATCTGCACTTAAAAAACGGAGCACAAATATCAACGAAATTTGGCGGTTCTCGCAGAGTTGCGCGGATGAAGCGCAGATTTACGCAGAGCTTTATCCGCGACCTTTCTTTTGATTGATTACATAATTGACAAACAAAAACTCAGTTGCAGCGGCTTCGAAACCTTTCCAGTTTTTGATCATATCCAGAAACTCCTCTTCTGAAGTGTTTGCCGGATCTCCGCCGTAACTCATGATAATCCACTTTCTCAGGCCCTTCTCCTCTCCACTTTTCATATTGCTGGGAAAAACAGCTTTATTCGTTTCGCGGAACAGCATTAAGCCTTGTGCCGAGGTTGGCCCGATTCCGCGAACTTTTGATATTTTATCGTAAAATTCCTGCTGGCCGGCTTCGTTGTCCAGGTAGTCCAGATCAACTTCACCGGCAAGAATGTCCTGGGCCAGTCCAACAAGATATTCACCTTTTCTAAGTGTAGGACCCATTTTTCGAATCTGGGCAGGATCGGCTTTAGCTAACTGAAACGGTCGCGGCCAGGCAGGTAGTGTTTTACCATTGTGAATCAAATGGGTTCCGTAAGCCTCACGAACTTTGAACGCCATCTTTTTGGCAGTAGGTTTGTGCGACATCTGCATCTGAATGATGCGATTTATGATATCCTCCAGAAGATTTCCGCGCGACATCCTCTTCAATCCGTAAAACTCTGTCAGTTTGGGCCCAAGAACGGAGTCGTTTTCAGCCTGATCATAAAGCGGCCGCAAATCCAGACTGGTACCCAAAATTCTGGCTAACGTTCGATTTGCCTGTTCAATTTCATCTTTGGAGAGATCTTCGGCTGATTCGATATGAAACTCCGGTTTTTCAGGATCGCCGTTGAAAAAAATGGTTGCAATGATATCCCTTTCATCAAGTGGAATGGGCCGGGTAAAGCCTTCTTCAAATATAGATTCGGGATCATGCTCGTGATCGAAGTAACTCTCTACATCGAGGCAGATAAACCAGTCATGAGGTGGGATAGATTTCAGGGTCCAGGAAGACATAAATTTAAGTCAATTATTGATTGAGTATGATGAAGGTAAAAAAGTTTCGCTTTGAATTACGTTCCGTAATATTGGGTTTGTTGCGATTTCCAATTTCTTGTAGTTATTTCGGGGTATATAAATATTAATCTCACCCTAGAAAAATGGCTCAACTACGCTTCTTCCTTTTGTTTACTCTTCTTTTCGCTATCACCGGATTTCAGTCGCTCTGTTCACAAACAGTTATTGATAGCTGGACACCCGAAGCAATGGTGAATCAGCCGGTTGTAGGCTCACCGTCAATTTCTCCGGACGGATCCATGGTTGCCTATACCATTCGTGAAACAAAAATGGAAGGGGATGAATCTGAATTTCTGACACATATCTGGGTGGCGTCGACTGATGGCTCAATGAATCGTCAATTTACCCGGGGAGATCAATCTGTATCGAATCCGAAATTCTCGCCGGATGGTCAATACTTATCGTTTACCTCTCGTCGAAGCGGAGAGAATCAGGTCTATCGAATGTATCTGAATGGAGGTGAAGCGGAGCAGATGACTCATGCGGAGAATGGTGTTGGTAACTTTGAATGGTCACCGGATGGAAGCCGCATTGCATATACGATGAGTGACCCACAAACAGAAGAAGAGAAAAAGAGAGAACAGGAAAAACGGGATGTAACCGTAGTAGATACAAATTTTAAGTTCTCCAGAATTTATGTTCAATATGTTGACGAAGATAGTTCAAAAGTGGTTTATGGAGATGATATTCACACCTCATCATTTGATTGGTCTCCGGATGGAGAGACGATTGTATTTGCGCATCAGCCAACTCCAAAAATTGAGGACCGATACAAAATGGATATCTCCACGGTGCCGGCCGACAGCGGGTCGGTTACGAATCTGATTGATTGGGAGGGAATGGATAGCTCTCCACGATTCACTTCTGATGGAAATTCTGTTGTGTTCACCTCTCATGGCGGCGAGCTGGAAGCGATTGGGTTGCAGGACCTGTATCTGGTTAATCTCTCAAGTGGAGAAATTCGGGGCTTAGCGCACACGTATGACAGAAATGCGAGTATTGTTGGATTTGATGCAAACGGGCAATTACTGATTCAGGAACCAAGAAAGACGGTGTCTGCCCTGTACCGAGTTCCATTGAATGGGGCAGAGCCAAGACTGCTTACCCGTGAGGATGGAGTTTATCGTGGTTTTTCGGTGAGTGATGATGGAAGGCGAGTGGTCTATACCTATCAGAATTCCAGTCAGCCGGCTGAAGTTTACTACAGTGATCTGAATCGCTTTTCGAAACAGAAAGTGTCTGAACTTCATGAAGAATCAGAATTCCCTGAGATGGGGAATACGGAGCTACTGACTTGGACTTCTGATGATGGAATGGAAATTGAGGGGCTGCTTACCTATCCGGTTGGTTATGAAGAGGGCGATCGTGTGCCGTTAATTCTGATGGTTCACGGTGGTCCTGCAGGTGTCTATTCTCAATCTTGGACGGGAGCCGGCAGTATCTACGCTATTCAATATTTTGCAGAAAAAGGATATGCCTTGTTGAGGCCGAATCCGCGTGGCAGTACCGGCTACGGCAAGGAATTTCGATATGCTAATGTTCAGGATTGGGGCTATGGTGATTACGAGGATCTGATGACGGGCGTGGATAAAGTAATAGAAATGGGAGTTGCCGACCCTGATCGTCTTGCTGAAATGGGCTGGAGTTACGGCGGGTACATGACCTCGTGGATTGTTACCCAAACAGACAGATTCAAAGCTGTGAGCATGGGAGCCGGTTTGTCGAACCTGGTAAGCATGGTAGGGACGACCGACATTCCCGGATATCTGTTGGGCCACATGGGAGGTCCGTACTGGAACGGAAATATGGAAACATATGAGAGACATTCTGCCGTCTATTTTATGGACAATGTAGTTACGCCAACTCAAATCATTCACGGCTCAGGCGACATGAGAGTACCGCTGGGGCAGGGACAGGAGTTCTATTGGGCACTTCAGGAAAAGGGGGTGGACACCGAGATGATACTGCTTCCGAGAACCGGCCACGGACCGACCGAGCCTAAATTGATTTCAGAAGTTTCAACACGGATACTGGAGTGGTTTGATCAATATATTGAGCGATAGTAATTCTAACCCGTCTGACCGCTTGGAGCGATCTGACGG
>CAYNZY010000048.1:0-20972 GCA_964401805.1 uncultured Rhodohalobacter sp.
CCTGAAGCCTGAAGCCTGAAGCCTGAAGCCTGAAGCCTGAAGCCTGAAGCCTGAAGCCTGAAAATAAAAAAAGCCGTGCTCCCCATCCGGGAACACGACTCCTTCCATCTAACTATTTGGTCGGGTAAATTTAGTTATTGTTATTCTCAATGACGGTATCGGTAACGTGAACAAGCCCGTTGGTGGCCGGAATGTCACCGTTGGTAATCTCTATGTTCAGTGCCGGTTCAGCTTGTTCAGCCGGAACTTCTCCCTGGAAAAGATGACCAATTATAACGTTTTGTGCCTGTTCAGGATCTTCTCTCAGTGCATCCAATTCGGGACCCATCTCTTCAAAAGCTTCATCAGTAGGTGCCACTACGGTGAAAGGGCCCTGTTGTGCAATCACGTTATTTAATTCAGTTGTTTGCAATAGCTCTGCAAGAATCGTGTGATCGTCGCTCTCATTGATCACATCTACTACATTGCCCGATTGCGCAACAGATAAATTAATGCCTGCGATGAATACGAGTGAGAAAATTGCGGTAAAAATTGCGGAAGTTTTCTTGAAGGTAGTCATAATAGATCGTCGATATTTGATTTCGAATTCAATGATTCATACAAGCTTCCGCCCGTGAGTGTTCCTGAGAAATCGTTGTTAAATACGCCTGACAAGCTACATTTCTCATTTTTTAACACGCTTTAAAGAATCTTCCCCTCAAAGAATGTTGTAAGCGGTAACTGTAAATACCCTTTAAATGTTGTTGATTATGTAAACTTCGACCTATTTGAAATCTCAAGTACCAAAAAAGTGATCAAAACGTGTGAATTCCTTATATTATAAGTCTTTCTTAAAATTGAAGTTTTGACCATGTCACAGGCAGTTACGAAAACCAAAGGAAATATCATCGAACAGGAAGCAGCACGGAGGAGAACGTTTGCCATTATCTCTCACCCGGATGCCGGTAAAACCACTCTGACCGAGAAACTGCTTCTTTATGGAGGCGCTCTTCACGAGGCGGGGTCTATTCGAGCCCGGAAAGCAACCCGCCATGCTGCATCCGACTGGATGTCAATCGAGCAGGACAGGGGTATTTCCGTGACATCATCAGTACTCAGGTTTGAGAAAGATGACATCAAATACAACCTGCTGGATACACCGGGTCACAAGGATTTCTCTGAGGATACCCTGAGAACCCTGGTTGCTGCCGATAGCGGCTTGATGGTGATTGACGTGGCCAAGGGAGTTGAGGAGCAGACCGAAAAACTGTTTGAAGTCTGCAAGATGAGAAAAGTGCCGGTTATCACATTTGTGAATAAATGTGACAGACCGGGTATGGATCCTCTGGAAGTACTCAGCAATGTAGAGAATAAACTGGGTATTGAGGCTATTCCCGCAAGCTGGCCGGTGGGATATGGGCAGAAATTTCAGGGTATTTATGATCTGATTGGGAAAGAGCTGCATCTATATCGAAAATCGAAGCATGGTGCTCAAAAAGCAGAAACGGAAACGTTCTCCCTGGAGGAGGGGCTTGACGAAACCAGCCTGTCTGATACTGAAAAAGAGCAGCTCGAGGAAGAGGTGATGCTGATCGAAGATATGTTTGCCGATATGGATCAGGAGAAGTTTAAAGTAGGTGAGGCTTCTCCCGTGTTTTTTGGATCCGCACTCAACAACTTTGGGCTGGATGTATTTCTAAAGTATTTTCCGGATTTAGCGCCATCACCACAAATTTATTCAGATGCAGAGGGTAGCGAGCGAAATCTTGATGAACCATTCAGCGGGTTTATTTTTAAACTGCAGGCCAACATGAACCCGGACCACCGGGATTGCGCGGCGTTTATCAGAATTACGTCCGGAAAGTTTGAGCGTGGATTGAATGTAACCCACGAAGGGACCGGTAAAAAAGTAAAAATGTCCACACCTCATACGCTGATGGGGGACGAACGAAATATTCTGGAAGAAGCCTATCCGGGTGATATCGTATCCCTTTTTAGTCCCGGGTTCTTCAGAATAGGATCTACGTTGTATGCGGATAAGCCCATCCGGTTTAATGTGATTCCGCTTTTTACGCCGGAGCATTTCATGAAAGTGTCCACAAAAGATCCGTTCAAGAGAAAACAATTGCGAGAAGGATTGAAGCAGCTTTCCGAAGAGGGAGTGGTTCATGTATTTGAGGTGCCGAATGGTGTTGGGAATGAGCTTTTGTTAGGAACCGTGGGTGTACTCCAGTTTGAAGTGGTTCAGCACAGAATGCAGGCCGAATATGGAGTGGAGCTTCATATGAGTCCGGTGAACTATCACGCAGCCCGCTGGTTGCCTCATGAATCAGATGGGATTATTAAAAAACTGGAAAGCAGCTACTCTACTCATGTAACCAAAGATATGGAAGAGAATCCGATTGTTCTGTTTGAGAGCGCCTATGCTCTGAGCCAGGCCGAAGAGAAAGTAGGTGCAGAGAATCTGTTCAAGTATAAACAGGATTGATACAGGCTTCAGGTCACAAGAGCCAAGACGGTGAAGTGCTTATATGTTCAGAAAATTAACTTCTCTACTTCAATCCGACAAAAGGCTAACGGGATTTTACTACCGGTGACAGGTTTGGTGAAATATGTGATAATTGGTATGAAACAACGTTTTTGGCCTGTTCGAACACACCCCTAAATCCCCTCTCCCCGAATTTCTCGGGACAGGCAAGAGGAGACTTTCGGACTGTCTCCTTTTCAATAGTATTGCCTGCTTCTATGGGCAAAATTAGGAGCTCGAAATGACGTCAATAATAACTTCGCCGTTGAAGCCTGAAGCCTGAAGCCTGAAGCCTGAAGCCTGAAGCCAATCAATTCAACACCCAAATCGCTGCATTGAGTGCCGTAGCAAAACTTACCCACAAAATATAGGGTACCATCAACCAACCGGCAGCACTGTTTTTTTGGTAAAAGAGGTAGGTGGTCATGAAGATGGCAACGAGCAGAAAGAGGATTTCAATGAGTGCTAAACCTACGTTCTGGAAGTTAAAAAAGATTTGAGACCAGAGGCCATTCAGAGCTAACTGAACGAGAAAAACAGAGAGTTCAATTTTTGCGGCTTTAAATCCAAAATCTTTCCAGACCAGCCAGGCCGCAATCCCCATCATGGTGTAGAGCAGAGACCAAACAGGGCCAAAAAGCCACGCCGGTGGGTTCCAGTCCGGCTTGTTTAAAGAGCTGTACCATTCCGGGGATGCGATTCCAGGGGAAACTTGTGCACCGGTCCAGGCAACAAAGTAACAAAGGGCCAGCCATAAAATAAGGCCTGTAATCTGAACGGGGAGAGTAAGTTTTAAGGTTTTCATATTTACATCAAATTAATAAATAGGTGAACACATCAAATATTTCTAAAAGCTAAACAAAAATTTTTTACGTATGATTGATATGTTTTGCTTAAACTTAGACTCTATTATTCACTATGTAATGCTTTATCTATGAATCAAAGTTACGTTAAAACTAAATTGTCTGCCAAAAACTTCAAACCTCTCTTCCTGCTGTTATTCATCTTTCTTGGATCAGTTATTTCAGGTTCTGCCCAACAAACAGTACCGCAATCCGAAGATTACATACTGATGGAAGCGCCTGAAATGGGGAACATCTGTAAACTGCCGCCAACGGATATCAACAGAAACTTTTTTAAAAAAGCGGAAGAGCGATACAATAAAGCGAACAATGAAGTTCGGTCTGCGAACTTTGAAATCACCTATATCAATGAATGCAGTGACGGCACCGTGTGGCCTGCTGAGGCTCAAAATGCTTTTGAATATGCAATGGGTATTTGGGAGACGTACCTGCAGTCCGAAATACCAATTCGCATTGAAGCCAACTGGATCGAAAGAGAAGGCAACGTTTTAGGTAGCGCCGGACCAACTCTGGTTGCGAGGCCGTCAAATGGAGAAGAAGATACCTGGTATACAATTGCGCAAGCCAGTGCAATGTCGGGTGTAGACCAGTTGGCAAACAACAACTTTGGTGAGGAGCATGATATCAACATTAATATGAACTGTGGTTTTAGTGACTGGTACTTTGGAACAGACGCGAATACTCCGGCAGGCCTTATTGATTTTGTGACCGTTGTGCTTCACGAAATTGGACACGGTATTGGATTTATAGGATCCATGAATGCAGGTAACGGCTCTTCAGGGAGTTACGGAATTGGAAGCGACAACTGGCCATTCATTTATGATCGCTATACAGAAGACGGACTTGGAAATGAGTTACTGAATCCAGCTGTTTTTCCAAATCCTTCTGTTGAGCTTTACAGAGCCCTGACCGGCCAGAGAGACGGAGTTTACTTTAATGGGATCGATGCCCGAAGTGTGTTTGGCGGACAGAGGGTGCCGCTTTATGCGCCGCTTGAATGGAACAGTGGATCATCCTACTCACACTTAGATCAGGGTATTTTTTCTCAAAGCCAAAATCTGGGCAGCGCCTTGATGCGCCCGAGAATTGACCGCCAGTTTGCTATACATTCACCGGGACCGGTTTTCTGTGGTATGCTGAGTGATTGGGGCTGGCCGCTGGGAAGCAGCTGTCTTGAGCTTGTAGGGGGCGAATCACAGATTGTACTCAGCAATGAGGTTATAGAGAGCGGTTTGGATTTTGGAGTTGCCAACGTTGGCGACAGGGTGGAACGAACCGTAAATATCGGTAATGATGTGAATTCACAAGACCCGCTATCCTACAGCATTACAATTGATAGCAATGATTTTGTGGTTTCACCTGCAGGTTTGGCTGCCGGTACTCTTGAACCCGGAGAAAATGTTGATGTTATCATCCGGTATATTCCAAGAAATGATCGAATACATGAAGGGGTTGCAAGAATTACGCACAATGCGAATAATGCCGCAAGCCCGCTTTCGATAGACCTAACCGGTGAATCTCTTCGGGAAGATGAAGTTGCCCGGCTCGAGGATAACTATCCAAATCCATTCAACCCAACAACCACTATTCCTTATGTGCTGCCGGAGGCTTCAGATGTCCGACTCGATATTTATAACGTAAGCGGTCAGCTTGTTCAAACGTTGGTAAATAGTCAGCAGCCGGAGGGAAGATATAATCAGCCGTTTGAAGCCGGTGGTTTAGCCAGCGGAATGTACTTCTATCGTCTGATTGTGAACGACAATGTGTTTGTGAAGAGATTACTGCTGGTTAAATAAGGCAGGGATTATTTTGTGAAGGAGTTGAAAATGAATTTCCCCTCCTTATGAAGGAGGGGCTGGGGGTGGTTGGACCGGCAATTATTCCTTAATAAAATTATGAAAAAGAAGTCTGACTTGTTTGAACCACCCCTTTATCCCCTCCTTGAAAAGGAGGGGAAGTCTCCCAATACATTATAGGAAAATATTATGTTAGTGATTATGCGGCTAAGGGTTGGTTGAATATATATCTTTGTATCAAATCTCAGACAAGTCTCTCAAAAACTGTTCAAACTCGGGGGTGTCATATTTTGCGAGCCCCTGTTTTTCCATCATTAATTTTCCATCGCCAGAAATTACGTACGTGGTCGGAATGACGCTGCTTTCGTACGTACCGGGCACTTTTGTTCGGTAGTGATATATCGGCATGTCAAACCCTCTCTTTTCCATAAACTCTTTCGCCTTATCGAAGTCATCATCCATCGATACCAGAACAAATTTTACGTTGTCGGACTCTCCAAACTGCCGGTACAGTTTGTTGATGGACGGCATCTCGGCAATACATGGAGGACACCAGGTAGCCCAGATGTTCATAAAAACAACTTCCCCTTCAAAGTGTGCAAGCGAAATAACCTGCCCGTCTTCATCCGCCATATAAAAATCCCGGTTTGCTTCAGGAAAAGTATCTGTAATAGACGGTATGGATGGCTTGATCAGTCCGGTAGCCAACAGTCCTTTTTGAAGTGTGCCTATTACTGTTGTGTGTAGTCCCGTGAAATATAGAAATGCAATTACACCAATGATGGCACCCCACTCAATAAGCGACCGCTTACGTTTTTTAGCTTTTTCTTCTTTGTCTGTCATTTCAAAAGTTTTAACCAATAACTAAAAAGCCGAAGTCATATTGCTCCGGCTGTGTAGTTCATTGAAAAATGATTTAGGTCTATTTATGGTCGGATCTTGATATCCACTTTGCTTCCGGAGTCACCGCTCTGATTCTGTATGGAAATCGTCTGCTGAACGCGATTAGCGATCTCTTTCAAGCCGATGGCGGCCGGAGATGCCGGATCAGAAGCAACAACGGGTGTACCCGAATCACTTGTTTCACGAATCTGTTCTCTCAGAGGAACTTCACCCAAAAATGGCACTTCCAAACGTTTGGCCAGATTTCTGGCACCGTGCTTGCCAAAAATGTAGTATTTCTTCTCAGGAGCGTCGTCAGGCACGAAGTAGGCCATATTTTCGACAATTCCTAAAACCGGAACATTTACCTTACTGAACATTGCCACTCCTTTCCGGGCATCGTCCAATGCCACGGTTTGAGGAGTTGAAACGATTACAGCTCCGGTAAGCGGTACGGTTTGAACAATTGTAAGCTGTATGTCGCCGGTACCCGGAGGAAGATCGAGAATGAGGTAGTCAAGCTCGCCCCACTCCACTTCTTGCATAAACTGTTTAACGGCGCTTGTTACCATCGGTCCGCGCCAGATCATCGCTTGATCCGTATCCACCAGAAACCCCATAGATACGAGATGAACACCGTGCTTTTCAATCGGAACCAGTTTCTTCTGAGTGGTGATGTTAGGCCGTTCTTTTACATCAAACATGGTAGGAATACTCGGCCCGTATATATCGGTATCCAGTAGTCCAACTTTTGCCCCGGTTTGAGCCAGTGCAACAGCCAGGTTTGCAGCAACCGTAGATTTTCCAACTCCGCCTTTTCCAGACGCTACAGCGATCACATTTTTAACCCCGGCCAACACAGGCTCTTGCTGAGGCTGCTGCTGTTGCTGAGTCTGTTGTGAAGCATCATCTCCGTCCAATTCACGCTGTATTGAAATATTGATTCCAACCGTGATATCGAGAATAGCCTCTTTATCGACAAATTTGTGCACTGCTTTTGTACACTCTTTTTTCAAGTAATCGGCGAGGCTGTCGTCTTTTTTGGGCAACTCGAGAGTAAAGGCCACATATTTGTCTTGAATAATGAGATCCTGGATCAAATTGAGTGTGATCAGATCTTTTTCGTATTCAGGATGGATAACCTGTGAAATTGCGCTTTTTATTTCTTCTTTGTGGATAGACATAAATGTTTTGCGTGCTTGAAATTGTTACCTTTCAAAAATTAACAGAATAAGAGCTAAATTAAATGTTCAACTTGATTGAACCGTACAGCTGAATAAAATACGCTTTATTCTTTAATTGTATATGAATTAAAGCAGCGATCTATTGAATGAGATCACATAGTTAAGGAACTTTACAACGAAAAATAGTTTATAAAAAATTATGTCTAAACGAACTCCATTTTATCAGGTACACGAAAAGCTGGGTGCAAAACTTATTGATTTCGGTGGTTTTGATATGCCCGTTCAGTATCAGGGAATTAAGCAGGAGCATACGGCCGTTCGAAAAAGAGCCGGACTGTTTGATGTATCTCATATGGGTGAAATTTTTGTCCGCGGCCCCAAAGCGCTTGATCTCATTCAAAAAATAACAATCAACGATGCTTCTAAGCTGGTGCCAGGCAAAGCGCAGTATACGGCTATGTGCTACGAAGATGGAGGTATTGTAGACGACCTGCTGGTATACATGTTCTCGGATGAAGAGTACATGCTGGTGGTCAATGCCTCAAATATTGAGAAAGACTGGGACTGGATTGTTAGCCACAATAGTATGAACGCAGATCTTGAAAATCGTTCTGACGACTATGCGTTGCTTGCACTGCAAGGGCCTAAATCGATCGAAATTCTGCAAAAACTAACCGATACCGACGTATCTGCTATTAAATTCTATACCTTTGAAGAAGGTTCAGTAGCCGGTGAAAAGGGCGTGATTATCTCTGCAACCGGATATACCGGTGAAAAAGGATTTGAGCTCTACATTGATACCAAGAAGGCAGATGCTGTGAAAATCTGGAATGAACTGCTGACGGCGGGTGAAGAGTTTGGCCTTGAACCGGCCGGGCTTGGCGCAAGAGATACTCTTCGTTTAGAAATGGGTTATGCTCTATACGGCAACGATATCACAAAAGATACCAATCCGATTGAGGCAAACCTGGGATGGCTTACAAAATTGGAAAAGGGTGATTTTATTGGCAAACAAGCTATTGCTGAGGTAAAAGAGAAAGGAAAAACCCGAAAGCTAACCGGATTTGTGATTGATGAGGGCAGAAACGTACCCCGCTCGGGATATAGAATCCTGGATGATGACGGAAATGATATCGGTTTTGTAACAAGTGGTACACAATCTATCTCTTTGAATAAAGGAATTGGGATGGGTTATATTCATGTAGATCACGCTAATGAGGGTGAATCCATACTAATTCAAATTCGGGAAAAAGAAGTAAACGCAACGGTAACAACGCCGCCATTTTAAAGAAACAGGAAGTATGAGCAGTACAAGGAATATAGATGTATTTTTTTCGGCACAGTCGTTTCAGGAAAATGAGCTGAGAGATAAATCGGTGGTTGTGATTGACGTTTTGCGAGCAACATCAACCATTGTTACCGCCATGATGAATGGTGCGAAAGGTGTAATTCCTGTGGAGGATATGGGAGAGGCCAGCCGGATTTCCCAAAGCGTGGATTCAGACAATTATATGCTCTGCGGAGAGAAAGACGGAGCTAAAATTGACGGCTACGATCTTGGAAATTCGCCACTCGAATATACCCATGAGACGGTATCGGGCAAAACCCTGATTTTTAATACTACAAACGGTACCAAGGCGATAAAAAAATCTCTTGGTTCGTCAACAATATATATCGCCTCGTTTTTGAATTTAAGTACGATTGTGAAAGCACTCAGCGTGGAAAAAAATGAGATTGTGCTTTTATGCGCAGGCTGGAAAGGCAGGTTGGCACTGGAAGATATGTTGCTTGCCGGGAATATAATCTACAATTTAAGTGATGGACAGCTCTCGGATGATGCGAATGACGGGGCTAAAGTGGCATTTGGCCTCTACGAAAAATATTCCGATGATATTAAGTCGGTAATCTTTCAGTCTAACCATGCTCAACGATTGAAAGGTGTGGTGGGAACCGACGATATTGACTTCTGTTGCCAAACAGACATTACCGATCAATTACCTATTTTGCACGACGGAATTATCTCGACATAATATGGCCCAAAAAAAACAGAACGGTTTTTTTAGCAATTTTAACTATTCCCGAAAAATGGAGGTGGCGGGAATTTTAATTATGGCAGTTGCAGGACTGCTGTTGCTGAGTATAGCCTCATACAATCCGGCGGATTACGCTGTTGTTAAATCCCTGAACTCGAGTTCTCTTTTTCAGATCGATCAGGGGCCGGCACTTCGAATCAGTAACTGGCTTGGTGTTGTGGGAGCGTATATTTCCTACACGTTAGTTCATACCTTATTTGGCTATACAAGCATCATCATTCCTATAATAATTGCAGGGCTGGGATGGTTTGTGTTTCGGCAGAATGATTTAGGAGAACTCGGGTGGCCGGCCGCCTACGGACTTTGGGTGATGGTTTTGGCATCTACCATATCGGGCTGGTTTTATAATCGGTTTGAGGCCTACTCAATGGCGTGGAGCGGTAACTCTGGGATTTATGTAGCCGGTATTCTGGAAAATATTCTGGGCCTTGGTTCTATTATTCTGCTCTTGGTGCTGATGTTTGTATCGTTGCTGATACTTGCTGATCGTGATCTTCAAAAGACATTCGAAGTACTGCAGAGCTGGAAGTCTGACTTGAAGGGCAAGCGTGAGCAGAAGCGTAAGGAGAAAGAGCGGAAGAAGGCGGAGAAGAAACGGGAGAAAGAGGAACAAGCGGCCATTAAAAAGCGTCAAAAAGCAGATGCCGCAATGAAAAAAGCGGAAGAAGATAAAAAGCAGGCTGAAAGTGAAAAGCCACAGGCTTCTATCGATGAAATTGTAGAAAAATCACAGAAAGAGGATGAAGAGCGGGAAGCGCAGCGTAAGAAAGAGAGCGCCGAGCTGGAAAAACAACCGCCAAGAGCGATTCTTGAAAAGAGTCCGGATAAGACTGTAGAAGATGAGGACGACGACGTAGAAATTTCGGTTTACGTAGGTGAAGGTGATGAAGAGGCCAGTGACAAAGAGCTGGACCGCCTCAATAAAAGCAAGGCAAAAGAAGTGCCGGTCATCAAATACAAATTCCCGGGAATCGATCTGTTAACTTCACCTCCAAATGAAGGAAATGAGGTGGACCTGGAAGAGATCAAGGAGAATAAGCGAATCATCCTTGATAAGCTTAAACGTCACAAAATTGAGATTTTGGGAATCAACGCAATTGTTGGTCCAACCGTTACGCTTTATGAACTGGAGCCGGCACCGGACGTAAAAATCAGTAAGATTGAGAGCTATGCCAACGACCTGAAAATGGCCACGGCTGCCCACGGTTTGCGAATCATTGCTCCTATTCCGGGACGCTCGGCGGTGGGTATTGAAGTGCCAAACAGCTCGCGCGAAACGGTGTTTATTAAGTCGGTGATTAACACGAAAAAATTTGTAGAAACAGATTTTGATCTGCCGGTAGCCTTCGGAAAGACGATCGAGAACGAAGTGTTTATGGTAGATCTGACCCGAATGCCTCACCTGCTTATGGCGGGTGCAACCGGTTCCGGTAAATCGGTTGGTATCAATACGATTATTACCTGTCTGCTCTATAAATGTCATCCCGACGACCTGAAGTTTGTCATGATCGATCCGAAGAAGATTGAACTTTCTCTCTACCGGAATATTCAAAATCACTATTTGGCGGTTTTACCGGGTTCTGATGAACCGATTGTAACAGATACCACCCGCGCAATGGAGACCCTGGAGAGCGTAACCAAAGAGATGGATGAACGATACGATCTGCTAAAAATGGCGATGGTTCGCGATATCAAATCGTATAACGAGAAATATGATACCGGTGAACTGGACGAAGACCTGGGACATCGTCACCTGCCATACATTGTAGTGGTGATTGATGAGCTTGCCGACCTGATGATGACGGCAGGAAAACAGATTGAAGAACCCATTGCCCGACTGGCACAGCTTGCCCGCGCAATTGGAATTCATTTGGTAGTGGCCACGCAGCGACCATCCGTGAACGTAATTACCGGTACTATTAAGGCGAACTTCCCGGCGCGGATTGCCTACCAGGTAGCGTCGAAAGTGGACTCCCGGACGATTCTCGATACAGGCGGTGCCGATCAGCTTATCGGGCGCGGGGATATGCTCTTTTCGAATGGCGGGGGTATGACACGTATTCAGAACGCTTATGTGGATACCGACGAAGTGGAGCGAATTACCTCTTTTATTGGATCACAAAAAGGATTCAAAAAACCGTTTCAGCTTCCGGTTATTGAAGATGAAAATGAAGGTATTCCTGATCCGCTGGATGATATTGACGACTATTTTAAGGAGGCTGCAAAGATTGTGGTACTTCATCAGCAGGGATCAGTATCACTGCTTCAGCGGAAGCTAAAAATCGGGTATAACAGGGCGGGGCGCATCATTGATCAGCTTTACAATGCCGGAGTTGTTGGACCCTACCAAGGCAGCACGGCGCGGGACGTGAAGATAGATGATGAAGAGGATCTCGAAGAGATTTTTGAAGAGCTGGATGTATAAACCCCTTTTGAATACTGTAAAACGAACTTTTTCGTTAAACGGGAACTGCATATCGATTAGGCAGTTAACAGGGTAGAGATCTTTTTATATGAACCGTTTGAGGAGGCTATTATGAAGCGACAACGAATGATTATTTCGACATTGATATTGAACTTGTTTCTGATTGGAAACCTGTTTGCGCAAACTCCTCAGTTTGACAGGCTTAAAGAGAATTTCGAGCAGAATAGAATATTTGAAGCCGATTTTTCCCATCTATACAAAGATGCGTTTACCGGGGAAGAGCAATATTCGGAGGGTAAAATCTGGATTGGCAAAGAGAGGTACCGGATTGAAGGCGACCTTCAGACCATGGTTGTAGACGGCGAAGTTTCTACGGTTTATGATCAATCCAGAAACCGGGTAATTATTAGTGATTACATAGAAGAGGAAGATGACTTTGCCCCATCCCGGATGCTTCAGGGCGTGGATGAATCGTTCGAAGTTAGCGAGCGAACGCTGCAGAACGGGAACGCAGAAATCACGCTTACCTCAGAGGATCCCTTTACCGTATTTAATACCGTTACCATTTTTCTGAATAGCGATGGAAATCCTGAAGAAATTGTGGCTGTTGATCAGGCAGACAATGAGTTGATTACAACATTCAGAAACGGCTCTTTTACCGAAGAATCAACCGATCTGTTTAGAGTGGAAGTACCGGCAGATGCGGAACTCATAGACTTGCGCTACGATAGCGAATGAAGAAAAAAAGAATTGTAAACATACTCATATCTGTAGCAGTAGCGGTACTGTTTGTGCAGCTGGCGGTAAGAAATGTAGATCTTGCCGAACTCTGGCAGCAGATGAAACTGGCAACCTTTTACTGGTTGCCTTTTTTTGTTTTGGTTCTTTTAGCAAGCCATTTGATGAGAGCTGAACGATGGAGATTGCTTTTGGCAAACGACGGAGAGCGAATACCGCGTTCAACACTGTTTGCAGGAGTCATGTTTGGATATGTACTCAACAACGTTGTTCCTCGACTGGGTGAAATATCACGACCTGTTTATGTTGCCAGGAAACAAGGGATGAGTTCAAGTAATTTAATCGGTACAATTGTGGTAGAGCGCCTGTTCGACCTTGCCACAATGATGCTTTTGATCGTGTTTGTATCTTTCTATCTGATACGCGACGTAGGGCTGCTGGAACAACTTTTTGGAACAGAGAGCTGGCCATGGTATGCCTATTTAAGCATTCCACTTTTTTTTCTGCTGGTTATTATTGGAATCTGGATGATCTACAAGGTTTTGAATTACAGTGATAAAAAGGAGCCGTTCAGCAGTAACATACTGAATAACATCTTAGATAAAGCTCGGTCATTCACCGAAGGAGTGATATCAATACGCCATGTAAAAAACTGGCCCATGTTTTTACTGCTTACTGCCGGTATCTGGATTTGCTATGTATTTATGACCTATTTGCCGTTTTATATGATGGGACTTCAGTCGGCATACGGTTTAACAATGAGTGATGCGGTTGTATTAACGATGGTATCGTCGATTGGCGTCAGTATTCCCACGCCGGCCGGTATTGGTTCCTACCATCTTTTGATTCAGCAGAGTATGTGGCTGCTGTACAATATTCCATTAGTTACAGCTTTAACATACGCCACCATAGCTCACGGCGTTACAGTAATTTTGGTGTTTATAATCGGGCCGATTTCACTTTGGTGGGATAAATACGCCACACTAAGAGCTGGAAATCCAAATTAATTGATTAGTTTCCCCAAAAGATCAATGATTTTTTACAAAAAAAGCAGTTAGTTTCTCTCTGATAAATGATGAATAGTTCTGAATTTATGAATCGACTTTTATTTGCACTATTGCTCACCTCCTTACCCCTATTTGCAGGAGTGAACGCAGTTGCTCAAGATGCACAACAGCAAACCGGTACCCAGCAAACTCTTTTGCCGGAAATTGATCCGCAGGATATTGAAATCCGAAGCCAGTTTCAGGCTCGTTTTCCCGGATTGAGAAGGCAACCTATTCTGGGTTTTAATCCACGGCCGCGTGTATTTCAGATCGATCCCAATCGCACACCATTTTTTGAAGATGAGGAGACGGTTGTGGCTAACTTACCAATCGGCGTGATGGATCGTCCCGAACCGCCCCGCTACATGCCTCTTGGCTACGCAGATCCCCAAAACGGATTTGCCAGGATTGGAATAGGCAGCTACTTCACGCCGGAAGCAGATGTTTACGTTGTTGGCAGACTAAATGAGAAAAACCGTGTTTCAGCGAACATCAATCATTTGTCTACGGATGGTCACCTGGATGAGTTCAAAGATTCTTTTCGGAATAGTAAGATTGAAATGAGATCAGTTCACCGGGTTTCCGGGAAAACAACGGTTCAGACAAACCTGGGTGTGAAGTCGATGTTTAACCACTATCCGGGGATGGTATTGCTGGATGGAGAGCCCGGAGATGACAATACCCGAACGGAAGCATTAGGCACATATGGAGGGTTTGATTTGAACTACGCTCAAACATCGCTCAGCGGTGTACGGATTGGGTTGGATGGATTTTCTAATCAGTTTGATCTGACATCAGACCGCCCTCAGCTTGAAGGTGATGCTATTGAGTGGGGAATTAAAGGTTATGCAGAATATTCCAGGCTTGGCAGGAATGTGGAAGAAGTTCACCGTTTAAAATTAGCTACAAATGCCGGCGGGTTTGACCCACTGGGGGCAGCGGAGTCGGAAGGCTGGTCTGTAACGAAAGTAACTGCCCACTACGAACGACTTTTTAACTATCAAACCGAAGTGAAAGCCGGTGCAGGATTCTCCGGGGTATCCGATGCTGTTAATGACTTTTCATTTTATCCGGTGGCGGATGTATCGGTAACACACAATTTATTCTCAGGATTAGACCTGAAAGCCCACTTATCTGCGGCTCCATCGCTCAAAAATATGGGTGGAATTTACTCAGAAAATCGGTTTGTAGATTTTAACGGACAGCTGCAACATCAGTATGAGTGGCGTGGTTTGGCAGAAGTGCAGGTTGAGCCCGTTTCCGGCACGACATTCAGTGGCGGGGTGTCTTATCAAAATATAAAGAATTACCTTTTTTACACTCGTAATAACAACATTCTGAATGTAGGTGCGCAGGTTCCGCCGGTAATAACCGAACGGTATTACGGACTGAACTATGAGAACGCGAATATTTTCAAATTATATGGCGCTTTTTCGCAGGATTTGAAGGCTGACGTAATTTGGATTCAGGCAGATGGAGCGTGGCAAAGACCAAGACTCTCAAATGACGAAAAAATTCCTTTTATTGAGTCGTTAACTGTTAAAGGAACGATAGCTTTCCGCCCGTTTAGTCAGTTGGTTGTTGAAGGGTGGGGAGAATATGTTGGAAGCCGTGATGATTCGGAAGGCGATGAGATGTCTTCGTTTATCAACCTTGGCGGTCGTTTTGAAATTTCTTTAAACGATCGGATGGGAGTCTACGGTAAACTTGTTAATTTATTGGACGAGGAGTACGAATTGTGGCAAGGATACCCTGAGAGAGGATTTCAGGGATATATTGGAATCACATACCTATTTTAAGATGAAATCTACTTTTATAAAGGCTTTTAAGGAAGTTCTTCGGGAACAGATCTTGAAAAAAAATAAGGTCGAAATTAACGGTTTTGGGACATTTGAAGTTGTGCATCGCAAACAACATCAAAAAACCTACGAAAATGGCAGGGTAGTTATGGTTCCGCCGGCAGACATTGTAGAATTCAAATCTAAGGTGAGGAGATCGGATGAAAATTAACAGAGCGAAACTGATTGAACTGTTAGTTGATAAAACGGGGATGGATGCTGACGAAATTGAAAGTCAGTTAAAACAGTTAATTGATCGCATTTTAGATGCCGCCGAACGTGGAAAAGCACTTGAAGTTAAAGAGTTCGGTATGTTCTATTTCGATGAAAACGGTGACTTGAAATTTGATCCATCGGATGAACTCAGTACAGAAATCAACTTCAAATATGCCGGTATGGAACCGGTTGAACTGAAGCCGGCGCGAGATCAGGATAGTGAAGCGCAGGCAAACAATCTTTCTGACCAAGAGGAGACCGTAGATGAGCCAGCCTCTTCTACCGGATCCGATATGGATGAAATTTTTGGCTTTAATGTTGACGATCAGGAAGAAGACGAAGGCCCCATTGAGGATGACGCAGAAGGACCTGACGGGGGCGCTTTAATATCACCACCCGATAAGGTAGATCGTGATATAGATCCATTTTCAGGATTATTGGGAGATGCCTCCTCGAAAATGAAAGGTTCAGAAGCCGGTGATGAAAAGGATGAAGATACAGATAAAGACGATCCGTTCTCATTCATTTCAGAAGAAAGCGAAGAGTCTGAAGAAGACAGAGAGAAAGAAGAGGAATTGGAGCCAACTTCAACCATGGGAGTTGAGGAAGATGAAGATATAGAGGATGAACCGGTCTTTGCTCTGGATGATGAGGAAATGGATGCGGATGACGACTTTGAAGATGATGATTCTGATGATCTAAGTAAAATATTTGATGAGCCACAACCTAAATCCGAACCCGAACCTGAGCCTGTAATCACAGATTCTGACGAGGAGCCGGAAGTTGTTGCTGCTAAAACAGCAGAGACCAAAGGAGGCAGCAAATCCAAAATATCAAAAGAGAAATCGGAACAGCGCGATCCAATTACGATGGTCATCAGTATTGGACTGATCATCATTTTAATTGTAATTGGGTTCTTAGTTATTCCTTCACTTTTTGAATCGGACAACTCCGGAACTGACACGGTTACCTCTCCGCCTGAGGAGCAAGTTGATTCTACTCCCGAAGAACAAGTAGAATCTACGCCGGAAGATCAAGCTGAATCTACACCGGAGCAGACCCCGGCGGATGATACACCGGCGGAACCCGAGCAAGAAACTGAAGTAAGAGAAGAAGAGCCGGTTCAACCGGAACCTGAACAGCCCGTGTACGGTTTGATGGGTGATCTTGTTGACGAAGCCAATGACGGATATTCTGTTGTATTGCACTCAATGCAAAGTGAAGTAAGAGCCAGATCGGAGGCGGCAGATTTGGCATCGGAAGGTTACCGGGTACTTGTAAGTCCCCGTCTGGTTCAGGGAGCAACCGTTTGGCGAGTCAGTGTTGGTCAATTTCCTACGATTTCAGATGCTCAGCAGGCGGCTGCAGAGCTTCCAAACCCATACAGCACAAATAACTTTATTCAACGAATACAGACTAATTAAATAATTACATGAATATCATCTCAATACTAATGCTTCAGGTTAACGGAGCTGAGGCTGATACTCTTGCTCAAATGCTGCAAGAAGAAGCTTCAATGTCTTTCTTTGAAATTCTTTCTCAGGGTGGAATCTTAATGTTTCCCCTCTTTCTGCTCTCCATTTTAGCGATCTACGTTATTGCCGAACGCTGGAGAACGCTGGATAACTCAAAAATGGATGTAAACAGCATGCTGAATAATATTGAATCGCTGTTGAAGTCGGGAAGTCAGCAGAGAGCTATTCAGTACTGCGAAGAGTTTGACAAGCCGCTTGCACGGATTCTGAAGTCCGGTATACGCCGACTCGGTCGCCCGATTCGCGATATCGAACAGGCCATTCACAATGCCGGTAAGAAGGAGATCTATCAGCTTGAAAAAAGAATGAATTGGCTGGCAACCATTGCCAGTGTTGCCCCGCTTATTGGATTTACCGGAACGGTGACGGGTATGATTCGCGCATTTATGGATATACAATCCCTGCAGGGAAATGTGAATCCGAGCGTGCTTGCCGGAGGAATCTGGGAAGCGTTGATCACCACAGCAACAGGCCTGATTGTCGGTATTATTGCCCTTGGTTTCTACAACTATCTTGTAGGTAAAGTAAACCGAATGGTTTTTGAGCTTGAAAATGCGTCGGCTGATTTTGTTGATCTGCTTCAGACACCATCACCGAAGAAACGTCAGGAGGCGTAATTCATGGATTTCCGTAAAGACAGTGTCAAAATGGAGCCGTTATCCATGTTCTCTCAATCGGGGCTGACGGATATCATTTTGCTGCTGCTGATCTTTTTTCTGCTGACGTCATCATTTGTGACAAATTTTGGAATCCGCGTGAATGTACCTCAGGCTGAATCGAGTGTGACGAATAATGCTCAGCAGATTTCTGTTGCCATAACGGCCGAGGGAGAGTTTTTTGTAGACGGTGAGCAGGCTTCAAGCGGAAATTTATCCAATGCTATTCGGCAGGCGTATCAGAATAAGCCAAGTGCTTCGTTAGTAGTACGTGCCGACCGAGATGCGAGAGTTGATGATGCTGTTCGCGTGATGAATATCGGCCAGGCACTGAATATGAATATTGTAATGGCTACGGAGCGTGATTAACGTATATGTCAGACTGGTTCAAATCTCATTTTGATAAAGAGGATCAATTTGGTCTTGCCGTAACCGGTGCGATTCACATTGTTCTATTTATTATCGCTATTCTCTACACCATCAATATGGACCACGATAATCGTCCGGCCTATATTGAGGTGACGCTGGGCGAGTTTCAGAGCGGAACCATTGCCGAGCAGGCTGAAGTTCAGGAAGAGGAAGTGGCAACCCGCCCAAATCCGGCAGAAACAGAACCCGAAGAGCCTGATCCTGAAATCATTGATCCGGTTGAAACTCCTCAGCAGCCTGAAGAGGAAGTTGCCAAACCGGTGGAACTGCCCGAGCAGCAGGAAGAGGTTCAGAGTGAAGAGGTTGTTGAGACTCCCGAGACGGAAGTGGTTGACCCTCAAAATGTAGAGGTTGAAGAGGTCGTTGAGGAAGAGGAGGTTCCGCCCGTAGCACAGGAAGCGGAGGAAGTACAGGAGGGAGTCGAAACCAGCGGGGTTGAGGAAGGAACGACCGGTGAAGTGAATGTAGACCAGGGAACCGGTAACAACCCGGATCGTTCGGCACCATACGAACTACAGTGGGAGGGAGATTTGGAACGGTCTCCAATGGTTCAGCCATTACCCTCTAATCAAACTAATGATGAGGCGACGATTACCGTAAGGTTTGAAGTGTTTCCTGACGGCTCTTTAGGGCGTGTCTTGCCTTTGAGGAAAATGAATCCAGAGTTGGAAAGAGAAGTCATGAGAACGCTTCGAAGCTGGAGGTTTTCACGTTTACCTTCAGGCGTACCGCAAGAACCTCAGTGGGGAACCATTACCTTCCGTTTTGTACTGGAATAATGATTTTAATCTGATTTCTTGCACCTCAAGTAGAAGAATTTCCACCATCTGAAATTCCAATCTTCCCGGTACTGAATTTCAAAACCGTGCTCTTCCAGTAATGGCTTCATCTCTTCCAAAGACCGACTGTTGATATTTTCCGGTGAAAGCAGATCTATGAGAAAGTTGGAGATCAAAAAGTACCCTTTCCGGTTCCAGTCGAGGAGATAAAGTTCGCCGCCCGGCTTGAGAAAATTGTGGAAGTGATTCAGAACGGCTTTCTGATCTACGTAGTAGTGAAACGAGTTAAGGCAGATAATTTTATCAAAGGTCTGCTGTTCAAAATTTAGCTCTTCGCAGTAGCAGTTTGTAAACCGGACATTTGAAAAGTCGCCCAGTTTGCTCTTTGCTTTCTCCAGCATCTTTGAAGCCGGATCATTCAGAACCAGCTCTTCGATCGAATCAAAGTTATCCAGAAGCTTTTTTGCGAGAATTCCGGTTCCGGCACTGGCGTCAAGAATGCGATCTCTGGGCTTTGGGCTGAAATGACTGAGGAAATGCTCGTGAGTATGATTCAGATATGAGGAGTACAGTCTATCATACTTTGGAGAAAGTTTGTTGTAGTACTCCGCTGTTTTTTTTGCTTTCGTATTGATGGCGGTGGGAGTTGAATGTTTTGACTTGCTTTATAAACCTGAATTTTATGATAAAAGATGCTCCCCTCCTTTTTAAGGAGGGGTCGGGGGTGGTTAGGCCGGCAATTTTTCTTTCAAAAAAGTATGAGGAATGATTTTAGTCTGTTTGAACCAGCCCTAAATCCCCTCCTTGGAAAAGGAGGGGACTTTAAAGCAGCTTAATCAATGCATTATTAATCGTACAAGTTACAACCTAACCGGAACTTCAATCGTTTGCGATTCTGAATTTGAGAAGTTGAGCGTAAGCTCAAACGTATCCCCATCTGCGAGTGTTCGGGTTACCTGTATGAGCATGATGTGCAGGCCACCCTGTTCAAATCGTACGGTCGACTGTGCAGGAAGCGCCACTTCCGGTACCTCGCGCATTCCCATCATCCCCTCTTCGCGTTCATACGATTCGTGAACCTCAACAAGTTGTGCCACGTCAGATTCAACGCCGATCAACGCATTATCTGACTCTTCAAAATTGGTGATTAAAAAGTAGGCTGCGCTCATGCGTCCCTCACTGGCAGGGCGGGCCCAGGCTCCTTCAATTTCTACGCCCTCGCCGTCAACCACCTGTTCTTGTTGTTCAGTTTCTCCGCCGCAGTTGATTGCAAAGAATAGAGCGAAAACTAATAGATATAAATATTTCATAATGTCTTGGTTAAAGTAGTTTATTAAGGTCTTCAGTGATGATGTTGACTGGAGTCATGCTACCGCCGTAGTCAAAAATCAGTTCGGAATTTTCATTGATCAACAGAATTTTATCGGAGTGATTTAAAAAATACATTCGGTCTCCGTCATCCAGTTCACGTGAGTAGGATTCCTGGGTCCGAACGCTCACTCGTTTCATAAAATCGTCAATCGTTTCGGGGTCTCCCGTTAAAAATTGAAATGGCTCACGGTCCATGTCAAATGCCTGGGCATAAGATTTGAGCACTTCTGGTGTATCTCGTTCCGGATCGAAAGTGACTAACACAAATTTTGTATCACCCGGATTACTCATCTCCTCGTGGACTTTACCAACATTGGCTGTGATGAAGGAGCAGATATCTGGACAGTTTGTGTAGATAAACCCAATTACGAGCGGCGAACCCTGGTAGTCGTCGGGGAAAATTACCGTCTCTCCGTTTTGATCCGTCAGTTCATAACGGACATCACTGTAATCGTCAAGCGCCGGGCTGCCGCAGGATGACAGTAGCAGGGTTAGAGCGGTAATGATGAATAGTGTGTTGAAAAATGATTTCATCTTGCAGTTTTGGAATTGAGTGTGTTTTGAAGTGGAATTTCGTGTTTATCGATTGAACTTAATCTCCCCCTTCGAAGGGGG
>CAYNZY010000049.1:0-15276 GCA_964401805.1 uncultured Rhodohalobacter sp.
AATATCCCCGCAAAGACGTAAAATGGGTAGGATTTTTTGACCATACATTCATCCCCGTGCCTTTAGGTACGGAATGTGGGTAGTAGAAAAGAAGTCAAAAAAAATCCCACGAGTCCCGCAGGGACGACTCACATAAGTGATTTAATTCACCGCAGTGGCACAATGCAAACAGGGATTATTTGTTGCGTACCTAACGGCACGCTGATTGTGGATGGATTTCATTGGCTTCCACCCATATTTTGTCTCTACGAGACAATGTTTGTTTTAAAATCGGTAGTCTAAAAGAGTGCAGATAAAGTTTTAAAAACTTAACCACCCGTCTCATTAGCGACGGCACATGGGTGGAAAACCAAGAGACACCGCCTATTGATTATAAGTGCCGGCAGGGACGACACCCCTCCAGTTCAGCAACTCCGACGATTAATTCTTCTTATCTTCAACATAATTGGCAATATTACTGATTACCATATTTAAATAACTACCTGATTCAAAAATGAAACCCAAATCCCTTCTCATTACAGGGTCCATTTTTATGGCCCTTGCCGTTGTATTCGGTGCCTTCGGCGCGCACATTGTTCAGGACATGCTCACTCCCGAACGGTTTGAAGTGTATAAGACCGGTGTTGAATACCATTTCTATCACGCCATCGGCCTGCTGCTGATCGGTGTCGCATCGTTTCACATTGAGAAATCTGCCTGGCTTACATGGAGTGGCCGGCTCATTATTATCGGAATCCTCATATTCTCCGGCAGTCTCTACATCCTTACACTAACTGATACGGGTTGGCTCGGAGCTGTTACCCCACTGGGCGGTGTCGCGTTTATTTTGGGTTGGATTTTCTTTGCCGTGAGTGTTTACACAGGAGTAAAAAAGCAAAACTAACCTTTAGGCGTTATCTGTTTCTTATGTGATTAATGATAGACCGAGGCTCGTTAATCCAATTTCGGAATAGGAAAAGCATTTTACATCTAATTACTGCTTAATTATTTCTGATCTGAGTACATTTGACTCATGTCTAAAACATATTTCATATTACTCACTTCTGCTCTATTTCTGCTCTCGGGAGCAGACTTATTCGCAAAACAGGCCAGCTCCAGTGACGGAGACGGAGATTATAGTATCAGAGCTCATAAGCTTTCTGATAATGAATCCATTCGAATCGATGGTATTTTAAATGAATCATTTTGGCAACAAATAACCCCGATAACAAACTTCACCCAGCAGGAACCGGAAGAAGGCGGTAATCCTTCAGAAAAAACTGAAATCTACATCGCATACGATGAGGCAAACTTGTACATCGGAGCAATGTTATACGACAGTAACCCTGATCAAATTTTAGCTTATCAAAAACGAAGAGATCAGGGGCTTGGTGCAGACGACCGATTTATGTGGATTCTTGACACATTCAATAGTGGCCGGAATGCCTATTTTTTTGAGACAAATCCCGCTGCTCTTCGTGGAGACGGACTGTTAACTGTTGGCCAGGGCACCAGCATTAATAAAGCCTGGAACGGCATCTGGGATGCCAAAACTCAAATAACCGAACAAGGGTGGTCTGTTGAAATACGCATCCCATTTAGATCATTGGATTTTGATCCTGAAAACACATCCTGGGGTATCAATTTTCAGCGCACCATCCGAAGAGTGAATGAAGAAATACTCTGGTCTGGATGGAAACGAAATCAGGGACTTTTTCGGCCTCAGAATGCAGGAACCCTAACCGGTCTCACCAACTTATCTCAGGGACTCGGGCTGGAGGTTAAACCATATGCAACCGCTACCCGGAATATGAGCCATCCATTCGGTGAAGAACGTTCCATTGACAAATCCATGGATGCGGGGTTTGATGCATCCTATAGCTTCACCCCAAGTGTTCGAGCTTCATTGACAATAAATACTGATTTTGCTGAAACAGAGGTAGATCAACGACGGGTAAACCTTACCCGTTTTCCCTTACGATTCCCGGAACAGCGTGATTTTTTTCTTGAAGGTTCCGGAATTTTCAGCTTTGTACCGGCCAGCGGGGTAGAACCGTTTTTCAGCAGACGGATCGGGCTCGTTGGAGGACAACCTGTTCCCATTATCGGTGGGCTGCGAATTTTGGGCAGGGAAGGCAATACCAACATGGGACTTTATCAAATAAGGACCGGAGAAAGTGATATTAGCTCGTCTGAAGATTTTACCGCTGCACGCCTTTCTCAAAATATTTTTTCGGAAAGCTCTGTTGGGCTTATCTATACTCGCCGAGGACAGACCGGTGACTCATCACTTGATACAGGCCATACATTAGGGACGGATCTTGAATTGGGTACATCCTCATTTTTGGGAAGCAAAAACTTACAATTTCAAGCCTTTTTTGTTTGGCATAACGAAGGATACTCAGAGCTTTCAAGTCAGCTCTGGGATCGTACAAGTAGAGGAATTAGACTTAACTACCCAAACTTTCCTTTTTACAGCTGGGTATCCTACAGAGAATTTGGCTCATCATTCAGTCCCGCTGTCGGGTTTACACCCCGGAATGGTTTTCGAAGGCTTCAGCCAACCGCAGGTTACAACTGGGTGTTTTCTGAAAATCCAGTTCTCCGATCCTGGGAGATTCAGCTGCGATATGAACACCTCACTAATCTCGATTTTGAACCTGAAACCATTAATGCCACACTTACACCCGTTGATGTTCAGTTTGAAAGCGGAGAACAAATTGAAATAAGTGTCAGTAGAAATTTTGAAAAGATCTATGAAGGGTTCGACATCTTACGAGATGGAACTGTAATTATCCTGCCGGGGAATTACAAAAACTGGGTTTTGGAAGCCGAATTCGAAACAGCCAGCTTCAGAAGAATATCAGGTGAAATCGAGTATAGCTACGAAGGTTTCTGGACCGGCACAAGACAGGATTTACAACTTGGAGGAACCATTCGTCCCTATATAGGCATCAATCTATCCGCCAATTGGTCGAATAGCCGGGTTGAGCTTCCCGAAGCGTCATTCATAACCAACCTGTTTGTGATTCGAAGCAATATTGATCTAACCCCAGATATTGCCTTTACACAAATTGTTCAATATGATGATTTGAGTGATCTTCTGGGGCTATACAATCGATTTCGATGGACGATTACCCCCGGCTCTGATCTGTTTCTGGTATTTTCCCGTAATTGGATCGATACGGGAAATCGACTGGAAGCGATTGAATCTCAGGCCGCTGTTAAAATCAATTATACGTACCGATTCTGATTTACATGTGTTGGCGAAAAAGCACCTCATACTCTCTCTTTACCAGCCTGACAAGTTCGATTCCATGGGTGTCTGAAGAACATCATTGCTCATACTTAATTCATTTAAACCTTTTATTTTAGTCAGTATAACTGCTTTGAGAGTTATCGTTGATAAACAGAATCACAAACACATAAATGTCCTCAACAGAGAATCAAAATAGCCGGGACAACAACCATCTTCTTTTAGACAGTCTTACGGCCCTCCTCCTTTTTGCAGCTGTTATCGGAAGTGCTTTCTGGGTTATCGGGGATATGTCTGATGGAACTGTTACTGTTTTCCATGTTTTTGTAGCCGCTTCAATTACTGCCGTGGCTACCGGTTTCGGGGCTCTTCCGTTTCTGTTTGCAAAGAAATTCGACAATAAGTGGCTCGGCATTGGAAACGCCATGGCAGCCGGTCTGATGTTTGGAGCCAGCATCGGTTTGGTATATGAAGGGTTTACAACCGAAGGCGTAACCTTCACGTACCTGAGAGTTATAGCGGGAGCTGCAACTGGCGGAGTTCTGGTCTATTTTTCGCAAAAATTTCTTAACAACAGAGACGGAAAATACTCCATAGGTAATGTTCAGGGTGCAGATGCCATAAAGATGCTCATGATTGTGGGAATTATGACGGTCCACTCCTTTGCTGAAGGGATAGGGGTAGGCGTCTCATTTGGTGAAAGTCACTCATTTGGCGCTTTCATATCCATTGCTATTGCCATCCATAATATCCCTGAGGGTCTTGCCATCAGTTTAATTCTGATTCCAAGAGGCACAAGTGTTCGAAAATCTGCATTCTGGAGCATTTTCAGCAGTTTACCTCAACCTCTCATGGCCATTCCGGCCTTCCTGTTTGTCCTGGTCTTTAAAGAGTTTCTTCCTTTTGGATTAGGCCTGGCAGCAGGAGCCATGTTCTGGATGGTATTTAAAGAGTTGATTCCGGAAGCTAAAGAAGAATTAGGCATCAAGCGGATTTACGCTATTATGACTGTGACAGCCGCAGCTATGCTTTTATTTCAGTTCGTCATAGAAGGTTAAAACAAATGGCACATTCACATTCGCACGATCATACCGATAAAGCGATTCCTCGCCTGTGGTTCACATTTTTTCTGAACCTTGGAATTAGCATTGCTCAGCTTATCGGCGGATTCCTGTCCAACAGTATGGCCCTTATCTCTGATGCGGTACACAATCTGAGTGATACCGGTTCTGTAGGAGTTTCGCTAATAGCGCGGAAGTATGCCAATAAAAGTGCTGACAAACAGATGACATTCGGTTATCGCCGTGCAGACATAATCGGGGCGTTTATCAATTTGATTATACTTATTGGAGTCTCCTTATTTCTCGTCAAAGAGGGTATAGAACGGTTTTTACAACCTGAAGAAATTGATGGCAGCATCATGTTTTGGGTCGCCCTGGTAGGACTGGTCGGCAATGTGCTATCGGTTTTAATCCTCCACTCCGACTCAAAAAAGAGCCTCAATATTAAAAGTGCTTACGTCCATCTATTTTGGGATGCTGCTGCCTCACTCGCGGTAATAGTCGGCGGCGTTTTAATCCTGTTCTATGATCTTTACATCATTGATCCGATTTTAACCATCGGGATAGCGCTATACTTATTGTACACGACTTACAATATGCTTCGTGAAACTGTATCGATATTGATGGAAGCCACACCGAAGGATGTCCATGTTGACTCGATAAAAAAAGAGCTGGAGTCTATTTCACATGTTCGGGATGTGCATCATATTCACGTATGGAAAATTGATGAACATCAAAAAATGTTAGAATGCCACGTTCATATTGATAAGTCACACAGCAGCTTACTGGAAGAAATTAAATCGGATATAAAAGCTTGCCTGTCCAATCGTTTTGATATCACTCACTCCGCCATTGAATTTGAACTGGAACCTTGCGAAAGCAGCACGCACCACTCTTGATGAACCGATTTTATATTTCGACGCTTATTTAAAGACTCATAACGATGAACATTGAATCCTACCGTGAATTCTGCCTCTCATTTCCCGGAACCACCGAAGACCTTCCGTTTGATGAAAACACACTCTGTTTTAAAGTAGCCGGCAGAATTTTCACGATCTGCGATATTGATGAATTTGAAAGCATCAACTTAAAGTGTGATCCAATGAAAGCTATTGAATTAAGAGAACAGTACGCGGGAATTGTAGTTCCGGGTTACCACATGAATAAAAAGCATTGGAACACGGTAAGCATGCAGGAAAATCTGCCGGATGATTTGATCAAGGATTGGATAAAAGAGTCTTATGATCTTGTTGTAGCGAATCTGCCAAAACGTGATCGGGAATTTATAAAAAGCTTCGGCTGAAACTCCCACCTCGTCACGGAGCTCTACTCCGCTGACGACCATCTCACAGCTCTGCCGTACATGAATTTCCTTGATCTACAATCAGTTTTTTGTGTTGGTTAATCTCAATCAAACTGGTACCGCCTCAACACAGGACGATCCTCCAAACCCACCCCACTGTTCGGTGGATATTTATTAACCGCCATAGGTCTATAAACAGGTCACTCCTCCGGAGTGCTTTTGCAGCCAGAAATAGGTTGCTCATCTCTCAAAGATTTAGTTTCAACAGCATTAATATAGAACTGACATGGTATTTCTACTAGACTAAGAACAGAATATAGTGCGCCTAACTCACTAACAGGAGAATCTTGATTCAAAGACTTACAGAAATACCATGTCTCTCCTCAACAGGCTTTTTTCAGGCAGATTTCGAAATCAATCCAACAGCAATCCAAACGGTTGCTGCTACAATAACTGCCGTAGCCACAAAAGGCAGCCCAAAGTAGACGGCAAAGAGCGCACCGCCCCAGGTCGGACCAATCATCCGGCCAAGTCCTGACAAGCCCTGTGAGGCGCCCATCACGGCCCCAACATTATCTTCGCTCGCCTCTTTTGAAATCAAGCTGGTAATGGTGGGTGTATTCAAACTCTTCCCAAGCGCCATCAAGCCAAGGAAGATCGCTAACGTGAGCATGCTTGTAGCAAACGGAATCAACCCAAGTCCGATCACCATCAGAATATTACCCACCATAAATAGCTTCTCTTCTGAAAACGCATTGGTCAGCGACTTGATTAAAAAACCCTGAACGATGACCGCAATTATTCCAATGTAGAAAAACTGAATTCCCACCTGCTCGGCCGTCATGTTCAGCTGGCTCTCGGCAAAGAGCGGAAAGGCACTATACAGGCTCGACTCTCCAAACGACAGAAGGAAGAAACCGATCACAAGAGGAATCAAATACCCCCGGGCAGATTTCCCTTTTTGATCTTTCAACAAGCGCCAGAATTTTGGCGTAAACACGCTGGGCCGGCGAAACACCTTCTCCCTGGGTTTGGATGTATCCACCGTCTCGGGCAGCTTGAACAGTACCATCAAAAAGCTACAGAATGAGAGAAAAGCCGCAAAAAAGCCGGGAAGAGCATAGCGATTTTCTCCCATCCATGAGGCAAACTCGGTAAATCCGGCATTGGCTACCATTTCATGAAATGTAGGATGGATCAGCGCCGTGGCCGTGGCCGGACCGATCACAAAACCAATTCCAAATGCGGCTCCAATCAATCCCATTCCTCGCGCCCGATTGGCACTGTCGGTTACATCTGCAATGTATGCCTGAGCTGTTGAAATATTTCCTCCCATCATACCGGCTATTACCCGGGAAAAGAAAAGGACTCCAAGTGATTCAGCTAAACCAAAAACGACGTATGCTATAACCGCACCAAATGTACTGAGCAGCATAATCGGCCGGCGACCGATTCGATCGGACCAGCTTCCCCAGATCGGCGAAAAGATTAACTGCATAAATGAATAGACGCTGTACAATAGCCCGATCATCACTGCGGATGCGGCAAATTCCTGTGCATAGAAAGGCAGAAGCGGCAGGATGATACCAAACCCAAGCAGGTCGATAACAACAACAAGAAAAACAGTTGCTAATGCAGATTTATTCATGAAATGATCCGTGTTCTAAAGACTGCTTAAGATAGGCGCTTTGAATGTACATTTCATGAAGAAGTTAAAATGAGTCAATGAAGTAGAATGACCGGTAAATTCAACGAGTCAGGCGATTCCTATTTACAGTTGTAGCCTGGCTTTCCTGAGCCGAGTGTGTGTAATTCGTAGAAATGATTCTTTTCGGACCTGATTGAAAACTTAAATAGCTTGTATCTAAAACAACTTTATGTCGCTTATTAGTTAGAAAATGATGCTAATTCCAACACCTATATCATACCCGGAAGCGGAATAAAAGAATGACCAATCCCGTTCTGAGACACGGTATCTAATAATGGGGTCACCTGTTGCTTCAACTTCTGTAACCACAGATTTTTCCCCATTAATAATATGATAACTGGCTTTTAAAAATAGAGATGTGAAACGGGAAAATGTCCACTCCCACTCTAAGTAAGGTTTAAATTCAGTTCCCCATCCTATAAATCTTACATCACCAACATTAGGGCCTAATACCATTCTGTTGGCATCAACATCTTCCAGGTCAATCCTGCTTAATCCCAGGCCGATTTTGAAATCATGATTTTGCAATTCCGCAAACAGATAGGCCAGGTTAAATCCGAGTGAAATACGCGATACATCGCCAAATCCAGTGTATGCCTGAAAACCAAACTCCACCGGTATATAATCGTAATCGGAGAGCATCCATCTTATTCCGTAAGCTTGGATATTGCTGCCGGAAGCTTCCTGGACATTAAATTGTGGCACATAGATCGTCTGCAGACCCACTTTTGAATCAATAGAATTTACAGATTCAACGGTTTGCGACTGAGCTGTAGCCCAAGAAAGACAAAAGCTAATGATGAACAGTAAACGCATGATGAATTGAAGGGTAAAGCATTTTAGTTTTAATCACCGCGTTGTCTCTTAGCCAGTCCCCTAAGAAAATTCCTCAACACCTGATCGCCGCAGTTCTTGTAGTTTCGATGTGTATCATCACGGAAAAATGCACTTAGCTCTGTTTTGCTCAAACTTAGACCTTCACTCTCCAGAATATCAATGATATCGGTGTCTTTGAGTTTGAATGCAACCCGAAGTTTCTTGAGAACGATATTATTAGTAACCGGAGTTTGTATCGGAGGGGCCGGGTGTTTATCACTTTTACCTCGAAGATGGAAAATCACTCCATCCAGAAAATGGGCCGTCAATTTATCGTCAGTATCCTTTTCGACTTCAGTACCGTCTATTTTGGTGATGGTCTCTTTATTGTCGCTAAAAATTTCGGCAACCTCTTCTCTGGAAGGTTGGTAATCTGCCAGTTTAAGAAATTCAGCGATTTGGGCATCATCCAAATCTAAAATGTAGCGGATACTCTTTATAACTTCGTCGTTTCGCATAGGTCATCTATCGGTTCTGATTAAACGGCGTGTAAAATACACAATTTCCACCCCCATGTTAAGCCGGATACGGTTTAAAAATTGTCGCGTAGTGACACGCCACAAATTTCAGTAGGAGAGGATCTGCTCCAGCTCTTTGTTGATATAGTAGTGGCGCCCCCTGATCTCCCGCTTCTCCAATATCTGCAGGCTGTCGAGTTCGTTCAGATAATTTCGTGCTGTATTTTCAGCATAGATACCCCTGTCCGTCAGATGACTCACCTTTGTGTAAGGCTGCGTAAAAATCACTTCGACCAACTCTTCGGGACGCCGGATATCAGTCTGCTCCCTGATTACACCCAGAATCTCCTCCTTCGCTAGGATGATATCGTTCACCTTCCGAAGGGTCAGCCAGGAGGTCCACTCAACGGCTTTCAGCATATATAGTATCCATCCCTTCCAATCGGCACGCTGCGACACGCCTGCCAATGTTTCATAATACTCTTCCTTATGTTCCAAGATATAACGGCTCAGATAGAGAATAGGAAGGTCCAGGATGTAGTTGTGAGTGAGTAGATGGATATTCATGATTCGCCCCACACGACCATTGCCGTCTCTGAACGGGTGAATCACCTCGAACTGATAGTGGGCGATGCACATTTTCAACAGAGGGTCTTCAGGCTCCGATTCAGGGTTATTGATAAACTCGACCAGGTTTTCCAGCTTCTGCTCTACGATGCCCTTGCCTCTCGGAGGCGTATAGGCCGGCTTGCCTGCGTTCGGTCCGGTTCCGCCCATGCGGATGAAGGTGCGGGCAAAGGGCGGTCGAATTCCATCACCACTCTCCTGTATCGTCTGATAGAGCTGCACAAAATAGTCGCGCCCAAAGGTACCGTTCTGAGCCAGGTAGTCGTATCCCTGCCAGAGCGCCTCTCTGTAGCGCAGCACCTCCTTCGCAGAGGGCGCTGTCTCATCACTGTTCTTTGCGTCACTGACCGCTTTATAGAGTTCATCATCGGTCGTAAATATATTTTCAATAGCGCTCGACACTTTCGCCTCCTGAAGGGTGATCGAGTTGATCAGCATGCCGGGGTTGGGAATCGCCACACTTCGTCCGGCCAGAAGGGCCAGGGCCTCTTTCGCCTTGCCGAGCTGTTCATAAATCTCCACATCACGGTACAGAGAACGATCGATCGGCAACTCCGGAAGATCATTCCAGGGACGCGTACGGTCCGGGTTAACAGGGTAGAGTTGTTTTTTTGGCATTAAAAACCCTCGGTTTTAAAGTATGTATACGATTTCAACCTCAATGTAAGGCATGGAGTCCTTGCAAACATTAAATTATCTATTTTTTAATGTTTGATAGTCTGGCAGGCCTTAAAAGTTTCCGCCTTTGTTGGTTTCATCTTTCAAACAACTCTCTCTGTTCGGCGGTGAATGGCTGACCATTGATCCAACCCCGCACTCACGCATAGCCTGTCCCGATGCTTTTAATCGGGAGGGCTATTGATATACCATCCATTCGGGATTATTCATAGTTGCACCCGACCAAAACATGGTATTTCTATGGGAACTCCTTTTTGATGAATAAGCCAAACCCAAAATTTCAACAAGTTGTCATTTCGGCTCAGAACAGAAATACCATGTTTTTGGAAATATAATCCAATCTTGAGTTTTACCGCCTCTGTTCGTTTTGCACTTCGACCAATTCCCTCTGTTCGGCGGATGGTGGGCTATGCCACTTACTCCCCGGGTTGCACCCGGGGCTATTGATATGGCACCCTTTCAGGGTTTCTATTGGCAGTAAACTACTCAATTATGTTTTGATCTAATTTCGAATTGTAATTCTTGGCAAATCGAATCCCGAAGGGATGATAGAGAATAGCCCTGCGCGGTAGCGCGGGGTGTTATTATACATACAAACCAACCGCCGAATAGAAAGATCTGAAATTAATCTGATCAGAATTGAGGCGGTATCTCCTGAGATTATTAGGGAATTTCTAAACCTGCCGGTTCCGGATAATATTGTTAAAAGCAGAATTTTGATAAATCCTTGTCCGTACTCAGAATAAAAATATCATTCTGTCACCATTTTGTATTTCGCCATTACAAACCAACGGTTTTTACATATCACACATCAACTTAGCAACGCCAACAGCTTCATCGGCCGCACGCACGGTTTCATCCAGCATATCATACGTAAGTGTGTTGGCCAGGAACCAGCTCTCAAATGGAGATGGCGGAAGATAGATGCCACGCTTGAGCATCTCATGGAAGAATACCTTGAAGAACTCCTGGTTGGTAGTATTTGCGGTTTTGAAATCGGCAACCACTTCTGGCGTAAAGAAAATACTGATCATCGAGCCAACCTGATTCATATAGTAGTCCAGCTCGTGCTTATTCAAAACGATCTGCAACCGCTTCTTCAAATATTCTGTCTTCTCCTCCAGTTCAACGTAAATTTCCGGATGTTTTTCCAGGGCGCTTAGCTGAGCAAAACCGGCACTCATGGCCAATGGATTGCCGGATAGCGTTCCTGCCTGGTATACATCCCCGACCGGAGCTATCACGTCCATAATTTCTTTTTTCCCTCCAAATGCACCAACGGGCAGTCCGCCACCGATAATTTTCCCAAATGTTATCAGGTCAGCCCACACATCATAGCGCTCTTGTGCACCGCCACGGGCTAAGCGGAAACCGGTCATCACCTCATCAAAAATGAGTACTGCTTCGTGTTTATCACATAATTCTCTAAGTCCTTCCAAAAACCCGGGTTGAGGCGGAATACATCCCATATTCCCCGCAACGGGCTCTACAATAATTGCGGCGACATTCCCTTTATTCTTTTTCAGAAGTTTTTCAACACTGTCCAGATCGTTATAGTTGGCATTGAGTGTATCCTTTGCCGTTCCTTCCGTTACGCCGGGACTGCTCGGTTTTCCGAGAGTCAATGCGCCGCTTCCCGCTTTGATCAGGAATGAGTCGCCATGACCGTGGTAGTTCCCCTCAAATTTGATAATCTTATCCTTGCCTGTATATCCGCGGGCCACACGCACTGCGCTCATACAAGCTTCGGTACCGGAGTTCACCATTCGCACACGATCCACATTCGGAACCATCCGGCGGACCAATTCAGCCATCTTGATCTCAATCTCTGTTGGAGCCCCAAAGGATGTGGAGTTAAACGATGCATCCTGAACCGCTTTGATGACAGGCGGGTAGGCATGTCCTAAAATCATCGGCCCCCACGAGCCTACATAGTCGATATACTCATTGTCATCCTCATCGGTAATGATCGATCCCTTCGCCTTCTTGAAAAAGACCGGAATTCCCCCCACCGATTTAAACGCCCGTGCCGGAGAGTTTACCCCGCCGGGTATAAATTCCTGTGCTTGTTTAAAGAGAAATTCGCTTTTGTTCAGTAGCATAGATTGTAGTCTTTGAATTATTTGAATTGGAGCTAAAAAGCTCCCCTCCTATTTAGGAGGGGGTTTGGGGGTGGTAGAAATTCACTTAAAATGAAAGATCATAAACAATACGACCAACAACTTAGATTGAACAACCTCCCCTTACTCCCCTCCTTAAAAAGGAGGGGATTTAGTAACCCAAACCTTGATTAATCTGACATATTCTGTAGCGCTGCAATACGATCTTCCAGCGGCGGATGGGTCATAAACAGTGCCTTCAAGCCACCCTTCTTGCCACCCGTAATGCCAAATGCCTGCATCGACTCAGGAAGCTGGTTGGGCACCTGGGATTCCGCCTTCAGGCGTTGGAGTGCACCAATCATACCTTGACGACTTCCCAGTCGCGCTCCTGCTGCATCCGCATGGAATTCTCGTCTTCGTGAAAACCAAAACACAATAGTGGAAGCCAGAATGGCCAATACGATTTCTGCAGCGATGGTTGTCAGAAAATATCCGATTCCCAAACCACGCTCATTTTTCAGAACCACACGGTCCACCACAAATCCGATGACCCGTGCCAGGAACATCACAAATGTGTTCACCACACCCTGAATCAAGGCAAGGGTGATCATATCGCCGTTGGCAACGTGACCCACTTCATGACCCAAAACAGCCTCAATTTCAGCCTGATCAAAGCGCTGCATCATTCCACTGCTCACCGCAACAAGAGCCTTGTTTCGATTGGCGCCGGTCGCGAATGCATTGGCCTGCTGGGCTTCAAAAATACCAACTTCAGGCATACCGATACCGGCATCTTTCGCCTGCTTTTCAATGGTGCGAACCAGCCACTCTTCGCGGGAATTTTGCGGCTTGTCGATAATCTTAATTTTCATCGACCACTTGGCAATCTTCTTGGAGAGAAGCAGAGAGATAAAAGATCCCGCCATCCCAAAAACAAAACAGAAAATCAGCAGTGCCTGAAGATTCAGGTTTGTCCCGGTTTCATCCAGGTAGGATCCCACTCCTAAAATTGACAGGGTAATACTGGCTACAATAATAATCGCCAGGTTGGTTGCAAGAAATAATAGTACTCGTTTCATTGTTTAAGTTTCGTTACTTGTGTTGTTATAAATATTCTTTGTTAGAAGTCCCCTCTGGCCTGTCCCGATTAATTCGGGGAGAGGGGATAAGTGAAAACAAAGAGGCAAAGCCTACTTTGTTGAGCAAGGGGTGTGTTTAAACGTCGTTGCATTTACACTACATAATTCTCTAATCAAAAACCTCTAACACACCCCTCGTTAAACCGAACCGCACTTTGTGCTTTCGGCTTAACCTTTCCCTTCTCCAGAGGGGACGTCAATTACTTATTCAAAATCCTGGCTGCATCTTTGGCGAAGTAGGTTGCGATCAGATCGGCACCGGCCCGCTTGAAGCCGATTAATGCTTCCATCATCGCTTCTTCCTCATTGATCCAGCCTTTTTCTGCCGCGGCCTTAATCATGGCGTACTCACCGGAAACGTTATAAACGGATACCGGCAAATTCACGACCTCTTTCACAGCCCGAACTACATCGAGGTACGGAACCCCCGGTTTTACCATGATAATATCAGCACCTTCCTGCTCGTCTGTAATTGCTTCTTTTACAGCTTCTGTAACGTTTGACGGGTCCATTTGGTACGTTTTTTTATCGCCAAAACCGGGAGCCGAATCAAGTGCATCCCGGAATGGGCCATAGTAGCTTGAGGCGTACTTGGCACTGTACGCCATAATTCCCGTATTGGGAAATCCGGCCTCTTCCAGCGCTTCACGCATCAGCAAAATTCGTCCGTCCATCATATCGGAGGGTGCCACAAAATCGGCACCGGCCTCTGCATGGCTAACCGCAATTTTGGCCAAAATGTCTACGCTTTTATCATTTATAATTTCTCCATTTTCCACCACACCGTCATGCCCGTAACTGGAATATGGGTCCATCGCCACGTCGGTCATGACCACCATGTCGGGAAACTGCTCCTTGATGGTCCGAACACTCTTCTGCATCAAGCCGTTGGGGTCGAGTGCCTCAGTTCCTTCATTGTCCTTCTTGTCATCCGGAACTTTAACAAATAACAGTACTGCCGGAATACCGAGGTCCTGAATTTCCTGAATCTCGTCCATCAGAAGGTCGAGCGTATATCGATAATAATCCGGCATGGATGGAATTTCCACCTTCTCATTTTTTCCCTCCATTACAAACAATGGCGCGATAAAATCGTTAACAGACAGATTATTTTCAGCTACCATTCGGCGCACATTTCCGGAACTGCGAAGCCGCCTTGGCCTTGAATAGGGAAACTCTGAGTAACTCATAGAAACACTGTTTAGTAAGTGGTTGTCATGGACGATGGAACAGCAACTGTTAAATCTGCTGCCTGCAGCTGTTCGTGATCTACATTTTTCACATCATCCACTACAATCGTATTAATTGTTAAAATTCTAAGTTCAGGACGGTCTCTCTTCACATACCAGACAATTCCTTCATAATCATTGGAGTGATACGAACCATTCAAATGTAAGATTCGGCTATTTTCCTCAAGGTTTGACAAAATAAAATGAGCCATTGTCGCATCCTTAACAGCCTGAGCATAAACAATATTCATTCCGCCATGTCCCTGTGCCATCTCCAGCATGTTCTGATAACCCGGAAGATCCGTGTCTACCTCAACGGGAAGCGGCATCATCCACTGCTTAGCTTCATCTGATAGTTCATCTAACACCTCAAGCCCTCCGCCATAAACCGCAGACGCATATCGCCGTGGAATATTCGTAGCTACCAGTTTCAGATCGTTCTCTTTCGCAAATTCAAGAACCGGTTTATAATCGGTAGAGTAGTTATTCCATAGCCGGGCCTCATTTTCAAAGCTGGACTGACTGATTAACCCTGCAAAATACTCGTCTATCAGAAGCTGCTGATCCGCCTCAAACATCTCCATTCCTACCAAAGTTGACCGGGATGTATCCGAAGACAGATCCTGAAGGAGTTCAATTTGCAGCCAGTGGGCAATGGCGTTGTTGTGCAGTTCACCAAAAAAAACGAGGTCGCTATTGGCCGACTGCACCGTCAGACTCTGATAAGAAACAACATTCCCATTTTTATTATAGATCAAGTAGGCCGGTTTATCTTTATCCGGGATGAAGCCGGTCAAAAGAATCAGTAGAAAAAGAGCCGCTGCCATCTTTAAAATATTCGTCATCTCAGTAGATTATCT
>CAYNZY010000049.1:15308-20841 GCA_964401805.1 uncultured Rhodohalobacter sp.
GAAAATAGTCAGAAATCATGAAGTGGTTGTAAAGAATCAGGGGGCCTGCATCAGCATATCTTCCCGGATGGCCTGAAACTCATCTCCATCATCCCAGCTCATCATCTCATCAGCATTTAGAATATGAAAGCTTGAGCGAAAGAATAGACGCACATCCTTCTCCATCCCGGTCAGATCCCAGTACTCGTTAATTTCATCCCCGACGGAATGGTAATTCACCGCGCTTAGGCTATCCACCGTTGCGATAAAATCTTCCGGTTTGTTTACATAGTCACGACCGGGGTTCGGAAAAATAGCAGGAATACCGACTCGCGCCAGTGAGAAGTGGTCAGACCTGTAGAAATATCCTTGCCCGGGATTTGGATCCGGTTTCACCACACGCCCTTCCTGCTCAGCATACTGCTCAATAACGTCTGTGATGGTATTTCTACCATACCCTACCAATACTACATCTTCTGTTTCACCGTACACCTGCATTCCGTCCATGTTGATGTTGGCCGAAACCTTGCCGGGATGAATCGTTGGATTTTGCGACCAGTAAAGTGAACCCAGCAGCCCCATCTCTTCCGCACCTACAAACAGAAACAGTGCACTTCGTCGCATCTCCGGTTCGAGTTGCTTATACGCATTTGCCATCTCCAGAACCGCACTTACACCGGCCGCGTTGTCCAGAGCTCCGTTATTAATGGAGTCACCATCAATGGGTGTTGTAATCCCAAGATGATCGTAATGCGCGGTAAACACCACATACTCATCTTTCAAATCCTCATCACTTCCTTCAATCTCGCCCAGTACATTCCGCGACGCCATATCTCTGTAGGTTGCATTCAGAGTTAGATCAAGCGACACCCCTTCCAGTGGCACAGGTTCAAATTCACGCTCTTCAGCAGCATCCAGCATCTCTTCCAGGTTCAGTCCGGCAAGCTCAAATAAGTTTTCGCTATGTTCTTCTGTAAGCCAGCCGTTAAATTCCGGTTTTGTACCGGTATCGTCTTCACCCTTCAGGGAAAATCGCTCACGCCCCCAGCTGTTCTCGATCACTGACCAACCATAACCGGCCGTCGGTGTGGTGTGAATAATGATTGCACCCAGCGCGCCCAGCTCTTCTGCTTTTTCAAACTTATAACTCCATCGCCCGTAGTAGAGGCGGGAATCTCCCTCAAAAATTTCAGGATCGTTTGAAGGATCACTGTTTTTAAATACCAGCACCTTTCCTTCCACATCGGCGCCCTTGTAATCATCCCAGTCAAACTCCGGAGCCTGAATGCCGTAGCCTACATAGAGTAACTCCGCATCTCTAAGCTGAACTGTTTCCGCCTCGTTACTCGGCCACGCCATAAAATCCATTCTGTATTCCATCTGCTCAGCTACTTGTCCGTTTGACCGGATGTTCATTGAAGCTGTAGAACCATCGATCTGCTGGCCCAAAAGTGGAATTTGCTGGATATATGAGCCGTCGTCCATTCCCGGTGCAACGCCCATCTGCTCCATAGTCTCAACCAGATAATCCACCGTCAGGTCTTCGCCTCGGGTTGCAGGGGCGCGGCCTTCAAATTCATCAGATGAAATCACTTCAATATGACTCATCAATGATTCTGCCGTGATGGAACTGGCTGCTTGCTCCACCGGCGGCTGACCGCAGGAAATGGCCAGGAATAAAAATAGCGGGGATAAAAAAAGTAGAATTCTGTTCATGATTTTAACAAGTTTAGTTGGGATGGCGTGGGTATTTCATGTTGAGATGATTTTAGGAAACGCTCTTTGAATGGGAGGGTTGGAGATAAACACCCCTCGCCCGCTAACGCAGACACTCACTCAAGATTTCAATCTCATACAGTAGAAATATTTTACTTTAATATACCACCAATCCGTTGCTTTAATTTGGTATTAAATGTAGGATTTTAAACAGTGATTTAACAATTCACTGAATTGATTTTTCTACTGCTCCCTTTTTTCGTATGATTTGATTGATATGATAAATTTCTACGACCATAAAACGATTCTTATCACCGGAGCGGCTAGCGGAATTGGCAAACGTTTTGCCGAAAAAGTTGCCAATATAGCCGATGTTAAGCTTATTCTCTGGGATCGAAATCCGGACGAACTTCAGCAGCTCAAAAGTGAAATTAAAGACCGGGCCGAAGTTCACGTTACGGGAATTGATGTAACAGACATGGATCTGATTCAACTCGAGGCCGACCATTTCATCAAGGAAAATCTTGTCCCCGATATTATTATTAACTGCGCCGGTATCGTAGTTGGTAAAATGTTTCATGAGCACTCGTTTTCGGAAATTGAGAAGTCAATTCAGATCAATACAACAGGCAGTATGTGGGTGACACGAGCTTTTTTAAATGAGATGATCAAGCGTGGATCTGGTCAAATTGTGAATCTCGCATCAGCCTCAGGCTATATCGGGAATCCGAGAATGAGTGTGTACGCCGCCAGTAAGTGGGCGGTCATCGGCTGGAGTGAATCGCTTCGGCTTGAGATGGAGAAACTGAAAACAGGAGTAGGAGTTACGGCCGTCATTCCCAGCTACATCAAAACAGGTATGTTTGATGGCGTGAAAGCTCCAATATTGGTTCCCCTTTTAGAAACTGATGACATTGTTGATCTGATGCTTAAAGGGATCGCTGCAAGAAAAAGAACTATTCAGGCACCCTTTATGGTGAGATTGGTTCCATTGATAAAAGCCATCCTCCCCTATAAGCTATTCGACTGGGTAGCCGGAAATCTGCTGGGTGTCTATAAGTCGATGGAATCATTTGAAGGGAGAACCCCTAAATCAAAAAAGTCATGACGATTCAGAAGCTTGTAGAACATCAAAAGAAATCTTTTCAGCAGGGTGATGTCAGTTCACTGAGTAAGCGAAAAGAGTCTCTTACTACTCTAAAAAAGTTACTTCAGGAAAACGAACAGGAAATATGTGCGGCTATCCATGAGGATTTCGGCAAACCCTATTTTGAAGCCTATACATCAGAGATCGCCACTATCCTTCACGAAATCGACCACCATCTAAAGCATCTCGAGAAATGGACAAAACCCGATCAGGTTGGCAACTCCATATTTACATTTCCATCCAAAAATACAGTTTACAAAAAACCATTCGGTACGGTTCTGATTATTGGAGCCTGGAATTATCCGATACATCTTACTTTCCAGCCATTGGTTGGAGCACTCTCAGCAGGTAATAACGCCACTCTAAAACCCTCTGAACTGGCAGAGCAAACATCGGCTCTGATTAAAGATTTGGTTGAGCAATATTTTTCTCCATCCGTTTTAGCCGTTGTTGAAGGTGCCGTTGATGAAACCCAGGAACTTTTATCGCAGCCGTTCGACAAGATATTCTTTACCGGTAGCAGCCGGGTTGGTAAAATTGTAATGAAAGCTGCCGCAGAACAGCTGATTCCGGTTACTTTAGAACTCGGCGGAAAAAGCCCGGCAATCGTTCACTCCGATGCCAATATCGAAATAGCTGCAAAACGAATCTGGTGGGGTAAAACAATGAATGCCGGTCAAATTTGTGTGGCGCCCGACTATGTGCTGATTCATCAGTCAGTCAAAGAGGAGTTTGTGGAGAAGAGTCGACAAGTTCTATCTCATTTTTACAGCAATGATTACATCACCGGCGAAAATTATACGCAGATTATCAACTACGACCACTATGACCGGCTCGAAAATCTGCTGGAACAGAGTGATGTTATTCACGGCGGGACGACGAACAGGGAAACAAGGTTTATTGAACCAACCATGATTCAGGCCGACTGGGACTCCGTTATCATGGAAGAGGAAATTTTTGGCCCTCTGCTGCCGATCGTCGCCTATGAAAATCTGGAAGAAGCAAAATCCAGATTAATTGAACGGAATTCCCCTCTGGCCCTTTATCTTTTTACAGATAGCTCTGAAGTGGAATCAGAAATTATCGAACAGGTACCGTTTGGAGGCGGGTGCGTGAATGAAACCATCAGCCATTTAACGAACCCGAATTTACCGTTTGGCGGGGTTGGGCACAGCGGAATGGGTGCCTACCATGGAAAGTACAGTTTTGACTGCTTTACTCGGCTGCAGTCAGTGCTTAAAAAACCGATCTGGCCTGATCCGGATTTCCGATATCCTCCCTTTGATACCGACAAGTTAAAATGGCTCAAAAAGCTTTTGAGATAATGAGTTCAGATTCTCAAATGACATTTAAAGCGTTGGTTGCAGAAAAATCGGGTGATACCTACGTCCAATCAGTAAAACAGAGAACTCTGTCGGACCTCCCCGATCATGATGTTTTAGTGAACGTTCACTATTCATCGCTGAACTACAAAGATGCTCTATCCGCTACAGGAAATAAGGGCGTCACAAAAGAGTACCCGTTTACTCCCGGAATCGATGCTGCAGGCGTGATTGAGGAGAGCCGTGACGATCGATATAAAAAGGGAGATGAAATTGTTGTAACCAGCTACGACCTCGGAATGAATACCCCAGGCGGTTTCGGTCAGTATATATCTGTACCGGGTGACTGGATCGTACCTCTTCCTGCCGGATTAAGCAAAAAAGAGAGTATGATGATCGGCACATCAGGATTAACAGCTGCCATCGGGGTAGAAAAAATCATAAAGCAGCAAATCGGTCCTGCTGATGGAAAAGTGTTGGTTACCGGGGCAACCGGAGGCGTGGGATCGTTTGCGGTCGGGTTGTTAAGTCAGCTTGGCTATCAGGTAGTAGCGGCCACGGGCAAAATGGATCAAACCGATTTTTTAACATCACTCGGGGCAGCTGAGGTCATACACCGTGATAAAATCACAAACGTACCCGGTAAACCGCTTTTGTCGGGCAGGTGGGTTGCAGCTTTTGATACCGTTGGCGGAGAGATGCTCGATGCCGTCATTCGTCAAACGGAACACAATGGAGTTATTGCCTGCTGTGGGAATGTACTTGGCCATGAGCTGCATACGAATGTTCTTCCATTTATCCTTCGCGGAGTATCCCTGATGGGAGTTGACTCCGGAATCGCCTTAATGGCCGACCGGTTGAGAATATGGAAACTTCTCTCAGAAGAGTGGAAGCCTCAATTTTTAGAGAAATTACATAGAGAGACAGGGCTCGAAAATCTCCCGGAAGAGATCCAAAAAATACTGCAGGGAAAACAGGTAGGGAAAGTATTAGTTAATGTGGTTTCGGGATAAAGTGTTGTTTTATAACCTGGAGATGTCTCGACGTCATTTCGGCTCACTCCGTTCACCTTCACTCTGCTCGACATGACAAGAACGTGCGTAGGACAAAAGACAGGCAACACTATTGGATAGGTGACAGTCCGAAAGTCCCCTCTTGAGAGGGGATTTAGGGGTGTGTTCGAGCAGGCCAAAAACGTTGATTCAAGCCAATTATCACATATTCCACCAAATCTGTCACCGGTAGCTGAGTTCCGAAGCTTTTTTGGCCACAGTCCAACCTATGTTAAAGCTATGGGTGACAGGCGAAACATCTCCTGATGACAGACCACTAAGCACGTACATATCAATCAGCTTGCCTGGCTAAACAC
>CAYNZY010000050.1:0-16091 GCA_964401805.1 uncultured Rhodohalobacter sp.
TATTCCCCAAAGAGTCCTGGAAGACGACCAGGTTGATAGGCGGCAGGTGTACGCACAGCAATGTGTTTAGCCGAGCCGTACTAAGTACTCTTCAGTCTTTGCCTTGCATGGTTTGCACAAGATTTGCATCCCATCAGGCATGAGTCAATGAAATAAACAAACGATTGGGTTACCCCAACACTCTCATCTTACCCCAAGACCGTCACAAGAAATTCAACACAAGATTTGATGTGGTGATTATAGCGCGGAGGTTCCACCCGTTCCCATTCCGAACACGGAAGTTAAGCTCCGCAGCGCCGATGGTACTGCACACGCGGTAGAGTAGGTCGTCGCCTCATCTTTATTCTTCAAGCCCCTCAGCGCTCAGCGCTCAGGGGCTTTTTTATTGCCACCCCAACCTCCCCACACACCACGAAATGGTTTTTGTTTGGGTATTGTTTATATTTAGACATTATTACCCATCCTTTAACAAAAGCAGTATAATCGTGGAATATAAATTAGCTCAACCCTTGAATATCAAAAAAGATATATCATCGTTTTTGTCGAACTATAGAGATAAACTTTCTGAACTGTTCAATGAAAGAAATGATGAAGATGAAATGCTGGCCACTCGCGGAATTCCCCCTTACGTACTTCGTGAAGTGCTCGAACAGAATCCATTATCAACATTTATACCTAAAGAATATAATGGTAGAGGCGCAATAACCAGCGAAGCTCTTTCTATGCTTGAAACTACATCGTATCAATCACTGCCTCTATCCCTTATGATGGGCATAAACGGTGCGTTATTCCTGCAACCTGTAGCAAACTACGGGGAAGAGACAGCTCAGAAATCTGTCTTTCAACGATTTCTTCAAAAAAAGAACATGGGTGGACTAATGATAACTGAACCAGATTATGGTTCAGATGCACTGAGAATGCAGACTAGTTTCAATTATAACGAAGAAGATGAATCTTACTCAATAGAAGGGTTGAAACACTGGGCCGGTTTAACAGGCTGGGCTGATTTTTGGTTGATAACCGCACGTGGACTGGATAAGGAAGGCGAGCTTGGCAGGGATATTGGGTTTTTTATTCATGATAGCTCCAACGGTGGAATTGAAGTGATGGAATATTACAAGAATCTTGGTCTATACATGCTTCCTTACGGAAAAAATAAAGTTAATATTGAAGTACCTGCCACCCATCGGCTACAGCCAAATACAACGGGTGTAACCATGATGCTTGATATTTTGCATCGAAGCAGATTGCAGTTTCCGGGCATGAGTACAGGCCACTTGAAACGAATGCTGGATGAAGCATTGGATCACTGTAAATCTCGCTTAGTAGGAGGCAAAAGCCTGTTTAACTACGATCAAGTAAAAGAGAGACTGGCACAATTGCAGTCCTATTTTACAGTAAGTTCAGCCATGAGCTTTTTTACCAGTACCAATGTTCCACTGGAAAAAAATACGTCCAGAATGGATGTAGCAGCAAATTCTATTAAGTCTGTCGTTACTGATTATATGCATGAAGCTTCGCAGTCGCTAATGCAGCTGGTAGGAGCAAAAGGATATCGTCTGGATCACATTGCGGGTAGAGCAATGGTAGATAGCAGACCTTTTCAGATTTTTGAAGGCTCAAATGATATTCTCTATCAACAGATCACAGAATCTGTACTAAAAATGATGAGAAAAAGTAAAGAGACAAATCTTTATAAATTTCTGAACAGCTATTCACTTACAGAAAATGCTGCAGAGTATTTTAAAGATGTACTGAATTTCAATATTGATCATCAACTGCCTCAACGAAAGTTAGTACAATTGGGACGAGCTATCGGACGAATAGTTTCCATGGAAATGACCCTAAAACTTGGTAATACCGGGTTTAACTCCAGCATGATTTCAAATAGCCTGAAGGTTCTGAGTTCAGAAATCCATGCTTTAGTAAGTACATTCAACAACAACGAAGATCCTTCGGTGCTTGATGATTACAGCGATAACAGCAGCTGGCTTAAGTTTGTGAATGCGTAATTATTGATTAATAAATTTCAATCGTTGCCAAATAAGCCTATTGAACATATTGTTGTACTTTCTGGTGCGGGAATTAGCGCAGAAAGCGGGCTATCCACGTTTAGGGATGCGGGAGGTCTTTGGGAAGGTTTCGACATTAATGAAGTAGCCTCTATTGACGGATGGCACAGAAATAGAGAAAAAGTTCTCGACTTTTATAATATCCGAAGGAAACAGGCTGCAAATGTTGAACCCAATCCAGCCCATAAAGCTTTAGCTGATCTTGAGAAAGAGTACAAGGTAACAGTTGTAACGCAAAACGTGGATGATCTGCACGAACGGGGAGGATCGAGTGACGTTATTCACCTGCATGGAAAACTAAGGGAAGCCCGTAGTGAAGACGATCCTGATGTTATTATAGATATAGGCGATCAATCCATTTCAATTGGTGATGAAGCACCGGATGGTACGCAGTTGAGGCCCAATGTGGTTTGGTTCGGAGAACCTGTTCCGATGGTATCATTAGCAGCAGAGAAAGTGACCTCAGCTGACCTCTTTATTGTGGTGGGTACCTCACTGGCCGTGTATCCGGCGGCCGGACTTACAGACTATACCCGGCCAAATATAAATAGGTATTTAGTAGATCCCGGTACACCTGAACTGTACTCGTACGACGGCTGGACTCACATTCAGGAGAGTGCCGTAAGTGGAGTGCCAAAATTAACTAAAAAACTTTTGAATAGAGATTATGAGTAACAAAGCAACAGAAAAAGAAAAAGAAGCACTTGAAAAGTATCTGCTTCAGTTTTTGAATATAGAGAAACATTTTCCCCTTCTCCCCGGAATTGCTGACAACAAGGCTATAGCCGGATTGATGGGTATTGATGAGAAAGATTTAGAAAAATTGAGAAATCATTTCTCTGAGAGCGCCAAAGAAGCTGCTCTGGAACTATTAAAAGAGGATGATATCGCTGACTGGCTAGACGAGCTGCCCTTTAATAAGGATGACACGATTGTAGCTTTCGGTGATTCAGCAACGGATGATTTACAGGGTTGGTTTGAAATATTTAAAAATATCCTGAATATCTATGTAGATGGAGCCAACTTTAATTTTATTAATGCAGGTATTGCGAATAATACGTCATCTGAAGCTCTCAGAAGAATGCACCGTGATGTGCTCTCTCACGAACCGGATTGGGTAATTGTCAGCTTGGGCACATTTGATACCATTCGACCGGCATTTATGCCGAACCGAACACTGCATCCACTATCTGAAACGTGGGAAAACCTCGCTACAATAGGGGACGCGATTAAAACGGTAACGGAAAATCCTCCAATTTGGATCTCTCCTCAGCCCGTTATTCCAGGCCTTTTGGACGAAATGGAGCTTTTTGATTTTGAAATCAACGAGAAAGATTTATCTCAAATTCGTCAAATACTGTTAGGAAAAGCCGGTTATATCGTGGATCCGCTCGGTAAAAGAATGGGAAGCCCTCCGGAAGCGTGGTACTATTTGAGTGATGGAGTGAATCCTTCTCTTTCAGGACATGTGAACACTGTTCGTGAACTTATCAAAACTCTTGCTACTGCTGAAGAGAAAGATGGAACAATGGCTTCGGTAGATTTTGATTCCGAAGATTGAGAACCGTGCTAATTGACTAAATCAATGTAAGTTCAGAATTGATTTGAAAGATTCTCCCCTAAAAAGGGGAGAGAAAGAGGGGGGTCTCAAGTATTTAGACTGATGATCATTTTCTTAGTTAAAGCCTTAGTGATCCTTTGATAAGGATGAGCTTCCATCAGTAAATATTTTATAGAATTGGAGTTAAAACTGAGCCCGGAATGAGATCATATTCAATACCGGTTCAAAATCGTATTTCAACTGCTCTGTATTCAATGATTTTTTTGCAATTATATCCGGGCTGATCATACCAATACGAAATTGTTCATGGTCAATTTCAAAAAGTGAGCTTCTGTTTAAGAGATTGGAAGAGACAAAGTCTGAATTTCGTTCTGCATAGAAAAACGAATCAAAAAGGCCAACGCCAAATCCTACCCAGGTTCCGATAGACGATCCGTACTGCAGACCCTCGACAATTGGTTTGTTGCCAATCAGCATCACTGCCGATCCCAATATTGCACCACCGGCTGCGCCGTAAAAAGTGTCGAGTAAAATGATAACGGAAGAGTTATTTCCGTCATTAAACATACCGGAAATAAAGAATTCTTGTCCTTTGGGCAGAGTCACGATATCATAGACAGCAACTCCGGCTCCGGCTAAAATTCCGCTTCCAAGACCAACACGTAACGGTGCAAAATCACTGCTGTTTTGAAGCCCCATTGTGGCAGCACCCAGAGCGGTACCTGTCAGTGCGCCATTTAAGACATTTCCTCCCAGAAGCTGTCCGGTTTGAGCGGATGATTTTTCAGAAACGGAGACCGTAAGGAGAAATGTGAGAAGTGTCAACAGAATAGATTGCTTCATGAATTGTCTTGAAAATTTTGAGATAATAGCTTTGCTGAATTTACCAATATTCATTCTTTAAAACAGTTTAAATTCTAACCCGGATCACCTAACGTAACCGGCAGTATTTGGCCATTGTAGAATTTATGACCGTTTAATATAAATTCAGAGATGTATTCTGCCATCTCCTCCGGTTCAACCGGTGCCTCAATTCCCGGAAAAGCCTGCTCAAGCATCTCAGTTTGCACGGCACCAAGACAAAGGGAGTTGCAAGATATTTTTTTATCAGAAAACTCGGTAGCTATACATTCAGTTAAGATGGAGAGCCCGCCTTTTGTTGCACTGTAGACTGAAAGCCCGGGAAACTTGCTGCTGCCTTGGTAACCTCCCATACTGCTGATGGTGACGATGTGTGCTCCGGTGTTAAAAGATTTACTGAGATCTTTAGTTAGTAGAGCAGGAGCCATCAGATTCACTTCAAACTGTTTTTGCCAGTCTGCTCTGGTTTGTTCGATGAAAGGCTTATTGATTAGAACTCCTGCGTTGTGAATCAACCCATCAATCTTGAGACTCTTCTCTTCCAGGAAATCAGCAATTTTTTCCCCGGCATCATGGGCTGTTATATCCAGTGAGAGAGGGACAATACTGTTTGGATGTTCTTCTTGAAGCTGATTTAATAACTCCTCTGAGCGGGAAATGGCAATTACCTTATGCCTCAATTCGGCCAGCTTTTTTGAAGTTTTATGTCCAATTCCTCTGCTGGCTCCGGTAATAACTATGTTTTTCGACATTTTTAAAATTTAATTGACAATTGTTTCTGATACGACTTTTACAATAGCGTAAACATCCTGCAAAAAATAGAGGATCTATTCAGTTTTTTAAAAGTTGTTATTGTAAGCGCTTTTTTTGTTTCTTTACGTGGCTTTAACAAAATTGCATTAGATTGAATTCGGTGCATTTAAAGAAATAAGACTGTTTAACACTGTTAGGGACGCACACTATATAAATAATCAATTTGAATAAGAATCACCTGGATTGATCGCCATGAATGTTGATGAATTACTACCGGATAACATCAAAAAGCTAAAACCTTATGTAGCCGGGAAGACAATAGCAGAAGTAAAAAAAGAGTATGGACTGGAAAGAATATCCAAACTGGCTTCAAATGAAAACCGATTAGGATGCAGCTCAAAAGTTAAAGATGCTGTTCTGGAGTCACTCAAAGAAATTCAGGATTATCCTGATCCGATTGCAGGAAAACTAAGGAGTGCAATTGCCGACCGTAATGGTGTGAAAGAGTCGGAAGTGATTCTTGCAGCCGGTTCAGAAAGTATCATATCTATTCTGTGCAGAACTTTTTTTAAACATGATGAAAATGCAGTCACCGCAGACGCGACTTTTGTAGGGTTTTTTGTGCAGGCCGGTGTGCGGGGAGTAGAACTGAAGAAAGTTCCGGTAACCGATGATTATCGTTTTGATGTAGATGGTATCCTTAACGCCATTGATGGAAAAACAAAAATGGTCTATCTGGCCAATCCGAATAATCCCACCGGTACATACCTGAAATCCGACGAATATAAAAAATTAGTGGATTCAATCCCTGATGACGTGCTTCTGATTGCAGATGAGGCCTACTACGAATATGCATCCGAAGTTGAGGATTACCTCCCTGCGATTGACTACCGAAAAGAGAATGTGATTATTCTCCGAACATTTTCAAAAGCATACGGACTGGCCGGATTCAGAATAGGTTATGCTATTGCCGATGAGAAACTCATTACCGAAATGTTAAAGACCAAACTCACATTTGAACCAACGGCACCGGCTCAAGCCGCAGCACTTGCGGCGTATGGTGATGAGGAGTTTTTGACCCGGAGCATAGATGTAGTAGAGGAGGGCCGGCAGAGACTTTACGATTTCTTTGACAGACATCATGTTTCTTACAAAAAATCTATTTCCAACTCAGTGATGATGATTTTGAACTCTGAAGAGGAAGCGATCGATTTTACTCAGAAAATGTTGGAACAAGGTGTTATTTTAAGACGCATAAATGCTTTTGGGCTTCCTAAGTGTGTGCGAATTACGATTGGAACACCTTCAGAGATGGATCATTTTGAAGAAAGTTTTAAACAAATTTATAAGCAGTAGACCAGTACGGAATTATGGCTAAAAAGAAAGACGCAAAAAAAGAGTTTGACTGGCTTAAAGTTGCCGACACACTACTTCTTTCGAGAGCAATTGACGATCTTGAAGAGAGTGAATTGGTTCCTGATAAAAAGATTTTATACCAATTTTCAGCCCGCGGGCATGAATTAGGACAGATCCTTTTAGGTATGCAGCTGGATAAACCCAATGATGCAGCGTCTGCCTATTATCGATCACGTCCGCTAATGCTTACTCTTGGGCTTAATGCCGAAGACGCTATTGCTTCCGGAATGGCTAAATCGGGTGGTTACAGTGATGGACGTGATATTGGTGTTGTCTGTAATAAGCCCGGTAATGAGGGTGTAACAGTTCTGCCGATGGCAGGTGACGTCGGTTCACAATATACTCCGGCAGCCGGCTGGGCCCAGGCTGTTGAATATCGAAAAAATGTACTGAAGGAAGATGCCTACTCGAAAGCGATATCGGTGATTTTAGGCGGAGACGGATCTGTTGCTACAAATGGGTTTTGGTCGTGCGTTACGATGGCCACAACATTGAATTTGCCTGTACTCTTTTACATAGAAGACAATGGGTACGGTATTTCGGTCACCAGCGACATGCAAACACCGGGAGCAAATATTGCGAATAATCTCTACTCTTTTAAAAATCTCAGGATTTTTGACGGTGACGGTACGGATCCCGAAGAAGCACTATCACTCATTACAGAAGCAACCGAATATACACGAGAGCGAAAAGGCCCGGTTCTTTTACGACTGACGGTTCCGAGATTGAATGGCCACTCTTATCAGGATAATCAGGCTTATAAAGATGATGAATTGTTGAAGAGTGAAAAGGAGAGAGATCCACTGAATACCTTGAAGAAGTACATGGTTCCTAAGATGATCAGTGAGGAGAAGTGGAAGGAGCTGGAAAAGAAAAACCGGGATATTGCTCAAAAAGCAGCAGAAGATGCCTGGAATCGCCCGGACCCTGACAAAGAGAGTATTACCAAATACGCGCTTTTTGAAAATGGAGATGAACTCCAGCAAGTTGGAGGTTTATTTAAAGAGGGGTTTGAATTTCCGGATTCCAAAGAGGAGCCAACACCGGAAAAGCAGAGAATCAACATTGTTGAAGGCGTTCGCAGAACGTTGGAGCATGAGCTTGAGGTGAACAACAAGGTTGTGGTTTTTGGCGAAGATGTTGGAGCTAAAGGTGGAGTGCATGCCGCAACCATGGGTTTACAGAGTAAGTTTGGCGAAGATCGAGTATTTGACACAAGTCTTTCAGAAGAAGGGATTATCGGCCGTGCTGTGGGTCTGGCTTATGCGGGGCTGATGCCGGTTGCAGAGATTCAGTTCAGGAAATATGCTGACCCCGCAACGGAGCAGCTTAAAAATACAGGTACAATCCGATGGAGAACGGCGAATAAATTTGCGGCGCCGATGGTGGTTCGTATGCCGGGCGGATTTGCCAAATGTGGTGACCCGTGGCACAGTGAGTCGAATGAGGTCTTTTTTGCGCACATGATTGGATGGCAGGTTGCCTATCCGAGTAACGCCCAGGATGCCGTAGGACTGCTTCGTTCGGCGATGAGAAGCAATAACCCGACTATTTTCTTCGAGCACCGAAACCTATTGGACTCTAAATATGCACGAAAACCCTATCCCGGAGACGATTTTGTTGTTCCATTCGGAAAGGCAAATAAACTTCAGGAAGGAGAGGATATTACCGTTGTAACATGGGGAGCCATGTGCGAAAGGGTTGAAGCTGCAGCAGAAAACTCTGATAGTACCATGGATATAATCGACTTGCGAACTATTTCGCCATGGGATAAGGAATCGGTGTTTGAGTCCGTAAAGAAAACGAACAGGTGTCTCATCGTTCATGAAGACAGTCATACAGCCGGTTTCGGTGCTGAAATAGGGGCAACCATTTCCAATGAACTGTTCAGATATCTCGATGCACCTGTGCAGCGATTGACTATGCCGGATATTCCAATGCCATATAATGTGGGGCTGATGAATTCTGTGCTGCCGTCAGTGGAGAAGATTCTGGAAAAAATAGAGGAGATTACCCGGTACTAAAACAGGAATCCTATAGACTATTGAAGTGGATTGTAGACAACTTTTATGCAATAGTAACACGGTATTTATTTATCATTTTTTTATAAAAATACGTTAGCTGTTCATAAATCGAGTCATTAATTTGATTCCTTGGTTAAAATAACTTTACAACTAAAGTGAAATATTTTCTGAATCTTCTCTCTAAAATGTATTACATTCAGCACAGAGTGACTTTTAGACTGACCAAGATGATAATTAAATGATTTTTCAATGCGTCTTGGTACAAAATTATTAGCGGGCTTTTTCTCGATAGCTCTCCTTGTTTTAATCACAGGGAGTTTATCGTACTATCTGGGTAATGCTGTCAAAAATGAGCTGATAGAAACCAGTGACCTTACTTCCAGTCAGCTTCAGACTTTGTCAGATTTGACATCAGACCTTCAGAACTCCCTTCTCTACACCAGAAATTACCTAACAGAAGTAGACAAGCGTGAACGAGGCGATAATTCTATCTCCGTAACAGCACAAATCAGGGAATCCAGACGTGTTGTTGAGAGAAGTCTGGATAATTTTGAAATGGACTTCCAGAAGTTTCTGGAGCGTTCAAAAAGCAACATAGCCGAAGAGGAAGACTTCGATGAATTTGTCGTTCAGATAGAGCAGCTGGCCGATTCACTTCAAACCTCTTTTAATTACTACAATTCGCTTACCAGGCAAATTGTTAATCCCGAGGAGGGTAATTTTGGGAATGAGATTTTCACTGTTACCGTAGAACCATATTTTAGAAATACAGTCTTGCCTTCGTTGATGGAGTTGCGATCCCTTTTCAACGACCGTGTAAACAACCAGTTGGCGGAATTGGAAAGTCGGGCAAATACCACGGTTCGTCAAGTTATTTTCGTTACTATTCTCGCATTTCTAATTGCTCTTGTTTTTACATTTATTGTGTACCGGTCCATTGCCAAACCAATCCAGAAACTGCAGCGTACGGCTGATGAACTGGGCTCAGGGGATCTTTCAAAACGAATTCAAATCAACACAAAGGATGAACTTGCTGAGCTTGCATCTTCGTTCAATTCGATGGCTGAGAACCTGAGTAAGAGTATGGTTTCCCGAAGCTACATGAATAATATCATACAGTCTATGGGAGATATGCTGATTGTTACCGATCAAGACAACCGCATTGAGTTGGTTAATCACGCTGTGACATCAACGCTTGAATTTAAAGCCGATAAACTGATAGGAGAGATTTTCTTTGAACTCTTCCAATCTGATAAACGAGATGAACTGGATCAAACCTATTCACAAAATGATATGGATGAGCCGGTTGTGGATGAGTGGATGATGAAAACCGAATCTCAAGAAGAGATCCCGGTTGTAGTTACCCACACTGAAATTTTTAATCATGATGGAAAACGGAAGCACATTTATGTGGCCAGAGATGTAACGGAGCAGAAAGAGGCGGAGCGACAAATCAGCGAATCCTTGAAAGAGAAAGATGTGATGCTCTCTGAAATCCATCACCGGGTAAAAAATAATTTGGCCGTAATTTCAGGGCTGCTCGAAATGCAGGTCTGGAATACGGAAGATGAGAGTACGGCTGAAATTTTGAGGGATAGCCAACTGAAGATCAAATCGATGTCTTTGGTTCATGAAAAGCTGTACCAGAATGAGAATTTTGTAGATATAAATATTGCGAATTATACAGAAGAGTTGGTTGGAGAAATCCAGAAGACCTACCATTCAAAGAGAAAGAAAATTGAAACCATTTTTAACTGCGAATCCATTCTGGTGACATTGAATCAGGCTATTCCGATTTCACTTCTGCTTAACGAGAGTGTTGTAAATATCTATAAGCACGCTTTTAAAAATATGGATAACGGAGAGATCGCAATTGGGATGAAGCTGACTGATGGAAATATTGACATCAAAATTGCAGATAATGGTGTTGGCCTGCCGGATGGATTTGACAAAGAGACAAACGGTTCGATGGGACTCATTTTAATCGAGACTTTAACCAAACAGTTGAACGGAAACTACACTCTTCAGAATGGAGAAGAGTTTGGTACGGAATTACTGATCTCATTTCCTATTAACGATCAAAGTGGCGGTGGCTTCGTCTAAAGGATATACGCTGAAGCTATGCGCTCATATTCAGAGACCTGAGTTTTTTGCCACTCCCTGTCTTTGTCCATCTCTTCAGCCATAAGTTTTGCAACTTCAGGAGCCATCTCTACACTGGCTTTTGCATCAAGAAGCAACGCGCGGGTTCTCCGTGCCAGAATATCTTCAATTGTCATCGCCATTTCATTTCGCACTCCCCACACAACTTCAGCTTTCAGGTAAGGCAGCCGCTCGTGGAGTTTTTCACCGAGCTCCGGATTTTCTTTGATAAGCTTTTCAATCTCCACACGATCTGAACCGTAATGATGAAGCGGGTCGGAGTGATCGGTATTCTTCAGCCAGCCATGAATTCTCATGTTCTCGGTTACGCACTCGTTGATGTTGAGTCCGGCAATAGTAGCAGCCTGATCTACCGTATCCTGGGCCATTTTTCGGTAGGTGGTCCATTTCCCACCGGTAATGGTAACCAAGCCGCTGTCTGAAACAATGAGCGTATGATCACGAGACAAAGAGGCGGTATCGCTGCCATCTCCGCCCGCTTTTACCAAAGGACGTAAACCGGCAAACACACTGCGTACATCATCCCGGGTAGGATCTCCGGTCAGATACTGTGCCGCATGTTTTAGAATAAAGTCTATCTCTTCTTCCATCGCTTTCGGTTCTAGCTCCGGATTATCAACCGGAGTATCTGTGGTCCCCAGCACAAGTTTACCATTCCATGGAACGGCAAAGAGTACACGTCCGTCATCCGTATGAGGCACCATAATAGCCGATTCACTGGGTGAAAATTCACTGTCGATTACTATGTGTACACCCTGACTCGGAGCAATAATCGGTTTACTGTCGGGATTGTCCATTTTTAAAATATTGTCTGTAAATACCCCTGTCGCATTTACAACGACCCGTCCATTCACCTTGTACTCTTGGCCGGTCAATTGGTCCTTAAAAAGCACTCCGTCTACCATATTATTGGTTTTCGTCAACTCCGTAACTTTCGCATAGTTAATCATTGCTGCCTTGTGCTCCACGGCGGTTTGAGCAAGATTTATGGCCAGCCGTGAATCATCAAACTGGCCATCATAGTATATAACGCCACCGCGGAGGCCTTTCTGCTCAAGCGTTGGCAGCTGCTCAATTGTCTTTTCCAGCGAGAGGTTTTTGGACGGCCCCAGGCCAAGTTTGCCGGCTAACATATCGTAAACTTTCATCCCAATACCGTAAAAGGGACCTTCCCACCAATCGTAGTTGGGAACAATGAACGACTGGTTGCGAACCAGGTGAGGTGCGTTTTGAATAAGCAGGCCGCGTTCCCTCAGTGCCTCAAGCACCAGTGAAACATTTCCCTGTTGCAGATATCGAACGCCGCCATGAACCAGTTTTGTGGAACGGCTGGAGGTACCTTTAGCAAAGTCGTGCTGCTCAAGAAGCAGGGTACTATACCCGCGAGACGCCGCATCAACGGCAGTACCCAGACCGGTTGCTCCCCCTCCGATTATGATCATATCAAAGTAACCTTGCTTTTGATTTACGGAGTTCAGCATTTCTGATCTTTTCATGGTAAGGGGAGTTTTATTGGGTTTAAAGCTGATTAAAATGAATTTAAAGCTGGTTAATTATATAAAAATTTCATGAGAAAAAACTTGATAGAAACTTCGAATTTATCAACTTGTGGATTTATAAAATCCAATTATGAGTCGGAAATTAGATTTTAAATCAGCATTGAAGTTTAAATTTGATTTAGCTAAATAACGTAAGGTTGAAAAAAAGGTGTGTAAATCTTTTCTCATCCAGCTCAAAACAACAATCAAACAAATAATAATCTATGGAAAATCTATACAAACGAGGTATCTGTATCGTTCTGTTTTCTCTTTTCACGGTTAGTAGTGCATTTGCACAATTTACTGTAGAAGGGACGGTTATCGATGCCGAAAGCGGTGAACCTTTATTTGGTGTTACTGTGGTAGAAGCAGAAACCGGAAATGGTGCGGCAACAGATATAAATGGACAATTCTCTTTAGATGTAGCAGGAGATTCAGCTACGTTGAGAGTTACCTACATTGGATATATAGTCCAAACTGTGGAAGTAAATAGAGATGGAAATGCAATAGTTGAGATTGAGATCGAACTCGAGCCGGATATTTCCAGGTTGGATGAGATTGTTGTAACCGGTCTTGCTTCAAATGTTAAAAGAAGCAATCTTGGTAATTCAGTTGCTACAGTTTCCAGAAAAGAGCTTGCAGGAACTACAGTCGGACAATCACTTGATAACTCATTATCCGGTAAAATTCCGGGAGTAAATATCGTTGCAAACGGTGGTTCACCCGGTGGTGGTAGCAACGTACAGCTAAGAGGAATTTCAACGTTAGGTTCCGGCTCATCTCAGCCACTCTATATTATTGATGGCGTTTATGTGGATAATACAGTTATCTCAACCGGACGGTCTTCGGTTAGTGGTGCCGGTGGATCAACTCAGGATGATGTTGCAAGCCGTATTTCAGATTTGAATCCAGAAGATATTGAATCTATTGAGGTGCTTAAAGGACCCTCTGCAGCTGCTATTTATGGTGGACGAGCCAATGCAGGCGTTATCATCATTACTACTAAACGAGGACAAGCCGGTGAAACACGTGTCAGTATCAAACAAGATGTGGGTTTTACGAGCGCATTGAATCTTTTAGGCTTTGACGAATGGAGCGAAGATAAAATAGACCTTATCTACAGTGGTCAAAGAGCAGAAGATGAAAAAGCACTTTTCCGACAGAATGGAAATCTTCTGGATTATGAGGAGGAGTTTTATGGTGAAACAGGCCTTTTAAGTAATACTCAGGTAAGTGCTTCCGGTGGTAATGAAAGAACCCAGTTTTACGTGAGTGCGGGAGTTCAATCGGAAGAGGGGATTATTAAAAATACTGGTTTTGATAGAAATAACATTCGTTTGAACCTGGATCACTCCATAAACAATAATATTTCTATTACGTCTAACTCCAACTACATCAGAACAGATTCCGATCGTGGTTTTACAGGTAATCAGAATGGAACAGGAGGTAGTATCGGATATAATATCGCTTATGTACCCAGCTACGCTGATCTCAGACCTGATGAAAATGGCGACTATCCTAATAACCCGTATTTCGCTGAGAACCCGTACAATCTACGTGATAATGCGGTTAACAATCAGTTGGTAAACCGATTCTTACAGAGTGTAAGGTTGGATGCCAATCTTTTTAGTAATGAAAACAGCTTTTTGAGGTTCAATTCTCAGATAGGTTTGGATTATTTAAATGCAAACTCCACAGTGTATTTCCCGGAATTTTTTCAGTCTCAGCAGGCCAGCTCTACTCCGGGTGATGTAATTCATGGTAAGCAGGATAACTTCAACCTGAACATGCAGGCATTTCTGGTATACAATATTGATGTGAGTGATTTCAACTTCAACACACAGATTGGATATACTCGCTTGTACGAGGAGTCGAACAGACTTCTGAATCGTGGACGTGGACTTGCTCCCGGACAAACAAATCTGAATCAGGCACAGGTTCAATCCGTTTTTTCTCAGGTTTTTCAGGAAGTTTCGGAAATTGGATTAGTTGCTCAGGAAGAGATTAACTGGGCCGATAGAATCATTGCAACATTTGGTGTTCGATTTGATAAATCTACTCTAAATGCTCAGCAAAATACATTCTATCCGTTTCCAAAAGCATCATTGGCCATTAATCTAACGAGCTTTGATTTCTGGAATATTGATGAAATAGAACTCCTAAAACTCCGTACGGCTTACGGTGAAACAGGAGGTAAAGCACAGTTTGGAAATACATTTGAAGCATTGGGTGGTGTGAATATCGGAGGCGGACTCGGCTCTGTAATTTCTACTCGAGCTATTGATCCGGATCTGAAGCCTGAAACAGCAAGTGAAATTGAGTTTGGTGCTGATATTAGTGCGTTCGAGGGCAGGGTTGGACTTGAAGCAACGTACTACATCAAAAATGTAAGAGACTTGATACTTGATCTTACCCCCGCATCTTCAACAGGTATTTCAGCAATTGCTACAAATGCAGCGGAACTTCAGAACAAAGGAGTGGAACTGGCTCTTACTGCTTCACCATACCGAAGCAACAATTTGAGTTGGTTAACAAGACTTATGTACTGGAGTAATGATTCAGAAATTACCCGTTTGGATATTCCATCTTACGATACCGGAGCTTTTGGGCTTTCTTTAGGTCAGTACCTCATCCGGGAAGGGTTTTCACCAACTACTATTGTTGGTAACCCTCAGGACCCAGATCTGACATTTTATGGTAACGCACAACCGGATTACCAGATGTCCTGGTATAATGAATTCTCATTCTTAGGTAATTTCGATTTCAGTTTCCTCTTTCAGTATCAGAAGGGAGGAGACAACATCAACCTAACTAACTTTCTGTTAGACGGCGGTGGTAATACTCCTGACTGGAGTAATGATGACGATGGTGATGGTACACCCAATGGCCTGGATAGAGGTCCATTTAATCCAAGTCAATTTGTGGAAGATGCTTCCTACATCAAACTGAGAGAAGTTGGTTTGTATTATACTCTTCCAAGTGAAGTTGTATCGGGTCTCTTTAATGCCCAACGCGTAAGATTTGGTGTTTCAGGCAAAAACTTACTGCTATTTTCTGACTACAGCAGTTACGATCCTGAAGTATCCAATTTTGGTGCACAACCGGTTTCACAATCTGTGGAAGTGACACCGTATCCAAGTGCAAGAAGAGTATTCTTCCATATTAATCTCGACTTTTAAGAATGACTACTATGTTAAAAACAAAACACTACTTAACGACGATTTCTATAGTACTGTTGTCATTTTTAATGGCTACAGGATGTGATTTACTTGATGTGGATGAAGTGATTGACCCAAACAATCCATCCTCTGCAGGAGTACTGAATGACGCAACTCGCGGTGAATTACAAAATATGGTTACCGGTCTAGAAAGCCGGCATCGAGGATATGTGGCAAATACCACACAGCTCTTTGGGTCATTCGGCCGGGAAACATGGAACTTCTTTGCTTCCGATCCGAGGTTTACTATCGACTGGTTGGGACAGGAAACCATAACAGAGCCATATCCAAACTTCTTTTCCTCGGGGGGTACATATAACACTCCCTATCAGGCAATTAAGCAGGCTAATCTGCTAATTGAAGCGGTAGAGAACACAACGACTGTGACTGACGCCGAAGCAAATGCTTATCTCGGGTTAGCAAAGACGATTAAAGCATTTCAATATCTCATTCCGTTAAATGGACAGTATCAGAACGGCATTCGG
>CAYNZY010000050.1:16101-20231 GCA_964401805.1 uncultured Rhodohalobacter sp.
TTGATGTGGCTGAACCGCTTAACCCGGGACCGTTCCTGAGCTATGATGCTGCCCTGGATAGAATTTTATCCCTGTTGGATGAAGCTTACAGTGACCTGAACAGTGCACCGGCTGAATTACCTTTCAGCTTAACTGAGGGTTTTGGTGAGTTTGCTACAACGGATGGTTTGAAGCAGGTGAACCGAGCAATTAAGGCTCGGGCCTCAATTTATGCTGAAGACTTTCCGGGAGCTTTGAATGCTCTGAATGATTCATTTATGGAGCTGGCAGCCGGTGAAGCAAGTATGAATCGTGGAGTTTCGCACGTATATGGAAATCCGCCTGATTCTTTCAATCCTTTGTTTTATCCTCTGGATGCGAATACAAATCAAATTATGGTTGTTCATCCTTCCATGATTGAAGATGCTGAACCCGGAGATTTACGCGTTGAGAATAAATTCTTTGAGCGAACAAATCCGGTTTCCAATGCTAATGTTCCGGAAGATGCAGAGTATCAGGATGCTCGATTTGAGAGCAATACCTCACCTATCCCTTATTTACGAAATGAGGAGTTGATTCTGATCTACGCGGAAGCGTTAGCGCAAAGAGGACAGGGTACCGATTTTGTAGATGCCACCGCCGCAATTAATCTAATACGCGGTACCTGGGATTTACCCCCGGTTGCTCTGGCTACCTCCGAAGAGATAATCGACCAGGTTCTGTTTGAAAGAAGGTATTCACTTTGGGCAGAGGGTGGTCATCGCTGGATTGATGCTCGTCGCTACGATCGGTTGGATGAAATTCCAAATCGATACGGAAGGGTATTTACTCAATTGGCTCGCCCAACAAGTGAAACCAACTGGGAGAACCAGAACAATTAACTTAACCTATGTTTGATCCGGTCTGCTTATAAACAAATAAAAGCTGGCTGAGACGAGATCAAAGGATTAACAAAACTAAAAAAGGCTCTGTGATTTAGTTCACAGAGCCTTTTTTATGTCATTAAACATCCAACATGGTTGGAAATCTAAAATTCGCCCCTTAATGGAGGAGGAAATCAGAGATATTTCTACTTAGTTCCGTACAACAGGCAAAGTAATACTACTCGGATACTCCTTCGAATGGTGAATGTTATTCGTTGCTGTTACCCCTTCCGATTCATCGTAGTTATTACCACCGGTATTCAGATTGCGATCAAACCGAGGGAAATTGGAGCTCGAAACTTCAATTCGAATTCGGTGACCTTCCTTGAAGAAGTTACTGGTCGACATTGGAGTCATGTTCACTTCATATACGTTTCCCTCTTCCATGAACACCAATTTATCATAACCTTCACGATATCGAACCCGCTGAATGGTTTCGTCCAGATTATATGCTGTACCATCCGGGTAGACATCAATCAGTTTGATAGTAACATCTGTATCTTTTACATCTGATGACAGATAGAGCTTACTTTCAATAAAGCCACTAACCTCAATACCCTCTTCCAGTGGCTCAGATGTGTAGACCAGAATATCATCCCGCAATTCCATCTCCTGCTGATCAAACGCTCCGCCCTGAACGGCATTCCCGGTACAGCAGACATTTCCGCCATAGGAGGGAACAGGCTCCATCGGGTCATATATGAATGTGTCAGGATTGTCTTGATCCGGTGCTTCATATACAAGCGATCCGTCACCATTTCGGGTGTTGGCACTTCCGCCACTGTTCAGATAGAATGTGGTCATTTCCACATTTGCCGGAGGCCATTGGTCGGCAGTCTGCCACTCATTCGATCCCATGGTGTAGTATCGCACTCGGGGAAGCTCTTCGGTAATATTATTCTCGACTCCCTTCATCCAATAATCGAACCAGTCGTAGATCATCTCCTCGTAGTTGAGGGTGGCATCTCCCACATTTCGTTCACCTACTATTGTTTCTTCTGTGGCTCTTGTGTAAGAACAGTGAAGGGTAGGGGCAATAACCAGGTACTGGTTGTCGCGGATTTGGGGATCGGATGCATTTTCACGAACGTGATTAAAAAGGGCCAGATTGGGACTCACGCCCACATCATACCAGGAAACAAACCAGAAGCTCGGTACACCAAAATCCATGTCGTCGTGGTAGAGGCCACTTTCATACCACTGAGGGTCATCCGGTTTACGGGTAATCATCTCCTCATAAATCCCCTCGGGGCCGTTTACATTCTCAATGATATCTTCAATGGGCAGATGTCGGAGTCCTTCAGACCAGTCTACACGAGGATAGGTTGGAGCCATATCATAAAAACGCTGTAATCGTTGCAAATCTTCCTGTGAAATTCCGCGGGGAAGCTTTGGCGCCATCGGATCATGCTGGGTAGAGTAGAGCCATGCGGTAAAGAGCATCTGTCCTGCTCCGCCGCGATACCAGTTGCCCTGCTCATAAAACTCACCGACTCGCCCGACTCCGGCTCCATACCCCTGAGGAACCATAGCGGCGTGTGCGGGGTGATCCATAGCGGCAACCGCCATCTGCCACTCTGCCGTTGAAGAACAGCCAAGCGTTCCGATGTTGCCGTTGCTCCACTCCTGATCAGCCATCCAGGTAAAGGCATCGTAGCCGTCTGTAAGGGGAGTTCCGAGAATATCCCAGTCGCCTTCAGAGAAGAACCGGCCTCGCTCGTTCTGAACCACATAAGCGTAACCTTTTTCAACGGCTCGGAGTGCTGAATTAAGTGTTCGTGTATTCAGTTGACCGTTTCGGTAGGTGTTAAAATTATAGGGAGTTCTGGAAAAGATAATCGGCACCGGTTCATCGGTCTTTGGCCGGTAGATATCGGTTGCCAATCGCACTCCGTCAGACATTGGCATCATCACCTTTTGATCGATGATGGCGATCTCTTCGAGCTGCTCGAGTACATTTTGGGCCTGCCCATTTACAAAACTGACACTAACAATCAGAAGTAAGGTCAGTAGAAAAGAAAATTTATGTTTCATAGTGATTGAATTGATTGAAGGATAACACTTCAATGTAGCCGATTGACAGTTGAGAATGAATCTTTATTAAATGGCATGCATTAAAATAAAAAACGCCGGACAGCTCTCACCGCCCGGCGTTTTTATTGAATACGTTATACCTAAACCCTCCAAGGGTTCCGAACCCTTGGAGGGTTTTAGTTTTTAGTATGAATGGTGATTAATGCCCATGACCATTGCTTTAACCTGAATATCACTAAAGTCCTTTTCAATGAGGCGAATATTGATTGTTTTTTTTAAGCGTGCTGTTCTTGGCTGCTTGCTTAATTTCCTCTATTAGTTCATCACCGGATGAAACCCAATTTTCATTTTCATAGGACACAATAATCTCTTTCTCTTCTATATCGAGGGCTTTCATTATGGTTCCTCCTTTACGTGTTTGGGTTGCTCATTTGGTGGAAATGTTATTCTGATTAAACTTAAACTGTTTTCATGAATCATCGCTTGCAATCGTTTATGTTATGGTGATTTTGTATATTTAAAGTATTATAAATGGAAAAATACTTTAAAAAATATCACCTCGAAGACCCTCAGCAGTATGAGGATGAGCAGGAGTACTGGCGCAGTAAAACGCCGGAGGAGCGGCTTTTGGCACTCGAACAACTGCGCAAGCAATACATGAAATTAAAAGGGATCGATGCTGAGCAAGGAGTTCAAAGAGTTTGCGAAATTATTAAACGATCAGAAAGTTGAATATCTGCTTGTAGGTGGATATGCCGTAGTTCTTTACGGGTACGTAAGATATACCGGTGATATTGATTTCTGGATTAACCCAACTGAGGAAAATGCAAATCACATAGTTGAGGTTCTCGATCGGTTTGGATTTGGAAGCTTAAATCTTACTATTAAAGATTTCACCAAAGATGATCAGATCATTCAATTGGGATATCCACCCAACCGAATTGATATCATTACTTCCGTAACCGGTTTAACATTCACTAAGTGCTATCCTAAAAGAAATTCATTTTCAATTGAGGGAGTTGAAGTTCAAACCATTTCTCTTGAAGACCTTAAGAAGAATAAAAAAGCATCTGGCCGATATAAAGATCTGGATGATCTAGAAAACCTATAGTTTGCAATAAGCAGAAAATATTAAATCAAAAAAACGCCGGACAGCTCTCACCGCCCGGCGTTTTTATTGAATACGTTATACCT
>CAYNZY010000051.1:0-20045 GCA_964401805.1 uncultured Rhodohalobacter sp.
AAGAAACTCCCCTCTCGAGAGGGGAAAGCGAATCCCGAAAGCCTTCGGGAGAAGCAAGGGGTGTGTCCGATGGGACGAAGGATGTATATCAAACTCAAAACTCTGATGAAGATTCAAGCTCTGCTAACACACCCCTCAATCCCCTCTCGAGAGGGGAGGCTGGATCAAGTCCACAAATGGATCTCATCCTCGAAATTCTCGACGACATCGAAGCCAACCTCAAAACAATCCACAAACATGGCTCTCGGGCCGATTCAATTGTCAAATCAATGCTTCAACACTCGCGAGGCGGCGATGGTAAGATGGAGCCCACGCCACTGAACCCACTCATCAAAGAGTATGTGAATCTGGCGTTTCATGGCATGCGGGCAGGGAGTGATCCTATTAATGTGGATATTGACCTGCAGCTGGATGAAGAGGTTTGTGAGGTGCCTTTGATTGCGGAAGACTTTAGCCGGGTGATTTTGAATTTGGTTAATAATGGGTTTGATGCGATGAGGGAAAAAACCCTCCAAGGGTTCCAAACCCTTGGAGGGTTGGAGGACTACCAGCCCAAACTAACCGTTCGCACCAAATCCAATTCCAACACCATAACCATCGAAATCGAAGACAACGGTCCGGGGATTCCTGAGGAGATCAAAGACAAAATCCTTCAGCCGTTTTTCACCACAAAGAAAGGGACTGCAGGAACCGGTTTAGGACTCAGTATTACAAACGATATTGTGAAGGCACATGGTGGTGTCATTTCGATAGATTCTGAAAATGAGGCGGGTTCGAAATTAACAATTCAATTGAAAAAGAGATGATTTAACGATCATTTAGATTCATGAAGCCGTTGATATCCAATAATTATTATATCTTTTCCAACACGTGATTAAGGCAGATCAAACCATCTGAGCTGCTGAATTGGATCCGAAACACATGACCGCCGACAAAAAAAAGAAACGTGCACTTATTTTTACGGGACATCTGATTGACGCAGCCGGTCGGAAGGAGGCACGGTTTCCGGTAGAAATGCAGGAAGATGCGCGCCATTTGATCCGCACCTACCTGGACGAAGAGCTCCGCCACGATGCACCGGACATTGCAGTAACAAGCCTGGGTGCAGGCGGTGATATGATTTTTGCGGACGAGGTTTTAAAATCAGACATCCCTCTGGTTATTTTTCTGCCATTCGAAAAAGAGCGGTTTCTGAAGGAGTCCGTATCCTATAAGAAAATGGAAAATGAAGACGAAAGTGACCCGTGGGCACATGAGTTTGAACGCATCTTGGGACAGGCGGAGCGTGTAATCTATAGTAATAAAGAGGCCGGTGAGAACAATCCCTTTGAAGCATGCAATCGAGCGATGCTGGAGTTTGCACTTACCGAGGCTGGAGAGGATCGAGAGTTGGTGTCGGCAATGGCACTTATGCGACCTCAGGAAAGCTTAAAAGGCGGCGGGACATCCCATTTCGTGGAAGATCTTAAAAAAAGGCGGATCGGCGTTCATATTATCTGGCCGGATAGTAAAGAGAAGCCAAACGAAGTAGATATGCTGGATTCTGTAATACCGGTGTTCAGGGAGCTGGATAAATCCGCCTCTTACCATCAAAATAAATGGAAGCGGAGACTGAATGCCGGGCTCATCATTTTGGGTGTGATCGTATTTTTTGATGAATTTGGAAACGTACCGGATACTATGTTTGGGGATTATACCCCGCTTGTACGGATTATAGCGGTGATCATTTCTATGACCGGTGTTTTTGTGACACTTCAGCTGCGTCTTTCAGATAAAACCAGTTTTGGCAAGTGGACTCAGGATCGTGCAAAGGCAGAGCAGATCCGAAGTGAGATCTGGTTCTACCTGTTCAATATCAGGTCAGAGAACAATGAATCCGCATGTTATTCAGAGAGTGAGTTTGAGCTGTACATTGACCATCTGAAACCGTTTGTATGGCACGGTTATCAAATAAACCTGAGCCGGCTTATCGGTCTGAAACAGCGAGCCCTAACGTTTACTTTACCGCAAAAAAAAGAGTACTACAACAAGTATCGTTTAACTGATCAGCTTTCATACTTTCATAAAAAGGTGAGTGATTTTCGAAAGAAATTACTCTTTTATAAATCCGTGACCTACATTTTGCTCGCTATTTCGCTGATATGGGGCTCACTTAATATTCTCGGTGAATTCTATACACTGCCCCCGGTTTTTGTCGATATCAGCCTGATTGGAATGCTGGTGGGTTTTATTGCTTTGATATCCACCTATTCGGAAGCCAATAACACCAAGGAGATGGAGTTCAAGTATCAACAGATGGGAGACGGACTAAGCACGCTAATAGAAAAATGTAAAAAGATCGGAGATGAAGAGCACTTTGATGCGTTTGTCCTGGAGAGCGAAACCTATCTGCGGTCCCAAAACAAGGAGTGGAGTCTGGAAAGGTTGAAGAAGTGATTTACAGGAAACAGGAGTTAGTGTGTCAGAGAGCTCAAGTCATAGGGCAAATGGAACGTGTATTTCATTCTACCACGCGCTTTTAGCGCTTCGAAGCATTCTAAAGGTATTGGCGGCGCAGGATATTTTATTCATGAGTTTAGGATTTTCGAGCGCCGCCGCTGTTATCCTCGCAACTTGTCATCCCGACTAAGCAAGCGTAGCGAGCGCATGGAGGGAGCCCCCATTGCCCCTTCGAAGGGGAATTTTGTACAACCTAAATTTATTCCCAACACTAATACTCGAACGTATCCGTGTGCTTCTCAATAAATTTCTCATACTCCTCCTGAAACCGATCGTGCTGATAACGCCCGTCCTCTGGTTGTTCATTACCGCTTTCAGCCCGGTTTACAAGCTCAAAATAAGCTCTTGGGTATTCGTCTGAGTAGATGGCAGGGATCAGGTTTACCTTGTTCAGGCCGATGTAGAGGCTGAATAGCATAAAAATAGAGAGAAGCATAACGGCACGGGGCTCTGCGCGTGTGGCTATCTTGAGCGCGTTTACGCTTTCCCCCTGATAAAGCACCTCCTTTTTGGCAAGAGATGCAGCCATAAAGATCAGAATCAAAGTAAATGCAGCCATACCGGCGGGCTCGGCCAGCCATGGAAAAAATGGAGTGATTGTCAAAGAGAATACAAAGAGGCTGAGGCTTCCGAAAAAGAGAAGCACCATCCATGAAAGAAATCGGTTATCCTTACGGATCAACGGAAAGATAGATCCCAATTTTATTGCATATACAACAAATAGACTAAAGCCTGCAACCCCGTACAGCAGTTCGGCATAAGGGAAATGGATATAAAATACACGAAGACTGATAATGGCAGACAGGACGGCAAGGCTGATTAGCTCAATCAACGGAAAAGGCTTGGTTTTACCTTCCTGAACATATTCTACAGCCTGGATAATAAAAAGTATGCAAAATACCGCCGCCATAGCTCCCATTAGTTTGATACCGTACGCGTTCTGAGCCATGGAGGCAAAAGCACCGGTCATCAGTAGAAGGATCAGTAAATAGTATAACGTATTATATCTGTTCATGGCTAATTGGGTAGGTAGAATACGTAGTTATAGTCGTGAGTATAGAAGGTGTCCATAGGCTCCCAGCGTGCAGCTTCTTCCTCTGTCTGCTGTGCGATAGCTGCCTGCCAAAGGATAAATGATTGTAAAAAGAGCTCCTGGCCTTCCGTAAGGGTTGGCGGCATGGCCGTGTAGGCACGGTAAAAATTGCCTTCCTCCGCCACACCGTATACCCGGCTTATCATGCCGGAAAATTTCATTTCTTCCACCATTTCGCGCAACAGGTCATTGGAAATTTCATTGAGTTCTCTCCCACCAATTCTGGAAAGCAAAAGTATAAGATTCTGACGAATATCGATCTGTCGGTTTACACCGAAATCAAACTGCGAGAAATCAACCCGGCTTGCCTTGGTCAGGGCAGAATCAAGATACACAAAAGACTCAGGGGCTTGTTTCTCGAGGTAGACCTTTTCTGCCATAAAAATGTAGGCATAAGCTTTTTCATGCTCTGCTTCAAACCGTTCTGCCATGGCTACCGCTTCATTCCTAAATCCGGCCGTTGCCAGATTCACCGCTGCATCTTTCATCTGATTCATGAAAAATGTTTTTTCGATGTACTCATACCGGTCCCGTGATACCTGGAAATTTTGCTTATCGAATCGATCATAATGAACCATGGCCTCTTCAATGTTGCCTTTATCAAACTCCCTGTTAGTCATAATCAGGCTTAAAAGGTTGAGGTCGAAGGATTGACCTACCGGGTGCTCTTCAACTACAGACAGAACCAGTGCATGAATCTCGTCAGAAAGAGGATAGTTATTTTCAAACCTCTGATATATCATAGTCGGTTTTTTCTCGTATGCTTTGGCTAACCAGAAATGTATCATATCGAGCTCTTCAGGGGTTCTGTAAAATTCTTCCATCAGGTCGTTTTGATAGATATAATTAAAGAACAGGTCTGAATGGTAAGTTCTGCTGAACCAGCCCTCCATGTAGTCCGGATAAATGAACAAGTCACGCCGTTTGATCTGTATACTTCGCACACCCTCTCCGAAATACGGAATGGTAATCGGAATTTCTTCATTCAGATATGATTCGTCAACCAACCGGAAATGAGCGACGGCCTCATCCAGTTGAGCTGTCAGCTCAGTCAGATTCGGAGCCAAGCCCCTGTCGAAAGCGTATTTGTGGTCAAACATGGCCCGCCTCTTTTTGTTGATGGCCAGAGTATAATTTCGTTCGTTTGCATCAGGGATGGCGCGGACCATGGTTTCGTATCTCTCATTTAGAGACTCAAACAGTGAACGGTTTGCCAGAGTCAGATTTGGGAAGAAATAACCGCCAAATGCACGGAAGATATTTTTTTGAATATTTGCGCGATATAATCCGCTCATGTATCCGGCGCGGATTACGGAGTTACGGTAGATGGTTAGCGGAACATTCGATTCGTAATTCTCGCCCAGCCAGAGTACTATCGATGCAGCCTGCGGGTCGTGTCCAAATTGGTAGAGAATGGCCAGAATATGATTGTAGTTATTAAAGAGACTGCCGATGAAATAGTCGTCCTGACCGGAATCCCTGATCCGCTCAAAGCTTTCTATCACATGATCTGAGTCGCCCTCAGCTGCGTATAGCGACGCCAGTGTGTGGTAACCACCGTTGAAGTTGTTAGACACACGGCCGTTTACTTCATAGCTGCCGCGTGGATAGTAGATTCGAAACATGGCATCCGCATTCTCATTTTCGAAGGGTGATATCAAGTTCAGAATGGCCGTGGTTTTTTCAGGGGTAACCGTACCAAATGTAAGCCACTGCTGAATGGCATAGTTTAATTCGATCGGGATGGTTGCACGAAACAGAGATTCATCGCTGAAAAAAGAAACCGACAGGCTATACCCTTCGTCTGTATATTTTTGAAGAATCTCTTCCGTCTGCTGATCCGGATTGTAGTAGTTATCGTAGGCCAGCATCGTGGTAAACTGATTCAGTTCATTCAGCAGAAAGGAGGGGTCTGCTCCGGCTGTTAACATACCGTCCATACGCTCCTGCGTTTGCTGCATCAGCTCCCATTTCAGATCGCTTTTATCATACTTGTTATACTGCAAAAGCTGCCTATAGAGATCTACTGATTGCGTAAGTGCGTTGCGAGAATTATACTCAGATAAACTGGTTGCAAGTGAACCGGGTTCAAATCGCTCAGCAATGAGCAGATAATTGGTTTTCGCTTCAGAACTCACCTCATTGCTCTGTAGCAGAACCGCTGAGCGGTTTTGAATGGTACCTATGACCGCATCATTCTGTTTCTGCTCCGCATCAATCCAATAAAAAATTGAGAGAAGAGTCATCACGATAACGGCAAAACCGGTTGCTATTCTTTTTGCACCGTACTTCATGAAAGCGCGCGGAATGGCCACTTTACGGGCACTCTGTTTCAGAAACTCGCGGATATCTTCCAGCTGATGTTTTGCGTTCTCGAGTTCGGTCTGCTTATCGCCTTCAATTTCTGAATAGCGGCGTATCCAGCTTGGATTGGGCCTGCATTCGTCATACCAATTTTCAAAAAAGGTGAGCGGACCGATGGGGAGAAGGAAATTGCTGCTTTTGCCACTATTTTTCCAGCGATCGAGCTGTTTCCTGAAATCCTGATATATCGAATAGAATTCAAATTCTCGGTTTGCCCACTCCCGCATCCTTGACCAGTTCCGGATCAGGCTTTCGTGTGTAATATCTAAAACGGCGTCATCCGGCAGGTCGCAGGAGTCCGGATCGTCCGTACAAAACGGCCTCACAAAGGAATTCCCCTCTTCCCTGAATGTTTTAAGCACGTTGCCAACAATACGGGTGGTTATGCCCGGCGAATGAATAATATCTGTGATTTCCTGCAGGCTCATCCGATTTCGAACGGCGCGGCTGTTATCGATTTTTGTAAGACAGCTGAAGGCCGTCGTAATAATTTCTGAAGCCTGGTCTTTCGAAATTGGTTTGTCCGAATACTTTCCCATGTAATTGGTCCAGGCATTTTCAAATAGAAGATCTGCATGGATTTCAATAACGCGGTTCAGGCCCGTCTCTTTGTAATAGCCGCGCTGAAACTCGGGGAGCTCTTTGTACCATGAAAGAAACGTCTGCTGGTCCTCTTCAGGCAGCTCATTCGCCGGCATGCCTCCTACCTTGGCATAATGGATGAGATCCATCTCTTCACTTCCGTCATCGGCAGCGCGCCAGATCTGTTTGAGAGCGTGCTGAAGGATAGGAAGCTGATCCACACCCTCCGAAAGATCATAAAGCAGTCGCTCCACCAGGCGCTGCGAGATTCGGTTGCCGCTTAAGTCGGCCGGCTCGAGTATTACCTGCTTCAAATCCTTGCGCTTCAATCGCGGAACAAAAAACTGTGAAAACCCGATATAGTCCGGAAGCCCTCTGAATGCTGAGCACTGGCCGATATAGTCGGACCGCATGGTGCAAACAACATAGACAGGAATATTTTTTTCAAGGGCAATTCTCGCTGTTTCGAGAAGCAGGTTTACCACTACCTGGGAGTCCTGCGAAGGAACCTCGTTATAATAATTCTCCGGATTCGTGAAAAACTCCTCAAACTGATCGGCAATGATGAGCAGGTTGGCAGACGATCTCTGCATGTTCACTTTTTCCTCATCGGATGCCTGCTGCCACTCCTCGCCGTTTTTATCTACATAAAATTTTGAGCTGGTATATAGGTCAATCAATGAGGAATAACCGCGGCGCAGCTCGGTTTCAGCCGTGGCAGGATTGATGACAAATTTATCAGAAATGGCTTCGGCCATATTCTTAACCGGACTGCGCTCGGGCCGGAAATCGGCAACTACCCAATTGCTGTATTGCGCCTTGAAGAAGCCTGCCCTTGCATTTGGGATCAATCCGGCATAGATAAGAGAGGATTTCCCTTCACCGGATGCACCGGTGAGCATCAGAAACTTGTTCTTTTCAAGCAGGGATGTGATCTGATCGATCTGCTGATCCCTGCCTTTGAAATAGAGGCTCTCCTCCTCAGTGAACGACCGAAGACCTGTGTACGGACATATGGCTTGCATATCAAACATCTAAGAACCCTCCGGTATGTATGGCAGAAACCTTCGGATGAAGACAAACTGATTGTTGTAATAGGTCTCCCATTCCGGATCTATATCCCCGTTTGTATTGTAACCATGCAGGATAGCGTAGTAAAAACCAAGCCTGTCGGTACTCGATACCAGATCGGGAATGTGACTTATTCCCTCATAAAATTCCTCATCAAAACCGTGTGACTCAGCGAAATTGAACATGGCATTAAACTTATTAAACGAATTCTTAATGACCTGGTAGGCTTCATCCCGGTTGTTTTCAGGATCCTGGTACATCAGGGCCGCCGAAAGGATCAGCCTGTTGGGCTGAAAAACGGACGGGTTGTCAAGACGGAGCATCTCCGTTCTGGCAGAATCGATCAGCTGTACTGCGGCTTCTTCTGCCCGGTATTGAAGCGACAGTCGCTGGCTGGCATACCCATAAAGCGACGAACGGTTTACCTGCTGCTGAAAAACATCAATCAGGCTGAAGGCAAGGTCGATCTCGCCATGGAGTGTGGCATTTGCAACGGCATGAGCCACCATCTCAAGCGAGTACGTATTGATGAAGAATGGAAGTGAATATTGAAAAGAGTTGAGCAGCCTGTCTGTCTCGATACTACGCAGATTTGCCAGACCTACCTCCGAATTGCCACTATTAAAAGCGGCGTCGGCAAGATGGATGTAGAGCAGGTTCAGGTCAGCAGATTCACTTGCATTCAGTCGCTGCAGGTGATCGGCCAGGGACTGCATAATGGCACTGGCAATCGGCTCCCTGAATAACCAGTCTCGGGAGACCATGGTTGCATGGTAATCCTGCATCCAGAATTCAAAATAGCGGTGAGTTTCACGCTCGGAGTACATCTCTTCAAAAATACCTGATTCAATCAGGTATGCCGGAAAGGCGGCACTGTTGTAAAAAAATGTTCTGGCCCTGGGTTCACCGAAGTAGAAGGGCATCCGCATATCAGGGAACAGAAAAAAATGTTTTCGTGCGAATGTTTCTGACTGGGCCTGGGACGACGATGGGGTGCTTATTGTTTGATTCAGATAGCTGCCTGATACACGCCGGTAATGGGCGACCGCTTCATCAAAAAGTGGAGACAATAACGAGTTCGCATCAGGATTCATCCTGATCTCATTTCGGAATGCTTTCAGTATTCCCTCATTCTTATATGAGAGAGCCAAATTGTAATTTCTGGTATCTGAATTGTTTACCCTGTCAAGATCCTCCCTCATTTTCGCGAAAAAGAAGGTAAGCATCTCATCCGATGAAAATTTCAGATACGGATTACCGTAATATCGGGGTGAACCGGCATAGTAATTGAAATGATCAGCCAGGTAAAGGTCCAGGTAGGCTTTGGAAACCAGCCGGTCGTAAAAATCTGCGGGCGACCAGTTGGCACGTGATGAATATTCATCTACAAACCTATCAAGAGCATCCAGGTGATTATATGTGTAGAACACAGCGGCTATATGCGTGGCATTTTCACTGTGGCCATTATAATCATTTTCAAAAAATGTGCTCTGATTGACCAGGATGGAATCTACGCTCTGGATGGCGAGCCCCGGTTGATCTGCAGCTGCATAGAGATACGCCAACATCTGATAGAGGCCGTTATGGCGATTACCGTAGACGGGTTGTGCTCCGCGGATTAGCACCCTGTCGGGAGGGTAGCTATCTATAACCCAGCTGCTTCGCTCTCCGGGTTCAAACGGCGAGAGCACAGACAGTATTTCATTAACTTGATCTGAGCTAAAAACCCGGTTATTCAGGCCGTTTTCAATAGCCAGGTGAAGGTGCTGAATGTCTGAAAAGTCTTCAGGTTGTTCCGACAATATATGAAGTGCCCAGTTTGCAGAGCGTTTTGAATTGGATTGAACCAGGGCGGCGGACCGCTCGTTCTGCATATAGTAATGGTTCATTTCGGCTGTGATGGTAAAATCGTACAGCATCTGGAGGGTCCGGGTAAGTTCTTCTGTACTCTGCCCGTCAGGACTGTAACCTTCCAGAAGATTGTCTGCCGTTTCGAGTGATTGGAAAATAAGTTCTTCCGTCTGGTTCCTTCCCTGAAGTATGAGATTGGATGCGATACCGTTTGCAACCTTTACTTTCTGGTCGGTTTCACGAATTCCCTCCAGGATCTCCGGGATGGTGAGGGCATCCATCACAATCATCTCAACAAGTGACGGTACGGTGGCCTGAAGCACAAGATTGGGACGGTTTGCCAATGCAATGGTGTCTTCCTTTATAAATTCAAGTACAGAACTGTTCTGTTTTTGATAGACATTCCAGGCACCGTAGGCTCCCAGACAGAGCAACAGGATCACAGAAACAACCGCACCGACTTTTTTAGCACCATACTTCATAAATGTACGGGTTACGACGTGCCTACGTGCACTTCGTTGAAGAAACTCCCTGATATTGGATAAGGTTTGATCCGCTTTTTCAAGTTTCTTTTTACGTCCCAGCTCGTCCGGCAGATAACGGGAAATCCAGTATTTGTTGGGTTGGACGCGTTCATACCACCCTTCAAAAAAAACCAGTGGACCTATTGAAAGCAGATATCCGCTCGATTTATCACTGTTTACCCAGCGGTTCAGTTGCTTTTCAAAATCCAGATATACCGTATAATCTTCGTACTCTTCAAGTGCCCACTCTTCCAGGTAGTGCCAGTTCCGGATCAGGCTCTCATGAGTGATGTCCAGCACGTCACCGGCTTTAAGCTTCTTGTCCTCCGCATTTTCTGCAATAAATGGACGGATAAACGTGTTCCCGGGTTCCCTGAAAATATTGAGCACGGCTCCCACCTCTTCAGACCCTAATCCGGGACGGTTCAGGATATCGGTAATTTCCTGCAGGGTCATGCGGTTTCGAACGGCTCGGCTCTGATCAATTTTTGTAAGGCAGGAGAAGGCCGTTTTAATTACAGCCCGTACATCTTCAACCGGTATGGGTTTGCCGGTTTCACGTTCGTAATATTCTGTGGCCTCTAAATAGAGTTTGTTGGTATGCGTATCAAGTACGTTTTGCAGTCCCGGTTCGTGATAGCAGTTACGAATTTCTTCAGGAAGATTGTTGAACCAATCCTGAAATTTTTCCTTCTGATCCCGGGGTAATTCATCAGCCGGCATACCTCCCACCATCGCGTAATGAATCAGGTCCATCTCTTCTTTGCCGTTATTGGCGGCGTGCCATATCTGATTTAGAGCATGCTGAAGAATGGGGAGCTGATCCACGCCTTCGGTGAGGTCGTAAATAAGTCGTTCCGTGAGTCTGCGTGATATTTTGTTGCCACTCAGAACAGCCGGTTCTTCAACCACCTGCTGAAGCTGCGTCCGGTTAAGGCGAGGGACAAAAAACTGTGAAAACCCAATATACTCAGGCAGTCCTCTGAAAGCAGAACACTGACCAATAAAATCGGACCGCATTGTAAAAACAACGTATATAGGCAGATCTTCCTCGAGCGCTATTCTTGATGTTTCAAGCAGCACGTTAAGCACCAGGTTCGATTCCCTTGACGGTGCACCATTCTGATAGTTCTCCGGATTGGTAAAAAACTCCTCAAACTGGTCAACCAAAATCATCAGGTTGGCCGATTTTCGTTTTAGAGCGGCTTTTCCGGCATCGTCCGCCTCCTTCCACTCGGCAGAATCGGGGTCCAGGTGGCGAGGTGAGTTTTTATAGAGATCGATAAGGGCTGAAAAACCGTGCTTCAGTTCCGATTCAACCGTATCGGTATTTTCAATCTCAAGCTGTTCACTCAGGCTTTTACAGAGATTTTTGAAGGGTGTTCGCTCCGGGCGAAAATCGGCAACAACCCAATTCGTATATTTTGACCGCAAAAAACCGGCCCTCGCATTCGGAATGATGCCCGCGTAAACCAATGAGGATTTACCATCACCTGAAGCACCCGTAAGCATTAGAAATTTATTGCGCTGAAGCTGCTCAATAGCCTGTTCAATGTTCTCTTCACGCCCCTTGAAGTAGATCGACTCTTCCTCGGTAAAAGATCGTAATCCGGTATACGGGCATATCTGAAAATCATCAAACATAAGGCGAGGCCTAACTCATTTCACTAATAGTTATGTACACTTTCTTTACCTCACCCGGAACCTCTTCTTTAGGCACGATGGATGAGACCACTTTGGGGGCTTTAAAGTTTCGTGCCCTGTTGCTGCTTGGATCATCCTCTCCAATAAGGAAAAGGGGTGTGGGTGAAGAGGCTCCGCCCACCGTTTTCCACACCTGTTTGGTAAACGGGAGTGCCCAATCGGCAGCATATTTGAAGTAGACAACCGCAAGCTTACTTTTGGGTATTTGCTGTGTGCTAATCTCCCGGTACTTATCCTCACCATCGGGCAGAATGTTCATTATTTCAACAGGATATTCCATACTCAGATGATCTGTAATAATTTTCGCTTCAGCCTCATCCTGTTGATTGTAAATGAAGAAAATCTCCGTGTCTTTTGAGTCGTACACCTCTTCATCCTCTTTTTTCATCACTACACGCATATCATCTACAAGCTGCATCGGCCCCATGCTGTTTGAGAACATCATATTTTGAGTGATGTTGTTGCGTATAAAGTTGATGAAATTCCGTTGATCGGGCTTGATATTGTTGCCTGCATCAGGCAGCATCCAAACAAAACAGTTAAAATCGTTTTCACCTGATTCAATCGTCTTTTTTGCCTCCAGAAACTGGAATTGCGGGAACGATACCTCACTTTCAAATTCGAATCGCCTGCCAAACTCACCGCCCATAATATGAAGTGAGCAGGTACAGCGCTCCATATTTTCTCTGACTTTCTCTTTAAAGGATTCGTCATCGGCCGGACAATCGGTGGAAGGCAGAACATTAAATCCTGCTTTTTTCAGTGTAATGGCCATCTCTTCCCTCTCCTCCTTCAGATCACTGGAGGTCCATGCCAGGTATACACTGGGCCCGGCCTGATCAATCACTTTCACCTTTGAAGCAGCTGGATGAGATGATGAAAACGCTCCCTTCGGAGGTATGGAAGCGGAGAGTGTGGAGGGATTAACAGCCGGCGAAAGGCTCCGGTCAATCTCCTTCATGCCTTGCACAATCTCTTTAATTGCATATGCAAGTTTGTTGATTTGATTCCGGTAGAGAGATTTCACCTGGGATGAGACCGCTGAAATTTCGTCATCAACAGGGCGAAGCGGGCGATTGACACCGGCTTCCCGGTAAATAAAATCGATGGAGCGCAACGTTCCCGCAAGCTCAGTTTCCAGCAGCCGGAGATCAGCTACATCGATATCGTGAATTTTTATGGGAAGAATACGGGAAGTAAAATTACCGTTTGCCAGTCGAATCGTTCGTGTAAAACGATCGGATTCCGCAAATTCCTTAAATACCATGAACTCCTGGCTCCATGCGAAAGAAGAGGTATCGCAGTAGGTTTGAGAAACAATCGGAATAAAAATCAGGGATTTGATCTTATTCCGGATGGATTGATCAACCACATGATTATCATTCAACCCACTTTCAGGATTTTTGTCAAAGTAGATCGTGAGCTTATCTTTCAGGGTTGCATTTAGCTCTTGTTGAAGCCTTTCAACAAATTCTGTAACCCACCCGTCATATTTGTTATCGTGATGACGATAACTGACGAATATATCATGATCGTAGCCAGGTAGTATTGAACCCATTGTAAGGAAAGATAAAAGGTTAATCGCATTGCGAGATTAATAAAAAAACTTCTTAAGTCAAAAAGTTTAATTAAATAAAAGTCGATTTATCTCTTATTAAAACCTTTAATCCATTTGATTGAAAAGAGTTAATATTATTTAAATTCGATAGCTAATCACAGTGGGTCTGTACATTGGGAATGAAGCTGTGAGAGGTGTTTCAGCCACCGGGTATTATCCAAATAAAAAATTTTACCCGGTCATCTTTCATGTAATTTTTAAACTCTCTGAAACGTAAATTTTATCTGAATCTTTAAACAGTCATGAAAATGGTCGATTTGGTAAAGAAACGCTTTATCTGACTCGACTGTTACATCCAAAAAAGGAGATTTATGAATTGGCAAAAAGTTGAACAGTATGCGCGTGAAGGTAACCCTGAACCTCCACGCAGAGTGGAAAAAACAGATAGTGAGTGGCAAGAGAAACTTACCGAAGAGGAGTACCGAATTACGCGGAAGCACGGTACAGAGCACCCATTTTCTGGAGAATATTGCGAAGCACATGAACCGGGACTCTACGCTTGTGTGTGTTGTGGAACCGAGCTTTTTGATTCAACCGAGAAATTTGAATCCAGCTCCGGGTGGCCCAGCTTCACCGAACCGGTAAAAGAGAATGCAGTGAAATACAAGGAAGACCGATCGCACGGAATGAATCGAATAGAAATTCTTTGTAATGTATGTGACGCCCACCTTGGCCACGTTTTCCCGGACGGCCCCAAACCTACCGGCCTTCGATATTGTGTTAATTCAGCTTCTTTAAAATTAGTCAAGTCTGCCAATGAAGCAGATTAAATGTGTTGTTCCATTTGTTCAAAAAATAGTGTGAATAGGAGTTGTGGACATCGAACGACATTTCAGTTCACTGTTCGCAATGAATTCAACAGGGAAAAATATTCACACTATATCTAACCTCATTATTTTATAGATATAATTGCAAATGATTCAGTAATATGTAATTCATTGGTTCGGATGGGAAACATCCGGTGCAGTTCTTTTTACCGGTAGGTTATGATTGGCTACCGGATTTTTTTTAAACAAGATGCTTGGGCTCAAATCAATGTGAGAACCAACGAAAGTGAATGCCCCGGATCTTGCCAATAAATTGCATGATTAGACAAAAAAAACTATCGCCTCATTCCCGGTTTTCCGGAATGCTGATGTTATTCCTGCCACTAATTTTATTGGCAGCCTGTACCGGCACGTCCGGAGATAAGGACGCCTCACTCCCACCACCCCTTTACTCTCAACCTCAAACGGTTCAATTAAAAGCAGGGGACCCCATTGCTGCTACACCCAGAATCTTCCATCCTGACAGCGCAGCCAAGCCACAGTCTTTTGCCGTCGATCGATCAGCATTAATCACTAAAGAGATCCCTCTCATTCGGCACCAAATACCCACAGACCGAACCATCATACCTGTTGATAAACGCCGACTCAAAATCATCAATGCGGGGCATGGCAACCCCGACTTTGTCTTACTCAATGCCAGAGGTGACACGATACCCACCGGCGTCCCTGTCCGCGTTCAAGGTACATTGGTAAAGGCTACTCATTCTAAACCCACCAAAGCCCTGCCACCCTCTACCAAAGATGCAGCCATTGCTCACCTGCAATATTTAAATGTGGAACATGGGTTGACGTCATCTTTTGTGAATGCCGCCTTGGAAGATCAAAGCGGACATATCTGGCTGGGCACTTATATCGGGGTAAGTGTTTACAATGGTGAGAGTTTTACTCATTACACAGAAAACGAAGGGCTATCCAACAATCTTGTATGGGCCATCCATGAGGATCAAAGTGGAAATATCTGGCTGGGGACCCGGAAAGGGGTAAGCGTATTTAATGGAGAAACCTTTACCCATTACACCGAGAACGAAGGATTGCCCAATAATCTTGTCAGGGCTATCCATGAGGATCAGAGCGGACGTATCTGGTTGGGGACGGATAGCGGGGTAAGCGTGTTTAACGGAGAAACCTTTACCCATTACACCGAAAACGAAGGATTATCCAATAATACCGTCTTCTCAATTCTGGAGGATCAGAAAGGAAATATTTGGCTGGGAACGGATGACGGAGTGAGCGTATTTAACGGAGAAACCTTTACCCATTACACCGAAAACGAAGGATTATCCAATAATACCGTCTTCTCAATTCTGGAGGATCAGAAAGGAAATATTTGGCTGGGAACCGGTGGAGGGGCGAGCGTATTTAATGGAGAAAGCTTTACCCATTACACAGAAAACGAAGGGCTCCCGCATTATGAAGTCAGGTCCATCATGGAAGACCAAAGAGGCAATATCTGGCTCGGAACAGGTGTCAGCGGAGTAAGCATATTTACCGGAGAAAGCTTTATTAATTACAGCGTGAAGGAAGGTTTATCTAACAATACGATCTATACCATCCTGGAAGACAAAAGAGGAAACATCTGGCTGGGGACGGATGGCGGAGGTGTGAGCATATTTCATGGTGCTGGCTTTACCCATTATACCGAAAATGAAGGGCTATCCCGTAATGTTGTCTTATCCATATTAGAGGATCAGAACGGACAGATCTGGGTGGGAACCGGCGGCGGCGGGGTGAGCGTGTTTGATGGAGAAAGCTTCACCCATTACACCGAAGATGATGGACTCTCCCATAATGTCGTTTGGTCTATTTTGGAGGATCAAAGCGGAAACATCTGGCTCGGCACCGGTGACGGAGGGGTGAGCGTGTTTAATGGAGAAACATTCACCCACTACACCGAAACCGAAGGGTTATCCAATAATCGTGTCAGGACCATGCTGGAAGATCAAGACGGACATATCTGGCTGGGGACAAACGGCGGGGTGAGCGTATTTGACGGGGAAAACTTTATCCATTACACTGAAAACGAAGGCCTGTCCAATAATACTGTCTGGTCTATTCTGGAGGACAAAAGAGGACATATATGGCTGGGAACGGAAGGCGGTGGGGTGAGCGTATTTGATGGTAAAAACTTTCTCCATTACACTGAAAAAGAGGGCCTGTCCAATAATACCGTCTTCTCCATTCTGGAGGACAAAAGAGGTAACATCTGGCTGGGAACAGAAGGCGGCGGGGTGAGTGTATTTAATGGAGAAACCTTTACCCATTACACCGAGATCGAAGGCTTATCAAATAATAGCGTCTGGTCCATCACCGAGGATAAAAGGGCTCCCTTAAATAGCATAAGGGTTTTTAGTGGAACAGAAAATGGACTGTCAAAAATTACGATAACCGAAGATCCATCTTCAGACAATGAAGAACCTGAATTCAGAATTCAAAATTTTGGCAAACAGGATGGGTTGAAGGGCTTGAGATTTACACCGGGCGCAATCATCGACAGTAAAAACCGTGCCTGGTGGGGCACAGGCAATGGGTTGGTTATGCTGGATTTGAATGCTCTTACACTTTCTGATAACATACCCCTGCCCCATTTAACTCAATTGGAAATCAACGAGCAGTACATAGACTATCGTAATATCACGGATAGTCCCGATAGCGATCAGGATCAGATCACATTAAGTGGTGTACAAAAATTTGAGAACTATCCTCTCGGTTTAGAATTGCCCTACGATAAAAACCATCTCACATTTTATTTTGCAGCCATAGACTGGGCTGCACCGCATAAAATTCGGTACAGTTACCGGCTGGAGAACTTACATACAAATTGGAGTCAACCCTCCGCCGACCCAATGGCAGATTACCGTAACCTGCCCTTTGGCACCTACAACCTCCAAATCCGTGCAATTGGTGAGAGTGAAGTATGGAGTGAGCCGTTTGAGTATGCATTTACTATCATCCCACCTTGGTGGCATACCGGATGGGCGTATGGATTGTATGGTTTCCTGTTTCTTTCAGCAATCTATTCACTGAGGCGATACGAGCTGAACCGGTTCAATCTGAAAAATGATCTGAAACTGGAGAGAGTAGAAACCGAATCCCTCAGAAAGCTCGATCAGCTGAAATCCCATTTCTTTGCCAATATCTCTCATGAATTCAGAACACCGCTTACCCTGATTATCGGCCAGATTGAAACCCTGCTTGATTCTGAGAATGACCGAAACAGGAAAAAGAAACTGATTTCAGTTAACAACAGTGCGGATCAGCTTCTATCCCTTATCAATCAGCTTCTTGATCTGTCGAAGCTTGAAGTCGGCAAGATGGAATTGAATTTAGAAAAGCAGAATTTGGTGTCATTCTTGAAGAATCACTTCTTCTCGTTTGAATCTCTTGCAGAGTCAAAAAGAATTGCTCTTAATTTTTCCTCGTCAAGTTCTGTTATCAACGTACAGTTTGATACCGATAAGCTGGAGAAAGTGTTTTTCAACCTCTTTTCGAACGCCATCAAGTTCACCGAACCCGGCGGGCGTATCGATGTTTCTGTCAATATTCCTGAACCCGATGCCGATATTGTTGAAATACGGGTGAAAGATTCCGGAATCGGGATCTCCAGCGAGCGTCTGCCTTTTATATTTGATCGCTTTTACCAGGCCGATTCCTCGAATACTCGAAAATATGAGGGAACAGGAATTGGACTCTCCATTGCGCACGAAATGGTGTTGCTGCATGAGGGGACGATTAATGCAGAGAGTGAAGAAGGTGTGGGATCGGAATTTATCGTTCGGCTTCCGCTTGAGGAGCAAACCCCGTCAATTGGTAAGGATTCTGAGGTTGATGAGCAGGTAATAGCTGAAGCAGAGACTGCCTCAAAACCACTTCCGGATTTAGACGCGCTGCTATCTGAACATGATGAGATCATTCTGATTGTAGAAGACAATAGTGATGTTCGATCGTTCATTGGTGAACAGCTTCGGAGTGAATATAAAATACTTGAAGCCGCCAATGGTTTAGAGGGAATTGCCGTCTCGCAGGGTACCATTCCGGATTTGATTATCACCGATCTGATGATGCCGGAAATGGATGGATATGCGTTTAGTGAGAAAATTCGCAGCGATGAAAAAACAAGTCATATCCCAATCATCATGCTCACGGCTAAAGCCGGACTGAACCCCAAAATTGAGGGGCTGGAACTGGGAATTGACGCCTACCTGACCAAACCTTTTCATGTGAAGGAGCTACAGACACGGGTCAGAGCTCTCATCCAGCAGAGGAAAAACTTGAAACAGCAGTTTAGCAGCGCCACGTACTTCAAGCCGTCGGTGATTTCAAAAACACCGGCCGACCAAAGTTTTCTTGCCAAAGCAATAGACGTAATCGACCAAAACCTATGTAATGAGGAATTTCGGGTTGAAGATTTTGCAGGATTGTTAAACATGAGCAGCTCACAGCTCAACCGAAAACTGAATGCCCTGGTGGATCAGCCCGCCGGAAACTTTATTCGGTCCGTGCGGCTTCAGCGTTCCGCCGAACTTCTGAACCAAACCGATAAAACGATTGCTGAGATCTGCTACGAAGTCGGGTTCACCGATCAGGCGTACTTCTCCCGCGCCTTCAAAAAACAGTTTGGCAAGAGTCCAACGGCGTTTCGGAAATTAACGATTTGAATGATGAAATCCCCTCTGCCGGTGCTTTTTTGTTCCCGAATCATCGGGGAGAGGGAAATGGATTTGAAAAATGCGGAACGCAGATTTTCAAACCGAGGGGTGTGTTGAATTGAGGAAAGAGCTTTGAAAAACGTTGGCCAAGTCAGATCTATGAACCGGGAGATTTCTCGACTCCACACCGGAAAAAGCCCCGGTGTTTCGCTCGAAATGACAGGTTTCGTAGTTAAAGATGGGCTGCGCATTACGCTCCCAAATTTGCCAAACTTAGTCCTGCGCCGCCAGCATCGTTTTATTAGCGGCGCGGTAACTAACCGGGTTCTGAATCTGAGTCTTACGCGCCGCGCCTCCCCCACCTAACGACATGTCACCCCGAGCGCAGCGCTAGCGTAGTCGAGGGGTCTCCGGTTATAAAAGTATTAGCCTTGCTTTATTACCAAATTCTGACTCAATAATCCAAACAAATGCGTGGTTTGTACAAGAGTTGAGTTGTTCCCTGATGTAGTTTTGAATCGAAAACAACCTTTCGATTATTAGCCGGTACTTGTATGAAAAGGACCCAGCTATTCAAAGGCGAAATTAATGATCAGATGATTGTCATGTTCAAAAACTCAAAACTGCTGAAAACACAGATTATGAAAACAAAACCAACCAAGTTCTTTTTAGCCTCTCTACTGTCTGTTTCCTTTTTAATGACAGCATGCGTTCAAACTCAAACCAGTAATCCAAATGTAGAGATCATTGAAGGTTTATATGAAGACTTTGCAGCCGGTGACGGCGGGGCTGTCCTTGCAACGTTCTCACCCGATATCGTGTGGAATGAGGCCGAAAGCAATTCTCTTGCGGATAGAAATCCATATATAGGTCCACAGGCAGTTGCCGAAGGTGTATTTGGCCGCGTGGGCCAGGAATGGGAAACATTTACACTTACAGATCAGACCATCTACGCTGTAGGGGAAGATATGGTATTGGCTACCGGAAGATACCGGGGAACACATGCCACTACCGGTAAATCAATCAATGCACAGCACGTCCATATCTGGTGGTTTGAAGACGGGATGATTACTCGATTCCAGCAGTATGTGGATACCAAACAGCTGGCTGATGCAGAAGCAGAATAGATCAAGAAAGAGAAGACCCCGGAATGAAGTTTTTGAGAACGGCTTTGTTTCGGGGCTTTAATAACAACGCTAAAATTGGAAAATTATGAAAACAGCAGGCATTATTGGCGGTTCAGGATATATCGGCAGCTACGTCACC
>CAYNZY010000052.1:0-19735 GCA_964401805.1 uncultured Rhodohalobacter sp.
TACAAAATTAGTCCCAACGCAATACTTCATACGCCGCCTTGATAAAGCAAACCAATGTCATCTCGACCGAGTGAAACGAGTGGAGAGATCTTATCATCCCCCAGCCCCCCTTCAAAGGGGGATTTTTTGGCCTTGATATTCCCTTGGATAAGTTCCTATGGTTTTAATCGGAAGTCTTGTAAAGATTTCTCCAACAGAATCAATTAACACTATTTAAACAACCCAAAATCCATCTCAAACATCCTCCCTCTTTGTGAATGGAGTGAACAGAGAGGGATTCAAAGCGGCGTAGTACAAAATTAGTCCCAACGCAATACTTCATACGCCGCCTTGATAAAGCAAACCAAAGTCATCTCGACCGAGTGAAACGAGTGGAGAGATCTCATCATCCCCCAGGCCACTGCTATTAAAGTTTAGGCCTTCTTTATGAATTTATTTGAATGATTTGTTTTATGGAAAACCTACAATTATTCTTTGAATTCATTCATTACACAACCCTAAATCCCCTCTCAAGAGCGGACTTTCAACTCTCATCAACCCAACTTTTCATCAATCTTCTCGTCCATCAGCGCGGGGTTTTCGGTCATCTCATCTTTGGGCTCTTTCACCATAAACCAGCAGATTGCGGAGATGGCAACGGTAATGGAACAGATCACAAGAAGCACGGTTTTGTTATCAAAGGTTTGAACCAGATCACCCACCGCAAAGCTGGACACCAGCTGCGGAAGTACCACAGATAGGTTAAAGAGCCCCATATAAAGTCCCATCTTGTTTTGGGATATTTTCTGAGACATAATCGCAAACGGCAAGCTGATAATCGATGCCCAGCCAACACCTACAATCATCATTAAGATATACAATACGTAGGGTGAATCTCCGAGTACAACAATTGAGGCATATCCGATTGACATCACAACAAGTGAGTAGGCGTGCGTTTTTACCCTGCCAAATCTGTTTGCGAGCGGCTCCAAAGCCAGCACGGGTATAATTGCGGCTACAAGGTTGAGTGAGAAGAAACTCCAGTTTACCACATCCCCTACTTCTTGCCCGCTAAATCCCGGCATTCTAAAATCAACAAAAGCAAAAAAGTAGATAAACATACTCTGTGCTCCGATCCATGAGAACGAGTGAGCCGCCAATACCTTTTGAAATCCAATTTTACCCGCCTCCTCTTTGCTCTTCCCATCTTCACTCTTAATAAGAGCCTGGGCAATCAGCAATAGAGACAAACCAAGGGCAAAAATTTCAAACCAATATCCCGGGAATTCAAGCCCGCTCAGACGCTTTACAATGGCGTAAATTCCGTATATTAGAAATCCCCACAATGGGCGAATGCTTTTCAGAATTTCGGCCAGTGAAGCATCATTGATGCTGCCTGCCACATCTTCTTCAGCGGCCTCCTTTGCTATATCATCTTCATCTTCACCATATCGGCCTAAATACTTGGGTTCCTTCACAAAAAACGGGGGGAGTACAGAAAAGAAGAAGACCAGACCGACACTAAAGTAGATCAGAAAGATGTTGCCTAACGTGGCTCCGATAAAGTAGGAAAGAACTCCAAACGTACCGGATACCGTCTGCATCCAGGTGTAACCTTTGGTCCGCTCCCGCCCCTCAGGCGTCACATCGGCGATAATAGAACGTGTTGGGTTGAATGAGACATTTATGGAGAGATCGAGTATCATCGAAATCAAAATGGCAATTCCCAGAATAGCTTCGAGGCCAAGTGAAGCCTGAATCAAACCAAGATTAGGGAGCGCAAGTAACATCAAAGATGCAAGAGTTCCTCCCACCACGATAAACACTCTTCGTCGGCCATTCCACACCCAGACGTTATCGCTGATAATTCCGATGATGACCTGCCCCAGAATCCCGGCAATCGGTCCTGTGGCCCAAACAAGTCCTACATCCGAAATTTCCAGCCCGTATTGATAGGTTAAAATCCAGCTGAGTGCAGCAATTTGAACGGAAAGGGCAAATCCCATCGCTGTTGCCGGTAATGCGAGGAGGGCGTAAAAAGAGTTCGATAATCTCTTTTGGATATCAAGCATAGACAATCATGTATTTTTTATAGTCTGCAGAATCTTTAATTCTTTAATTTTAATGAATCCGCCACCTAATTCATAGACAGATTTCTGTCTCCATTTTTTACAATTCGTTAACTGATCCATTCTGAAGGGAGACGGAATAATCACTATATTTATGCGCTCGATGATTTTACAAATTTCAACTCCTCTTCTCCTTATGAAATCAACTATTTCAGATCGTTTAAACAAATCAGATAATCGCACAAAACTGCTCGAGAAAATTCCAACCGTTATTTTTGATGACAGTGAATCAGCTTCTGCTGCCGTTGCTCAAGAGATTGCCAATACTGTTTCTTTAAAAGCTAAGAGAGGGGAGAAATGTGTTTTAGGTCTCGCCACAGGTTCAACTCCGGTCAGACTTTATGATGAGTTGATCCGCATTCACAAAGAAGAAAATCTGAGCTTCCGGAATGTAGTTACATTTAATCTGGATGAATATTTTCCTATGCGGCCTGCTTCCCTTCAGAGCTACGTAAGATTCATGCACGAGCACCTTTTTGATCATATTGACATCCCCGATGAACAGATCCATATCCCTGACGGCACTATTAAAGAAGAAAATGTAGAAGCTTATTGCGAGCAGTATGAACAGAAAATTGAAGAAGCCGGTGGCCTCGACATTCAGATTCTGGGAATTGGAAAAACCGGACACATTGGATTTAACGAGCCCGGATCGCGACGGGATTCAACAACCCGGCTGATCACTCTCGATAAAGTGACCCGAACAGATGCAGCCAGTAGCTTTTTTGGAGAAGAGTATGTTCCGCGCCGTGCGATCACCATGGGAGTTGGGACTATTCTGAAGGCAAAACAAATTTTTCTGATGGCCTGGGGTGAGGGCAAGGCGCCTGTGATTCGCGAAGCGGTGGAGGGCGAAATTACCGAAACCGTACCCGCTACTTACCTTCAGGATCATCCAAATGCCACAATTATCTTAGACAACGCCGCATCTGAAAAGCTGACCCGGATTAAAACACCATGGCTGTTGACTAAATGTGATTGGAATGATCAACTGATTCGGAAAGCAGTTGTCTGGCTCTGTCAAAATCTGGACAAAGCAATACTTAAGCTAACAGACGAAGATTACAATGAGCATGGAATGGCTGATCTGATCACTCAAAAAGGACCGGCATATAATATCAACATTAAGGTGTTTAATGAACTTCAGCACACTATTACCGGGTGGCCCGGAGGTAAACCGAAAGAAGACGATAAATATCGTCCTGAGCGGGCTGAGCCGTTTCCAAAACGGTGCCTGATCTTTAGCCCACATCCCGATGATGACGTCATCTCAATGGGCGGAACTCTGATTCGGCTGGTTGATCACGGCCACGATGTTCATATCGCCTATCAAACATCCGGAAACATTGCCGTCTTTGATGATGAGGCGATTCGGTTTGCAGATTTTGTGACCGACTATGCCGATATATTCGGAATGAAGGATGAAAAGGCCGATACACTCCTGAGTAAAATTAACGACTTTTTAAGGCAAAAAGAGCCCGGTGAAGTGGACTCACCGGAGATCAAAACCATAAAAGGATTGATCCGAAAAGGCGAGGCAAAAGCTGCAGGGCGTTACTGTGGAGTTCCCGACGAGAATATGCACTTTATGAACCTACCCTTCTACGAAACCGGGCGGGTTAAAAAGAAACCACTCGGCCAAGAGGATATCGATCTCACCGTTGAGCTGCTTCGCAAGGTTAAACCCCATCAGGTTTATGTAGCCGGTGATTTATCAGATCCTCACGGAACACACAGGGTTTGCCTGAAAGCCGTTTTTGAAGCGCTTAAGATTTGCAAACAAGACGATTGGATCAACGAATGCTATGTTTGGATGTACCGCGGAGCCTGGCAAGAGTGGGATGTTAACGAGATTGAAATGGCAGTACCGCTTAGTCCAATCGAACTGAAGCGAAAGCGCCGGGCTATCTTTAAGCATCAATCACAAAAAGACCGCCCACTCTTTCCGGGAACCGATACCCGGGAGTTTTGGCAGCGTTCTGAAGATCGAAACCGCGAAACCTCTAAAATCTATGACGATCTGGGTTTGGCTGAATACGAAGCCATTGAAGGATTTGTTCGTTATCATTTCTGATATCGAAGTTTCTGACTTATGGATATAGTAATCCATCCGGAATCCTTGTACGCCGTTTCTAACGCTTGAGTACCACCAGCCTGCATGCTAAAATATGTGCTGCAGCCTGCTCCGTACATTTCAATTTCTGAACAGAAGAACCGAAAATTCAACAACATTTTCCGGCTCTTCTTTCAGCACTTCTAACGAATAAGGGTTGAATACAAGATCCGTTTTCTTTTTTGATATCCTAAAAAACAGGTCCTGTACAGGAGACTACGCCTGAACCGGAGTTGCCTCACCTACGCCGTGATTATAGTCGGCTGTTTCAGCTCTATTCTGTTTAGATGGAGGTTTTTCCGTTCGCGAGCCTCTGAACCTGGCAATATCTTCTCCTTTCCTACCTAAGCCTCCAATAGCTCCGGAGTGGAATGCAATGATATGTTGATCGAAATATGCTTTTAATAATTTTTTGAAAGTTGTCATAGTGTTGGGTCTTAATTTATAAGTGTTTAAAATATTCTTTTGCTCTGATTACTCTGTTAATCAGTGATTATGATTTTGTTACGATTTAAGGGGAATCAGCTTTGATTCGACATGCTTAATCCTGTTCACACTCTCTATCCATTATTGATAGAGTGAATTCTTCATAGGTTTGAATTGATTCAGGAGATCGTCAAATATTCATACATATTTTTCATCGATAACCTAAGGGAAAATGGCATATCAAAAAGTACGTTCCCTCAGATTTACTCTCATACAAATACAAGTATCAGTATGGAAGCAATTCGATTATAATTGTGCCGGCTTGAAAAGATTCATCATTTTGATGTCGCGGGCTACAATTCCGGTTATTTTCTTCTTGCTTATCAAATAAATACGCAATGCTGTTTTGAGATAAATTTTTACTGGTTTCATATAGGTCAATAAAGTTGATATCAGTACATCCGCTTCTTGTTACACGTTCACTATTCATCAATGATTTATTTCTGTCTATTAAACCTTAGAATCTAACGTAATGATTCATTACGAGTAAATTTCTTTAGTAGATTTTATCTATATACCCAATTATCAGCGTTAGATGATCAGAAAAGCGCTTCATGGTTTGATCGATTTATTCAACTCATTCAGAAAAAAGCGCTTTGTTTTGAACTCATTTTGAACTTTTTTATTCAATTTTTGCCAATTCTGTGCGAGAAAAGAGTAAAACGAGATATAAAGAAAGAAATGTGAGGATCTATTTATAGACCTCCTCTCCTTTAAAATTCGGTGATCCATGAGGGAACTCCGCCACAGAGTTCCTATATTTAGGGCAGAATAAACCATAGCACGTAAATCAAAAAAACATATCTCCATGTCTAACGCATATTTCAACTTTCAGGAACCAATCAATGAGCCGTATTTGCAGTACGCGCCGGGTTCAGCTGAAAGAAAAGTACTTAAAGAGCGACTCAAAGAACTAAAACAAGAAGAGATTGACATTCCGGCCATTATCAACGGAAAAGAGGTAAAAACAGATCGCACACAGGATGTGACAATGCCTCACAATCACTCCCATAAACTGGGAACCGTTCACCTTTGTGGTGAGAAAGAAGTAAAAATGGCGATTGAAGGAGCTCTTGAAGCCCGTAAAAAATGGGCGGAAATGCCGTGGCAGGAACGCGTTGCGATTTTTCAGAGAGCTGCTGATATCATAACAGGGCCTGAGCGTTTTACAATGAACGCAACCACCATGCTGGCGCAGTCTAAAACACCTCAGCAATCAGAAATTGAAGCGGTTGGTGAACTGGCCGATTTCCTTCGTTTTAACGCTTGGTATTTAACCAAAATTTATAAAGACCAGCCCTACTCACCCGATGGCATGTGGAACAAGGTTGAGTATCGTCCGCTTGAGGGTTTTGTATTTGCCGTTTCACCATTCAACTTTACGGCCATCGCAGGTAATCTGCCATCTGCTCCGGCTATGTGTGGTAACGTAGCTATCTGGAAACCTTCTGTTGAATCGGTTTATTCCAGCTACTATGTGATGAAAGTTCTTCAGGAAGCAGGACTTCCCGACGGTGTAATTCAGTTCCTGCCGGGTGAAGGCGCAGATGTTGGTGATCCTGTACTGGCAAATGAAAACCTCTCCGGACTCCACTTCACCGGATCGGAAGCGACGTTTAATCACCTTTGGAAAACCATCGGTAACAACGTGGATAAGTACAGAACCTATCCGCGAATTGTGGGCGAGACAGGCGGTAAGGATTTCATTTTTGCTCATAAAACAGCGGATGTTGACCGGTTGGTTATCGCTGCGGTTCGAGGAGCATTTGAGTACCAGGGACAGAAGTGCTCTGCTGCTTCCCGAATGTATGTTCCGCAATCTTTCTGGCCGGAGTACAGGGAAAAACTGCTTGCTGAAGTAGATAAGATCAAAGTGGGTGACGTGGAAGACTTCTCCAACTTTATGGGAGCCGTCATCAGCCGAAAGGCATTTGATAAGATCTCAGGATACATCGACTACGCAAAAGAGGCCGATGATGCGGAGATCATAGCCGGCGGTGAGTATGACGACAGCAAAGGATATTTCGTCCAGCCTACGGTGATCCTCACAACCAATCCGAAGTTCAAAACCATGCAGGAAGAGATCTTCGGTCCGGTTCTTACAATTTATGTCTACGAAGACGACAAGTTTGAGGAAACACTGGAATTGTGTGATTCAACTTCTCCATATGCTCTTACGGGCGCGATCTGGGCGAGAGATCGTTATGCATTGAACACTATGGCGGATAAACTGCGTCAAGCAGCCGGTAACTTCTATATTAATGATAAGCCGACAGCAGCGGTTGTGAATCAGCAACCATTTGGCGGTGCACGCCGGTCAGGCACCAACGATAAAGCCGGTAGTATGGTAAACCTCTACAAGTGGCTCTCCATGAGATCTATGAAAGAGACCTACCAGGCTCCGCTCGACTGGACCTATCCATATATGGGAGAAGAGTAGGTAAAAAGTGAAAAGTGAAAAGTGAAAACTAACCTGACAGCGTAGCCCTGTTTTTCGGGGTTTCCTGTTAGCGTCTAATTTTATTTAGCTTAATTAATTTCAAACCTGTCAGGTCTTCGAGACCTGTCAGGTTTTTTTATTGGATTCCGATTCGAATAATAATTGGGTTTATTACTCTGTTTTGTAATATTGTAGGATAAACTACAAAATGTGAGGCTTGTATGAGTGTAATGAGTATTCGAATTGATAATGAGAAAAGAAAAAAGCTTAAGGCTATCGCTTCTATTCAAGGAAAAACGATGAGCTCTATCGTTGAATCCTTAATTGATGATTACATTCAAGAGTATATAAAAGAGAGTGGTAGTAGATCAGAGTTAGAGTCAATTATGAAAGTGTCAGAACCTTCCTTTGATGAGTGGGATAATGACGAAGATGAAATCTATAATGACCTATAAAAAGTGGAATATTGTATTAGTACCGTTTCCCTTCACCAATCTTCAAACCATCAAAAAAAGACCTGCTCTTATCATTTCACCGGATGAGTACAATTCAGGAGATGATATTGTAATACTGTTTATCACCAGTAACGTTTCATCATTTGGTAGAACCGGAGACTACATCATTCAAGAGTGGAAAAAGTCCGGTTTACCTAAACCTTCTATGACCCGAATGAAATTCGCTACCATAGAAAAATCCATTGTCATCAAAAATATTGGCCGATTGCATAAGGATGATTGCACTTCTTTACAAGATAAGCTGAACCACTTTTTTGGATAAAAACCTGCACAATCTGTCAGGTTTCTTCATTCCTTCTCTTCAATTAAACTTTTCATCCGTTTTCCACCCTCTTCTCAGCCAACCGGCTTAAAATTTCAAAAACCAAAAAAAGCCCCATCGCAGCCGCTGTTGTATACGTAAACACTTCAACAGAATTCATTGTAATATCACCGAGTGTGAAAGGTCTGGAAGGAATCAGTGCATCAGAAATAGCTCGAAACCCGGTACTCAGTGGTATCAAAAAAAGAATCTTGCTGCCAAACTGAGAGCCCCGGTAGATCACCTCAGGAATATGTTCAGCTTGTGAGACAGACAGACCAAATGAGAGAACAAATCCAATCGTGAATGTGATCAGGTGTACTCCTGTCCACATCTGCAGTATCCCGCTCCCTGCTACGAACCACATGAGGAAAAACCAGAAAATGGTGGCGTTAACCACGCTCAGTAAAGCACCGATTCCAAAAAATAAAGTTTTATAGATTCTGGAGGTCAAAATTGCAGAGCAGTTTTAGTTTTAACTTAGGTGAAGCGGTAAAACAGAATAAAATATCGAAGCACTCGTCACAACAAAAAAACCTGTCAAGTATCAAATACCTGACAGGTTGTTGTTTAACCGAGAATCGGACCTATATTTAAATTAACTCCTCAACCCTCTTTTTGATGTACTCAAGGTGAGTTCGCGTATATCGGTCGCCTGCTCCGTTAATAGCAATTTGTACATCACTGTGGAGTTCTCGTAGCTGCTCGAGCACCAGCGGACGAATATCCGACTGCTGGATATGAAATTCAGTCCGCAAATTCTCCATTCCTATATCCGGTCGATAATCTGCCGGTGGATTACCAGCATCAGCTGATGCCTCAGTCAGCAGAAATTCCATACGGTCGAGGTAAGCCCGCTGAAGGTTCCTGCGGTAGGTGTCCACTTCGTTACTTTCATCCAGTTCTTTCCAGATGCTTGATCTGAGATCGTCAAGCATCTCTGCCGGACCGTACGCTTCATCTCCGTTCATAGCGTGCTGCTCAACCAGACGCTCTAATCTATGCGGTGACAAAACCGCATTCAAACCGGTTACCTGGTACCAGCGAACCCGCTCTACCGTGCCCACATACTCAAATGTTCTGAGCAGATCCTGATCCAGCAGCCACTCAGGTGTCGCGAAGAGATGTTCATCCAGAAAATCCATCGATCGCTGCTGTTCCTCTTTTGAAATGGCAGTATAAACAGGCCCGGGCTGACCAAATCGCTTATGTTCTTCGCGGGAACCTCCAATTGCTGCAATCACTCGCTCGGTCATTCTGCCCCAATGCACAAACATCTGCATATATCGCATTCTTACTTCATCATAGGTTTCACCCTCTTCGCCCATCCAATTGAGTAGATTTGGAATCACGCGATGAAGATTTCGCATTCCCAATTCACTGGCTCGAACCCAGTCATCGCCAATCGACTCTGTGGTCTGAGTTGGGTCAAAATCACCCCTCCCATAACCAAACTGCATGGCGGGGTCGTCCGCTCGTTCAAGAACCCATTCATTCAGTAGCTCTTTCTCCTCTTCAGCTGTATCAAATTGAGGAAGGTACGAGTATGCCCATTTTATTGCCCACACATCATATTCCCCTACACTTCTGTGAACACGAACATCACCATCTTCGGGCTGAGCCACATAGTTGAACCGTGTCCGGCCTACAACGGATGACGAGTTACCAAATTCGTTTGTGAAATCCGGATCACGCAAATCTTCAATGGAGTACGCCGTATTTCCACGTTGGTTGTGAGGATATCCGAGTGCATGTGCCAGCTCATGAGAAACGACGTACTGCAGATACTGCCCCATCTCTTCAGTTGAAAGATGAGGCATTTGAACATCAGGATTTCTTGGTCCGGTCTGGCTCAAAGACCACCAGTGAAGCCGCTTCTGTACGTTGTGATACATATTCATATGAGCACGGATCGTCTCGCCCGAACGCGGGTCAATCACATCGGGTCCGGCATTAGCTGAGTGAACCGGGTTTGCCACATAACGAATGACCGAGTAGCGGGCATCCAGCATGCTAAAATCAGGATCATCGACCGGGGCCATCTCCGCTCGAATGGCGTTTTTAAACCCGGCCTCCTCAAAAGCAACATTCCACTCCTCAATTCCCTCCTTAAAGTACGGCCTCCACTGTTCAGGTGTGGCCGGATCGATATAAAACACTATTGGGTCTTTCGGCTCAACAAGTTCTCCTCTCAGGTACGCCTCCTCATCAACCGGCTCGAGTCGGAATCGGGTCACAAACCGCTTGGTTTTGCTGAATTGTGCCTCATCTCCGTAATCGGTTTGTGAAACGCTGATCATCGCCACGCGCTCATCATAGAGACGAGGACGCATCGGCTCTTCGGGCAGCAGAATCATGCTGTGGTTTACTTCAAGCGAAATAGAACCTGTTCTCTGTTGTGATGGAGGATTATCCGCATTGTAGGTCAAAACGGTTCGAACTTCGATGTTCTCCGGGAAGCTCTTTACAAACTCCATAAACGAGCGATCGCGGTCCAGGCTTCTGACGGAATATTGCTGGCGATGGCGGTTTTGCAGACCAAAAATACGGGAGTCACTCAAATAGAGATCACTTACATCGATAACCACTGATCCGGCACGGGTTTCCAGAATGTTAAAAGATTCAATGATGGTTGGAAAGTTGGAATTTTGAACGGCCTGATAGATCGGCAGGCTTTCATCCGCGGTATTGTTGTACGTCACGCCCCGGAGTAAAATGTTATCTCCTCTTCTTTCCCACTGAACAACTTGCTGTGAGGCCAGGCGATCTCCGCCCCATCCCAGATTTTCAGCGGTTTTGGCAATGCGGCTCATGATTGCCATATCCCGTCCAAGCATCTCTTCGGGGATTTCAAAATAGATTTTATTGCCGGATTGATGAACGGTAAACAGTCCAGCATCACTTTCTGCATTGGCAGGGATGGTCTGAGATGATGAAGGTGAAGTTGAGATTTCTGAATTGACTGTTTGACCTGTTGTTTGACAGGCCGTGCCGGTAAACAGAATCAAAAAAGTAAATATGAGTAACTTTTGAATAGTAGGAAGTGCAGTCATAGAGCTCGATATGTTTGGTTGAATAATCGACTGTCTAAATAGTGAGAACTGAGTTGATACGCAAAGGTATTGCAAACTTTTACCAAGCATGACCAAATCAATATGGACCGTGCCTCTGGCACTTTTTGGCTTCTTTACTCACCTCTACCCATAGAATAAATTCTATGGATACAATATCCATCCATGCCTAGCGGCATTTGGTTGTTAGGGCTGTTTCAAAGTTTTTTGCACGGTGCCGAGTAACAGACTTTTTTTATAAAAGCTTGTCGTCATATCAACCGACTGCCAACGAATGTTTCTAACTAACCTTACTAATCAGTCTCAATTGCCATTCAGCACGACCGATATTGTAACAAATCGTGTAGTATTGTGAACAAGCTCCCACCACTTAAGTGCCGCTCGGCACGTCCAATATTGTAACACCACAATTCATTGTGATGTATTGGGTAGACAACCACATCAATAGTGCCAGAGGCACGGCCCATTTAAAGTATTAAACTTAATTTTTTACTATGTTAAATCCATACATAACAACATAATAAGGACATAAAATGGCAAACACATACCATCAAATCTACATACAAACTGTCTTTCCTGTGAAATACCGAAAAGCAGTTATAGATGAAAAATGGAGATCCGAACTGTGTGGAGTCATAGGTAATCTGATCAATGAGATGGGTTGTAAAACGTTAATCGTAAATGGTTATGAGGATCATATCCATTGTTTTTTTGCTTTAAAACCAAGCATATCTGTGTCAGAAGTCATGAAATCTGTTAAGTCAAAATCTTCAAAATGGGTGAATGAACAGGTTTTAACTACGAATCGATTTGAGTGGCAAAAAGGTTTTGGCTGTTTTAGTTACGGACATTCACAAATTCAACGTGTTTTTGATTACATAAAAAATCAGGAAGAGCATCATAAAGAGAGAAGTTTTCATGAAGAGTATGTAAAACTTCTTGAACATTTTGATATAGACTACAACGAAAAGTATCTCTTTCATAAACCGATTTAAAGATTGTGTTCTCTTGTTTAACTACCTGCCGTGCCTACAGCACTTTTTGGGGGACTTTACTCACCTTAACCCACAGAATAAATTCTGTGGATACAATATACAGTCATGCCTAGCGGCATTATGTTTAGTTTCCTTTTCTAAACTCAGGTGCACCTATCCAATCTCTTTTTTTCTATTGACTCTTTCATTAGACGGTTCATTGATGGGTATTTGTTAATAGACTTTCAGTCAAACCTTATCAAGTGGAACCATAGTAGTTTTTACACAACTTGAGTGCCGTTAAGCGTGTCCAATTTTGTAACGCCACAATTCATTGTGGCGAAATGAACAGGCTACAAACTAATTAGTACCAGAGGTGCGTGGCATATACAGTCGACGATTTCTGAAACTTTTTAGTATCGTCCGTGCCTACGGCACTTTTTAGAAGAGAGTTTACTTTCCCAACCCACAGAATAAATTCTGTGGATACAATATACAGTCATGCCTAGCGGCATTTGGTTTTGAGTGCATCTCTCCTTGTTCCTACACCATAGCCAAGTCAATTTATTTGCAGAATTATCCTTCAGGTAAATGACTCTTTTGCAGTGTAATAGTTAATCGTTCAGAGTAGAGTAAGTTTATACTTTTTGAAACTAAAGACTTTCATTTCAGTAATCAGTCAGTTTCAAACACCCAGTGCCACTCGGCACGCCCAATATTGTAACACCACAATTCATTGTGGTGTTTTGGGTAGACCACTGCATCTAAAGTGCCGGAGGTACAACTCATCTAAACACGCACAGACCTGGCCCTCTATAACATGAATATGTGACCTACTTGAATATCCATTAAACACTGATAACATTTCACTTAACTTGGTTTTTCGAGCCTGCAACCCTAAAGATTACTGCTCGTTTAAAACATATACAATCAACTAAACCTGTAAACTCTCTTACTATGAAAAAGCTGATCAAGTTCTTTATCACGGCTATCGCAATGTTTTTAATGTTATCAGGGTGTGGTGAACGTGGTCCGGTAGGGCCGGAAGGCCCGCGAGGACCTCAAGGACCGGCCGGTCCCGAAGTGATCCCTACCTCATTTGAATTCGAAGCCGACCTCCTCCAATCCAATGGATTTGAGTTTTTTCAGGATATACCAGCCGGAATAGAAGTATTCGATTCTGATGTAGTTCTGGCTTACGTTCTTGAAGATTATCTCGTCGAGGAAGACCTGGAGGTATGGCGACAACTCCCGCTCACTGAGTTTAATGGCAATGGCACATCAATTATCAATTTTGATTACACTTTCGTTGATGTAAGGATTTTTATGGATGCCAACTATAATCTCGGTAGTGCTGATGAGTACTCCGGTCTTCTGATTCGCGCGGTACATGTACCGGCAGGGTTTTTGAATAATCAGAAAATCATGCAATTAAATGACGCCAAAACATTCTCAGAACTCGAATCAATGCTTGGGGTTCAAGTGAAAAGCGTTACTAATAAATAGATAAGCGATTTTTTAAGTAGGTCTGCAGGATTACGGTTGATAATCGATTGGTACCATATCGGCCATTCGCATTGCTGACCAATATCCTGCAGTTGCAACTGACATGAGGTCTGCAAGATTACCTTCAGGGGTAATCAGGAAAGATTCATCATTCAACATAGGAATGAGTCTGGCTCTCTCTCTGACATCACTTCGAATTGACCTTCTACCGATCAGAACATCAACAGGTTCCAGTAAATGATACCCCTTTATGTTCTTTGAGATGAGTTCTTCATCCAGATTACGGCTCATCAAAGCTGCCTCCAGCTCTTCCTCATCCAGTTTCTTTAATCGTGCTCTTTCACGAGTATCTTGCCACACAATCTCAAACTGATTACGAAACAGTTTATCGTCATATAAACTTTTCAAAAAATGTCTGAACGAGCCTTCATATACCTGAGCACGGTTAGATTGCCAACGCTGATATTCCTCTTCTGAATCAGGAATCTGTTCTTCAAACCAAACCTTTACACGATAAAAACCAGACATATCACTGGTATTCCATACAAACTCGTTAAGATCTGCGGTGAGATTGTACCCAAGGGATGGATTACTGATTTTTATGGGGTCATCAGCGTACGCAATCAGTTCACCATCCTCGTTTCTATCGAAATTGAGCACCCAGCGATTCAGAATACTGGCGTCCTGTGCAATATTTGTTGTTCCCAGAAACTCACGTTCAAAGAGTTCAAAGTTTTGGACCCACTCGGTATTGTCCGCTTTTACTTCAATTTCATTCAATTCAACGGAGTGGCTTAGCATTTCCAGATCAATCCGCAGCTCCTCTCTTTCACTGCCCAGCGTAATAATATATCTTTTTGCATCAAAACCAACAGCACTGACTACGAGTTCATACTGCCCGGTTAGATTGGTTGAAAAAGAGAAATTTCCATTACTGTCTGTTGCGTCTCCATAGGTGGTATAGGATAGATAGACATTCACGCCTTCAAGCGGATCTCCTGTCAATCCATCTGTAATTGTGCCTGAAATTTTAGTGGCATCATTCTGTTGAAAGCTGAATAGATTTTTTGGAGTAACGAGCATACAACCGGATATCACACCAAACACAAAGAGCGCTTTAAGTATTGCAGACTTAAAAGATAACGGTGTTGAGTTCATGAATCCATAAAGTTGCTGGTGAATACAATCTTTAGATGTATATATCTACAAATTTCTTTCTTTAAAAGTTCTGTCACCGATAAAAGAGATGTATCTAATAAAAAAGGCATCCAAGTTTTCACTCAGATGCCTTAAACCATTTACTATTAAGTGATTTAATTACTTAACAGTCGTAGCCTCATCAATCCAGGCATAACATTCACGAACTTCACCGTTAATTCTAAAGCTGTCACCTGATTCCCAGCCTTTAAAGAATTTATCCTCAGATGTTGGCATTGCGCTTCTGTATGATTGTGCACGGTTGTTAGCATTCGAAGCAAGACTTGGATCCGCCTCTTTTGCTTTATTGAGATAGTCCACAACCAACCAGTAAACGGTTCGGTCTTCCCGCTCCAAAGCCTGGCCACCGGTACAATGCGAAATGGATGCTGCATAAATAGACGCAACTCTTATGTAAGCTTCGCCATAATCGCTATCGAGATCTATTGCCCGGCGAGCATATCTGCGCGCTTGTCTAAACTGCTCAAGCTGCTGATGAGTTTCTGCCAGTTCAAGAGCAACCTCCTTTTTATCTGAGTTATTCTCAGCTTTCTCAAGAGATTCATTTAGATACTGAATAGCTTCCTCGTAATCGCCTTTCTCTAAGTAAAAAGTCGCAATTCTTCTCGTATTGGCATAAGATGAATCTAACTCATAGAGTTCAATAGCCATTTCAGATGCTTTTTCTGTCTGATTGGTTTCTTCATAAAGCTCAATCAAATCTGATAACAACTGCTCTTTTTCCTCATTTGATGCATCTGCCAGCTCTGACTCATAAAATTCTATTCGCTCTTCGGGTCCGGTAAACAGAGATTCTCTTACACTGTTGATTTTATTCTGAAGATCCGGAGAGGCATATCCTTCAATCTCATCAATCATTGCAAAAGCCTTATCACGCTGCCCCTGTGAAGAGTAATTTCCCAGAAGAAAATCTGCAAAATATCCGTTGCTGGCCTCAGTAAATCTTTTGGGATCTTCGAGGTAAGCTTCTTCATATTTTGCTGCAATTTCTTGGGTGCCTACATTCAGGCCGGAGTAATTTTCATGATAAAAACGACCCTCTTTCAGTTTCCACTCATACATATCCAGTTCATCTTCTGAAAATGTTTCATAAGCTTCATCAAAAACACTTAGAGATTTTTCCAAATACTCTGTTTTTGTTGAAGGATCACTCTCATTCGCAGCAGCACCTTTATATACATTGATCATCCGGTCGAACTGGCGCAGGAGGTTAAAATTGTCATACCCATCGATGGTTTTAGGCTTCGCTTCAATCATCCATGCACCAAAATTGATGGCCATTTGATGGTCATCTGCTTTGTATGCATCCATGAATACAGCGTAGGCCTCTAATTCACCCATTCCATTTGGGGGTTCCTGCTGTGCAAAAACAGCTGTTGAGCCAGCTATTAGAATTGCGAGTGTGATAATTAATGATCTCATAGTTGTTACTTGTTGGTTAATGATGCTCTTAAGCCATAGCAAAAAACGAACTGTGTAAAAGTTCATTGCCTAAAAATTTTCTAAACCATGAATATGACTTAACGAAAAGCCAATTTCAAATTAAAATTTTTACTAAGCCCGCTTAAAACGCCATAAAGCATTGATTTACTTTTTTAAAGTCGTTTTATAAAAACTTGTTCCATTGTACTCACCGGGTTGCTTTTATAAGTAATTACAATTCAATACCCGCGTTTCTCCCCAACTTTTATTAACATCAGACAAACATTTTCAACTAAACACTACCAACATGAAAAGATTGTTATTACTTGTTTGTTCATTCCTGCTACTTGCATTTAATGCAAAAGCACAGGAAACCGGCGATGATGAGTGGAATGTCAACCAACATCGTGCCGACTATACTGAAGTAACATTTGAAACAGAGGAAGGAACATGGATGAATGTGGACGTGAGTCCGGACGGTTCTGAAATCGTATTTGACCTGCTTGGCGATATCTACATCATGCCTATTGCTGGAGGCGAAGCTACCGTTTTGCGTGAAGGACTTGCCTATGAAATTCAGCCAAGATTCAGCCCTGACGGTTCAAAAATCTCTTTCACCAGTGATGCCGGTGGCGGAGATAATATCTGGGTGATGAACCGCGACGGCTCAGATGCCAAACAGATTACCGAAGAGAGTTTCCGACTGCTAAATAATGCCTCATGGTCTCCAGACGGCGACTATATTGTAGCCCGTAAACACTTCACCTCTGGCCGGTCATTGGGAGCCGGAGAGCTTTGGCTGTATCACATCACCGGAGGAAGCGGAATTCAGCTGGTGGAACGAATGAATGATCAGCAGGATCTTGGTCAGCCAAACGTATCTCCTGATGGCCGATATGTGTACTACAGTCAGGATGTCTATCCCGGCGGAGGATTCCAGTACAACCGCGATGCCAACAGTCAGATTTATGTCATTAACCGCTACGACCGTGAAACCGGAGAGATTGACCGGATAACAGGCGGACCCGGCGGAGCGATCTCACCTACTGTATCTCCGGATGGCAAAAAACTTGCATTCGTAAAAAGGGTTCGAACAAAATCCGTTCTCTATATTCGTGACCTCGAGACCGGAATTGAAAAACCCGTATATGACGAATTGAGTTTTGACCAACAGCAGGCCTGGGCAATTTTTGGCCCATACACCAACATCAGCTGGACTCCCGATGGAAATCATCTGGTATTCTGGGCTATGGGTAAAATTCACAAATTGGATACGGAGACACTTGAGGCTGAAGAAATACCCTTCACGGCTGAACTGAACCATCAGCTGGCGGATGTTGTGCATTTTGAGTTTGATCCGGCCCCGGACACATTCCGGGTTAAGGCGATCCGGCACTCCGTAACATCGCCGGATGGGAATACTTTGGTATTTAACGCCGCTGGGTATCTCTGGAAAAAAGATCTGCCAAACGGCACACCCGAAAGACTGACCGGAGAAGAGAATCTTGAGTTTGAGCCTGCCTTCTCACCTGACGGGAATTTGCTGGCATATGTTACCTGGACGGATGAAGAGCTCGGGGAGATCAAAACACTTCGGCTTGACCGCAGAAATGCACAACCACAAACCATAACCTCAGAAAAAGGAATTTACCGAACTCCATCCTTTTCACCTGATGGTGAAACGCTGGTTTTCCGACGTGAAAACGGAAATAATCACCAGGGCCACGCCTATACGCAAAACCCCGGAGTTTACACAATGCCTGTGGGTGGCGGTGAGATGAAACATATTTCTGAGCGCGGCAGTAATCCTACTTTCAACGCTTCCGGTGACCGGATTTTTTATCAGGCCTACACAAGCTTTCGCAGCATGGATCTGAATGGCCAGGATGATCGCCAGCACTTCGGCTCAGAGTACGCCATCGATTACACACCGAGCCCCGACAACAAATGGATTGCCTTTACCGAACTTTATAAAGTTTATATCGCTCCGATGCCGCAGGTTGGTTCAGACATCACTCTGAGTTCCAGCACCCGAGCCATTCCGGTCACACATGTTGCACGTGATGCAGGATATAATCTGCACTGGTCGGCAAACTCTGATGAGCTTCGGTGGACACTCGGTGAGCAGTACTACTCTGTAGAACTGAATGAAGCTTTCGACTTTTTGAACGGTGAGACTAGCGAAGAGCTACCGCTTGGTGAAAATGATGCGATCAGTATCGGTCTGGATCTCGAAACAGACAAACCCTCCGGTGTGATCGCCCTTACCAATGCACACATTATTACCATGAACGGTGATGAGGTAATTGAAAACGGAACCATTGTGGTACGTGAAAACCGGATTGAATCGGTTGGCTCAGCCGGTGATGTTTCCATTCCAAGGGGAGCTTTTGTTATGGATGTGGAAGGAAAAACCATCATGCCGGGACTTGTGGACGCACACGCCCACATGGGTAACTTCAGAAGCGGACTGAGCCCGAACCAACAGTGGGAATATTTTGCAAACCTTGCTTACGGAGTTACTACGGCCCACGACCCATCGTCCAATACGGAAATGATCTTTTCTCAGGCAGAGATGGTGCGATCAGGAAATATGATTGGACCGCGGATCTTCTCAACCGGCCGGATTCTGTACGGTGCGGAAAACGTTCAGAAAACGGTGATTAATGACCTGGAAGATGCCCGTTCCGCCATCCGCAGAACGCAAGCTTTCGGAGCCACTTCTGTAAAGAGCTACAACCAGCCTCGCCGGGATCAGCGTCAGCAGGTGTTGGAAGCCGCCCGTGAACTTGGCGTGAATGTGGTACCTGAAGGCGGTTCAACCTTTACTCATAATATGAGCATGATTCTGGACGGGCACACCGGTATTGAACACAATATCCCAATTGCTCCACTTTACAATGATGTCCTCACTCTTTGGGGAGAGTCGAATGTGGGATACACTCCAACGATGGTTGTGAATTATGGCGGGATGAACGGAGAGTACTACTGGTACCAGCACACCAACGTGTGGGAGAAAGAGCATCTGCTAACGTTTACTCCAAGAGGATTGGTTGATTCACGATCCCGACACAGAACGATGGTGCCTGAAGAAGAGTATGAACTCGGTCACATGCAGGTTGCCGCTGCGGCTAAAGAGTTGCACGATCTTGGCGTAACGGTGAATATGGGAGCTCACGGCCAACTGCAGGGTCTTGCCGCTCACTGGGAAACCTGGATGTTCACTCAGGGTGGAATGAGCAATCACGATGCACTTCGTACAGCAACGATCAATCCAGCTAAGTACATTGGTTTGGCTGATCATATCGGTTCACTCGAACCCGGTAAACTGGCCGACCTGATCGTGATTGACGGGAATCCACTCGAGGATATCTACGACACCGAATTTGTGGTGAATACCATGATCAACGGACGTCTATACGATTCCAAAACCATGAATGAGATTGGAAACCGTGAGCGGGAGCGCCTGCCCTTCTGGTGGGAGCGCGAAGGCTACAGCGAACAGTTCGACTGGCACGCTATTACCGGTGGTAACAGTAATGGTCATGGGCATTAATTGTCAAACTTATATATAACTAAAA
>CAYNZY010000053.1:0-15815 GCA_964401805.1 uncultured Rhodohalobacter sp.
GGATTGAAGAGTTTATACCAATTGAACAGAGAGATGCAGTGGTTTGAGATTTTTAATAAACCGTCTGACGGGTGTAAATTGTTTCAATCTCAAAAGTTTTACTCAAAATACCCGTCTGACGGATAGGAGTTTGAATTCCTAATACCCGTCTGACGGATGTGGATACAGCATTGACGCTGTCAGGTCTTCGCACTGCTTCAGACGCTGACAGGTCAAATACTCATCTGACGGGGGTTAAGTTAGTTACCTCTCCGCATTTCGCTGATCAACCTTTTCGCGATACTTTTCATAAAGCTGACGATGCATATCCATCATATCGCTCTCTCTTCCTTCCACATAAACCTGCTCGATTTGAGTGCTGTACTCAATCGGATTACCGGTTGTAATGAGAAGTGTAGCATCCTTTCCAACTTCAAGGGTCCCGATACGATCGTCAAGACCAAGAATGGATGCAGGATATGTTGTAAGAGCTCTGAGTGCAGTATCGGCATCAAGACCGAAGGCTGCCGCAGCGCCTGCTTCATAGGGGAGACGATGTGCGTACGGAGCACTGGATCCGCCGGCAATGGCGAATTGTACACCTGCTTCATGAAGTTTTGAAGGCAGGCTGTAACGTGCATCGTAGCTCTCCCAGTCTCTGTTTGAAGAGGTGAGGACACTGGTGATGATAACCGGAATCTGTTTTGCTCTGAGATGTTCTGTCACAAGGTGTGCATCCGCTCCACCTAAAATGATCAGTCTAACGTCTTCCTCTTCCGACCATGTGATCGCGTCCTGAATTTGACGAACTTCAGAAGCATTGACAACAACCGGAACTTCTCCGTTTAGAACAGGAATCATCGCTTCCCATCGAGAATCCAGATCATGCCGCTGTGCTTCTCCCGCATTCATGGCCTCTTTTGCAGTTCGATAAGCCTTTGCATCTGCAAATGCGTCTCTTACACTGCGCAGATTATCTTCATAGTTGTCGCTGCCGGGATTTGGCCAATTGACAATCAGCCCGGTACTCGACTTTAATATCATCTCATCCCAGGCCCAGCCGTCCATCATCATCGCGGATGACTGTCCGGAAATCAATCCACCACCGGGAGACGTAACAGATGTTAAGACACCCGCAGAACGGGCAATTCCGATATGCCTGCTCTCCGGATGAAATGCTCTTTCGGGCAAAATATTTGGGTTGATTGAACCCTGTTCATTGATATCAACGGTCATGTCTACCGCTCCGATTTCATAAATTCCCATCTGATTGTAGGAGTCGATGAGCCCGGGATAGATATGTTTTCCAGCCACATCTCTTGTACGTGCACCGGACGGAACATTAACGTTGGTTCCAACGGCTGTGATTTTTCCATTCTCAAACAGAATGGTTCCATTTTCAATCACGTCACCGGCCAGCGTATGAATTGTGCCTCCCACAAGTGCTATGGGCTCACTCTGTTTGGGTGCAGGTATTTGAGCTTCTAAAGCGGGAGCAAACATTATGCTCACTGCAAACAGAGTAAGTGATAAAATTACGTTTTTCATGGTAAAAAAGGTTTTTGTGTTCAAACGGTTGTAATGATCGGATGGTGGAGTTGGGTTAAAATTTTTCATTACTTCTCCTCCATAATCAATCGGATTAGCTGTGCACGTTCTTCCTCTACCGTTTGCCGTAGTTCCATATCATCTTCCAGGTCGAAATATTTACGTCCGTCTATCCAGGTCTGTTCTGCTTTTGTGAGTGTTGAGAGAGGATCTCCGTTCCAGATTACAAAATCAGCATCCTTTCCATTTTCAAGTGATCCTACCCGATGGTCTACTCCCAGAAGTTTAGCGGTACTGATAGTTACCAGGGCGAGAGCATCTTCTGGATCCATTCCGGCACGTACCATCTTCGCTGCTTCCCAGTTCATGCGAGAGGCAATCTGGCTGTTGTCGGAGTGAAGGGAAGTAAGTACACCCGCTTCTGTGAGCAGTTTGGCATTGTATAGAATACCGTCCTGAGCCTCAATTTTAAATGATGACCAATCAGACCATACAACGGCTCCGGCTCCGTGTTCTGCAAGTTCAGGAGCTACCTTGTAGGCCTCAACACCATGGTGGAATGCTTTGATCGTGAAATCAAATCGTTCCGCAAGGCGCATGAGCATCAAAATTTCATCCTGCCGATAACTGTGTGACTGAACAAGAATTTCACCATTTAGGACGTCGCGCAGTGCATCCAACCTCAGATCTTTGCGAGGAGGCATTCCCTCTCCGGTTTCATTCCATTCATTCCAGCGGGCTTCGTAATCGCGAGCCATTCTGAAACGATCTTCAATCATTTGCTCGGTTCCCATTCGGGTTTCAGGGTAGCGGTCTGAACCCACGCGTTTAGGATTCTCACCCAGCGCAAATTTGATGGTTCGGGGGGCATCATCAATTTTCAGATCATCGGACAGTGATCCCCATCTCATTTTGATGTGAACATTTTGTCCGCCAATCGGATTTGCGGATCCGTGCATGACATGAGCAGTAGTCAACCCGCCGGCCAGCTGGCGATACATCCAGATATTGTTAATATTCAGAACATCACCCATTCGAACTTCGGCGGTGATCACATTTCCAACTTCATTCACTCCATTCACTCCGGAGTGGATATGCGCGTCGATGAGTCCCGGAGTTACATGTTTGCCTTCTGCATCGATAACTACGGCGTTTCGCGGAGCGCGAAGGCCCTGCCCAATTTCTGAGACCTCTCCGTTGCTCACCAGCATATCTGCATTTTCGAGAATCCCTTGCGGTCCCATCGTCCAGATTGTCGCATTTCGGACAAGCACGTTTCTGGGTTGCTCCGGAATTGATTCACGGCCATACTCCATAGCAGGTCGCAGCTCAGAAAGCACTAAATCGCGGTTCATTGATTCGGAAGACTCTTCAGACTCCTCTTCATCATTATTATCATCATCAGGTGAACCTGATCTTGTTGCACTGAACTGAACACGATCTCTTCCGGTTACTTCTGCCCAGCCTCTAAGGGTGTTCCCGTCTACTGAAGCTGTCAAGCGGACAGGGCCTTCAAGTCCAAGATCATTGCCGGAAAAGTCGGCTCTGAATCGTCTGGCCTGATCTTGCAAAGAGGCAGACATCAAATCAATTTCGTTGTCGTTGATGGCAATAGTCCCATTCATTTTTCCGGGAGATGCACCTTCAATTTTCAGGGAACCGTCAATTGATCCGTCGGTTGATACAATTTCCCACTCACCACGCGGATCAACCTGGTTTTCGCTGTTGATTCGATAGTGAGAACCATCAATCCAGAGATCGATAATTTTTGATCCGTTTTCGAAAAGGTCTCCATCGGCTACAATTATATTTGCCGATTTTCCGGCTTCAAGTGTTCCGTGAGTGGAACCAATTCCCAAAAGGTTGGCCGGGTTTGAAGTTAAAGCGGCAAGAGCGGTCTCTTTATCCAGGCCGAGCGCAACTGCTTTTCTCAAATTCGCTAAAAAGTCGCCGGGCTTTTCAAGTCCTGCCGTAGTGAGTGAAAACTGTAAACCGGCATCTGCGACTCTTGCAGGATTTTCAGGTGCAAGATACCAGTGTCGAAGCTCAGCGAGATCTTCACTGAGTGCATCTTCGGGCGTTTCTACATCTGGTGCTTCAGGATATGCCAAGGGCAAAATCAAAGGAGCGTTATGATTTCTTAAAACATCCAGGACCTTGTATTCGTGACCGTTTCCTAAAATCCAGGGATTGATGGAATTAAACTCTTCTTTGAAACGCAGTGCGCGCAAAATTTCTTCATCACTGGTAGTATGAAAAATCATGGGTTGATCTCCTTGAACAGCATTATGCAGTGCAGCAAGCGGTGCATTCGATTCCGGCCGTTCCAGTGATGGATTGTTGCGATAAGCTTCGTGCGCTCTTTCGTACCAGTCAGCATCGTAGAGAGTCTGACGTATCAGAGCTATCACTCCAATTTGAGATGTAGGATAGGTGAAACCAAAATCCCAGGTGCGGGAGAGGGTTACTCCCTGCGCAACACTATTTTTAACGACACGGTCGGAGACTTCGCCATCATTCAGACTCATTATAGCCGCTTCACCTTTAAAAATTCCGAGCGGTGGCATCGAAAGAGCAGCTGTAAAACCCTGGCTTCTCAACGCTGCACTTCCATCATCTTCTGTATCAAATTCCTGTTCTGCTTTAAGGTGCGCTCTCAAATTTGGATTCCAGGAGTTGTTTCCACGATCGAGTTCAACACGCGGTTCATTCATTCCAACATCGCTGTAAGAATCTATAAATCCGGGATAGAGAGTTTTTCCTTCCATGTTCCAGACACGGGCATCGGCGGGTGGTGAAACGCGTCTTCCAACGGCTTCAATGACGCCGTTTCGAATCACCAGTGTTGCATTGTTGATCGATTCACCAGGTGCAGTTATAATGGTGGCGTTGGTGAAAGCGTGGACATTTGGTGTGTTGTCTTTCATACCGTCTGTTGGAGCCGTTTGAGCAACCATCAAAGCCGGAAAGGCAGTGGTGATCATCAAAAGAGTCAGACACTTCACAAATGTCGAATAAATATTTTGAAGGAGATGGTACATATGATTCATAGAATCTAAGTATGGTTCAGGTTGTAGTTAAAGAGAGTCGAGATAAATAGAAATACGTGATACGCAGTACTCGAAATGATTGAGCAGAGAATAAAGCCAATCGAAGACAATTTATTAATCACCGCTGCTATTCAAAATAAAATATTGAAACAGTAGGGAATGTGACGATAAAAGATGTAAATGGGGTGCAAAATAAAAAGGCACCTCGTTTTCACACGAAGTGCCTTTGTTTGATGGGAAATACCAGATTAATCCTTTTGAGCAGGGAATAAGTCTTTATTTACAATAAAAACGAGTGGTAGAGCGTAGATCCAGTGACGAACCATGGATCCTACTGCCATATCCACACCCATGTCAAGTCCGGCAACACCTGCTCCTACGAGTGGAAACATGAAAAGCCAAACCAGTGCAATGGTTTCACCGGTTGTATAGATAAACGGTCTGATCCATGCGGGTCCCCATAGAGAAGGGGCGATACCGGCATAAAGTACTGCCAGAAGTATTCCGTTACCGTAATGACCGGCCACTCCATATGCCAGCCCCAGTCCTGTTTTCTCGCCAAGTAGGGCCGGGATATCCCACCAGCCCATTCCCATGATCAGTCCGAATAGATCGAACAGAATGGTTCCTGCTATACCTGCTAAAATCGCTTTTTTCCAGTTTATACTATGCATAGTGATATGGTTTAAACGGTTGCGGTTTTGAGTTCAGGGGCTTCAGGGAAATCAATAGGTATTTCCGTGATATTATGCAGAAAGTTAGTGATCGATTTTTCGCCTACATTGATGATGACATCGATCAGGTTTTCCTTACTGAAACCGGCATCAAAGAAAGATTGAAGGGTTTCGTCCGATATATTTCCACGGTTTTCTGTGATTTCACGGGCCAGATTGGCAAGTGCATCAAACTTTTCGTTAAATGAAGCCCTACCTTCTCGCAATTCCAGTGTTTGCTCTTCGGTAAAGCCGTTCATTTTTCCGAGCTGGGTATGTGCGGCCAGGCAGTAACTGCATCCATTGATTTCACTCACTGCCAGGTTGATAACCTCTTTCTCTTTATTGTTGAGGGAGGTTTTACCATTTGCGAACTCCATATATCTGGCCAGCCCGTTTTTGGAATGCGCATAAGTGGCATAGATGTTCGGAATGAAGCCCAGATTGGATTCCAGCTGTTCAAAAATTTGTCTGTTCTGATCGGTTACTTCGTTTTTTGTTGGAACATTTAATGGTCTCATAATTATTATTGTTTGTTGGTTTGTGTTTGTTACACTGCCAACATCGCCTAATTATGAACGGCTATAAATGCTCAAAATACCCCTCTTGTTGTCAATTCTTCCCGTATCAGATATTTAGCCCATAATGATTAATTTGTGAATTGGACGCTGCTAAAACCTATTGTTGTTGATAGGTCTTGAAAGATGACCTGCAAGCGTCCGTCAGGACCTGGCAGCGTCAATCATGCAATGGAGTTATTGAATTCATCGGAATTTCGAAATGTATTTATTCTGAAGGAATATCCTGTTTATAGATAACCGTGGAATATGCAAGCTTCGCTACGTAGGTGCGTCATCTACTAATCTGAAAAATTTTGTCAGATGGCAACAAAATCAAACAGGAGGCTCCGCTGGAGCCGTTCAATAACAGGCCCGGCAATTTCTATAAACAGGCAACTCCTGACGGAGTTGAGCCAATTCGATGTAAATTTATATTTCTGCGAAAATCTGCGAGAAATGAAAGTCTTGGTTTTCCCCAGACGCTGTCAAAACCGGTGGGTGTTGACAGGTCTGATCAAGCCTGATTCTTCTTTAAAAACTGAGTTGCCGTTAATCCGGTCTGTTTTTTGAACAGCTTGCTAAACTGTGCCGGGTCGTTATATCCAAGCTCGTAGCCAATCTCTTTTGCAGTTTTGTCCGTATAGAGCAGCATTCGCTTTGCCTCCATGATCACTCTCTTATGGATGACTTCCAGGGGTGTTAAATCTGAGTTTTTACTGAATACATTGGCGATTGTTTTCGGTGATTTATGAAGCAGCTCTGCATACTCCGAAACACTTTTTCTGGTTTTGAAGTGCTCTTCAACTAAAACATTGTAGTGCCGTATTAAATCTATTTCAGTTTGATTATCCCCATCTTTTAAAAGCTGCTTATTGGCTAGTCTTGTGCAGCGTATGATGAATCGCTTTAACAGAATCCGAAGCATCTCTTCCTGACTGGACTCCTTCATATCAAACTCTTCAGAAAGTACATCAAAGAGAGTTCGAAGCCGTCCTGACTCATCATCAGTCAGTTGTAGAATAGGGGAGAAGTTAGACCCGAAAAAAAGCAGGCCGTTACAGGAGACCTCACTGTCGTTCGTGTGAACGCAGTAAAACTCACGATTGAATCGAAGAAATTTCACATTGTCCAGCTGATCGATACCCCCAAAATCAACCTGCTGTAAATACGTAGTACAGGTAATCTGTCCCGGTTTTAGTTCAACTGTGCGTTCATCTACGCCAAAACAGACCGGATCGACCCCATCATTCCAAATAAACATGAGAAAGCTTCCTTCATCACGGTAGGATGATGAAATTCCCTGAGAGATTTTAAATTCTGCATCGATTTCCCTGTTTTTGAATGTTTTTTCCATCATAACAATGGTTTGATGCAGGGTGCGGCCGATATCTTACCGCTTGGGTTTTGTACTCATAAACAGATCAAAGCCGTTCATTGGAATGGGTTTGCCGTGATAAAGAAAACCTTCAGCGTATTCAAATCCACCGAGATGTCCATAATATTTAGCCCGTGCCCTCAATGCTTCAAAAAATTTTGGATCGGAGATATAAGTTTCCGGTTCATCTCCGGGATCTGACACGTTAAACTGGGTTGCAAAGGCTTTGATCGCCTTTTCTTTGATTTCAATGGTGTCGGTAATATCAAAAACAAAATCGGGTTCAAAGGGTCGATCCTGCATGTAGTGGATAACATGAGCCGGCCGGTGAGGTTCCTGTAAATTTCCGTTTTTATCTTTTGTTTCAATTTTGACGAGGCCGCTATAGAATATGGCATCAACCAGTAGGCGGGAAGCATCGCCATGATCGGGATGACGATCGGAAGGAGCGGTTATAAGGCAAATATGGGGACGATATTTTCGGACAGCCTGAATAATGGGCAGATGAAACTCCCTGGTGTTTTCTAATTGGGTGTCGGGTAGCCCAAGATTTTCCCGTGCTTGCAGGCCTAAAATATCTGCTGCCTTTGCAGCCTCTTTCATTCTGATTTTTGGTGTACCACGGGATCCCATTTCACCTCGGGTCAGGTCTACAACGGCAACTTTTCTGCCCTGTTTAACCAGCGCCGCAAGGGTTCCGGAACAGCTGAGTTCAGTATCATCTGGGTGAGCACCAAAAGCTAATATATCGATCATGTTAAGTATTATTTTTATCTGTATTATTTTTTTTGAAATATAGTGAAACGAAAGCAGTTAATTTCCGTACCGTGAAAAGATGGCGTTTTGCTGCGAGAAAAGTACGTATTCCAAATGTCTTAACTTGTTGAATGCTTTTATAAACAAAATTTTATGTATCGAATACTTACCAGTTTTACTGAAGGATTTAAAATAGCTCTTTCTTCATTGTGGGCGAATAAAATGCGTGCCATTTTAACCACAACCTGTATTGTTATCGGAATTGTGTCTGTGACAGCCATGAATACCATTACCGATGGGGTAGATCGGTCCTTCGATGAAAGTATGGATATGCTGGGCAGAAATGTAGTATTTGTAGAGAAATGGCCCTGGGGTTTTGGAGGTGAATATAAATGGTGGGAATATCGCAACCGTCAGGAACTGGAGCTGGCGTATGTTGAAAAGCTGAGGGATCTTGTTCCAAGTGCGTCTGCAGTTTCAGGGCGAGTTTATCGTTCGACAACCGTTCGTTACGACGACCGAAATGCAGAAGGGGTCGGTTTAAACGGAGCAACAGCAAGCTATTTTGAAACTGCAGGATTGAATATCGAAGATGGACGCGCATTCAGTGAAGCAGATGAACAGCGATCGGCCAGGGTAGTTGTGATTGGCAGCGGTGTGGCTGAAGCTCTTTTCCCCGATATGGATCCGATTGGAAAACGGGTACGCATCCGAGGTCAGAGATTCACGGTAATCGGCACCCTGGAGAGCCAGGGTAGTTTTTTGGGAATGGAAGACCTGGATAATGAAATGGTGATTCCGGTTGGTGCCATGGCCACTATATATGATATGCGATATGGCCTGAGATTATCAGTGCAGTTTCCTAACGAAGAGATAATGGCTGACGGTGAATATGAAGTGATTGGGGCTATGAGGCAAATCCGAGGGCTTGACCCGATGGAGGACGATGATTTTGCAATTAATAAAGCGGCACTTTTCGAGCAGGAGTTTCAGAGTATGAAAGTGGCCATTTATGGAATCGGGATCTTTCTCACCGGTCTTGCACTGTTTGTAGGAGGTATCGGTGTGATGAATATCATGTTTGTTTCCGTCAAAGAGAGAACCAAAGAAATAGGAATACGGAAGGCAGTGGGAGCGCAGTCGTGGGAAATCCTGCTGCAGTTTTTAATGGAGTCGATTGTAATCTGTCTGTTCGGCGGGGTGATTGGAGTGCTACTTTCGATTGGGGTGACGGAATTAATCAATCAAATTTTTGTGGCTTACCTGGATTGGACCACTGTGCTAAACGCCATTCTGCTCTGTACGTTTATAGGAATTCTGTTTGGATATTTGCCATCCAGCCGAGCAGCAAAATCAGATCCCATTGAATCATTGAGGTACGAATAATATGAATATCATTGAAGTTTTTAGGCAGGCAGTTGATTCAATACGAGCTAATAAATTGCGCTCTTCGCTTACGCTTTTGGCTATAGCGGTAGGGGTATTCGCCATCATCAGTGCAAATACAGCCGTACTTGTATTGGACACCTATTTCAAAGACACGCTCAGCTTGATGGGCGGGGATGTGATCACAGTCAGTAAATTTCCCGCCATTAACATGGGTGGGCAGAACTGGGAGGAGCTTAGAAACAGGGAGGATATTACCATTGAACAGATGGAGAGGATGGAAGAGCTCACCGACAGAACAGCAGGAGTGGGCCCAAACAGAACGTACCGCACGACGCGTGTTTCCTACAATGAAGAGGAGACCGAACCCAATATCGGTATCCGGGGAGGAAACGAATACTATCTAAATAATAATGCGTACGATATTGAAGAGGGTCGTAATTTCATGACCGAGGATATGGACTATGCCCGTTCTGTTGCCATTATTGGTGCCGATGTACGAGATGCTCTTTTTGAAAGAGAACAAGCATTGGGTAAGACTATTCGGGTTGAGGGGAGACCATACACAATCATCGGCGTAACCGAGGCCAAAGGAAATGTTTTTGGCAGCACGATGGATCGATTTGTAGTAATCCCTTATACAAATTTGGCCGGTATTTACGGTAAAAATCAAAATATTGGGATACAGGTACGAGCGGGATCTGTAGATCGTATTGAAGCTGCAATTGATGAAATTACCGGGGTTCTGCGTGCAATCCGGAAGGTTGATCCGGCAAATCCCAACGATTTTGAAATCACGACCAACGAAACACTCGGAAATGCATTTGACAGTTTTACCGGAATACTCTACACCATAGGTTTTGTAATCGGTGGAATTGTTTTATTGGGTGCAGGTATAGGTGTGATGAATATTATGTTAGTCTCCGTTAGTGAACGTACGCGGGAGATTGGTGTGCGAAAAGCGGTCGGTGCTACGCGTAAAGCAATTGTCTCTCAATTTTTGATGGAGTCTATCGCAATATGCCAGATTGGTGGTGTGATTGGAATCATATTTGGAGCTGCCCTTGGAAATGGAGCAGCCATTTGGCTCGAATCCAGCATTGTCATTCCCTGGGAGTCGGCAGTTGGTGGGGTAGTAGGTATGACGATAGTAGGGGTTGTATTTGGTGTATATCCTGCATTTAAAGCTGCTCAGCTCGATCCGATAGAGAGTCTTCGCTACGAGTAGTGTTTATGGAGGAATGGGACGACTTATCTATAAACTGTACCGGGAATAAATTCCCGGTTCGTTTGTTAAAACCAGTTACCAATCCCGTAGGGATGGCATACACATAGCCCAGGGTGTAGCGCAACAGAACTCTGATAAAGATGGATCACAAAATTAATCGCCGAATAGAGAGATTTAATAGTAGCACATTTTAGAATTGCGGATGAGTTCTCAGTGTTTCGATTCAAAAGAAACAGGTAGGCTTTTACTTGGAAGGTTGTTAACCTGTAACCCGACTGACGTACTGCAGCTGTCTGCCGGGGATCATTTTTATCGCAATGATTTTTACAATCGAACTGCACTTCTGTAAAAACCGTTTTATCATTACAAGACAACGTGTTATTTTAACTTTATTCCAATACTTAAATTGGAATATTAAAATCATAAATAGAAACGGTTTACGCCATGAATACAGACATTATCAACGACTTGAATGAAGAGTTGGAAGGTGTAATAGAAGAAGGCTATTCTTATTTGCAAAGTGAAGAGCTGCAAGAGAAGATCCAGGAACTGAAAACAGAATCAGAACTGCTGATCAGAAAGCACCCAATCAAAAGTGTTCTGATTGGAGCTGCCACGGGATATTTGTTAGCCAGGTTACTAAAATAATTCAAACTCCATGAATGAGAGTCAACAAGATAACGAGCAGAAGGATAGCCTCAGAAGAGAGATACGGTTATACGTTGAAAAGCGTATTCAGTTGGTAAGTGTTGCAATTTCAGAACAGATTTCATTGATGATTGCGCAATCATTTCAGAAACTTGCCGGTGTGCTTTTGCTCAGTTCGGCCGTGCTCTTTTTATGGCTTGCACTCTCATTTTTTTTAGGTGACCTGTTGAATAATACCAGTTTTGGTTTTCTGATCGCCTCATTTCCGCTATTTATATTTGGATTTATTTTTATGCGGCAAAGTTCGAAAAAAATTACTGATCGAATACAGGCACAACTGATATCCAGATTGATGGATGGTTTTGAAGAATCTTTTAAGATTGAAAAATTAAATCAGGAAGAGGACAGCTCTGGAAAAGAATAAAAATATAACAATGGCTGAAGTTAAGGAGCGAAAGAAAAAGCTTGAAGAAGAGATTCGTTTACTCGAATCAGGCTTTGAAGAACGCATTTCTAATGTAAAGGAGGGGATGGGTAGCGCTATCAATCCCAAAAAGTATGTAAAGAAAAATCCGTTGAAATCTGTTGCCGTAGCTGCTGCGGCAGGATTTACCCTGGGGATGCTTAAAAGAAGTAAAAGATCCCGCAACTATTCTAAAGTAAAATCAAACCCGAGAAACGGAATTTCGTCTATTCTGATGAACGAATTAAAACACATGGCTGTACAGAAAGCGATGTATTATATTTCTGAATTGGTAGATCAACAGATCGCCGACAGAAAAAAGTCATCTTCAACTGAGAAATAACGTCCATTATTCCACTCAAAATCGGGATTTTGTAAAAAAACGTATTAAAATATTGGTACGTCTAAATTTTACTGTAACTCTGTTTAAACTTTCTCGTGTAACATCAATAAATAACTTCAACTACCGAACGATGCAGAAACTATTACTAACTTCCATTTTATTACTTATACCCTTTCTCGGTTTTTCGCAAACCTCACTTACCATCGAACAGGCAATTAACATTGCTTTGGAAAATAATTACCAACTAAAGCAGGCAGAAAATAATCGTGACCTTGCCGATACTCGTGTACGCAGTGCTCAAGCCGATTTTTTGCCATCTCTAAGTGCCGGTTTTAGCGGTTCCAGAAACGTGGGTCGGCAGTTTGTTCAGGAAGATCTCTCTTTTGAAGACAGAACTACCTACGGCTTAGGAGGAAGTGTAAATGCAAACATTACCATTTTCGATGGATTTACAAATATTTCAAATCTCAGGGCTGCTCGTGCTAATAAAGAATCTGAAGAGCTGAGCTATCAGCGGCTAAAGGAAAACGTAATGTTTGATACGGCAAGCCGGTTTCTTGAGGTTGTTTTGAACAGAGAGCTTTTAACCATAGCTGAAACGAACCTTGAGGCTTCGACAAGCCAGTTGGAGAGAATAACAGCACAAGTTGAAGTAGGTGCCCGGCCAACTGTGGATCAGTACAACCAGGAGTCGGTTGTGGCGAATGATGAACTGGCTGTCATTCAGCGCGAAAATGCACTCGAAGTTAGTATGGCCCGGTTGATCAGAATTATGCAGGATGATACGATCAATGAAGTTGACCCTGTTATGCCAACGGTAGATGAAATGGCTTTAATGCCTATGAACCTCAATTTACAGGAAATGATTTCTGCTGCTCTCGAACAGAGGAGTGATATCCGGGCACAAGAATTTGATATTGAGAGTAACCTTCAAAACTATAGAATAGCGCGTGGTCAGCATCTGCCTACGATTTCTGCAAGTGCCGGGGTGAATGGTAGCTGGAGTGATCAGTTGCTGGATCCTATTACCGGAGAAGCTGTTTCATTCCGTGACCAGTTTTTCGATCAAAACGTACGAAGAAGTCTGGGTTTCTCCATTCAGATTCCAATTTTCAACCGATGGAATACACGAACCAATATTGAAAGTGCCAGAGTACAGTTGAGAAATAGCGAACTGGCGATGGAAAACGTTCAATTTCAGGTAACGGAAGAAGTGAGGCAAGCCTATAACGATTATACATCAATCGTCAAAGAGCTGGAGTCAACCGAAAAAGCGTTGATTGCCGCAGAGCGTGCTTACGAAACTGAACAGCAGCGGTATGAGGTTGGGTCATCAACATTGATTGAGCTGAACCAGGCGAATGCAAATTACGTACAGGCTCAAAGCAATCGCATACAAGCAGTATACAATTTTGTTTTCCAGGAGAAACTGCTTGATTACTACATCGGTCAGCTGGATAACGATTTTCAATTTTAATTAAACTTTTAAAGATAGACGTAAGGTGATGGCTAAAGAAAAATCAGCTACTAAAAAGCTTCTTAAAATTCTGGGTATTATACTGTTTGCATTCATCGTGTTGGCAGTAGTCGCAAAAACAGCCGGCTGGATGGATGGCGGCTCAAATGAAAAACAAGTTGAAACTCAGGAAGCTGAACTTCGAACCATCACCCAGCTGGTATCGGCCTCAGGTAGAATTCAACCTGAAATCGAGGTTGTCATTCGACCGGATGTATCCGGTGAAATTATCGAGCTTAATGTTAAAGAAGGCGACTTTGTTCGGGAGGGAGAACTGCTGCTTCGTATCAAGCCTGATATTTATGAAGCCCGAATTGATGAGCTGAATGCGTCACTTCTCACGCAACAGTCCAGAATGGAGCAGGCGCGATCGACTATGCTGCAGGCCGAAGCTGAATTCATGAAGAATGAACAGCTCTATGAAAGAGATTTGATTTCCGAGCTTGAGTTTATGCAGATTAAAAATAATTATGAGGCTCAGAAAGCAAATCTTAAGGCAGCCGAATATCAGATTGAAAGTGCTCGTGCCCAGCTCAGAAGAGCAGAAGAAGAGCTGCAACAAACCGTGATCCGATCACCAAGAGACGGCACCATAAGTCGATTGTCAGTAGAGAGCGGTGAACGTGTTCTGGGGCAGGCACAAACTGCCGGAACGGAGATGATGCGCATTGCCCGTATGGAACAGATGGAAGTTGAAGTAGATGTAAACGAAAACGACATTGTGAATGTCTCTCCAAACGACACCACACTGATTGAAGTTGATGCTTATCCAAACCGGATATTTGAAGGACTGGTTACTGAAATTGCAAATTCAGCGGATGTGTCCGGTGGGGGTTCAGCCGACCAGGTAACAAACTATAAGGTAAAGATTCGAATCATTACTCCTCATAACCTGGAACAGGCCGCAGATCGCGTGTTGGCACAATCTGAGACGATTTCGGAAGTGCCGGAATCTGTACCAAGTTTCAAACCGGGAATGTCGGGTACGGTTGATATCAAAACCAATACGGTTTACAATGTTGTATCCGTGCCAATACAGGCGGTAACGGTTCGTGATTTTGCGAAGAACGAATCCAATTCAAATAATGGAGAAGATTCAGAAGAATCGAATGAGAATGAAACTTCTGACCAGGTGACTCGTAATCAAGATGAGGATTTTCGCAGAGTAGTATTTTTGAATGATAACGGTGTAGCCAAAAGGGTAGAAGTTGAAACCGGGATCAGCGATAACACACACATTCAGATTATGAGCGGTGTGGCTGCAGGCGACGAAGTGATTACCGGAAGCTACAGGGTTCTTTCAAGGGAACTGGAAGATGGTGATCCGATTGTTGTACAAAACAGAAACGAGATGGTAGCTAGTGGAGGAAACTAAGATGGCTAAAAGAATTATTGAAATTACGGACCTTACCCGGCACTACAAGATGGGTGAAACCATTGTTCGTGCACTGAACGGTGTAACGCTGAATGTGGAAGAGAATGAGTATATAGCCATCATGGGGCCGTCAGGTTCAGGGAAGTCGACGCTGATGAATATGATCGGTTGCCTCGATACACCCACTTCCGGTGAGTACATCTTAAACGGCAATCGTGTGAGTGAGCTGGACGATGCCGAGCTTGCAAAAGTTCGAAATCGTGAGATTGGCTTTGTATTTCAGACGTTTAATCTGCTGCCTCGCACCGATTGCCTGAGTAACGTAGAACTTCCGCTGATCTATTCCGGTATTAAAAGTTCGGAACGTAAAAAGCGAGCTACTCAAACGCTGGAGCGGGTAGGTTTAGGTGATCGTGTAGATCACAAACCAAATGAGCTCTCCGGAGGACAGCGACAGCGTGTGGCCATTGCCCGGGCACTGGTGAACAATCCATCCATTCTGCTTGCTGATGAGCCGACCGGAAATCTCGATACCAAGACGGGAGATGAAATTATGAATCTCTTTGAAGAGCTCTATCGTGCCGGAAACACGATCATTGTGGTTACTCACGAAAATGAAATTGCCGAACATGCCCGGCGAATTGTGCGCTTGCGTGACGGTTTGATTGAGACGGATGAAAAAGTGGCAAATCCTGTGCTTGCTAATCGGGATTTGAATATGCAACCGGCTTAATCTGATTAAGCATTACTACTGAACTTCTTCAAAAGGTCCGCCATTTTGGTTGGACCTTTTTTATTGCTTAAAAACTCAAAAATCGATCAGAATCCATTCGAATTCCCATTTCTGGATCGAAGATATTTATTAGGCCTTTAGA
>CAYNZY010000053.1:15825-19610 GCA_964401805.1 uncultured Rhodohalobacter sp.
ATTCTGAATAGTGAACGTAGTTAGCTCTTTAGAAAGGGTTGAGAAATTGTCGTCGTTTTATTCGGACAAAACATTGTCTTTACTTGCTTTGACAGTATGATTGGATTATTATCAGACAAGGGTATTATCTAAAAAGTGTAGTTAAATACATTTTTACACCTTTAACTAAAATTAAAGCAGTGGAAATATTTGAATTCAAAGTTGATTTAAATACACCATATATAAAAGCAATTCGATTCATAGGAGCTTTAGGTTTAGGCTTTTTTATAGGAGCAATCATTTTCACTTTAAAATATGAAGATACTGTTGACTGGATGAATTCTGCCACCGGTATACTGTGCAGTCTGTCCTTTGCATTTTTTCCAGGTGTAGCTAAAAAACAGTCTCTTACGATTGATGAGAATGGGATTTATCTGCAAAACTATACATTTCATTGGGGCCAAAAGAATGAAATAACGTGGGAAAAAATTAAGGGAGTCAGAGTTAGCAAAAATGGTCTCGAAATCAAGAATAGTATAGGATCAACAGAAAAAATAAAATTGCCTCTTCATACTAAAAGCCAACTTGAAGAATTAAGGTCTTATTTAAAACAGATGACAGATATTAAAGGTCTGGAATACATAAAATAGTGATGGGGTATAGTAAGTTGCATTAATGGAGGGCGCGACCGCACCAATCCCATGCTTACCTTACATTTAATAGTTAATCTTTTGTTTTAAAACTAATTTAACACTCCGGCGCTTGCGGTTATACTCAGTGCTATTAATAAAACAACCTAGAATGAGTATGAAAAAACTTATTTATCTGGTATTTCTTTTCCTTGTGATTTCATCCTGTGCCACTACGGGTTCATATTACGAACCTTCGTTTGATACTGATAATCAATCTACTCTTTCCAAATCTTTATTTCCCTCTGATCAAAGTGTTATTAATCAGGCAGCTATTGATACTATTTTATCAAGCAGAATTCAGCTTCCAATGAATTCAAAAGTCGCAATTATCAATTTTCCATCTAACAATCCCAATCAATCGATCTCACTTTATGGTTATGGGTACTGGAGGTCAGAAGATTATCTTAAACTTCAGCAATCTTATATTGATTATTTATCATCCAATTTGAATCAGTCAGAATTTATTGAATCAGTTGTTCACTTACCTTCAATGCTAACGCCCCAAGAGCCTACATTACCCATATTAAGAGAGGCAGCTGTTCGCCTACAATCACCAATTATGTTAATATTTAGGATAAATAGTGACATATACGAAGAGTTTCGATTACTTCGTAGTAACAGAGCTAAAGCATATGCAACCATCGAAATTGTTCTGTTGGATGTTCGAACTGGAATTATTCCATTTACGACGATTGTAACAGAAGAATTTTTAACTGAAAAAATTGATTCTGATGCAAACAGTAGAGAAACGATGATACGAGCGGAAAGAGAAGCGACACTGAAATCTTTAGAGGCCGCATCAACTAATATAAATGAATTTTTGAATTCTCAATGGTAAAAGAGTCAAGGTTTATAAATAAAGCAAATCAAACAGAAGCTGCTTCAAAATTTAAACAATGATCAGAAATGCATTGAAAACATGGGAAAAGAGATACAAGTAGACAAAAACTATCGTTCAATACATGAGAATGAAAAGATTTCATTCTCATTTATAAAAGGATTTAAAATTAGCTTTCACGATGAAAGCAGCACAATAACGTTTGAGAGTTCGATATATACCGGAAGCGAAAAGGTTTTAATCAACAATCAAATTGTATCAAAGAAGAGAAACTTCAGGAGAAAAACGGAGCACCATTTTCAGTATAATGAAAATGAATACGCTATAAAATTCTCAATTAATGGCTATATCACATATTCTTGGACTTGCTCACTGTTTAAAAATGGTGCGCTTATCAAGGAGTTTGAGTGTAAAAATGTCCAAAATGAACAGTCATTTTATAAAAAACATCCGGAGACTATATTTGGCGCAATAACCGGTGCTGCATTTGCTTTGGGCTATATATCATTGAATACTCTATTACTAATTGTAGTTTTTGGTACCATATTTTCCTTGCTATACATGAGGCAATTTCTACTTGTGCGAGAATCATTTGGTACTTCTGATAGTTAGAAGCACAACTCCAATGATGTCTGTTGGCACAGTAGCTCAGATCGATTTATTTCAGTTTGAACATACCCAGGCACAAAAGCTATCCTATCAGCTACCCAATATCGAATTTCCTATAGGCCGAATCCGTTTTTGCCGTCATTAAGTTGATCAATTTTGTTGAAGAGATTCATCTCAAAAGCTGCGCAATTCTCTGTCACGAGGATACTCTATTCGATAAGAAAACGGAATGGTTTGCGTCTGACCGGGATCGAGATCAACTTCCCATTCAAGAATTCCTGTACTGTCATTAAATGTTGCGCCACTTCGTTCTGTCAGTTCAACACTGATATCTGATTGTCGGGAAACAGGAATCTGGTCTTTCACGGTTACGGAAACCGGTTCATTGCCTGTATTTCTGAGTACGATTTCCCAACCGTGGTTTTCACGGGTTCGGTTTCCAAAGAAATTCCGGGATGTTACATCACGGACACGGTTTCGTTCAGCCAGAATGAAATCGTTCTGTCCAAGGGATAACCGGAGCGACTCTTCAAAAACTTCAGTGGTAATCCGGGTTTTACCCGTAAATGAACCATTCATGAAAAGATTGGCTTCGCCGTCTATCAGATGCAGTGACTCCCAATCTTCAATTTCTGCGGTCAGAAAGACACCGGAGTTCAGTTTAGGAACCGTTATGTGATGAAGATCGACCGCCGTCTCTTCTCGATGAAACGGCAGAGTTGCCCGCTCACCCGATGGAATGGAATGAGGTTCCTGTATCGCATAGCTGAATCGAATCTGTTCGTCTGTACGTACAGACTCGCCCGGTTTAGGTGCTACCTGTGCTGAAGAGACGACAATTTCCTCTTGCAGTCTTAGTTGTGCATCCATTTCCATAGTTCTCTCTTCCGATTGAAAATCGACATATTCGGTAGAAATGTCGGGCACGGTATTGCCTCGCTGGTGCTGGCCGGACGATATGGTCAGGTTCACATTGTTCCAGTCTTCACCGGTATCCTGGTAAATCTCGGCCTTGTAATCGAGAGTGAGCGGTGAGTTTGCCCCGGAATAGCGGACGTCGTAGGAGGGAGTCCATCCTGCGCGATAAGCCACGTAAGACAGCTCCAGAGGAATGGACTGTTCTCCGGGAGAATCAATGACCGCCACTACTTCATTGCTTTGGCGGCGAATTTCATTCTCCAGCTCGTTAATCTTGCGGTTTATCTCACCCAGGTTTTCACTGAGCCTGCTTAACTCTTTGTCCGTTTCGATTTTTCGTGATTCGATGGTTCGATATCGCTCACGGTAATACTCCATGGCTTCTTTTAGTCCGGAGAGATCTACTCCCTGGCCACCGGTCAGAGATTGGTTGGCCGCAAGAAGATTCAGCTCCCGGGTTAGATTGGTTTGATCCGCATTGATAAGTGTGATCTCATCCTCCAGATTCTGTTTTATGACATTCAGGGAATCCACTTTATCCCGTTTTTCAACAGATCCTTCCTGATTTATGCGTGTATTAAGGCTTAGAAGTGTAAGAGATTCCTGGCCTGTACGTAAAGTGATCGTCTCTTCGAAAATTTGGCGGGTAATTCCGGTAAACACCAATTGAGTGGTTCCGGCAGGTATCTGCACGTCCGAAGATCTACGGACAAGAGCTCCGTCCCGATACACCGTAACCTGATCGATAG
>CAYNZY010000054.1:0-18595 GCA_964401805.1 uncultured Rhodohalobacter sp.
TTTCCCGGGGATAAATCCCCGGCTCGCATATAAAACCCATGAATGGGTTTTTCAGGATTAAGATTTGAACAAAAAAAGCACCACAGCTGTGGTGCTTTAAACACGAGCCTGCCTGCGCTGAAGCTTTGGAAGGCAGGCCGGTTATTCATGGCCGGACCCTACTTCCCACCCGCTGCCTGCAAATCCGCAACACAATTTTCATCCAGTTCAGGAATGTTACCACCAAAGATATTGGCGAACAGATTGGCATTACGGAAAGCGTAGTTCATCAGGCACTCCTCGTTATCGCAGTGCCGGCCGTTTTCGGTGTCCTGATGGTTGTTTTGCATATCCACACCATTATTCACTAGACCCAGTATATGCCCGAATTCATGCTGCATTACAATTGTCTCCACATCTTCTTTTGGTGGACTGCCAATTCCGCCGCTTACTTCATCAAACATAGGACCAAAAAGTGCCATTGAGGTGTTAAAATGGGCAATTCCTAAAACATCGGCATCACTGAACTCTCCATCCACTACAATAAAATAAGCTACAATTTCATTTTCTGAAGAGAACTGAGTTCGGTGTTCGCGCTCCAGATCGCGAATATCATTCGCTGTGTAGGAACTCTCGCCGGAAGCCGGTATTTCTTCCGGTTCCATTATTGTTATAGAGGTTTTGTTGAGCCGATTACTTAAAAATGTTTTCAAATTATTTAGTCCTTGCTGCGTAGGTTCATAGCCCTGCATATATTGTACCTGAACAACCAATCGCTCAAAGTTCTCATCGGTTAAAAATTCAGGCGCTGATTGGCCGGGATTAATTTCATGGTTGAACGAAAACTCCGTTTCACCGGGTTCTGTAGCTGAATCGGTGTCACACGAAGTAAAAAGAAATAGAAGGAGTAGTGTTGCTGTAATTGAAAGAAGGTTTCGAATACGCATAGATTAGTATAATTTATTTCGAAATCTCCGGTTTTAATGGTGAAGATGCGTAAATGTTTCCTGCGGAATAAGTTAAGGATTCAATATATTTAGAATGTTCAATAATATCATGTATGAAGAAATTGGAAATCGTTGAGGCAGATTTAAATAACCCAAAGCACGCAGAAGCTATATTGTTCAGTACGGATCAATATGCCAGGGATGCCATGGGTATGAAGCGTCCCCTGAAGGAAGAGACAAAAGCGGTGTTGGTTGATAAGCTGAAAAGTTTCCCCTGCTACATTGGATTCTTGGCGTTTATTGATGATCAGCCGGCCGGAGTGGCAAACTGCGTGTATAGTTTCTCAACATTTAAAGCCCAAAAAGTTTTGAATATTCACGACCTGGCGGTTAATCCACAATTTCGTGGTAATGGAATCGGAGAGGCACTTTTGGCTGAGGTGGAAAGAAAAGCAAAAAAAGAGAACTGCTGCAAAGTCACTCTTGAAGTCCGGGAGGATAACCGCGCCCGTAATCTTTACGAACGTTCTGGTTTTTCTTATGGAGAACCCAGAATGTTCTTTATGGAGAAGGAAGTTTGATTTAACCACGGAAAGGACCAAATTTTTCTGTGTTAATCCGTGGTTCCGTGGCAAAGTGGGAAGACGATGTTTGAATGTATAAATCGACTAAACACACCCCTGCCTTCCGAATCTTCAGAGCAGGCAGGCCTCAATTCCCTCTCCCCGATGCGTTCAGGACAGGCGAGAGGGGATGAATATCACGAAAGAGACACTGGGATGAATTTCGCGATCTTGTGTTAAAACCATGAATGGTTTTTGATGTTTAGTATGATGTATAAAAAAAGCCCCAAATCCGGGGCTTAATATACGAGACGGTCATTCATAACCGGTAATTCTATTACTCATCAACATGCATAAACCGAACCGCCTGTCCGCCACCCGGTGCAAGGTTTACAGTAAACTCAGTTTCTGAATTCACCTCCATCTCTTCAACAACAAAACCATATGGATTTGAATCCCAGTCGGCATCCTCGCTATCCCGGTAGATTTGGGCGACATATGATTCTCCTTCATTCAGAAAATCCAGTGTGAACGAAAAATCACGAGATTCCTGATCAGTCAAGCTTCCCAAATACCAATCTTCACTATTTCGGTCTTTTCGAACAGTTGTGATATATTTTCCAACCTCTCCATTCAAAACTCGGGTATCTTGCCAGTCGGCCGGCACATCTTTGATAAACTGAAGTGCGTCCGGACGTTCCTCATAGTGTTCCGGCAGGTCAGCAGCCATCTGCAGCGGGCTGTAGATCACTACATAAAGTGCCAGTTCTTTTGCCAGCGTGTGATTGATTCGGTTGTCCGGTTTGTATTCATCAAAATGCAGGTTTACAATTCCGGGGGTATAATCAAATGGGCCGGCAAGGTTTCGGTGGAATGGCAGAATGGCTACGTAATTGGGAGGATTACCGGGGCCGTCCCAAACGTTTTCACCGCTGCCCCATGCGTTATACTCTTGTCCTCTGGCAACTTCTCTGGTCATCAAATTGGGCCAGGTTCTTCGGAGACCGGTAGCTTTTACTCCTTCATGTACATTCAGGGAGATATTATATTTAGCTGCCAGCTCCACTACTTTTTGATGATGGCGCACCATATGCTGCCCGTGATGCCATTCATAATTCCTGTTGCCCTCATCATCCGTCCAGAAAATCTCCTGACCGTGGCCAACATATCCCATTTTAACAGCCCGAACACCCAACTCATTATAAAGCCGGAATGCCTCTTCCATCTGGCCTTCGTAGTGTTCCACTGAGGCGGAAGTTTCGTGATGCCCCATCAGTCTTACTCCATTTTCGAGAGCATATCCGGCAACTTGTTCAAGGTCAAAATCATCCATTGGCCGGGTGAAATCGAACACGACGCCATCGGCAAACCAGTCTCCGTCCCAGCCCGGATTCCAGCCTTCAACCAAAACGTGATCGAAACCGTGCTCTGCTGCAAAATCGATATACCTCATGGCGTTTTCTGTGGTTGCTCCATGATTGGGACCGGAACCCCAAGTTGATTTGTCGAGGTGCATTTCCCACCATATTCCTACATATTTGGCCGGTTCAATCCAGGAGGTGTCCTCAATTTTATTGGGTTCATTCAGATTCAGAATGAGATACGACTCAACCAAATCACCGGCATTTTCTCCAATTTGAAGCGTTCTCCATGGCGTTACAAAAGGAGTTGATGCACGAACCAAAACACCATCATGCCATGGGATGAGATTGGCTTTCAGTTTGTTCTCACCGGTGTGTTCAATATTCATTGTGGAGTAATCAACCAGCGCGGCTTCGTGTAAAGCAAGGTGAAGTCCATCTTCTGTCTTCATGGTGAAAGGTGTAATCACCGTATCCACCTCAGCCAATTGGGTATGTTCCGGGAGATACTCATACCGGTTCCATTGCAGAGCGCCAATCCACCAACTTTCGTGATCATCTGTCATATTGAATTCGGTAAGCTCATCCATAATGTTAAATTCTTGCAGGTTGGGCTGATCCGGAAATTCGTAGCGGAATCCGATTCCGTCATCATACGCCCGAAAAACAATAGTGAGTTCACGATTTGGCTCCAGCGTCTCCCTGAGATTTACTTTGAGTTCGTTATAGTGATTCCGGATCTCTTCTTTTTCACCCCAAACCTGAGTCCACGTTTCGTCAAAAGTGGATTGCTCAACAGATGAGATCTCAAATTCGTCATTCAAAGCGGGCTGATCCTGTAACTCAAAACCTAACCGGGACGATGTAATAACCGGGGAGTCTTCATGTTGAACAGCGTAGTATGGAACTCCTTCATCGAGGGAAAATTCGATCGAATTCTTGCCGTTTGGCGATTCAATCCGGGTTTGCTGACTTGAGCAAGCGGTGAGAAAAGAAATGAAAATAAATACAAAAATAGTTGTTGTTAAACGCATAGTTCGAGCTTTAAAGTGAGCAGTATCAACTCACAAAATAGCTGAATTTATACTTCTAAATAAAATGTATTTCAATTTGGGTGAAGGCTGTGAGTTAGGAAGATGATCTATTTAATTATCTGAATTAGATTCCGTAACTTTATGTGCTGTTTAAATACGTATTCAAGCAGCAGAACCAATTTTTGAAAAACAGTATGGTTCTGCAATAATTATTGAAATCATAAGATCTTAATTCGACATGGCAAAAGAATTCGACGTTTGTGTAATTGGAAGTGGTCCGGGCGGTTATGTAGCTGCTATTCGTGCCTCTCAACTGGGCTTTAAAACCGCAATTGTAGAAAAGAGATTTTTAGGCGGGGTTTGCCTGAATATCGGTTGTATTCCAACCAAAGCACTCCTGCGTTCAGCGGAAGTCATTGAAACCGTATCTCATGCTTCTGACTATGGTGTGGATGTAAAAGAATTTTCTCCAAATTTTGAAAATATCATCAAGCGTAGCCGTGGTGTTGCTGATAAGATGAGCAAAGGCGTTCAGTTTTTGATGAAAGCCAATAAAATTGAAGTTCTGAACGGAACCGGCGTATTCAAATCGAATAAAGAGCTGGCTATCCAGGATGAAAAAGGAAAAGAGCAAGAGACCGTAAAAGCGAAGCATTTCATCGTGGCAACCGGTGCCCGACCGCGTCAACTGCCAAATCTGGAAATCGACGGCAAAATGATTATCGATTCCGAAAAAGCGATGCAGCTTGATAAGCAGCCGAAGAAAATGGTGATTATCGGTGCGGGCGCAATTGGAGTTGAGTTTGCCTATTTCTACAACTCAATCGGAACTGAAGTAACGTTGGTTGAGCTTCAAAAAACATTGGTGCCTGTTGAGGACAAAGATGTTGGAAAAGAGCTCGGTAAAATCTACAAGAAGAAAGGTATGAACATTTTTACCGAAAGCTCTGTAGAAAAAGTAGAGAAGAAGGGTAAAGGTGTTAAAGTAACCGTCAAGACCAAGAAAGGAACCGAAGAAATTGAAGCGGATGTGGTATTGTCTGCCGTTGGTGTTACCGGAAATATTGAGAATATCGGTCTTGAAAAAGCCGGCGTTAAGACTGAAAAAGGTGCCATTAAAGTGGACAAGAGTACATATAAAACCGACGCAGACGGAATTTACGCGATCGGTGATGTGATTGGCGCTCCGTGGCTGGCCCACAAGGCTTCTCACGAGGCAACGGTTTGTGTTGAACAACTGGCCGGCGAAAACCCACACCCGATTAACTATGGCAATATTCCGGGATGTACATATTGCGAACCTCAGGTTGCTTCTGTCGGTATGACTGAAGAACAGGCAAAAGAGGAAGGATACGATGTAATGGTTGGTAAATTTCCATTCTCTGCCAGCGGGAAAGCATCCGGTCTCGGCCATGAAGAGGGTTTTGTAAAAGTTGTGTTTGATTCGAAATACGGTGAATGGCTTGGATGCCACATGATTGGTTCACACGTTACAGAACTGATTGCAGAAGCCGTTGTAGCGCGTGACCTCGAAACAACCGGACACGAAATCATAAGTGCAGTTCACCCTCACCCAACCATGAGTGAAGCAGTGATGGAAGCTGTTGCTGAAGCATACGGCGAAGGGGTTCACCTTGGATCCAAACCCAAAAAGAAATAACTGCTGATGCTGTAGTGGATTTCTAATATTTACAAATTACTTTTTTAGGTGATTTTAAGGCAGGTTTAACGACCTGCCTTTTTTATTTTGGATCCTATTTAAGATAAAAAGATACGTTAATATTAAAACTACATAAACTCTTAATAATTGGATGCTATTTTTAATACAGAGAGGTATCAAAGGATCATAAAAAAGATTTTACGACCATTAAAATGAGAGGTTCGAAATGACAAAAAATAACAGAAGACCCGGACCAGAGGGAAATAAGAATAGCAATATAGATCTCAGAAACTACTACACCATTCTTTGGGAGACGGGGCTTATCCTTGCGTTGGTGATTTTTATAATACTATTCCGCATAGATTTTATGCCGTCTGCCGAGGAAGAAGAACTGGTGCTCGACACTCAGGAAGAGGTGATGATGGAGGAGATTGTTCAGACTCGCCAACAGCCTGAAATACCACCGCCGCCACGTCCGCCGGTTCCTGTAGAGGTGCCCAACGATGAAATCATCGAAGATATTAACATTGATATTGATTCAGAACTCGACCTGTTTTCAGAAAGCAGGCTGCCCCCTCCACCACCCCCGTCTGCAGCGGAAGAAGATGAAGCTGAAGAGGAAGACTTTTTTGTATTTGTGGAAGAGATGCCTCAATTGAAAGGAGACCTGATGGATTTGCAGGAACAAATTCGCTATCCCGAAAGAGCCAGAAAAGCGGGAATAGAAGGTCGTGTGCACATTCAGTTTATTGTGGATGAGACCGGGAAAGTAGTGAACCCGCAAGTGGTTCGCGGTATTGGAGGTGGATGTGATGAAGAAGCACTCAGAGTTATTAAAACAGCAGAATTCACTCCAGGCCTGCAGCGTGGGAAACCCGTCAGAGTTCAGTACTCACTGCCTATATTTTTCAAGATTCAAGAATAGATTGTTCATTTTATCGGGTAGTTACACTCATGAACCCAAAAGATTAATTATGCAGAATTTTAATTATCTTTTGGGTTATGACGAAGTACATCGATGTATATGATTTGGGCGAAGCTTCCTACCGCCCTGTTTGGAAACTCCAAAAAGAGCTTCAAAGCGGATTAATTACCCAAAAAAGATTAATCCGCGATGGGTTTCTGGATGAGCATACACAAAATGATATGCTCTTGTTTGTTGAGCATCCTCATGTATATACCCTTGGAAAAAGCGGCAGCTCTTCTCACTTGCTCAAAGCAATTAGCGAATTGGCACGAATTGATGCGGAATATATTGAGATTGATCGCGGTGGCGACATCACCTATCACGGGCCGGGCCAGATTGTAGGGTATCCAATTCTCGACTTAGACAGGCATTTTACGGACATCCACAAATACCTGAGATTTTTGGAGGAAGTTATAATTCGAACCTGTGCAGATTTTGATATTAAAGCAGGGAGAATTGAAGGACTTACGGGCGTGTGGGTTGGCCAGCAAAAGATTTGCGCTATGGGAATACGTTGCTCAAGGTGGGTAACCATGCACGGTTTTGCATTTAATGTAAATACAGATCTAACCTATTTTGATCACATTGTACCCTGTGGTATCAGTGATAAATCGGTCACAAGCCTGTCAGACCTTACAGGGGATCGAATAGAGTCCGGAATAGTGAAGAAATCGTTGAAAAAGCACTTTGGTGAAGTTTTTAATGTTGACATAAATCCAAAGGCGCAAAAACCTGAACCAGAGCAACAATTTTCTTACCTTAACTCACTCAAATTGAAGGCCGACGAACGGCGAAGACAGAACGTGTTATGATTAAAGAACTTGAAATTATAGATAAAGAAGGACCCTCAAAGCGCAGACCGGACTGGTTGCGCGTAAAATTGCCATCGGGCGAGAAGTTTAAGGAGGTTTCTGAGACTATTCGTGATAACAATTTGAATACGGTCTGTTCTGAAGCCAGATGCCCAAATATGGGTGAGTGCTGGGGTGCGGGAACAGCTACATTTATGATTTTGGGTGATGTATGTACGCGTTCTTGCTCATTTTGTGCTGTTAAGACCGGCCGACCTGTTCAGGGACTCGACTGGGACGAACCGCGCAGGGTTGCAGATGCTGCATCAAAAATGAAATTGAAGCATGTAGTACTAACATCCGTAAACAGGGATGAACGAAAAGATGGCGGTGCGCCAATTTTTGCTGAATGTCACAAAGTTCTCCGCGAAACAATTGACGGCGTGACTATTGAGTCGTTAATTCCGGATTTCAGAGGTGCGTGGGATGCACTGCAAATTGTAATCGATACTCCACCTGATGTATTGAGTCATAATCTTGAAACGGTTCCAAGGCTTTACAGAACCGTTCGCCCACAAGCTAAATATGAGCGCTCTTTGGAGCTTTTGAAAAGAGTGAAAGCGCAGGGTGTCCGTTCCAAAACCGGCATCATGGTTGGGTTGGGAGAAACTCGTGAAGAGGTCATCGAACTAATGCAGGATTGCGTAGATCATGATGTGGACGTACTTACAATTGGTCAGTACATGCAGCCAACAAAAATGCACCACCCGGTTGTAGAGTGGGTTCATCCTGACTTGTTTGCGGAATACAAAGAGATTGGTGAAAAGCTGGGTATCGAGCATGTAGAAAGTGGCCCGCTTGTACGCTCTTCATATCATGCCGAGCGACACGTTTAGCTTTTTTCCTGGTGATTACTTTAAATAATCGGCTAGAAAATTAACCCTGACCTTTAGGAACCGCTTCCATGCTATCCATCATTGTTGTATTTATTCTCTGCTACCTGATTGGATCTATTCCAAGTTCTCTTTGGATGGGTAAAATCTTCTTTAAGGTAGATATACGTGAACACGGCAGCGGTAACGCCGGAGCAACCAACACATTTCGAATTCTGGGATGGAAAGCAGGTACCATTGTGCTTCTTTTCGATTTTGGGAAAGGTTTGCTTTCTACTTTGGTGATCAGTCAATTGGCGTATAGTATTGGGGACGGGCCGATTAGTTTTTATCAAAACTGGGATGTAGATGCCATGCTGCTCATCTTATCGGGACTGGGGGCTGTAATTGGGCATATGTTTCCGCTATATGCGAATTTTAAAGGCGGCAAAGGTGCCGCTACCGCATGTGGTATGCTATATGGAATAGAACCTGTATCTATCAGTATTTCTCTGGGTCTTTTCCTGATCCTCATGTTTAGCACGAGATATGTTTCTGTAGGTTCAATTTTTGCTTCCTTAATCTATCCCTTTTCCCAATTGGTATTGCGCTATGGTTTTGACTACGACATTGATGGCAGCATAATATTGTTTAGCAGTGCTATCGCTCTTGGTATCATTATCAAGCATAAAGGGAATATTAAGCGACTGCTAAACGGTACAGAAAATCGCATTGAATCTTTTAAGCCTTCAAGTGGGAGGTTAAATAAAAATGAGTCGTAAAGTGAACAAAATAAGTATCGTAGGAGCCGGAAGTTTTGGTACGGCAATGGCTGTTGTATTGGGAGGAAAAAAATATTCTGTTACGATATGGGCACGCGAAAAAGATGTTGTTGAAGGTATAAATGCCAAAAAATTTAATCCTTCTTATCTGACAGATGTAAAACTACCCGATTCCATAGTGGCAACACACTCTCTTGAAGAGGCTCTGAAAGATTCAGATATGGTTCTGTTTGCTACTCCCTCACATGCGCTAAGAGAAGTAGCCGAAAACGTAAAGCCCTTTTTGAGAGGAAACGAAATTGTAGTAAGCGTAGCAAAGGGAATTGAGAAAGATAGCTTAATGGCTCCTTCACAAATATTGGTGGACGTTTTGAGTGAAACCGTTCTGGAGGATCAAATAGGTGTTCTCACCGGCCCCAGTCACGCAGAGGAAGTAGCTCTGCTTAAGCCAACTACGGTTGTTGCGGCGGCGTACTCGACCCGTGTAGCCCGGATTATACAAGAAACGTTTATGACATCGCGCTTTCGCGTATATCTTAACAATGATATTATTGGTGTAGAAATTGGCGGTGCGGTGAAAAATATTATGGCTATAGCAGCGGGAATTGTTGATGGAGCCGGTTTGGGAGATAATGCAAAAGCTGCACTGATGACCCGAGGACTACACGAAATGAAGCGTATGGGTGCGGCACTTGGAGCATCCATGGATACGTTTGCAGGTTTAACCGGTATGGGGGATATGATTGTAACTTGTACAAGTCAACACAGCCGAAATAGATTTGTTGGGTATAATATTGGTCAGGGTAAAAGCCTGAATGAAATCACGTCCGGTATGAATATGGTAGCTGAAGGTGTTAAAACTGCCGAATCAGTTTGTCAGTGGGCTAAAAAAAACAGTGTTGAAATGCCGATAACGAATGCTGTTTACAAAGTTCTATTCGAAAATATTCCTCCCTCGGATGTCGTTGAAGATCTGATGACCAGGAATCCTAAAGAGGAAAAAATGATTTAGGTCATTCCCAACAGTTCATTGAAAACGGTACCCGTAACATCAGATAAGCATTATGAAACTGCCGAATGGAGAAATTGTCATATCAGACATGAACCCCTCCGATCTCCGAAATTTAATTCAAACCGGCGAAGGTACATTTTTAGAGTTCAAGAAAACTGTTCCCAAACCGACCAAAATTGCAAGAGAAATAGCTGCATTTGCGAATACATCAGGCGGCACAATTCTCATAGGTGTTCACGATAATAAGCAGATTGCCGGCATAAGAGCCTATTTTGAAGAGGAATTTTTACTTCAGGAAGCTGCTCAAAAATTGTGCGTACCTCCGGTTCAAATATATATCGAATTGGTACATCTGCCCGATGCGGATGTGATGGTTGTGCGTGTACCGGAATCAACGGAAAAGCCGGTGTACCTCAAGGGAAAAAAGAAAAGGCAGGTTTTTGTTCGTTTTCAGGATGAAAGTGTTTTGGCCAGTGACGAGCAAACAGAGATTTTAAAACAGCAGTATTCAAGCACAGGCGTTACGTTTGAGTATGGGAAAAATGAACAGATGCTTTTTCGGTATTTGAATGAATACGGAGAAATCAACGTTCAAAAATTCTCTGAGCTTATAAACGTAACCAGCTATCGTGCGTCCAAAATTCTTGTTAATTTAGTGAGCGCCGGGATTCTGAAATTATTCAGAAAATCGGAGAAGGATTATTTTACCTTTGCAAATTCTGTGAAGTAACTGCAAAAATTTGTTTTTATATATGGCTGCAAAAGATGAAAATTTAGATGACGTAATCGCCTCTCTGATCGATGAGGAGCCGGAACAGGAGTCAACAACAGAAGAGAAGTTCCGGAAGCAGTTTGAAGAGCTCTCGAAAGGTGAGAACGTTAAGCTCACTGAACGCGCTGCGAAACAGGTCAGAAAGATCAAGCTGGACGAAAATCTGGATGATGAGCTCTACCTGCGGGTAGCTGTTGAAGGCGGCGGATGCTCAGGCCTGAGCTACAAGCTGGGATTTGATATCCGTACGGATGAAGATGAACTGGTGGAAACGCAGGGTATGGAAGTGATTGTAAAACCCGATCATATGTTGTACCTGGATGGCGTTGTGATTGATTATCCAGACGGTTTGGATGCCCGCGGCTTTACATTCGAGAACCCGAACGCCAGCGAAGCATGCGGATGTGGATCTTCCTTCGCGGTTTAGAAAAATGACTCCCTCAAAGGGTAATCAAATTCTATGATTGCTTGTCTGATGTCCGGGATTCAGGCTCATTTGTTATTAACCTTACTCCCCTTTTGAAGGTTACGTAGTGCCAGACCCATTCAGCAAAAACCCGGAACCGGTTTCTGAATCCAATCAGGAAAAAGATGTGGATTACGGACCAAAGCATCCAGGCAACAAAACCTGAAAATTTAAGTCCGCGAATATCGGCTACGGCCTTGGCTCTTCCAATTGTGGCCATCGTACCCTTATCTACATAATTAAAGGGAGAAGCTTCCTTACCGCTCTCGCGTTTTTGAATTAGTTTAGCAAGATACTTGCCCTGCTGAAGAGCTACGGGAGCAAGAGCCGGGAGAGGTTGCCCATCCTTATCTTTCACGTGAGCGGCATCACCAATCACAAAAATGGATTCGTGATCCGGAATGTTTAAATGCTCTTCCACGAAAGCGCGTCCCATTTTATCCAGGTCGCAATCTAAAGATCCAAGTAGCGGAGAAGCTTTCACGCCTGCCGCCCAAATGATATTGGGTGTTTCAATAAACGAGCCTTCGAGCTCTACTCCATCTTCACGTATGGACTTAACCGGATTATTCAAGAGAACTTTTACGCCCATCTCTTCAAGATCGGATTTAGCTTTCTTTGATAGTTCTTCAGGATAGCCGTTCAAAACATTACCGGCAGCTTCGATCAGGAAAACTTCGGTATCCTCCATATCTATATTGCGGAAATCCCTCATCATATTCCGTTTTGCAATTTCAGCGATTGCGCCTGCCATTTCCACTCCGGTTGGTCCGGCGCCGATGACGGCATAGGTAAGATATTTTTTACGAGCACGGGGATCATCAAGCTTATCGGCTTCTTCCAAAGAGATCAGAATGCGTTCGCGGACGGAAAGAGCATTTTTAAGCGTTTTCAAACCGGGAGCGTAATTCTTCCAATGTTCGTTGCCAAAGTAATTGTAGACGGCACCCGGGGCGAGAATCAGGTAATCAAAATCAATGGAGCTGTCATCGGCCAGTTGCAGCCGTTTGCCGGTTTTATCAATGGAGACAACTTCCCCCAATACGGTTCTTACATTTTTATCGTCGCCAAAGATTGCGCGTATGGGTACTGCAATATCTCCGGGCGAGAGAGCAGCCGTGGCTACTTGGTATAGGAGGGGTTGAAAAAGGTGATGATTTCGTTTATCGACCAGGGTTATGTTACAGTCTGATTTGCGGAGAGCTTTTGCAGCAGAGATACCGCCGAAGCCTCCGCCTACAATTACAACCTCAGGTCGATTTTTCATTGATTTAATTCATTTTCGCCTTCGCATTTTTAGCCATTTCTGAAATCTCTTCTTCGGATATTTCCACTTTTGAGCCGCAGTAGTTGCAAACAACTTCCTGGCTTTCCCCCTGCATATCTTTCAGCTCTTCATATCCGAGCATTGAAAGTGCATTTTTAAACCGTTTGGGCGAACAGCGGCAGAAAAAATGAACCGGTTGGCGATCCAGCTCTTTTACAGAAAATGGCTTCGTAGCCACCTCCATAATGTCGTCGATGTAATAATCGTTCTCAAAAAGTTCACCAAGTGGTGGTAAATTTGTAAGAGTTTCCTGAAGCTTTTCAACAGTCTCTTCGTCAGCTTCGGGAAGCCGTTGCAGCAGCACTCCGCCGGCATGTTTTACGGAGCCGTCGTCATTCAGGCTCACATCCAGTAAAAATGCGGAGAGCACCTGCTCAGACTGTGCCATATAGTGAGCAATGTCAGAATTGATATCTCCGTTTACCAATGCAATAGAGCTCCTTCGCGGATCTGCTTCGTTGTAAAGGGTTTTTGTAACGGTAAGCACTCCATTGCCAAGGCCGTTAGAGATGGTGGTATCCGGATTGCTGTAATCCAATTCCGCGGATGGATTTGATGAGTAACCGCGTACTTCACCCACACGATTAGCTTCGGCAGTGAGCATGCCCACAGGTCCGTCACCGTCTATTCGAATCTGAATGCGCTCTTCACCTTTCAGCTCAGAGGCAAGAAGCATAGCCGAGGTAAGGGTTTTGCCCAGCAAAATGGTGTTCAGTAACGAAAGGTTGTGATTTTTCTGAGCCGTTCGGACAACATCAGTCGTTTTAACCACGCTGATTTTAAACTGTCCGTTGGGGTCTATTCCCTTAATTAAACGATCTTTGAATTTAAACTTCTTTTTGAGTGACATACTGATCTTGGTTGAATAAAAAATTGGAGTGATTCAAATGCAGTGCAATAAACGATTCGTCGGGATCGGTTATTATCCTATCTGACGGCTTGGTCAATCTGTGTTTTTGAGAACGAGCCGGGAAGTCTGTCTTCACGCACATAAAGATACAGAGTTGCCATGAAAATAGATTGAAGAATCCACTGAAAAACTCCTAAGATCAACCCAAAGAGGATGATTACTGCAAATCCGAGAACTATGAATATTTCACCGAGTAAAAAGAGGGGAATGGTGATGGCTGCCGCGCCAATTAATAAAATCGCAAATATCAACCCGAAGCTGAAGTGACCGATCAGCTGCTCGCCCCACGACTTTTTGAGCATTCCGGCCGACTCCTTGAGCGATTCAATGGGTCCTTTTCTTTCAATAACCAGAACCGGAAGTACGAGAAAACTGGTAACCGTCCAGCTGAGCCCGATTAACCCCGCTACAATTTTACCGATAATATCCGATTGATTTTCAATCGAGTTAAGGATAATTCCAACCGTAGCCGCGATAGCAGTCCATCCAAGAAGGTGTGGCAGCCGGTCTCGTAATTCGTTAAAAACCTCTCCAAAGGTTGGCTCCTCTCCACGGATATGTTTGATTGCATAAAGAATGGCGCCCGAGTTAAAGAAAATGATGATAAAGTAGTTCAGGTAGTAGAACATAAAAAGAGTAAAAAACATCATCGTATCGGAGAGGGATTCAAACATGCCAAGAGAACTGAGCCCACCGGTAAACAGAAGCGGAAAGATAAATGTAAGTCCTACCAGGAGGGTGCAAATTCCCGAGAAAACGGGGAAGAGTAACATTCGTTTGTCTTCAAGAAGAATGGTTAGTGAACTCTTCATAAGTGACCACGTAGCAGAAAATCGACTCATAGGAACATAGATTTGATTTACAGGAATAATGTAATCTTACTCTTTACCATAAAAAAAGCAACCCGGTTTTCACCGGGCTGCTCAGTTGAATAGTCAGGGTTGTGTATAGATCGTTATGATCGTTCTCTCAGATACTGTTCGCCTTTTCGATTTGAAAAGTGACTTTTTGAAGAGTAAATCGTCCCGACTTTTCCAACAGCTTCAATTCTCTTTTCAGCAAGAGCATTGGAAGCTGCAATAGTCGGAATATTGTTCTCTTCTGCGTAATCAAAAATATCCAGAACGGTATCGTAAATTCTGGAAGCTTTGTTCATGGCCAGGTTCTCGTTATATCCTTCAAGTTCGCTGGCAACGTTGATCAAACCACCGGCGTTGATTACATAATCCGGTGCATAAAGAATTCCTTTTTTGATCAGTTCATTCCCATGTTTCTCTTCGTGGTCCAGAATATTGTTGGCCCCACCGGCTAAAATGTCGCATTTCAGGTAGTTGATGGTATCGTCGTTTACCACTCCTCCTAAAGCGCAAGGACTGAAAATGTCTACATCAAGTGTGTAAATATCGTCCGGTTTAACAACTTCAGCGCCGGTAGCCTCGGCAAGCTGTTTCGCTTTCTCTTCAAAAATATCTGAGATGTAGAGTTTTGCGTTCTCTTTACTGATATAATGCGCAAGGTGAGATGCAACTGAACCGGCACCCTGAATAGCAATCCGTTTCCCTTCAAGCGAATCACTGCCATAGGCTCGTTTGGCCGAAGCTTTCATCCCCATGTACACTCCGTACCCGGTTACGGGCGATGGATTTCCGCTTCCTCCCAGCTCTTTTGGAATGCCGGTCACAAATTTTGTTTCAGAGAAGATCCACTCCATATCTTTCTCGGTCATGCCCACATCCTCGGCTGTGATGTATCGGCCTCCAAGTCCGTCTACAAATCGGCCAAATGCACGAAACAGGGCCTCTGTTTTTTGAGTTTGTGCGTCACCGATAATGACGGCTTTGCCGCCGCCGAGGTTTAACCCCGAAATTGCCGATTTATAGCTCATGCCGCGAGAAAGCCGGAGCACATCGCGAATGGCTTCTGCTTCAGATTTATAATCCCACATTCGTGTACCGCCAAGAGCAGGGCCCAATGTAGTGTCGTGAATCGCAATAATTGCTTTTAGTCCAACCTCGGGGCGTGAGCAAAATACGATCTGTTCGTGTTCAAGATTATGTAAGTCGCTAAATAGCTGAAAATCTTCGTTGATTTCGCTCTCTTTGTCAACCATATTTTCTAATTCTTTCATAACTAAAAGGTTTTAAATTTAATCGTGTACCATCCGATTGGAACCGCTTCCAAATTACTGATTTTATCTGAGAATTGACAGGAAGCAAAATCCGAAATATAAAATTTGCCAACTCATAAGGGAGCGAAAATTGAGAAACATTTACGAACAGTTGATGAAGAAAGATTCAGGATTTATTAATACGTCTATGTTTGATTTAATCTCATATTCTCCTCTCCTTTTGTTATAATAGAATATTAAGTTTTTGTTAAGGTTATTACAGTGTAAAATGCTGTTTGGCATTGCCGGGGTGACACTCCTTTGCCTTTTAAATGAGAATAAAACAGGAAACAAATCATGGCATATCGATGGGTTTATACGCAACCTGAACGGGAAGAGTCTGTCCAAAATTTACAAGAAGAGCTTAATGTGCCACAGGAGATCGCTCAGTTACTGGCGATTCGAGGCATAGAGAGTTTTGAAAAAGCCAGGTCCTTTTTTCGCCCGGAAAAGCAGAAGCTTCACGATCCCTTTTTGATGAAAGACATGGAGGTTGGAGCCGCCCGCTTGGCTGAGGCGATCTGCAATCACCAGAAAGTGCTCATCTACGGAGATTATGATGTTGACGGCACCACCGCTGTAAGTATCCTCTTTACGTTTCTGAAAAGCTTTGGCATCGATGTAAGCTACTACATTCCCCACCGCTTTAAGGAGGGATACGGAATCAATCCGGATGGAATTAAGCATGCCATAGAAATTGATGCCGATCTTATCGTTTCCGTTGATTGTGGTATTACCGCATTTGAAGAGGCCAAGGTTGCAAAAGAGAATGGAATCGATCTGATCATTTGTGATCACCATACCGTCGCAGATGGGATTCCGGACGCAGTTGCTGTGCTGGATCCGAAACGACCGGACTGTAACTACCCTTTCGATGGGCTTTCAGGAGCCGGAGTCGGTTTTAAACTGGTTCAGGGCACGGTGGAAAAGCTGGGTTTATCGAAAGAGATTCCCAATCAATTTCTCGATTTGGTAGCCATCTCCATTGCATCCGATATCGTACCCATTGTGGATGAAAATCGCTATCTGATGCGAAGGGGACTGCGGTTAATCAATACAGATCCGCGGGTTGGGATTAAGGCGCTGCTGAATAAGATCAAAATAACTCCGGGAACCGTAACCACATCCACGATTGTATTCTCAATCGGTCCGCGAATAAATGCGGCAGGTCGAATGGGTGATGCAACAGCGGCTGTAGAGCTCATGATTTCTGAAGATGCTTCCCGTGCCTCGAAATATGCGAAAGAGCTGGAGTCGATCAATATCCGGCGCCGTTCTACGGACAGTGAAACGATGGAGCAGGCTGTAAATATGCTGGAAAATAATTACAACGTTGAAGACCTCTCCACCATGGTGCTGCACCATCCCGAATGGCATTTAGGCGTTATCGGAATTGTAGCCTCCCGCCTGGTGGACGCCTACTACCGGCCAACCATTATGCTCAGCACGGTAGAGGGAAAGATCAAAGGGTCGGCACGATCCATTAAAGGATTTAATATTTACAACGCCCTGAAGAAGTGCGAGGATCTGCTGGAACAGTTCGGCGGACACGAATTTGCGGCCGGTCTGACTATGGACGCCGGGAACCTGGACGAGTTCAGGGATCGAATGAATTCAATCGGCTTTCAGAAACTATCGGATAATGATTTTTTACCGGAGCTGGAGATCGACTCTGATTTAGACCTCGAAAAGGTAGGCCCGAAATTTTGGAAGCTGCTGTCTCAGTTTGAGCCGTTTGGCCCCGGGAATATGCGTCCCGTTTTTGTTTCAAAAGATGTATGTATTGAAGGCGTGCCCAGCATTGTGGGAAATGGCCATTTGAAATTTAAGGTGAAGCAAAACGGGTCGGCGGTGATTGACGCGATCGGGTTTAACATGCACGAATACCTGCCGATGCTTCGAAAATGCGATGCCGGCAAGATGGATGTGGCCTATGTGCTTGAGGAGAACTACTGGAACGGGAAACGAACCATTCAGATGCGGCTGAAGGATATTAAGGTTCGCAATTGATTGGATATAAATTTATTTGCGAAAAATAGACAATCGGTTTTGAGTAAAGGTTGAAAAGCCCTTATATTTGGAGTCTTCGAAGAGGGACTGTAGCTCAGTCGGTAGAGCAACGGACTGAAAATCCGTGTGTCGGCGGTTCGATTCCGCCCGGTCCCACACTCGAGTAAACCAAGTTATTGCCAGTCAATAACTTGGTTTTTTTATTTGGATAAGGTTACAAACAAAAAATTAAGTTTGTAATGGGTTGCGCTCATGTGCCCTTAAAATCCAATTGATTGATTCTCGCCATCAATTCTTTCATTCTGTCGATGAGCATATCAAACGATACAGAATCACCGTGAATCATATTTTCCTGCATCTCACGGTAATCGTTCTGCCACTCTCTTTGAAGCAGTATAGGTTCAAAATTTTCGTAATGACTTTGGGTTCGAAGTTTTCCGGCTTTAAAAGTTTTTCAAAGAAAGTTAATGAGTACCATTGCTGTTTAAGAAATCCGTTAAAAACTTAAATAAGAAGCCCTGCTACTTAAGATGAGAGCTGTTTTCTTAAATAACACTGTCTGAATTTGGATGTATGGGAATACCGGATTTGTAATTTTTCAAAGTGTTTGCGCCAATCCCGAATGGGATTGAACATGAATAGCCCCGTATGCAATGCGGGGTATGAATGGCGCAATGCCGCTTCACAACCCCGAGAGGGGTTGAACCCTTTCAGGGTTCTGTATTGGGTCGCGTCCGTTTCGTAACCACCGGGTTGCACCCGGGGCTATTCATGTTGAACCCTTACAGGGTTCTGAAATACTTTGTTTGTCCTGTTTCCCTGAGTTTCGCTCAGGGCTAATAACATTGAACTCCTTCGGAGTTCTGAATCGGGAAATGATCGATTCGTAACCACTGGGTTGCACCCGGGACTATTGTTGTTGAATCCCATTCAGGGTTCTTTAATTATCGCCATTCTTCTTTTCCCGGGCTTCGC
>CAYNZY010000055.1:0-9912 GCA_964401805.1 uncultured Rhodohalobacter sp.
ATATATTGAGCGATAGTAATTCTAACCCGTCTGACCGCTTGGAGCGATCTGACGGGCAGCGCTTTAATAGTCTCAGCGAAACTCTGCGCAGAAATCTGCGATCATCTGCGAGAAATCAGTGAGAAATACGTTTTTTTGGTTCTCGCAGATTTGGGAGTAAAAAATGAAATGTACTTACTGCTGTTATCATAGAGAATTGGTATTATCTTATCAGAAATCAAATAGATGAGCCAATCCATTTTATGAAAACAGTAATCTCTTTTTCTCTGCTGTTCATCTTTATTACAGCAGATCTTTCCGCCCAGGGTTTTAACTCTCTGAATGGCCGAAATCATCCCTATCTGAACTGGCAAGTAGCAGAGACCGAGCACTTCAGAATTATCTATCCCGATCGAATTTCCAATATTATTCCAGAGGCGGCAGCCATTGCCGAGGAAAGTTATACAGCACTATCTGCTAATCTGGAGGTTGAATTTTCAAAGAAAATTCCGATCTACCTTTCAGATGAGGATGAAATTGTAAACGGTTTTGCCAACCCAATTGGAAAAGGATATACCATGATTTGGGTTAATTTGAACGACTACGCCGAGACATGGACTGGTCGTGAAAAGTGGCTTCGGAAAGTGATCGCACATGAGCTGGGACATATTTTTCATTTCAAGGCAGTCTGGTCCGATTTTGGGCTGTTGAATTATGTGATTGCCGATCCGCTTCCCCGCCACTGGACGGAAGGATTGGCACAGTATCAGACGGAATATTGGGATTCCCAGCGTGGCGATCGTTGGCTCAGAAAAGCGATATTTGATAGCCGGCCGGGATTTAATGATGGGCAGTCGATTGAGAACGGCAGATTACTCTATGCAGTAGGGAATTCCCAGCTTCGATTTTTTACCGAAAAATATGGTGATAGTACACTTGTGAATCTTCTGTCACACAGGGATGATTTTCTGGGGATGGAATATCACGATTTCTACAGTGCATTTGATGATGTGGTTGAAGGTGGGTATCGATCTTTCTATGAGGATTGGCGCAAGCACATGAATGTTTACTACAATACTCTAGCATCTCAGATGGAGCGCACGGACTCTCTGGGAACAGACCCTGTTTCTCTTCCCGGTCAGTTCTATTACGATGTGGCGGTGAGTCCGGATGGTTCGCAACTTGCAGTGCTTTCAATGCCGTCTCTTGCTCGTCCGGTCAGGAACCTGCATATTGTTCAGAACGATTCTACCCGAACCAGCCGGAAAATAGCGGAGGGGTCCATCAACTCAGACCTTTCATGGAGTTCTGACGGTTCAACCCTGTATTACTCCCGAACCGTTCGGGGAGTAAACTCTTCACTGTTGAATGATATTTTCACCCTTGATATCGAGTCTGGAAAGGAAGAAAGACTTACGCACAGCCGGAGAGCGAAGTATCCTACTCAGGGTCCGTTGAAGAACACCGTTGCCTACATTGTCAACGAGTATGGAACCGGAAACCTGTTTCAGCTGGATCTGGAAACCGGTGAGGAGGTCAGTATCACAAACTATAGCAATGATATTCAGGTTATTCATCCGCTTTGGGTAAAACGCAACCAGTCTTGGTTGATCCATAAGTTCGATGAAAACGGTAATCGTAATATGGTTTTAATCGACCCGCTTTCAGGCATCGAAACTGTTCTCGATCAAAATGATTCAGACAACAGGAATTTTGTTTTGAGTCCCGATGGTAGCAAAATGGCTTATACATCCCTTCGCGATGAAGTGCCGAATGTGTTTGTGTACAATTTTGAAACAGACGAAGAACGGCGGGTAACCAATCTATTTACCGGAGGAGAAGTTTATGGCTGGGCATCTTCAGTGGATACGCTCGAGACGGAAATGTTGCTGATCAAATCGAGTGAAACAAAACGAAGGGATCAAGTCTATTGGGTTGATCCGGATAAGGACGTGTTTTTGGGCGAGGATAGGGTTCCCGAAGTTTATTCGAGCTGGAGGCTCAAACAGGCGCCGATTATGATTCCGACCGGGATTGAGCCAGATGAACGTCTCATTGTTAATCAGGATAAGTACCGGCCGATACAAAATTTGACGCATGCTTCAACTATCATACTGCCTTACTACGGGAATTCGAGAAACTGGGGACTGTTTGGGGTAACCGGATTTACTGAACCCCTTGCCAAACATCTGTTCGCTGCAACCGGAAACATTTCATTTGGCAACTTAGACTACTCGTATGGAGTATTGAGCTACACAAACAATCAGTTTTATCCTTCTATTACGACCTCGATTTATAAAACTCCGGGGAGCGCCTTCTTTTATGGGGACAAGTTTCTGGTTGAGGAGTTGATAGGCGGTCATATTGCAGTAAATGTACCCGTTGATCGTTTTGAGGCGCCTTATCAAAACGGCAGTGTTTATGCACGATTCCGTCATGTTCTGATTCACCCTTTTGATCGAGATGCATTTAGAGGTTCATTCCAGGTCCCGGCACCGGAGCAAGCCAGACAAACGGATCTAACGGTTGGGTTTCAGATTAAAAAGCAGAGGCCTTGGAGAGATAATGTAATTCATCCGCTGGACGGGTGGGGAGTTCGGGGCTTTCTTACAGGCGCAGAAAAGATATTGGGTTCCGAGGTGAGATTTGCAACGGCAGATTTAAGTGCATACAAGGTGCTGCATCCAATCGGAATGCACAGGATATATCTATATGGGCGATATCAGCAGCAGTGGGGTTCTCCGCTGCTTCAGAACTATATCGGTTTTTCCCGGCTGGATAATATCCATTTAAGTTTACCGGGAGAAGTGCCATTTGAGTTGTTTAATCAGGCTGAAAGAGTTCGTGGTTACCGGGAGTTTATTGCCGGAGATCGTGTAGCGTTTGGCCGGATTGAATACCGGGTCCCATTTCTGCCCTCATTAAATACAACCATTTTAGGGCTGCTCGATTTAGGGGCGACATCAATTTCGCTCTTCTCAGATGCCGGTGTTGTTTGGAATGCACGGTTTGTAGATGGCACAACTGGCAGAGAGGAGCGATGGGGAGCCGGTGCAGAACTGAAAAATTCTCTAAATTTAGCCGGTATCAGGATTGCTCATGCAGTTGGAATAGCACAACCGGCGCAGGAGCTTTTTACAGATACCGATTATGATCTTTACTACCGCGTACGTGCAGTGGTCCCCTTCTGATTAGATATTAGATATGAGTCTTGAGTCATGAGGAAAACACTCAAGTCTCATTTCTCAAGACTCAAGACTAAAACTAAATTCCTCTTCTCAATCCTCGCTCGGTAAATCGCCAATCCTCTATAGAGCTGTTGATTTCCCTGTTGCTCCAGGTGATCTCAGTTTTTCGGTCTTCACGCAGATCGTACATGGTCATTTTTGCCGGACTCCAAAGCTGATCCGTAATCTGCTCCAGATTTTCGGCTTCCAATCGTTTAATCTGCTCGTCTTCGTCATTGTAGTAGTGAATCTTTTGAAGTGCATACTTCTCTTTCAGAATTTCAAACTCAACGTATGCATATTGATCTGATTCGGGTTTTGACGCTCGAACGAGATAAAAATTTTCATGCTCTTCCATCCACTCAAATTCATAATCGTCAGGATCCTGGTCGCCAAGGTCCTCATAGGTGAAATCACTTCCCATAAACCGATCGCCTCGTTCGGCTGAGCCGATGGTTTGAATTCTTCCAATGGACGGCAAGTAAAGCCGCTGATCTGTGTTTCCATCTTCGCGTACGGTTAAAAAACCGGTTCCTCTCACATTACCGGGATCAGAAAAAATAATTAAACTCTGATTGTCTTCGCCATCAACCCTATTCCACGACTGCATGGTTCTGGTTCTTGTTCGTCCGCGGGGATCGGTAATGACCATCTCCATTTGTGCAGTTTCTGACTCGATGGAATTTCTTCGGTCATCAACTTCTTCAAAAATGGATCGGGCTTGTTCTTCATCTGTGATTCTCTCCTGAGCTGAAATCGCACCCGAAAATGAAAATAAGAGAATAAACAGACTGATCAGATATTTCATAGTTTGTCTTTTTTGATAAGAAAACATCACTGAAATTTTAAACGTTCGTGGGTGATATCTGATTGCAATAGAATTACAAAACAGATTGGCTATATTTGAGCAGATTTATCTAAATAATTGAATGAAAAGATTATGTCTGAGTTATCGAATCAACTAAAGAAGAAAGCAGAAGAACATTTCGATTATATGGTATCCGTACGACGCCATATCCATAAGAATCCGGAAGTAAGCTATAAGGAGTACGATACTACAGAATTTATTCTGAATGAACTGAATGAGATGGGAATCGAGACTCATCGACCGCTTGAAACAGGATGTGTCGGGATCATTGAAGGTAAACCGGCAGACCGTGTTATTGCCCTGCGGGCAGACATCGATGCGCTTACGATGATAGAGCAGGGTGAAGCAAAAAAAGAATTTTTATCAGAAAGGCCCGGTGCAGCTCACTGCTGCGGCCATGATGCACATACGGCCAACATGCTGGGAGCTGCAAAAATATTGATGGATTTGAAAGATCAAATAATCGGCAGAGTCGTCTTGATTTTTCAGCCCGGTGAAGAGAAACTTCCGGGCGGCGGACGGCTGCTGATGGAAACCGGTTTCCTGCAAGAACTGGGAGTTCAGGAGGTTTACGGACTTCATATGAACCCCAATTACGAAGTTGGAAAAATTGCCACCAAAACAGGACCCTTAATGGCTCGGCCGGATGAGTTTGAAATTGAAATCTACGGGAAAGGCGGTCACGCTGCTTCTCCTCACGAAACGATTGATCCGATTGTACTGGCTGCCCAAGTGATTACGCAGTTTCAAACCATTGTGAGTCGGAGTATCAACCCGACTGAGCCTGCTGTGTTGACTGTGGGACGAATCAATGCGGGATCTACCTACAATGTAATACCGGAACAAGCAGAACTAATTGGGACAGTTCGGACATTTTCGCAAGAAACCGCTATGCACATTAAATCAAGAATGGAATCGATCTTAAAGGGAGTGGTTGAAGGTGCGGGCGGTAGATTTGAGTTTAGATTTAATGAGGGATATCCTGCAGTGGATAACAATGAAAAGTGTACTCAGAATATTATTCAATCAGCAAAGGAGCTGTTTGGTGATGATCGTATGGTTGAACTCGAAACCCCGGTGATGGGCGGTGAGGACTTTGCTTTCTATCAACAAGAGTTTCCCGGAGCATTTTACTTTTTGGGTTCCCGCAGCGATGAAGCCGATTCGGGTTGGAGCTGGCATCATCCAAAATACAACATCGACGAAAAAGCATTTCTTACCGGATCTGCCCTGATGGCCGGGCTGGCACTAAACCCCGGTAAAAAATGAAATTAGCGTTTGAGAATCCGGTGGGTGACTATTTTCAACTTTCTGATACACAAATTGAAGAAGGTTTAGAGTCCTCTCGCAAAAGTCCGAGAAAAAGGATGATCCTTCCTATTCATCGGCGACAAGAAGCGGAAGTTCAGCGGTTGATTAACTTTCTTCAACCCGAAACGTATATTCGTCCGCATAAACATCCTTTGGATCATGCCACAGAATCGATTGTGATTCTGAAAGGAAAGATTCGATTTTTCACCCTGGATAATGAAGGTTCTGTTTTAACAGATCAAATCCTGAAATCTGAACCCATTCCGGCTGTGGTTGATATCGAGCCAAATGTATGGCACACCTTTGTGGTATTGGAAGAGGACACCATTCTTTTTGAGTGTAAAAAAGGACCATATAGTGCAGAAACAGATAAGGTATTCGCGCGTTGGTCAACTAAAGAATCGGAGTCAAATGCATTTCAAAAACTGAAAAAACATCTGAATCTATGAAACGTGAATTTTCATTTTGGGAACGGGAAGAGTGGTTTAAATCGCCGGATTTGGTTGTGATTGGTGCCGGTATTGTTGGCGCATCATCGGCAATATTTTACAAAGAGAAACATCCGGATCACGACGTGATTGTAGTGGATAAAGGATTTGCTCCGGAAGGTGCAAGCACTCGAAATGCGGGATTTGCCTGCATTGGCTCAGTATCTGAACATTTGGCGGATTTAGAGATTGCGGGTGAAGAGACTGTTATGAACAGAATTAAACGTCGTTGGGATGGTCTGAAGCTTTTGAAGTCTAAAATGGGAGAGGCAGCAATCGGCTATGAATCGGTTGGAGGGCATGAGATTTTTACAGACTCTGATCTTTTTGAGGAGTGTAAGAAAAAAATGGATTGGCTCAATCAAAAAATGGAAGAGACTATTGGAGAGTCGGATGTTTATTCCATAAAAGAGTTTGAAGGTTATCCGGCCATTTTTAATAGACTGGAGGGAGCCATTAATAGCGGGCTGCTGATGAGATCCCTTCATCAAAAACTGGCTGAAGCCGGTGTGAGAGTACTATGGAACAGTAAGGTAACATCCGTAGAATCAAATCGAGTCGAATTTATGGAAGGTGTAGTTTTAACCCCTCGAAGAATACTATCAGCGGTGAATGGGTTTACATCCAATCTGATCGATAAGCCTATTAAGCCGGCGCGTGGTTTTGTACTAGTTACTAAACCGATCGAAAACCTAAGATGGCGTGGGACATTTCATCACGATCGCGGCTATGTCTATTTTAGAAATGTGGGCGATCGTATGTTGATTGGAGGGGCGCGAAATCTGGCTAAGGAAGAGGAGACAACGGATCAGTTTGGGGTGAATCCGAAAATCAGAGAGTATCTGTACGATTTTGCAAATGATGTCATCAAGCTGCCCTCCGATTGGAAGGTTGATATTGAGTGGAGCGGCATTATGGGGATGACTGAAAACAAAGAGCCGATTCTGGAACAGATTGAGCCGGGGCTTTTTGTTGCCGCCGGGTTAAGCGGAATGGGAATTGCGGTAGGAATGGAGGTTGCTTCTCAGGTTGTCTCAAAAATTGAGAAGAATTGAGTTACTCTTCGTTTAAAAATAATTGATAGAGTTCAAGCAGTTCACTCATCATCATTGCAGTGGCTCCCCAAAGCGGTACCCGGTGAATGTCCCAATAGGGAACTTCAAGCTGCCTATTTTGAAGCTCCCAAACTTCTCTTTTTAGCAGGGAGTTACCCAGGAGTTCTTCCATTTTTACGATGATGATCTCTTCCACTTCATTCGGATTGCGAGTCAAAACCGGTTTTTTATCCATAAATCCAACAAATGGACTAATTCGGTTGTCACTTTTGTCGAGGTAAAGAGGGCTGATCGTACCTGCAATATGAACGCTGTTTGGATCGATTCCGACTTCCTCATGGCTTTCCCTGAGAGCAGTTTCAACGGCCGTCTCATTCACTTCGGCCCTACCGCCTGGAAAGCTGATTTGGCCCGCGTGACGAATGGATTCTGTTCGAAGAGTCAATATGACATGTAATTCCTGACCTTTCCCGGGAAAAAGCGGAACCAATACACTGCTGGGGTTACCTTGATTATCTTCAGGTTGCTTGCGGGTTGGAACTCCCTTCACGGGCATGGGGCACATTTTTTTCTGTGCCTGCCATCCTGGGAGTGAGGATTGACTTACCTGTTTCAGGTATGAATAAAATGGGTGTGTAGACATCTGTACTTTTCTAAATTAGTACCAAAATAGCGCGAGTGGGTTAAGATCTACAATTTTTAATTAAACGGATTGGGAATAAATCGTGGTACATTTTTTTGATATTCTCTGTAGTCGTCGCCAAATCGACTGACTAAATTTTTCTCCTCAAAGTAGGAACCGACCCAAAAGTAAAGAGCAAAGATGATGATTGAGTAGAGAAGATTCATCGTCATAATTGGGGAGCAAATCAGAACTAACATTGCAAAGGTGTACATCGGGTGGCGCATATAACGATATAGGCCGGAGGTGACCAATTTACCGCGACGCGGTTCATCCAGATAGTTTGGCAGTTTTCCTTTACGAACTTTCATAAGAACCTGTTTGATGCCAAGAAATATCATTCCATTCTGTGCAAAAATCGATTTCAAAAAGAGCCAGGCAAAGACAATCTGCAGCGCGACAAGCAGGGACAAGAAAAATCCATGTAGCTGATAAAGGATAGAATCTTGCGGTAATGATATCCACCAAAAGCCGATGATAGCAAGAGAGACCAGATTGTAAATTACACGATACCATGTTTTCAGCTTTGGTGATAATCCAAAGAGTTTAGTTTTAAATGCGTGAGATGCAGTAAGGCTGTGCATCAGTGCAAAAACCAAAAAAATGAAGGTTGGAATCAGATAGCCGGTGAAATAGTCTGCCACGCTGTTTGGCGAATATTGGATTTCAAATTAATCGGGATGGAACGCAACAAAAAGGTAATGAATTTGCTATTTTCCATGCTTTAAAATGACGAATTAATCAGAATTAAAGAAAATTTCTATGTCACTTCTTGTTGTTGGTTCCGTTGCGTACGACGGTATTGAAACTCCCTTTGGAAAAAAAGACAGAATCCTGGGTGGATCAGCCACTTACATTTCCCTCGCTGCATCATATTTTGCAAATCAGATTAATCTTGTCGGTGTAGTAGGGAAAGACTTTGCTGACGAAGATATTGAGCTATTGAAAAGTAAGGATGTGGATCTTGAAGGTCTTCAGATTGATAAAACCGGGGATACATTCTTTTGGCAGGGGAAATATCACTACGATCTCAACAACCGCGACACACTGGATACCCAGCTGAATGTTTTTGAGCATTTTGATCCGATTATTCCGGACGGATACAAAGATTCAAAGTATGTGGCACTGGGAAATATCGAACCGAGTTTACAGGAAAAAGTACTGGATCAGGTAAACAGTCCCGACTTAGTGGTAATGGATACCATGAATTTCTGGATTGAAGGAACTCCGGATGCCCTGAAAAAGACGCTTAAAGGTGTAGATTTACTGGTGATTAACGATTCAGAAGCTCGTGAGCTTGCTGAAGAACCCAACCTGATTAAAGCGGCTGATAAAGTGAGGGCCATGGGACCGGACTCACTGATCATTAAAAAAGGGGAACACGGAGCTCTGTTGTTTGCCGGTGATGAAATATTTTCTGCTCCTGCTTACCCCGTAATCGATATTTTTGATCCAACCGGCGCCGGTGACACTTTCATGGGTGGTTTGCTTGGATGGCTATCTTATACGGATGATATCACTCCAAACAACATGCGAAAAGCGGTCATTTTTGGCTCGGTAATGGCAAGCTTTTGCGTGGAGAAATTTGGTCCGGAGAGGTTAAAAGATCTTACGGAGAAAGAGATTTATGATCGGTATCGTGAGTTTAGACAGCTGAGTGAAATTCCTGAAATCGAATAAGAAGTAAATCACATGAAAAAGCCGGACATAATTTTCCTTGCATCAGGAAATGCTCATAAAATTAAGGAGCTTGAGCAGGTGTTATCACCGCTTGGAATAGATCTCAAATCTACACTCGACTATCCGGATGCAGAAGAGGTGGAGGAAGATCAGCCCGACCTGCAGGGAAATGCTCTGAAAAAAGCTCGTTACTGGTTTGATAAAACCGGACTGCCTTCGGTTTCGGATGATACGGGACTTGAAGTGGATACACTGAATGGTGCTCCGGGAGTTTACTCTGCCCGTTACGCCGGTGATAATCCTTCCTACGACGACAATGTGAATAAGCTTCTGACTGAGTTGAAGGGAGAATCAGATCGCTCAGCCCAGTTTCGAACGGTCATTGCTTTTGTTGATGGCTCAGACAACTATTTCTTTGAAGGAATTTGTAGGGGCAGGATTATTGATGAGAAGAGGGGTGACAAAGGTTTTGGCTACGATCCGGTGTTTGTTCCTGAAGGCTATGATGAGACTTTCGCCGAACTGAGCTCAGAAGAGAAGAACCGAATCAGCCACCGAGGCCGTGCCGTCCAAAAGTTCATCAACTTTCTGGGTAAATAAGGGTTCACCGCAGAGTCGCGTT
>CAYNZY010000055.1:10012-18383 GCA_964401805.1 uncultured Rhodohalobacter sp.
TTTCCTTTCTTTTACAGATTCATAAAACAAACGGATTCATGGGATTTACTCTGCTCGACGGCATTATTATTGTTCTCTATCTGGTGGCTGTAGCTGTTTTTGGCATCTGGTCGGCCGGTACGCAAAAATCATCCACTGATTATTTTTTAGGCGGACGTGAAATGCCGTGGTGGGCCATTCTCTTTTCGGTAGTGGCAACTGAAACCAGCACGCTTACTTTTATCAGTATTCCGGCGGTTGCATACGGTGGGAATCTACTCTTTTTACAGCTCACCATTGGCTATATACTGGGTCGCATCATCGTGGCAATTTGGTTTCTACCTGCCTATGTGAAAGGTGAGATGACCACAGCCTACCAGTTCCTTGAAAAAAGGTTTGGATCAGGAATGCGAAAAGCAGCCAGTTCCACATTTATTGTTACCCGGCTACTGGCCGACGGAGTTCGCCTGTTTGCCACAGCCATTCCTCTGGCAATCATATTCCGGTTTGCCGGGGTGTTTAACGCATGGGGCGACGGTGCTATTTACTTACTGGCAATTTCCGTCATCGCATTTATCACCTTAATCTACACCTTCCTTGGCGGGATTAAAGCCGTTATATGGATGGATGTGGTCCAAATGGTTGTATACATTGGCGGCGCACTGTTTGCCCTTGTGCTGATGTTAGGCAAGATTGATATTAGTTTTGCTGAATCGATGGCAAGACTGAGCAGTGATGGAAAATTCACTCTGTTCAATTGGGGTGGTGGCCTCTCAATTCAGGAGTTTTTAGCTGATCCATACGTGTTCTGGGTTGCTGTCTTCGGTGGGGCGGTTTTCTCCATTGCATCACACGGAACGGATCAGTTGATTGTACAGCGTCTCTTGGCAACAGGTAATCTGAAATCCAGTCAAAAAGCGTTGATTTGGAGTGGATTTGTTGCAAGTGCGCAATTTGCACTCTTTCTTTTCATCGGCCTGATGTTGTATGTATTCTATTCAGGTGCAGATTTAGCAGAATTGGGATTAAGAACCACGGATGAGATATTCGCAAAATTCATTGTAGATCACATGCCGGTTGGGGTAGCGGGCTTGATCATTGCTTCGCTATTTGCCGCTGCTATGAGCAGCTTAAGTTCATCTCTGAACGCTTTGGCGTCATCTACAACCTATGATATCATTAAACCACTCTTCGGGCAGGATTGGGATCAAGAGAGAGAACTGTGGATTTCGCGACTTACTACCATTTTTTGGGGATTTATTCTAACCGGATCGGCTTTTCTGTTTACCTGGCTGCAACTCTCAGGTGGAGAACAACCGGCTGTTGTTGAACTCGGACTGGGTATTGCCTCCTACACCTATGGCGGGCTGCTGGGAATCTTTATGTTGGGAAGGTTATTTCAAAAACCGGATAAGACCGATGCAATGATCGGATTTTTTACCGGTTTGATTTCGCTGCTTTTTATGGTGGAAGGTGCACTTCAGCAATTTCTACCGGGTGAACCTCTCACAATAGCGTGGCCACTCTATACACTGGTTGGCGGAGTAATTGTGATTGCGGTTGCCAACGCCTCCCACTATCTGAGAAAGTTGATTAGTAGATAATAACCAACTTCTCAGATCTTGAGACTCAAATCTCACATCGAATATCTAAGACAGCGAGATATACTTCACATTTTGAACTCCGTCTATCTTACAAATCTCTTTGAATTCATCGTTGGTCAGCTGTTTATCAATGATCACGGCAGTTATCGCATTGGTTCCTTTACCCGCTCTGCCAAGGCTCAGTGCTCCAATATTGATATTTTTGGCTGCCAGTGAACCGGCTACAGATGCTAGCATGCCCGGTTTATCCTGGTTTTGGTACATCAGAATGTCACCTTCCAACCGCAGTTCAATTCCATATCCGTCAATTTCTACGATTCGATAGTCGTTAGGACCAAATACGGCCGCTGAAAGTTTTTTGTACGGGGCATCATCACCCAGTTCAATGGTGATGAGATCTTTATACATTTTGCCATTACTGCTGGTTGTTTCGCGAATATTCATACCGCGCTCCTTAGCAAAATGTCTCGCATTAATCAGGTTAAGCGATTCTGAGACATACTCCGAAAGCATTCCTTTCAGAATCCCGTCCGTAAGAATATCGGCAAACTTTGATGAATCGCCGGTGTATTCAAACGAAAAACTGTTGGTATTGTCCGGCATGATCTGCCCGGTAACTTTTCCTAATTTCTCGGCCAGCTCTACGTACGGTTTAACCTCTTTGTTGGTTAAGAGCGAGATCGATTTCCCGTTTAAACTTCCCTTATAGTTTTTGTTCTCAAGCGCGTCAGATATCTGATTTGCTATCTGAACGGCAACTTTTTCCTGAGCCTCCTCTGTTGATGCACCCAAGTGAGGAGTACAGATAATTGCTGGATTTTCGAGAACTTTATAAATTTCAGGTGTGGGAGGTTCAGATGTGTAAACATCCAAGGCGATACCGGCAATAGTCCCATTTTCAATCAGCTTTGGCAGATCTTCCTCTTCATAAATTCCGCCACGAGCACAATTTACAAGCCGCATGCCTTTCTTGATTTTATCAGCATTCTCCAGAGAGATCATTCCGCGAGTTTTATCGGTCAGCGGAGTGTGAACCGAGAGGTAATCCACTGTTGAGAGAAGCTCATTTAGATCCATTAGTTCTACTCCCAATGATCCGGCGTGATCTTGTGTGGTAAATGGGTCATAAGCGTAGATATCCATTCCAAATGCTTTCATTCTCAATGCTACCTCAGAACCTATTTTTCCAAGCCCAACAATGCCAAGTTTTTTACTGTGAACCTCAGTTCCCATAAAACTCTTTCGGTCCCAGCCGCCGCCTTTCACACGAGCAACGGATTGAGGGATATTCCGGGAGAGTGAGAGGATCATCCCGCAGGTGTGTTCTGCAGTTGAGATGGTGTTACCATCCGGTGTGTTCATCACAAGGACTCCTTTTGCAGTTGCGGCAGGGATGTCAATATTATCCACTCCAACACCGGCGCGACCGATAACCTTTAGTTTGTCGGCGTGCTCAAGAAGTTCTTTTGTGATGGTTGTACCGCTACGTAAAACTACGGCGTCGTACTTACTGATTTCTTGTTTTAATTCCTCGTCGGAGAGTTTGCCCGGGATGTGAGTTTCAACACCTCTCTCTTTGAAAATTTGAGCACAGGCTGGGTCAACGTTATCTAATAGTAAAGCTTTGTAGGACATGAGAACTATTGGTTGTTATTCAGTGTAATCGTAATCTTTAAATTCGGTAATCAGTGATTGTATCTCTTGAACTCCTTTCCCTGTACCACCGGAACAAGGGATCACCGGAACTTCTATATTCATTTCTGAGAGAATATCGTTCACTTTCTTTTCGGCTTGGCTGAGTTTGTTTTTAGAAATCTTATCAGCCTTAGTGAGCAATATTGCAAAAGGTTTCTGCTTGCTGGCCATCCAGTAAAAAAACTCCTGATCCAGCCCGGTGGGATTATGGCGACTGTCTACAAGGTGGAAAATCAGTTTCAACGATTTTCTCATAAGCAGATACTGCTTGATATCTTTACCCCATCGATCCCGCTCTTTTTTGGGGACTTTGGCAAATCCAAAACCGGGCAGGTCTACAATGTACACTTCATCATCAATATTGTAGTAATTCATCTGCTGGGTTTTTCCCGGCGTGTTACTTGTGCGAGCCAGTTTTTTTTGATTGGTGATTTTATTGATGAGTGTGGATTTACCAACATTTGACCTGCCTGCAAAACAGAACTCCGGAAGAGACTCTTCAGGACACTCTTTGATAGATGGCGCGCTTGTGATGAACTCTGCTTTTCTGAAATTCATCAAACGATTTCGTTTTCTTCTTTTTCAATTCCAAAATCGACCGGAACAGGATAGTTACCTGTAAAGCACGCGGTGCAGTAGTCGTGTTCGGAATCGTTTGCTTCCTTCACCGCTTCAACCAATCCATCTGCGGATAGATAACGGAGGCTGTCTACGCCAATTTCTCTGGCAATAGCATCTACATCGCGGTCAAATTTATTGGCAATCAGTTCCTCGGGACTTGGAAAGTCCATGCCGTAAAAACACGGATGAGTGATTGGAGGAGAGCTCACAAGAAAGTGTATTTCCAGAGGGTTGGCGTCACGAATCATATCAACCAGGTACCGGGATGTTGTACCGCGAACAATAGAGTCATCCACAATAATAACCGGTCGCCCTTCAATTACACCTTTAACGGTGTTGAATTTTGTTCTGACTTTCTGCTCTCGTGATTTTTGTCCGGGGGAGATAAACGTTCTTCCCACATAGTGATTTCGGATCAGGCCAATATCGTATTTGCAATCAAAACCGGCTTTTTGATTTTCATGAGCATACCCAATAGCTGCGGTGTTGCTCGAATCCGGAACCGATATAACAATTGGCCGGCGATCTTCAACGTTGGATTTTATGACCTCATCCAGCGGGTGCTCTTTAGCAAGCTGTTTCCCAAGATTCCGGCGGATCTTATCCACCATTTCACCAAAGATCTTACTGTCTGGCCGGGAGAAGTAGACATACTCAAAAATACACTGGCTACTCTTTGTACCGGCCTTGGGTTCGAGCCGCAGAGATTTCGGATTTTGTTGTTCAGATGCTTCCCTGTCAATGATTAGTACTTCTCCGGGTTCTACATCTCGTATGTATTCTGCACCAATAATGTCAAAAGCACAGGTTTCGCTCGCTACGGTGTAAGAACCGTCAATTTTCCCAAGTGCCAATGGACGGAATCCATTTGGATCGCGCACGGCAATGAGTTTGTCATCCGTTAAAATCACCAAACAATATGCACCTTCAATCTGACTCAGGGCATCCATGATCTGATCCATCTGATCTTCTTCTCTGCTATGAGAAATAAGATGCAGAATCAGTTCGGTATCGGATGTGCTTTGAAAAAGAACACCTTCATCACGGAACCGTTCTCTGAGGGACCGTGCATTGGACAGATTACCGTTATGACCAATCGCCAAGTTTCCATTCCGATAGTGTACTCTGAATGGCTGTATATTAGCAGGATTTTTAGAAGAGCCACTCGTTGAATACCGGTTATGACCAATAGCGGATCGTCCTTTTAGTTCATTTTTAAAGATTTTTGGGTCATCATAAACAGAAAGGACTAAGCCAAAACCTTTATGCATCGGCATAGTGTGCCGATCTTTTTTTTCATCAAAATAAGTAGTTACAATTCCGGCCGACTCTTGTCCGCGATGTTGAAGTGCGTGAAGACCGTAGTAGGAGAGAAGTGCAGCGTCTTCGTGGTCATAAATACCAAAAATGCCGCAGTAGTCATGAGGTTTGTCGATCATGCCTGGGATTAAGATCAGGGATTAACTTAAGTCTAAAAGATATGCATTTGATGAGTAAATATCAGAGTGAATTATAGGCTTCAGTACTATTTTAACGTGTCCGGATATTCATCAAATAATATTGATGAGATACGTTTTTCATCTCAGATTCGTATACTTCACTTATGGATAAATTAAAATTTTTATCGGCGGCCAAAGCTGTTTCCAGAGTTCTGCTGGGAGGAATGCTCCTTTTTGCAGGATATTTGAAGGTACAGGATAATACGGCACTTTTTGAATCGATTGCATACATCACCTGGATCCCGCTTTTTCTAAAGTCAATCATTATCGATTCTCTACCTTGGATTGAGATTGTCGTAGGCGGTCTATTGATATTTAATCTATTCGAGAAGGTTGTAAAGCCGGCCGCGTTCTTGATCTACTTTAGTTTTTTCATTTTTGCGATTTACGGATTAGGAACAGGAATGGAGGGCGATTGTGGCTGCTTTGGAGATCCGGATGATGCCACAATTATCGGAGCTTTACTGGGAAGTGAATTTGGCTGGAAGATGGTTTTTAGAAATGGGATTTTTCTATTGATGGCCGCGATCCTATTTGTACCGTCAAAGAAGTTGACTTACGACTCCAAAGATTGATTATCCGTTTTTAGTGACATTTACATCAACCGGGCGCATATCAATAGCTGTGGACATGTTTGAACTGAATGTGAATCCATTTTCAATCAGTGTTCTTCTAACTTGCTCCATTGCTCGGGTTCGCACGACGCCCAAGTTTAGCTCCTGATCTTTTGAGCTGATCCAAAAAAACGCCTGTATCTCAACGAAAGAAGGATCAAACCCTTTCATAGAAGTACTGGGAGCAGGACGCTTCAAAACGCCTTTGGTTTCCGAAACTGCTTTTAAGATAAGTTCGAGAGCTTTTTCAGAATCGTCGTGATAATCGATCCCTACGGTAAAACTACCTCTTCTGAGCCCATCCAGCGTATAGTTTCGAAGGGGTTTTGTAAATAGCTGAGAGCTGGGAACAAATACGTCGCAGCCGTCGGCCGTTCGTATATGAGTCTGCCGGAGTTGAATGCTTTTCACAAGCCCGATGATGTTTTCTGTTTCTATTACATCGTCGGTATTAAAAGGGCGGCTGAATGCTAGAAAAAAACCGGCCAAAAAGTTTTCCCCGATATCCTTGAAAGCAAAACCGAGCATCACAGCTGTAAGTCCCCCACCTGCTACCAGACTTGCCGCCAGCGCGCTATAGCCAATCAGGTTCAAAAAAATGACGATTGATAGAAAAATTCCTAAGCCTGAAACCATTTTGCGAAAAAACTCATGATAGGTTACGGGCATATCAGTTCGCTTTAGTAACCGTACAATGACTTTAGCAATGCCTCGCCCAATTATATATACCACACCTGCTAATACGAGTGCAATGAGCAATCGAGGGAAAAATTCAACGAACCGTTCAAACTCCATCCAAAATGAGTCAATCAGTGTTTCTAGCATTCAAATCGATATATGGTTTCTTTTTTTTTGAAAATCAGAAACTAACACCTAAAAACCTAATGGATAAAGGTAGCGGTATATCTTATTCAGCTAACCCGTCTGATCAGGAGTGGAATCATGTAATCTGTAAAGTGCCTGCAATACATTTCTCTAATGTTCTTTTTGATGTCGATCGATTTAATCATATTGCTTGCGGATTAATATGATATGATCAAGATGGAAATACGTTATGCCCGACCGAATAATTCTGATTGACTGCCCTGATAAGAAAGGGTTGATATACAATATTATGAAGGTGATTTATGACCATCAGCTCAATGTTACGTCTAACCAGGAATTTGTGGATCGAATGTCCAGCACATTTTTTATGCGGACTGTAGTAGAGGGAAACGGCTGGAGTGATGTGATTGAAGATGAGCTGAACAGAGTGCTCCCGGATAAAGCGTCGGTACGGATATCCGTGATGGCGAAGAAACCGATTGTGGTTCTTGCTACAAAAGAACCGCATTGTCTGGGCGAAATTTTGTTGAAAAATCGGTACGGAGAATTGCAGTCTGATGTGAAAGCCGTGGTGAGTAATCACGATGTGTTACGCCCGCTGGCAGAATCGTTTGGGGTACCATTTTATCATGTGCCAGTTGAGGGGCTGACAAGGAAGCAGCATGAAGAAAATGTACTGGAGAAAATTCAGTTATATAAACCTGAATACCTGGTACTAGCAAAATACATGAGAATATTTTCGCCTGAATTTGTTCAGAAATTCCCAAACCGAATCATCAATATCCATCACTCCTTTTTGCCGGCGTTTATCGGCGCATCGCCATATAAACAGGCGTATGATCGTGGGGTGAAAATTATTGGTGCCACGGCGCATTATGTTACTGAAGACCTGGATGAAGGTCCGATCATTGCCCAGGATGTGCTGCCGGTCAATCACTCATATACTGCAGAAGGAATGGCACAGGCCGGCCAGGATGTAGAAAAGAACGTACTGACTCGGGCTCTTAAACTGGTTCTGGAGAAGCGGGTTTTTATCTACAAGCACAAAACGATTTTATTTGAGTGAATGAGGGTCTAATAGGCACTGACAGGATCTTCGGAAGCTGTCAGTTCTTTACTATCTGCATCTTCAATCTCAGAGAATTCTACTGAGTCTGGATCTTCTACCACTGAGCTATTCATGTGACTCATTTTCATCTGAAGCAATTAATCTTTTGATAAATATTTGGCTTTTCTGCTTCTTGATGAAGTTTTCGAACTTGATTGCGTCAGATTTACTGTTAAATGATTTAAAGAATACAAGTTTCCAGGGAATACCTGATTTTGTTGAAGGGGTCATTCCATTATTGTGTCGGTCTAATCTATCCTGAGGGGTGGACGAAGTATACCCGGTATAATATCTGTTCTTGGATTGGCTAAATATGATATACGTATAGAACATTTCTCTCGACTAGACCACAAATAAAAAAGCTCAAAGATATTAGTCTTTGAGCTTTTAAAAGAGCGGGAAACGAGATTTGAACTCGCGACCCCA
>CAYNZY010000056.1:0-18185 GCA_964401805.1 uncultured Rhodohalobacter sp.
ACGATAACTTCTGAGCGAATATTACTAATCTACTTTAGACTTATGAATTGGTAATGAAACGATACCTGCTCTATTTCATTTCATTTTCGAACTCTTCAATCATCATCTCCATAAAGATCCGTGCAGACTCAGCACCCAGCTTTTCCAGCTGATCGCTGGGCAATCCGTCCCAGACTTCGTAGGTCACCGCATCAATTCCGAACGTTTTGTGCGACCAGTTTTTGGCAATCGGTGAATTGGTTGGAAATGGTTCAACATTCAATTCAATATCTGGAAGTTGCTGCTTGATTTTATCTAACCATTGATAGGTGAACAGGTGCGGGAAAGTATCTATTTCCTCCAATATGGGGTAAAAAATAGTTTCGCCTGTAGAATGAAAGTCGATCGCATAAAAAACTTTGCGATCGTCACGTTTCAGAAGCGGTAGAATTGAGCGCCGAACAGCATCAGTTTCCGGCTGATTGAAATATTGCCAGTCTCGATTCAAGTCCACGCCGGCAGCATTTGTTCTCCAATGACCGTTATCGGCCCCATCCGGATTCATCAACGGGTAGGTCCAGACATCAAAATAAGTTCGAAACTTCCCGGCTAATTCAGTATCTGAGGCCAGTTCTTCAATAAAATGAAGACCGGTTAAATATCCCGGAATTTCAGGCGGGTGTTGGCGCCCGTAAATCAATACAACACCTTTTATCGGCTCATCTGAATACTCAGAAATTTTGAGCTGATAAATAGGGCGTCCCTGGTGGGAACTGCCTACAACAGCACGCTGAATAAAAGCTTTTTTTGCAAGACGGTCTGACCATTCGCGAAATTCTTTTGTGGTTTGAGGTACCTGCGCGGAAATCCATACCGGTTCCGGTCCAACCTCCAGAGAGATTGTTCCGTTAGGTGTTTCAGGTTGGCGATTATAGTTGGTTGAATCGGCGGTTTGCCAGGTTTGGCCGCCGTCGTAACTGATTTCCGGCCTGTACCGATGGCGACCATCCGAATAAGTGAGCTCCAGTGTTACGTCGGTCGAATCATCAGCCCAAACCTGAAAACCGTACCACGGACTATTGTTGATAGGGCTTATTTCAGGATTAATCTGCAGACGGTAGTGATACGGACTGATACGGATAACATCATTGACTCTTGAGCCGCGAAATTCATTTGTAATCCAAACACCGTCTTCGAGAAATCCGATAGTTCGTTTATTTTGATGGTTAATTTCGCGGTCTGTAGTTTCGGTTACACCTTCGGGATCGTATGAGTAACCGGTAAATTCTTCAGAGGTTTTGCAGCTGCTTAGATATAAGGCAGAAGTTAAAATTATGAGTAGGAATAATTTACGGGTATTGAGCATTAAAATTGTATGTTTTGAGATGATATTCTCTGCAGAAAATTTTCTATGTTCAGGAAACTACATATACTGTAAGTCTCAGTTTTATAAAAGATATAAAAACTCATTTGCTGAATACTATTCAAGATAACGCTGCTTACAAGCTTTTTCTTTTTTTCTCTATTTCTTGTGTTGCTTTTTTAATGCCACTCTCGGCGACAGCTCAAGAAGATGAACGAGAGCCAATCGTTTGGGAAGTATCATTTGAGGGTAATGAAAACTACAGGGATATGGTTTTGAATGAGATCATAGCAACGTCCGGACCAAGTTTTTTTCAAAAATTATTCCGCCGGACCGGTGATTTTGTGTTCAATGAGATGGAAGTTCGCCGTGATCGGGTTCGGATTATGAGATATTACGAACGCAGAGGTTATCCAAATGTGGATGTAAGTTATGAAATCAAAGATCGACAGAAGGTGTGGCAAAAAGTGGTGGTTTTCCAAATTAGGGAGGGCAACCCACTTCGGATTCGAACATCTAATATTGAAATCGATGCCCCCCCTGAAGTAGCGGATGAGATAAGAGCTTCACGAGAATTTAAAAGAGCTGAAGAACAACACACCTTTCAAGTGGGAAGTCGGTATCAAACATTGAGAAGACCGGATGTGGAAGGACGCTTTTTAAACCTGCTTGAAGAGTTAGGTTTTGCCTGGCCGGAAGTTGAAATTGAAGCAGTGGTGGATTCGGTTGCAAGCAGGGCAGATATTACGATAAAAGCCAAGCCCAACACAAAAACCTATTTTTCTGATATTGATATCGAAGGCGAAATATCTGTGCCGCAAAGAGTATTGATTCGTGAGACAGATATCAAGGAGGGAGAACTCTACCGGAGAAGTACATTACAGGATGCTCAACGGCAGGTTTTTAATCATCATCTGTTCCGGTTTGCTACAATCACGATCCCAGATCAGCCTCAAGACTCAACATTAAATGTTTTGTTGCGGGTGCGGGAACATCCAAAACGATCGGTTGAGGCAACCGTTGGTCTTGGCCGGGAAGAGCTTCTGCGTGGACAGGTGAGTTGGCAAAACAGGAATATAACCGGTTCAGGCCATCGTTATGGGGTGAGCGGTAGAGCTTCATTTATCGAGCAAAGACTAAGTACCGACTTTTTGGTTCCATATGTGTTTAATACCCGTAGCAGCAATGTAAGCAGTCTGTTTGGTCAGCATAAACTGGAGCCGTCGTTTGAACTGCTGCGTGCCGGGTTTAATAACAGTTTAATCTATCAGTTCGACCGAACCAAGACGGCATCTGCTTCTTATGAATTTTCGATCAACGAGGAGCTTTCAAGAAATAGTGATGCAGCACTGCCCGATACAGTTTTGAATTATAATGTGTCTTCACTTTCGCTCTCGGGTTATTACAGCGAGGGGTTGAGCCGTGAACCGCGAGGTTGGCTTATTCAACCGTTTGTAGAAATTTCAGGAACGTTCAGCGAATCTACATTTACCTTTCAGAAAGCACTGCTCGATATTCGCAGGTACACACATTTGACGAACCACCTGGTTTTTGCAGCACGGATTAATACCGGTGTTATATTCTACAGCGAAGAGGAGAGATTACCTTCTAATATTCGTTTTTTTACAGGGGGTACAAACTCTGTGCGAGGCTGGAACCGCCAGGAGTTGGGTCCGAGCAGGGTGCGGTTTGATGAATCGGGAGATTTTGAGACATATATTCCGGTAGGAGGTCGCTCGATGTTTACCTTTAACCTTGAGTTGCGACAGGATCTGAATGAAGTGATTCCCAAAGTAGGGCTTGCCGCTTTTCTGGATGGCGGACAGATCTGGAGGGATTTAAACAGCCTGGAAGAGCGACCCATTCAGTATGGTGCCGGTGGAGGGATTAGGTACCAATCACCCATCGGGCCGGTTCGGGTTGATGTTGGATATAAATTGAATCCCACAGATGAGGATTTGAATATCTATGAAGGTCAGGATTTTGGAAGTGCGTGGAGCCGTATTGGAATTCACTTTAGCATTGGACAAGCATTTTAATGACACAAGAATCTGAGACACATACCGAACCTAAAAATAAACGCCGCTGGGTGAAGTGGGCCGTTTTTGCAGCCATTCTGGTTGGTCTGACTATTTCACTGCGTCTTTTTTTAAAGAGTGATTTTCTGTTCAATTACGCCCGGAATTTTGCCGAGAGACAGGCCGGTGAAATTCTGAATGGCTCGCTGGAGATTAAATCCATCCGGGGCGACCTGCTCAATGGTTTTACGGTTTATGGTGCCAGGATTGCAGACAACCAAAATGAAACCGTTGCCACTCTTGATTCGGCTTCCGTTCAATATCGGCTGCTGGATATGATTAGATCACCCCACACAGTGGACCAGTTATCCATTTATGGGTTGGAATCATTTATTAAACAGGACGCTGATTCCGTATGGAACGTCATGGCACTACTGCCCGAAGCAGACGAGGAAGAAGCACAACAAGGGGCCGTTTATTGGGCTGTCAATGATTTGGATATCATAAACTTGAATGCGGATATAGAATCGGAATATCTGTTGCCTGATGGTTTTGTGAATGTGCGAAATTTGAATTTATCTGCGTCCGGAGGAGTAAAAGAGAGCGGATACTCTACAAATATACGGTCGCTTGAATTTCAGCTTGAGGAGGCTCGCCTGCCGGATCAGATCGGTTTTATGATGGAAGCGCGTGGAGATGACAATCGGATCACGCTTGAATCACTGGCAGTTCAGACCGGACGAACAATGTTACGGGCTGAGTCGGAATACGTTATTGATGAAAGTTTAACCGCATCTGCAGGTCTTTCACCTCTAAGCCGAGACGATATTGCAGCATATGTTGAAAATCTACCACTTCAGCATGATCTGAATATTGAAGTTGGTGCGGAAGGGCAGTTATCGAATCTAAGCCTCTCCGCCAGTATTTCCGGAACAGGAATGGAAATGCTGAATATCGAAGCAATTCTGAATGCGGAAGGCTCTCCATCTCTGAACCGGATTGACGTTCGTATGCGGAATCTTGACACTCCAGAGCTGACGGGTATCGAACAATCTCCATCAATTGGCGAATTTCAATTTTCAGGTGAGGGATCAATCCCGTTTGAAAATTTCAAAGAGTCGGATTTTTCAGGGCGCATGAATTTCACAGACTTATCATACGACAGATATCAAATTGACAGGTTTGAATCGGAGTATGATCTAATAGACGATCGTACCAATTTTACAGCAACTGTAGTCAGGGCCGGAGAGCAGATAGATCTGGAGATTGCAGCAGAGCAGATCTGGAGTGAAATTCCGGTCTGGAACGGAACCGTTGAAACTGAAAGCATCAATCTGGCAACATGGTTGGCTGAGCCCGGATTGGATAGTGAGATGAATATTAGAACCACGTTTTCGGGCAGTGGGGTCACAACGGATCAAATACAGGCAGTAGCCGAAGTAGATGTTGAAGGCGGACGTTTTGGTGATCAGGTGTTTTCCGAGTTACTTTTTGAGGGAAATTTGAATTCCCAAACTGTTGCCGGGAATTTGACTGCGCGGCTGGACCAAAGCAGACTGGAAGCTCGTGTTGATGCAGAGAACTGGCAAGGTGAGCCTGCCTACAATTTTAAGGCCTCTCTTCTGGAATTCAACCTGGCTGAGATTTCCGGCTTACAAGATTTTCCAACACAGCTAAACGGCACACTTGAAGGCACGGGGAGCGGTATCAGTCTTGAAACAATAGATCTTCAGGCAACGGCTGCAATGGATTCGAGTTTTATAAACAGAACACCGATTGAGACGCTTAAGACGGATATCAGGATAGAGAATCAATTTCTGACGTTGGAAAACACACTCCTCGAAAGCTCGATCGCTGACGCTGAAATTACTGCACGACATCATTTAACGGATTTGACCAATTTGGAAAATCGCGTTGATTTCCGGGCTTCACTCAAGGAGTTACAGCCACTTGCACCGCTGATTGATGCAGAGGAGCTGCATTCTGAAGGTGAAATAAGCGGAGGTTTAAACCGGAGTGGAGAAGGATACCTGGTGTTTAATGCAGAGGCAAATTTGCAGAATATACAGCTTGATTCTCTGTTTCTCTCCAATGAGCTGAGCGGTAATATAGAAGCACGTCTGGTGGATGATCCTGAAGCAGACTTTGAGCTTCAGTTGAAAAATTCAACCGTAAGTGGGTTTACAGTTCAGGATGTACGATTCCGGAGCCGTATGAAGCAGGCGGAATCTACAACAAGCGGGGATTTTACATTCGAAATTTTTGAAGAGGATATTTGCACCCTGCATCATGAAGGAAATTTCCGGGTTGAAGATACGTCTGCACGGGTACAAACTACGATGCTCGATTTCTCAACAGAGCTCCGTACGTTGAGTCTGGACCGCCCTTTTGACTTCGAGTATAATATGGAAAATCAAGCTGCCCGGCTTGATACCGCTACGATCCGGGATTCATCTGAAGAGTCTTTTCTTTCCATCTGGGTAAATGAAATTTCATCTGATGTTCAGGATGCCGGACTGGAAGCTGAAAGACTCAATTTAGGGGCCATTCAATCCCTGATGCTGGAAGAACCGGTTGCTGAGGGATATCTGTCGGGTGAACTCAGTTTTAAAAATGACGAAGAGAATTTATATATAGCGGTTAACGGGGATGTAAGAGATATTATCTACGAAGACGGCTCGATGGACCAGTTTAACTTCTATATGAATATCGAGGAGGAGTGGCTTCAGCTTGCGTTTGACGGCAATGAAAATGAGGATCGATTATTTGAAGGGCAGCTTCAGGTTCCCTATGTGCCCGGTGATCCGGCCACATTTGACGACCAATTTTTTGATCGTGAGATTACCGGATTTTTTGAGCTCTTTGATACAGACCTCTCGTACTGGTTTTCATTTCTTCCGGATTTTGAATCGGCCGAAACGGGTGGCAGTGTAAACCTGAGAGCCGATTTGTCGGGTATTGCAGGTAATCCTGAGTTAATCGGAAATCTTCAGCTTCAACAGGCAAGATTTTCAGGAATTGAGATTGACAGCGCCAATCTGGATTTGAATTACGTTCACAGTGATGAATATGTAGACTTTGCAGGTGAGGTGGTGGCCCGCGGTGAAACGGTGTTGGATATGGATGCTCGGTTCCCGTTTATTGTCGATCTGCGGTCGGCTGAAGTGCTATTGCCTGAGCAGGATGAAGAAGTGTCTCTAAATTTCAGGACTGATGAATTCAACCTGGCAATATTTAATGACTTTTTGGATAACGTGATGTTCAGGGAACTGCGCGGGCAGCTGAATGGAAATCTGTCACTCTCGGGGCGACTGGATGATCTTCAGACATCAGGGAATCTGGAGCTGATGAATGGAAATCTAAGAGTTGTTCCGGCAGGTATTACGCTCAGCGATATCAGGTCTAGGATCAATTTTTCGGGCGAAAAAGTTGTTCTCGAGCAGTTCAGGATGAGCAGTGGACCCGGACAGATAGAGGCCAGCGGATCAGTAGAAATGGAAAATCTTACTCCGGGTAATATACAGATGACGATTCGCGGGCGACAGTTCAGGGCAGCAAATACATCAAATTATAATGCGATTATTGATCTGGATGCTGATATGACCGGAACCTTTGAAGAGCCCAGCTTGACAGGCGAACTCTCATTTTTGAGTGGATTTGTAAATCTTCAGAATTTTGGAGAGGAGTCTGTCGAGGATGTACAGCTCGAGGGTGAAGAGGAACCTGAGCCTGTAGAGTTTTACGAGATGCTCGAGATGGAGATGAATGTAAATATTGCCCGTCAGTTTTTTATCAGAAACCGGCAGTACCTGGATATGGAAATTGAGTTGGTCGGTGATGTGGACCTGATAAAAGAGAGAAATGCAGATTTACAGATGTTTGGTTCGCTTGAAGGCGTGAGAGGCTATGCCCGTCCGCTTGGCAAGAACTTTACACTGGATGAAGCATTGGTGACGTTTTATGGACCTGTGGATGATCCGGAATTGAATATTCGCACAGAATTCGAGCCGGCTCAAGCCCAGTCGGAAGTGCAGATTTTCTACATCATTGAAGGGACTGCACAAGAACCTGAGTTCCGTTTTGACAGTGAGCCGCCATTGGAATTGGAGGATATCATCAGTTACACTCTTTTTGGTAAACCTTTTTATGAGCTGGAATCGTGGGAACAGGTAGTTGCAGGAAGTGGCAGCAGTCCAAGCGCGGCAGACCTGGCGCTGGATGTACTCCTCGACCGGGTTGAAATGCTGGCCTCCCAAAGTCTGGGAATTGATGTAGTTCAAATTGATAACAGCCGTACCGGCTCAGACAGCTCAACCTCTATCAAAACCGGTTGGTACCTGAATCGAAGAACGTTTTTTGCCGTGATCAATGAAATCAGCAGCAGCCGGCCAAAAACACTGTTTATGCTGGAGTATATGCTTACTGAAAATCTGGAGCTTCTCATTACACAAGGAGATGACTCCAGAGAGGGTATTGATTTGAGATGGAAATATGAATATTAATCTTTAGTAGAAGCTCATATTGTAAAATAATTAAGGCATTTAATCAGTTTAAGTGTTGAGTCCAAACCACTATTATCATGACACTCATCGATCTTCTCAAATACACAATTATTGTACTGGTTGTAGTAGTTGCAGGATGGTTTTTCTTCAGTTATGAAAAACCGGAGCGTATTATGCACAGCGACCTGGGTGCGTGTGATGAGCCTCTATCCTACAGAATCGGGACTATCGACCCCCGTTTCGATATTTCGGATGAAGAAGTAAAAGAAGCTATGCAAGTGGCGGCCTCACTATGGTCAGAAGCAATCGACCGGCCACTGGCCTATTATGCTGAAGATGGCGATATAGAAATTGATTTCATTTATGATGAACGGCAGGAGCTGGCGGTAGGTGAAATGCGTTTTAGAGAACAAATAGAGTCGGAACAGATTAGAACCGACCAGCTTCAAAGAGAGTACGAAAACCGCCGTGACCGATTTGAGCAAGAATCAGCTGAGTATGAGCAGCTGGCCAATCAGGTAAAACAGGAGATTGATGAATTGAATAAATGGGTAAGGGAACAAAACGGCAGTAAAGTGTTGACAGAGCAAGAGCGTCGCTACTTTGAGCAGAAGAAAAGGGATGTGGCAAGGATGCAGGAGAGGTTGAAAAATGAGAAAGATGTACTGGATCGGCTGGCGGATGAGATCAATAACTACGTGGATCGCCTGAATAGCCGAATTGAAGAGAGTAACACGCTGATTGATCAATATAATGAAGACTTTGCAGGAGAGAACCGGTTTACAAAAGCCACATACCGAAACTTAAACGTTGGCGGAGTGATAACCGTAAACCAGTTTTTGAATAAGAGGGATCTCTATCTTGTATTAGCTCACGAGCTGGGTCATGCCTTGGGCCTAAAACACGGAAGTAATCCCGCTTCGATTATGTACAGCCAGATGGGAGGTCAGGAGATCTATCCGATTATACAGCTCACCACCGAGGACAAGCGCGCTATTGCTGAAGTTTGCAAATAGAAAAAATCGGTTAGATACTGTTTAAAATTTTGCTATAATCCTATGACAGCGGGTTCGTTAGCAAAATTTTACATTATCTAGTGGAGGGAAAGATGGAAAAGTTTAAAACAGAACTGAAGTGGGGATTGATTTTCACCGCCGTGTTACTATTGTGGATGATTTTTGAGAAGTTAATGGGCTGGCACGGTGAAAATATTGAAAGCCACGCTACCATGACCAATATTTTTGCTTTGATTGCGGTAATCGTTTATGTGATTGCATTTTTAGATAAGCGGAAAAACGACTATAACGGATATATGACCTGGACTCAGGGTTTTATGACCGGTTTTTATATTACGGTTGTGGTTGCCGTTTTAAGCCCTCTTGCTCAGTGGATTATTCATGGACTGATCTCACCGGAGTTTTTTGAAAACATTATTGATTACTCCGTTCAAACCGGAAAAATGTCTCGAAGTGAAGCTGAGGGGTATTTTAACATGAGCAGTTATATGATACAAGGTTCGCTCGGAGCCTTAATGATGGGTGTTGTTACATCAGCAATTGTAGCCGCCTTCACCATGAAAAAACAGAAGTAAAAGATTGTTGCCGGCGAATTGATTTTTATTGCCACTAAGCTTCTACAATCCAATTCTGACTGTTGCAGGCCTGCAGCCTGCTATCTGATTTGGCGAATCTGTTTAACCCGGGACGGTGTCCCGGGCTGTGGTATTTCAGGCTTTCAGCCTTTTCTTTCGATAAGGATGTTGTAATCTCTCCATGTTTTCGCTTAACGTTCAAAAAATGAGCGTGGAATTTATCTAATAGTACTGAAAGGCTGAAAGCCTTATACAACCTAACCTGTGGCAATGCCACAGGTTGTTAATGCCGGCATATTCCAAAAAAGGCTGAAAGCCTGTAAGAGAACGCGCGATTGGTAGAACGGCACGATATCCCCAGGTCGCATTGAAATAATAGAGAGCTATACAAAAGAATAAGATGCGTTTTCCAATCAAATAAATATAGAACCTATTTTTTGTTCAGCCTGTGAAAATGGCTTTTTTATTTAGTATTCTCTTCCTGAATACATTTAAAATAACCGTCTTCGAATGAACTCTATAAAGCTCTTCCTTACTTCTCTACTCATTTTTCTAATAACATCACCCGCAGCTTCTCAATTACTGAACGACCGTTTTCAGTTTGATCCGGAGCTTCCATATCAATCCGGGATTACATCTCCAGCCGAATTTTTAGGATATCAGCTTGGCGAGGAGTATTCTCACCACTACCAGCTGGGATCTTATCTGAAAAATCTGGCTGCCGAAAGCGATCGGGTTTCGATTATAACTTACGGTCAAACCTACGAGGGCCGCGATCTATGGCTGGTGATTATTACCGATGAGCAGAATCAGGGCAATCTTGAACAGATTAGGGAAAATAATTTGAGGCTTGCCGATTTTGAAGATCTGAGCCGGAGTGAAGTAGCTGAGCTGGCGGAAGATCACCCTGCTATTGTGTGGCTCAGCTATGGTGTGCATGGAAATGAAGCGTCCAGCGCGGAGGCGGCCCTTCAAACCGCATACCGGCTGGCGGCAGCTGAAGATGAGGAGTCGGTAAGATTCAGAAATGAATCTGTTGTCATTATTGATCCAATCCTGAACCCCGATGGGCGTGACCGCTATGTAACCTGGTACAAATCCTCACAGGCTCATATGCTCAATACAGATCCGGTTGATTTGGAACATGATGAAATCTGGCCCGGTGGTAGAACGAATCACTATTGGTTTGACCTGAATCGCGATTGGGTCTGGTTGGTTCATCCCGAATCGAGAGGCAGAATTGCGGAGTATCAAAAATGGATGCCGCAGGTTCACCTCGATATCCATGAGCAGGGATTTAACAACAACTATTTTACCATGCCGGGCACCACGCCGCGTAACCTGCAGCTGCCTGATGATTATGAAGAGTGGAGTGATCGTTTTGGGAGAGGTACGATTGAAGAGTTTGATAAACACAACATCAACTATGCAACAACCGAAGCGTTTGATTTCTTCTATCCCGGATACGGATCCTCTTACCCAAGCTTGATGGGCGGAATCGGTATGCTTGCAGAACAGGGCGGACACAGCCGCGGTGGACGAGCCGTTGAGACTGAGGATGGATATGTGTTGACTCTGCAGCAGAGGATTTTCGACCATTATAAAAACAGTGTGGCTACGGTGCGTACTGCGGTCGAAAATCGGGAGGAATTGCTTGGTTATTTTCGGGAAGCGCTGAATCCCGCCAATTCGAAAGTGGAAACAAAAGCTTATATCCTGCCGGACAATCCGAATGATCACACTTACGATGTAATCGACATCATGCTGAAGCAGGGTGTGAAAGTTGAACGGGCCAATGAGAATTTTACTCTTCGAAATGCTTTTGACTACTGGGATGATGAAGCTCAGCGGCGATCGTTCAGTCAGGGAGATTTTATCATCCGTACCAATCAGGCCCGGCATTTGTTCATTACCACGCTGTTTGAGCCGGAGATGGCCATTGAGGATTCGGTGATGTACGACATGTCGGTCTGGTCCGTCCCTATGGCCTACAACCTGGACGCTGCCCGTGTGAATAACGACCCGTCCGTTTCAACATCGATGGTTGAAGAGGTTCCGGTACGTAATGAAGGTGTTATAAATTCATCTGCTGAATATGCTTTTGTGATCGACTGGAATCAGCCAACAGCTCCAAAGGCACTGGGTGAGCTTTGGAGAAGAGGTTATAATGTGCGTTCTGCAGAGAAGGTGTTCAGTAAGGATGGAGTGGAATTTTCCAGGGGAACATTGATCGTCTTGATGGGACGAAATTATGATAAAAGAGACGAAGTTCGCAGTGATATGCAGCAGGTGGCAGAGTATGCCGGTGTGCAAATTCACGGTTTAGATACCGGGCGGATGGATTCGGGAATCGATTTAGCATCCCGAAGCAGCAATGTGCTGCATCAGCCGAAAGTGGCTATGGTGATCGATCAGCCGTTCAACTCCTACACGGCAGGTCAGATCTTGTTTCAGTTTGATCGAAATGTTGAATATGGGATATCTCGAATCCGGTCATACAGGCTTGCATCAGTAGATTTGGACGAATATGATGTCATCATCCTTCCGGGCCAACGGGGAAGTGCACCCCATTACGGTGAGCGTCAACAAGAGGCTCTGAAAGATTGGGTTGAACGCGGCGGAACACTTGTCACAACCGAAGCTTCGGCTCTGAGTATGACGAAAGACCGTATGGAGTGGACCGGCGTAGAACTGGTCAAAGATGATGAAGACGATGAGAACGGTGATGACTTGGCGGCCTACACACCTTATGAAGCAAGAGTGGATACATTTGGGCTTCGCAGAATTCCCGGCACTGCTTTTAAATCTCATGTTGATGTGTCGAACCCACTCGCATTTGGCGTGAAAGAGAAGCTTTACAGCCTCACCTACAATACCGATCAGTTGACGCCATCGAGCAGCTACCAGGTTGTTGGATACTATGAAAAAGATGCTTCTCAACTGTTGGCTTCGGGGTATGCGTCTCAGGAAAATATTCAGAAAGCAGCCGGAAACGTATTTGCCGGGGTTACATCCATGGGCAGCGGAAAAGTTGTTCTGTTGACTGATAATACCCAATACCGCATGTTCTGGAGAGGGCCGGAGAGGCTGATGATCAATGCAGTAATGCTGGTGCCGTCGATGTAAGAAAAGGACATCGGTGATTCGGTTGTTCATGATTCGCAGTTCGTTAATCTGAGGTTATTGAACTGCGAATGACCGATGGACGAACTGCGATGGATGATTTACAAAATACCATGTCTGGTTTGCCGGCCATGAATGACCGGCCTGTCTTCCAAAGCTTCAGCGCAGGCAGGCTCGCATATGAAGCCCCTACTTTTGGGGCTTTTGTACTTTTTGATAATATCCGGAAATCAAACCCATTCATGGGTTATATAAACGAGCGCGGGATTTATCCCCGCGATAAATTTGCATCTCAGTAAGCCAATCAGCGGTGATTGAACTGCGAAAGACCGATGGACGAACTGCGATGGACGATTTACAAAATACCATGTCTACCTGATTTCAATTTCAATTTGCCTGCTTTACACTGTGTCTTGATTATGGGACAAAATAACAGCGATTGTCATTATCTATATGAAAAGGATGTGAAGGATTCGCTATTTTGAATAGATAAATATAAACCATTAAAAACTGTTTGGATGGATAAAAAAGAGAATCAAAACGCTGCGAGCAACGAAAGTAAATGCCCGTTTCATAATGGAAACGGAGTCATTAAAGATACCGCCGGATCAGGAACCAGAATCCGTGACTGGTGGCCCAATAAACTGGATTTGGATATTCTGCGTCAGCACTCACCGTTTTCTGACCCAATGGGTGAGGATTTTGACTATGCTGAAGAATTTAAAAAGCTGGATCTGAAAGAGGTTAAGAATGACCTCCACGAATTGATGACTGACTCCAAAGATTGGTGGCCGGCCGACTGGGGGCACTACGGACCACTGATGATTCGTATGGCATGGCACAGTGCAGGAACGTATCGCGTTGCCGATGGACGCGGCGGCGGAAGCACAGGGAACCAGCGCTTTGCTCCCGTAAATAGCTGGCCTGACAACGTAAGTCTCGATAAAGCTCGCCGACTGCTATGGCCAATCAAAGAGAAATATGGCAGAAAGCTGTCATGGGCTGACCTGATGATCCTGGCAGGAAACGTTGCCCTTGAGTCTATGGGCTTTGAAACATTTGGTTTTGGCGGCGGTCGTGCAGACGTATGGGAACCGGAAAGAGATATTAACTGGGGACCTGAACATGAGTGGCTTGGTGATGAACGCCATGATGAAGACGGAAACCTGAAAGGCCGATTGGCAGCTGACCACATGGGCTTGATTTATGTAAACCCTGAAGGACCGAATGGAGAGCCGGATCCAAAAAAATCTGCGCAATATATTCGTCAATCATTTCGAAGAATGGCAATGAATGATGAAGAGACTGTGGCTCTTAACGCAGGTGGTCACACTTTCGGAAAAGTTCACGGTGCGGCTCCGGAAGATCATAATGGACCCGATCCTGAAAAAGCTCCGATGGAAGAGATGGGGCTTGGATGGAAAAACAGTCACGGGACCGGAAAAGGACCTGATACAATTACAAGTGGTTTGGAAGGAGCCTGGACCAACAACCCGCTTCAATGGGATAATGGCTACTTCAAAAACCTTTTTGAGTATGAGTGGGAGCTGACCAAGAGCCCGGCCGGAAAATGGCAGTGGACGCCCAAAGACGGTGCCGGCGATGGAACAGTTCCGGATGCGCACATCGAAGGGAAGAAAAATGCTCCGATGATGCTTACCACGGATATTGCAATGATTGCGGATCCCGAGTACAGAAAGATCTCTGAGAAGTTTTACAACGATCCAGAGTACTTTGCCGATGTATTTGCGCGGGCATGGTTCAAACTGGTACACCGTGATATGGGGCCAAAAAACAGATATCTAGGACCTGAAGTACCGGAAGAAGATCTGTTGTGGCAAGATCCGATTCCTGAAGTGGATCACGAACTGATCAACGACAAGGATGTGGAAGATTTAAAAGGAAAAATTCTTGATACAGGACTCTCAGTTTCAGAACTGGTATCGGCTGCCTGGGCATCAGCATCAACTTACCGCGATTCGGACAAACGCGGCGGAGCAAACGGTGCAAGGGTTCGTCTGGAACCGCAGAAGAATTGGGAAGTCAATAACCCACGTCAGCTGGAAAAAGTGCTTGCTAAACTCGAAGAGGTTCAGAAAGCATTTAACGATGCACAGTCCGGAGATAAGAAAGTATCACTGGCCGATGTAATCGTTTTGGGTGGATGTGCTGCTATCGAAAAAGCTGCGAAAGACGCTGGTCACGACGTAAAAGTTCCATTCACTCCGGGACGCGCAGATGCATCAGCAGAGCAGACCGATGTGGAGTCATTCGAATGGATGAAGCCTGAAGCGGATGCTTTCCGTAACTACTTTAAGCCACACGCTCGCAGAACGGAAACAGCAGAGGAGATGCTGATAGACAGAGCTCAGCTAATGACGCTCACAATTCCTGAAATGACGGTACTTCTTGGCGGTATGCGCGTGCTGGATACCAACTGGGACGGAACCCGTCACGGTGTGTTTACTGAAAAGCCGGGGACATTATCAAACGACTTCTTTAGAAACCTGCTCGATCTGAGCAACGAATGGAAGGCAACTTCCGAAGAAGGGGATCTGTTTGAAGGACGCCACCGCGACACCGGAAATGTGAAGTGGACAGCTACACGTGCCGACCTGATCTTCGGTTCAAACTCTGAGCTGAGAGCAGTAGCAGAAGTGTACGGCAGCTCCGATTCAGAAGAGAAATTCCTCAACGACTTCGTGAAGGCGTGGAATAAAGTGATGAACCTGGATCGCTTTGATCTGAAGTAATCGCAGTTTCAGCATAGAACTTTAAATGTTCTGAAAGGCAGTTTCGGCAAAAACCGGGGCTGCCTTTTTTTTGTTTCATAATAGATGTATGCAAACTATTGACTGACCTTACCCTTATGGCAAACTCATTTTATCCTGAAAAGTGTTTTAGTGCTGCTTCTTTGTAAGTTCGGCTAATTGGTAACTCAGTTGATCCAATGGTAACTGACTTACTGCTGAATTCCGTTACGTAATCAAGGTTTACGATGTAAGACCTGTGAATTCTTACAAATGTTTCGGGCAAGCTTTCTTCAAAAGAGGAGATCGTTTCGCGAGTCATCAGTGACTCCTCATTAAAATATATTTTCACGTAGTCGCTTAAACTCTCCAGATAGATCAACTCATCCAATTTTATCTGATGATTTGACCGGTCTGCTCGAACGGTGATAAAGGATGTCTTCAGTGCTTCTTTCTCTTTCTTCAGTTGATTAAGCCTCACTTCACTCTCCGTAAACCGTCTGTATAGAAGGTAGAAAGCTTTTAACAGCACAATGAGATAAATTGAAAACCCCAATACGAAGACGTTTGTCATTATTGGGCTAAGCTCTCCATAGTTATAGTTAGCCAATACAATGAAGGAAATTGTAATGACCACCATTTCCAGGTAAAAAGATACGATAACCGTATAGATTGTGTAGAGGGTGAACCGAGCGTACTTTTTCTTTAGAAGAAATTGAGGCACAATATGGTAATTAAAAAAGTAGGAGGTAGCCATAGCCACCGGAAGCAAAAAGGTGACAAAGTAGAAACTTCTCACATAATCGTCGTACGTGCTGCCAAAAACTGTAACCAGGATTGAACCGGTTATTGTCCAGAACAGGATATGTTTGCCAAGCTGCATTTTTTATTTAAAAATCGCGTTTTAATATCATATTGCCATCTTTTATCGGTGAACTACACGTTTTATGCGGGATTTAACATTGCTCAAATCAGCTTGCATAAGATACATTTCTTGTGAACATTCATTCACAAAATAAAAAACTATGATTACTCTATTTCAAAATGGTGGCCCGCTCTTCATGGGCATATTGACGGTGATACTTATCGCCTTAGTTTCTACGGCGGTATACATCGGAGTGCAAAGGAAAAATGAAAATAAAACTGTTCCCTCAGCAAACTGGCTTAAGGAGATCGGAATTCTTGGATTGGTAGTAGGAGTTTTTGGTCAGTTCCTTGGTCTGTATCAGGCATTCTCTGCAATTGAACAGATGGGCTCTGTTTCACAGTCAATGCTTGCCGGAGGAATTAAGGTTTCGTCAATAACATCAATCTATGGACTTGTCATTTTTATTCTTGCCATTCTTTTAAAAATTGGATTGAATCTGACAGATAAAACCAATTAAAAGGTAGTATATGAGCTTTATTCCAAACATGAATGAGCAGTTTCCATAAAATCGGGACTGCTTTTTCTGTAAGTTCTGCAGTTAAAACATAAAATATGGAAGCCGGATCGTAGCATTAGAAATAATTCTCTGGGCCGAATTTTTTTGTTTCTAAATCAGTTTCGTCGATATTATCACACGATAAACCGGAATTGGCATAGAGGAATTTGATTCAAGCGTTTAGAACATATAAAGGACTTATTTTAGCAGTGCTCCCGTTTTTCTTTTTGGGTACTGCGGTTCAGCATACATTCGACTTGGAAAGCTGGTTTTCTGTTGAGCAAGCTGCAAATGCCGGAAATTCCTTTATGGAAATTCTCGAAGAGCATAGCCTGGAAGACGATATTGAAACTATGCTTGTTACCGGTTTAATGAGAAGACCACTAATAACCAATCCCACTCTTCGGGTATCTGCCTTCAATGATTTTGAACGTACTGTGCCCACTCCCCCTCCCGACTTAGTCTGAGTTTATCCCGCCTACTTATTATTAATGGCTTGTTGTCCCACATTCATAGTGTTTCTGCTGTTTGAAAGAAATATATGATTGATCTCAAACACTGAGAGAATAGGGTGAGGTGTATTTTGCCCAAACTTAAAATGAAGGACTAACAGGCCGGAAATCACTTTTTATAAACCCATTCAAACTAAAAAATCATGTTTACTAAATTATCTATTTTTTCAACTGCTATTTTTCTGATGTTTTCATTTACTGCATGTACTACTCAGTCCGATTCAACTGAAGCCGGTTCGGCAAATGTGCAACTGGATGATGATGTGTTAACCCAGGAGGCCCAACAAGCACTCACACCCGAGGAAATTCTTGAAGGCCTGAAAGAGGGGAATCAGCGCTTTGTATCCAACAATCTGACTCAACAGGACTATCAGGCTCAGGTAGAGAAAACATCTTCTGGCCAATATCCTGAGGCGGTGGTGATCGCATGTATCGACAGCCGTGTTCCCGTAGAATCTATCTTCGACAAGAGTATTGGGGATATATTTGTTGCGCGGGTAGCCGGTAACTTTGTAAATGAAGATATTCTGGGAAGCACCGAGTTCGGGACTGCTGTTGCAGGATCAAAAGTTGTAGTGGTGATGGGCCACGAACACTGCGGAGCTGTAAAATCTGCTATTGATGATGTTGAAATGGGCAATATTACAGCCATGCTGTCCAAGATCAGACCTGCAGTTGAGATTTCGGAAGATGAATACGAAGGAGAGGGTGAAATGACATCTTCAAACGATGATTATGTAACCCATGTGGTGAACACGAATGTTCGTTACACGATTGAACAGATGCGAGAGCGAAGTGAAATCATTGCTGAGCTAGAGCGTAACGGAGAAGTAGTTATAGCCGGTGCATTTTATGACCTGGATACCGGTGTCGTTACATTCCTCGACTAAATCATAAATCCATCAGCGTGTGCTTTAGATGGC
>CAYNZY010000057.1:0-7397 GCA_964401805.1 uncultured Rhodohalobacter sp.
TCAATCTGCCGGGTAATCAGCGTTTCAATGTCTTCGGGAGCTACACCCTCATACGTACTGTAAACAGTAATTGTGGGGAAAGAGACATCCGGGTACAGGTTCAGCCGCAGGTTATTCAGTCCATACAGGCCAAACCCAATCAGGATAATACTGATCATCATAAAGGTAATGGGCCGCTGAACCGCTAATTTGGGAAGATTTTTCATAGATTCGTAAACCGATTAATTATTATTGCCTTGCTGCCGGTTTCCGCGTCCCTGTCGGTTTCCATTGCTTTCACCACTGTTTTCACGTCGTTCCTGCATGTATTCGCGACGCTCCTGTGGTGACATTCCTGTTGTATCTTCCCTTATTTCTTGACGCTCTTCTTCAGTTAAATTTTCTGCTCTTTGTCCTTCATTGGTATTTATTGCCTGCTGACTTGCTTGCCCGCCGGGACGACTGCCTGCAACCTGAACCGGACGGCCATCCTCCAGGCTATTCTGGCCAGTAATGATCAATTGATCTCCTTCATTTAGACCGCTCAATATTTCTATCCTATCACCCTGTTCAATACCGAGATCAAGCTCGCGGCGTGCTGCAACAGTATCGCCCTGTACGACGAATGCTGAATAGGATCTCTCCAGCTCAATCGTGCCGGTTTCGGGTTCAATATATGTGTCTACTTTCTCAACCAAAGCAGAACGAGGTATTACAATTGTATTTTCACGTGTTTCCAGAATAATGCGAGACTGTAACAAGGCCCCCTGATATACAGATCCTCGCGATTCTGTAAGCGAGATTACAACCTCTCCAAGACCCGTGGTTTCATCCAGCTGAGCGCTCTTTCGAGACACCACACCTTCTGCAATCTCTGACCCTCTGCTCGACAACGACATTGTTACCTGCTGACCAACCTGAACTTGCTCCCAGTCCTGAAGAGGTAAAAACACACGAGTTTCGAAGCCAACAAGGTTAGCCACCTCGAATGCCGCTTGCCCGGTTGTAGCCACATCACCTTCTGCAATATTTCGGCTTAGGACCACCCCGTTTACGGGTGAGGTAATCTTTGTATTCTCCAAATTTTCCATGCTTTGCGAAAGAGCAGCTTTCGAAGATTCGTATTGAGCCTTACTGTTTAGAAACGTAGCGCGAATGTCATCAAATTCTGACCGGCTGATCAAATCCCTTTCAAAAAGTTCTCTCTGTCGTTCCAGCTGCGTGCTATCTCTTTCAAACGAAGCTTCGGCTTGCCGAATCTGAGCTCGCGCCTGTTCAACGGCCTCACGAAACGGGACGTCATAGATTTCAGCCATTACCTGGCCTCTTGCAACATTATCGCCAAGATCAACAAGAATGTTTGTAACTCTGTTTGAAACCTGAGGCGTGATCGCTACAACATCCTGCGGTCGCACTGTACCATATGCCTGTACTTGTCTAGAAATATCTGCTCTGAGTACGGGGGTTGCTTCTACGCTGGTTGGTTGACCTCCTCTGAAATTCCCAAAACCACCACCCGGACCTGCTCCGTCGCTTCCATTGTCATCGCTCCCACAAGATGAAAGTGACAGTATCATAAAGACCGATAAAAACGCAAAAAGAAAATTTTTCAAAGTATGTATCATTAGTAGATTCTTGATAGTATTTGCCGTTTAACTATTTAATGCAATTCACAGTTCATTCAGGATTACTATGGTTTTTGAACATTGGCTCAGAAAGTACTCATATCACAAATCAGTGTAATGCATGTTCACAACATTTATCCACCTGGACGGACCATTTAAAAACTTATTACAACCTGTTGATTTAACCCGCCATCTGTATAAACAAATTCTGAAGTAGGCGTTTGACGTAATCGAACTTAATTTGTTTGGTGGTTTTTCAAAAGTTTCATCCCATTTACGATTTTTAACGTAACTACATGTACAAAGCTAAGATAGTCCACATTTCCGGGCATCAGGATAAATATTGACAATCCAATAGAAACCGTAATGGTTAAAAAATATGTTTCAACTCATCACAAATTCTTTCACATAGTATTTGAAGCTCATCTGAAATAGCATCTTTTGTGTGAGAATCGATATCGAGCTCTCCAACAAATTGCTCTCCCTTCATGATGGGGACAACAATTTCGGATTTTACATGGAGGCTGCAGGCCAAATAGTTGTCTGCTTTGGCTACATCCTGCACTACAAATGTTTTTAACGTATCAGCCGCTTGTCCGCAAATCCCTTTACCAAAGGGAATACGTGTATGATCTGTCTCTTCACCAACGTAAGGCCCCAATTCCAGCATGTTCTCCTCATCTTCAGCTACCAGATAGAATCCAGTCCAGTCGAACACATCGATCTCACTGTCTAAAAGTTCACAAATAGCTTGCAGTTTTTCATCTCTTTTTTTGTCACTATTTATGATTGATTTTGCTTTACTTAAAACGTTTGAATGATCCATGATGAGTAGAGTTATGTGGTTCTTAAATTTGGGTGAGTAAAGGTAACAATTATTTCATCTTCTCTGAAGATTAGAAAGAATTTTTGGTATGCAAAGGGATAAATCATTTTTATCTTTAGGGCTATGTTTGAATGGATACCAGATACAGTTACAGATGGAACGGCATCACACTTTTTAACCTGGGGAGGACTTCTTTTTGCAAGTTTTACGTCGCTATTCTCCGTTGTTAATCCGCTTGCGGCCATGCCGCTATTTTTGTCGCTAACAGACCGGTTTAGTGACGCTGAACGAGATCAGACAGCTCTATGGGCCTCATTTTATATGTTTGGCGTACTTATCGTTTTCCTTCTGATTGGGACGTTTATACTTAGCTTTTTTGGAATTTCACTTCCTGGAATCCGGATAGCCGGCGGTTTGATCATTATGCGGGCAGCCTACTCAATGTTAAACCCGGAGAAATCGGGAAGAAAGCTGACAGAAGAGGATGAGAAAGCAGCATTGGAAAAAGAGGATATCTCGTTTAGCCCTCTTGCTTTGCCGCTACTGTCGGGCCCCGGCAGCATTGCTGTTGTGATTGGATTTGCAACACAGGCCGAGAGTTTTTTCGACTATCTTATCAACGGTATTTCCATTTTTCTGGTGGTTGTGGCAACGTATGGCCTGTTGAGGCTGGCACCCATATCAGCAAAATATATTGGGCATACCGGGCTTAATGTGATGACTCGCCTGATGGGTTTTATCGCTTTGGCTATTAGTGTTCAATTTATTTTAAGTGGAATCGGCAGATATTTTGGACTCGCATAATTGAACAGATGGAGCAACGACAGGCCCTTCAGCTTCTCTTTACCTACGATTTGTGGTGTACGCGCAAACTACTTGATCATATCAATGAACATGCTCCATTTAAAAAAGATGTGGCCTGCCTCGCATTTCTGGCACACATTGTAAATATTCAGGAAATCTGGTTTAGCAGAGTTATAAGCACTTCGTTTTGCGAAACCGAAAAATGGGATGAGTATAAAGCGGGAGTACTGCGCAAAAAAGCTAAAAATCTAAACAAAAAGTGGTTAGATCTGATTGGGGATCACGAAGTAGAACTCGAATCAGAAATAATATTTTTTACAGAAAAAAGGGTAAAAAAGCGTGCTGTTTTAGAAGATATTTGCAAACATCTTATTATTCATGGCGAATTTCACCGCGGTCAAATTTTACTTTTTCTCAGAAATTGTGATATTAAGCCGCCTATGATCGATTATTCTGTATATCGATCAAGTAGTCGAAAGCGGATGCTTTCTTGAAATTAAAAACAAAACCAATGTGAGGTTCTGCTCTGGAATTTTTAGAACAACTTTTTGTCGATTTTGCCAATTATGCCTGGGGAACTCCGATGCTTGTGCTGCTGGTTGGAGGCGGAATCTTTTTTCTGATCTTCAGTCGATTTATGCCCTACAGAAACTTCAAACATGGAATTGAGGTTCTCTCCGGTAAGTATGAAGATCCCGATGCACCGGGAGATATCAACCATTTTCAGGCACTCTCCAGTACGCTTGCCGCAACCGTTGGAATGGGAAATATCAGTGGTGTTGCCATTGCCTTAGGTGTGGGTGGTCCCGGGGCTATATTCTGGATGTGGATCACGGCTATTGTAGGGATGGCCACTAAATTTTTCACCTGTACGCTCTCAATCATGTATCGCGGAGAGGATAGCAGCGGTAAAATTCAGGGCGGGCCGATGTATTACATCACGGAAGGTCTGGGAAAAAAATGGAAACCTTTAGCCATCTTCTTTAGCATTGCCGGATTGATAGGTTGTACACCGATGTTTCAATCAAACCAGCTCACACAAATTATCCGGGATACGATGCTTGCAGAAAACGGACTGCTGGGATATGAAACTATGGTTCTTGCCGGATCTTTTATTACGGAAACCGGATTTCGCCTGTCGGATATTATCGTGGGTTCGGTTCTGGTAGGCCTGGTGTCACTGGTTATTTTTGGCGGGATTAAGAGAATTGGCCATGTGGCTGCTCGTTTGGTGCCTCTTATGGTGCTTCTCTACATTCTCACGGTTGTGTACATTATTATCAACAACTTTGCTGATGTGCCACACTACTTCTGGCTGATCATAAGCGATGCATTTAAAGGAGAGTACGCCAGCGGTGAAGCGGCCTTCGGAGGAGCTCTTGGTTTTATGATTTCACAAGGGATCAGACGTGGAGCATTTTCGAATGAGGCGGGAATCGGTACGGAAGCGATGGCTCATGGGGCTGCTAAAACACGTGAGCCGGTTCGTGAAGGATTGGTTGGCATGCTTGAGCCGGCCATTGATACGCTGCTTGTTTGTACAATGACGGCCTTCGCTCTGCTAATGACGGGTGCATGGACCGATACAACCGTAGATGGAGTAACAATGACGGCTGTTGCATTCGATACCGGAATTCCTGTATTCGGAACCTACCTGCTGCTGATCTGTGTATTTATCTTCAGCATTACAACCATGTTTACCTACTCATACTACGGTACCAAGTGCCTTAACTTTTTGGGTGGTGCAGATAGAGCGCACTACTACAACTACTTCTATATCTTTTCCATCTTCATTGGGTCCATTACAACCATTGATATGGTGATCAACCTGATTGACGGAATGTTTGCGATGATGGCGATTCCAACCATGATTGGTACACTGTTGCTCGCACCTAAAGTTGTAGAAGCTTCAAAAGACTATTTTGAGCGAAAGAAAAACGGTGATTTTGATCACTACTAAGTCTCCGGGTTCGTAAAGAGTAGAGATCAAAAACCAGCATTTTTTAGTCCCGTTTGAGTGAATATCTATTTTGAGTTCATTCAGGCGGGACTTTTTAGTTTCAGGGGTGAGCTTAATTTTTAGACCGGTACTCCTTCAGTGCCTGTATATATTCGTATCGGGCTTTGATTCCCGCACGATTACCGTAAACCATTCCTAAAACACATGATAAAGCCAGGACAAAAAGGATCAGTATTTCAGTTGTAGTGATGGCATCAGAAAATACGACGATCCAAACGGCGGGCGGCAAGAAGACAAGAGCTGCGAGCAGCATATGCAGATTGGTGGGGTAAGGCACTTTACGGATGTAGCGTTTTACGGCAGCGTAAGTGAGGTTCAGATATAAGAAACCAAATGCCAGGAGAACCAACGTGCCAATGAAGCCGGGTTCATTTATAAATTCTAAAAACCGGTTGGTAAATAACATGATAGCCAGCGATATCATCACTGACCAAGTGGCGTAAGCAAAAAAACGAGCGCCGTCTTTCATACAAGTAGTGTGATTAATTTTTAGAAGTAATGCCTTTAAAGGTAAGACTGTTTAAACTGAGTGAAAAATTGGAATCAGGAGTTTACAGCCGATCTATTTTTTGGACTGACACAGTTCGACCAATACTCCATGATTTCCCTTTGGATGCAGAAAAGCTACTAATTTATTATCCGCTCCCTGTTTGGGTGAGTCATTCAGAAGAGTAAAACCCTCACGTTTTAAACGCGCCATTTCGGCTTCGATATCATCCACTTCAAAAGCCACATGATGAATGCCTTCACCCCGTTTTTCGATGTATGTGTTTATGACTGAATCGGGAGCAGTACCACCCAAAAGTTCAACTTTAGATTCGCCTGTTTGGAAAAAAGCTGTTTCCACCTTTTCAGTTTCTACAACTTCACGTTTGCTGCATGCTGTATTTAAGATTTTTTCGTACGTTTTAACGGCGTCCTCAATATTCTTGACGGCAATGCCAATATGATCTATGTGCATGGTGTGCGATTTAGATGGTCATTAATAAGAATTTTGTTTGATGCATTCATCATAAAATAAAACTTTGTAGCTTCTCTGTCACAACTCGAATCAACAAGTAAAGAAATGAAAATATTGCTATCCAATTTAGTTATGATTTTGGCGGTAACAGTAATGACTGCCGAGGCTCAAGAAGCCGACTCTTCAGCAGTTCCTGAGACATTTATCTATGAATGGGCCGGTGAGGAGATGACGATGCAGAAATACTTTATTGTTTTTTTAAAGTCAGGACCCGAGCGCAGTCAGAATCCTGAAGAAGCTGCCCGGTTGCAGCAAGAGCACCTGCAGTATCTGGGAAATTTATACGAGGAAGGAATTATTGTGCTAAACGGCCCAACAGGAGATGGAGGGGATATACGAGGATTTTCAGTGTACAGCACGGCCACAATTGAAGAAGCAGAGCGTTTGGCGTCGTCCGATCCGATGGTGCAGGCAGGAAGGCTCGAAGTTGAAGTAAAACCATGGTGGCTGGCTAAAGGATCTGTAGTTAAATGAGGGAATAATGGCAGACAAAAAAAGGTGTGGATGGGTTGAGGGTACATTTCAACAATATATCGATTACCACGATGGAGAGTGGGGTGTTCCGGTGCATGATGACCGAGTCCATTTTGAATTTTTAATCCTGGAAAGTGCCCAGGCCGGATTGAGTTGGAGTACCATTCTTAAAAAGAGAGAAGCGTACCGCAGTGCATTTGCAGATTTTGACCCTGAGAAAGTAGCACTTTTTGATGAATCAGATGTCGAGCGTCTTTTACAGAATGAAGGGATTGTCCGGTATGACAAAAAGATCAACTCTGCCATCAATAATGCCAAAGCCTTTTTGGATGTTCAAAAGGAGTTTGGATCATTTGATGAGTATATCTGGGATTTTGTGGATCACGAACCGATTATAAACGCTCCCAAATCATTGAAAGAAGTGCCCGCAAAAACAGAACTGTCTGATCGAATAGCTAAAGATTTAAAAAAGAGAGGGTTTTCATTTTTGGGCAGTACAACGGTCTATGCCTATCTGCAGGCGTGCGGGCTGGTGAATGATCATACAACCGATTGTTTTCGCTATCAGGAGCTGAAATCCTGACTTCGAGATAAAATCAAGGCTCAAGGATTCCCCCTTCGAAGGGGGAATAAGGGGGATGACTTTCT
>CAYNZY010000057.1:7497-16583 GCA_964401805.1 uncultured Rhodohalobacter sp.
AAAAAGAAAAAGCCCGACAACATTGCCGGGCTTTTCAATAAACTGAGAATAAAAATTACTTTTTCCCTTTCTCCTCAATTAGTCGAACCGCATCCCCCATCGATACATCTTCGGGTTCTGTTCCTTTTGGCAGGGAGATATTCTTTTTACCGTATTTCAGGTAAGGTCCGTAGCGGCCGGTCATTACTTTAACGGGTTTATCCGTTTCGGGATGATTTCCAAGCTCAGCAATGGTTGAACTTCCCCGGCTGCCCTTGCCCTTCTCTTTAAGAAGCTGCACGGCACGATCGAGCTCTACTGTCAACACATTGTCATCTTTTTTTAATGATTTAAATGTTCCGTCGTGCAAAACAAAGGGACCATACCTTCCAACTCCGGCCTTCACCACTTTACCGGTTTCAGGGTGTTCACCCAGAGTGCGAGGCAGTTCAAGAAGGGAGGTGGCAAGGTCGAAATCAACATCTTCCGGTTTCATACCTTTCAATAAAGAAACCCGCTTGGGCTTTTTATTCTCTTCTGTGACCTCTCCAAGCTGCACATAAGGTCCGTAACGGCCTGAAAGCACATAAACGGGTTCATCTGTTTCAGGATGATTTCCGAGCGATTTAGGACCCTCTTTCTCAGCTTTTATCAATTCTTTGATTTTTTTGGCAGAGAGCTCACCCGGATCCAGATCCACAGGTAGAGAAGTGGTAACTTCTTCTCCGTCAATTTCACCTTTAACGTATGGGCCATAGCGGCCAACATGAACCTGCATACCGTTCAGTCCTTCAATTGGCAGATCCAGCAGGCGTGCTTCCTGCGGATCAATTTTATCTTCACGCTGGTCTACCTTCTCTTTCAGGCCATCTTTGCCTTTGTAATAATCATCCAGATATTTTACCGGATCATATTCACCCTTGGCAATTTGATCCAGCTTGTCTTCAAGTGAAGAGGTGAAATCACTGTCTACAATTTCGGGGAAATGATTTTCCAGCAGCGCCGTAACAGCAAATGCCGTGTAGGTTGGCACCAGCGTTTTGCCGGCTTTTTGTGCATAACCGCGATCCTGTATGGTGCTGATAATGGTAGCATATGTACTTGGCCGTCCCACTCCGCGCTTTTCAAGTTCTTTAACCAGAGTAGCTTCCGTAAACCTTGCAGGGGGCTTGGTTTCATGAGAAATTGATTCCAGATCGTGGAGATCAATGGTTTCGCCCATATCCATATCTGGCAGAAAATTCTCCTGATTTTCGAGTGCTTCATCGGGATCATCACTTCCCTCCACGTAGGCTCGGAAATAACCGGGGAATAGTATCTTTTTACCACTCGACCGGAAATCAGCCTCGGTATCATCTTTTTTGGCTGTGATGGTGACGTTCGTAAACTCAAGTTTTGCCTCTGCCATCTGCGTAGCGATTGTACGCTTCCAGATCAGATCATAGAGTTTAAATTGGCGACCGCTTAACCCCGCTTTTTCAGGGTGAACAAAACTTGAACCGGCCGGACGAATGGCTTCGTGTGCTTCCTGCGCACCTTTCGATTTCCCGTAATTTCGTACTCGCTGGAAGAGATAATCCTCACCATACTGTTTCTCCACTTCGTTGCGGGCAGCGTTGATCGCCTGTCCGGATAGATTCATGGAGTCTGTTCGCATGTACGTGATTAATCCGTTTTCATACAGCTTCTGGGCGATACTCATTGTATCGCGGGCTGAAAAACCGAATTTACGGTTTGCCTCCTGTTGCAAAGTAGAGGTGATGAAGGGAGGTGCCGGATTTCGTTTTTGAGTTTTTACGTCAATATCCGTTACCGACCAGTTCGCCTCATTCAGTAAGTCTCTTAACTTTTCTGAATCTTCTTTCAGCAGGAGAACAACACTGTCCGGCTTTTTTAGTTTCCCTGTATTCTCATCAAAATCTTTTCCGCTGGCCAAACGCTTACCATTCAGATAGGTTAGATCGCCCTGAAATGAATTCTTTTTATCATCTTCCTTAGATAGCTGAGCCTTCAGGTCGAAGTAGGTGGCACTTCTAAATCTCATTCGCTCCTTTTCACGAGAAACCAGGAATTCAACCGCAACAGACTGAACGCGGCCTGCAGAAAGTCCCGGCGCAATTTTTTTCCAGAGCAGGGGTGAGATCGTATAGCCAGCCAGCCGATCCAGAATCCGGCGCGTTTCCTGGGCGTGAACCAGATTCATATCGATATCCCGGAAGTTTTCGAGGGCATTTAGAATGGCCTCTTTGGTAATTTCACGAAAAACCATTCGCTTAACGGGCACTTTTGGTTTTAAAAGCTCGGTTAAATGCCATGAAATGGCTTCACCTTCACGGTCTTCATCCGTTGCCAGGATCAGCTCATCGGCATCCTTCAATTCCTTTTTGAGCTTGGTTACGATTTTTTTCTTGCCCGCCGGCACTACATAAAGAGGATCATAGCGGTCGTCAACATTAATTCCGAGGTTTGACCACTCCTCTTTTTTATATTTGGCCGGAATCTCTTTGGCTGATGAAGGTAGATCGCGAATGTGCCCCATCGAAGAGTCTACCACATATCCTTTTGGCAGATATTTCTTGATTGTTTTTGTTTTTGTAGGAGACTCAACAATTACTAACGATTTCATGTAATAAAGTTTCTTCAGGTTTACAGGTAAGCTTTTGCCGGTTTGGGCAATTACTTAATTCATTTTATAGTTTGTCGATTAGCTCAAATAGCTCCTCGGCATGGGCTTTGGTGTTTATTTTTTCAATGATTCCCAATACGGTTCCATCCTTATCAAGGATAAATGCTGAACGGGATGGAGCATTAAATGTTTTTCCGTACATCTTCTTTTCAACGATGGAATCGGTAGCATCAGCAAACTTGAAATCCGGATCAGAAGCGAGAGTATAATTGATGTCCAGTTTTTCCGCATAGTTTTTGTGTGAACCACAAGTGTCCTTGCTTACAGCAACGAGATTAAAACCTTTTTCGTCAAATTCATCAGCATGCTCTGCCAGGCTTCGATTCTGTTTGTCGCAACCGCCGGTATTATTTCGCATATAAACCGAAACAATCGTTGGTCTTGTTAACAGCTCTGAGAATTTAACCTCTTTCTCTTCTCCATCGCGTACAATACTTAAAGTAAAATCGGTGTCAATTTTTTCGCCTTTTGAAATCATTTATGCTCTTAATTTTGATTGATGTTGGAATGATAGTAAGTCAATCAGTCGGCAATTCGTTCTCAAAATCATGCCTTGCTTGCGACAGACTTTTATAATACACATTAATTTATGGAGGGGGCAAACAGTTTCTCCTGCTGAAACTTTATTCGTAAATACAGAAAGAGTAGTGTTAAGTATCGAACTTATCGCGAAGAGCTACGGCAACGTTATCGGGGACAAAACTGCTTAGATCTCCGCCCCAGGCAGCGATCTCTTTTACAATTGTTGCAGAGATAAAGGTAAGCTGTTCGTCAGGCATCAAAAAAACCGTATCCACTTCGGGGGCTAATCGACGGTTGGCAAGAGCCATTCTGAATTCGTACTCAAAATCAGATATTTGACGAACTCCACGCAGTAAAACATTGACCTCTTTTTTTCTGGCCAGATCGACAAGAAGCCCGGTAAACTGAATAATCTCTACTTGTGATGCCCATTCAGAGTCGCTGATGGATTCTTTGATTAAATTGATTCTCTCTTCGCCGGTAAAAACAGCGTCTTTTTTATTATTGACAGCCACTGTTACGATGATTTTGTCAAACATCTTAACAGCCCGACTCAGAATATCGAGATGTCCGTTTGTCCAGGGGTCAAATGAGCCGGGATAGAGTGCAACACGTTCCATATAGTGTATATTTTATGATCTGGGTTTGGTTTCTAAATGCTGATAACTGTGTCTGAGGCTGTCCCAAAAGAACCTTTGTGCTAATGAAAGATTCAATAGGATTAGCTGAGCTTTCAATATGTATACAATAAGTTTTGTGCTACTTCGAGTCCTTGAGTCTTCGTGGCGAAAATCGCAATTTAATGCCACCAAGACTCTAAGTCTCAAAGATTCACGAAGTAATCATAGATAGTTAAAATAATCATATGATTAATACATCCTCCTGGAAACCTTTACAAAAAAAGAGTTCTCATTTGTAAGCAGTAGACTTTCAAGCACCTTAATCGACTTATTATTCATCGAACTCAGGTTTTTCAATAGATCTGATAAAGTATAGATATTCAGACTGATACTCCAATTTAGAAATATAGGTTGCCTGAGAGGATAAGAATTAAGAGATGGGGAAGCAGTCTATTTGAATCCCTCGTCTGTATGGCGGAAGATAGCTGCAACGGTTCTGCCGTATGGTTTTGAAAATCGGCAGAGTGGATGTTCGGAAAAGTCATGGCGCTTGTCGTGTTCAAGAACAAACCAGCCATCTTCTTTGAGCAAGTCGCTTTCCATAATCTGGTCTACCATTTCAACCATCCAGAAGTAGTCGTAGGGCGGATCGGCAAATATGAAATCAAACGATCCGAAGGTATTCTTTTCGAGAAACAGTTCAATATCAAGCGAAATTGTACTTATTTGGTTCTCAACGCCGAATGTTTTTGCGGTCTTTTCAATCTGCTGCAGGTGGGCAGTCTCCCGATCTACGAAAAGTACATTATCGGCACCCCGGGAAATAGCTTCAAAACCCAGATTGCCGCTGCCTGCAAACAGATCCAAAACCCGTGTATTGTCTAAATAGGTTCTTGCAGCAATTACGGAGAATATTCCCTCTTTCGTACGGTCGGATGTAGGTCGTAGCAGGTCAGTTTTAGGAACAGGAATTTTTCTTCCTTTAAGTTTGCCGGTAATAATTCTCATGACGTCGGTGCTTCAATTTCTGCGTCTTTATTCAGACTCATCATTATAGCGGGATATGCGCTCTCTAACTTAAATCCATATGTTTTCTCTTCCGCATCAACACTCATTACCTGCAAGCTGTTCATAATTTCGATGGCTCCTGTGTCGTCCCAAAATGATCGCAATGCTTGAATGACGGAGTGACTCTTTTGACCGTAAGCGTAGATTGTGTCGTGAAAGCCGTTCATCCAGCTGAGTTTATCGGCATACAGGCTCCACATGTACGGCAGATCTGCAGTATCTTCAAATCCGATATAGGTGCACCCACGAAGCTTTCCCAAAATAAAGGATGCAACAGACAGGTAATTTTTTTGGCAATAGACTTTTAGAAATGATCCGTTAACACCGCTGTGTGTTTGCCAGTCGGCACCAATTTCGAATTCGGCAACATATTCCGAGTCAGTGAACTTCCCCAATAGGTAGTTGAACCCCTGCATAGTTTCACGATTTCTAAGCAGTAGCAGCTTATAGTCTGCATTGCTCACAGGAATCCATGTTGTTTCGATATTACTGCGATTGATTCCGTGCATCAAAAGCGAGATATGGGCCTCTCTTTCCGCAGAGTCTTCATAAACAGAGCGGGGGACGATTGTCCAGCACTCTTCTGTGGAGGGAGAAAGTATTTTAACCGAAGAGCAGTTGTACTTCTCTTTTAAGTTTTCGAGAGATGTTTTGAGAGCGGGGAATGCCTTTTCATTCCCCGTTATAATGGCGTGTTTTACATCGAAATTAAAATCGATACTGCCAATATGTTTCAGATAGTTCTTTTTGTCTGGGTCATTAACCGAATAAAATAGGTGGTTGTCGGTGTAAGAAACCCCTAAACAAGAACCATCAACTGCCATGCTAATTCCAGTTTGGTGCGTTTAGCAAAGTTGTTCGCTGAAGGTCACCAATTTTGTCGCCCGTACCCGGATTTTCAAGCAGATATAGTTTGGGTCGAATGGTATCGTTTAAAGTATACTCGAATCTGTTGTGTGGGGGCCTTGGTGAGAATACAAGAGAATCTGCGTTATAACTGCTTGGAGCCATGAATGTAAAGAGCGAATCGGCACGTTCAACAATAAATTCATCTGTTTTTACAAATTGTACAAGGCTGTCCAGGCCACCATCGGTAGGGGGGAAATCTCCTCTTCTGTTTCTATACTGAACTAATGCATCGCGAACCAACTCCATACGGTGGCGTTCACGTTCTACCATTTCTCGTTCTTCGATAACCTCTTGGTATGGATCAACAATAGACCTGTATAGAAAGTAAGACAGGCCAATGATAAGTATGCCAAGAACAACTGTTAGAATATTATTGCGCGTATATAAATCCATGTGAGAAAATGTGTTGGTTTACGATATGGGATAAATTGCGAATCAGAAAATAATTGCAGGTAATTTGATATGCAACCTTCTTATCAGATTAAAAGCTAATCTTAACAAATATTGAACATTTTCTTCAAATTTTAGATGTAAAAAGAATAAATCTCTCCGTAAGTCCGCTTTTTAGTCCCCTGTATTGAAACTTTTTGAACTGATTCAGGTCAAGCTCGTTTTTTTCTAAAACTTCTGATTTGAACTTATTTCCAAAATATTCATTTAACTCCTGATCAGAAACACTGAATGGCGGACCCGGCATCTCATCCTGGTTATAAATGAAATGGTGCAGCATAATCGTAGTGGAATCGGAGCAGAGAGAGTTTAATTTTTCTGCATATCCCGGTCGTTTTTCAGAGGGAAGAGCAACAAGTGCTGCTTTGTCATAAATCAAGTCGATTTCAGGAAGCTTGCGTGCCGGCAGTTTCATGAAATCACCGCACCAGAATGTAATGGACTCGGTTTGAAAGATTTTAAAGTCTGCAAATGAGCTTTCGGTTGCGGTGAGATGATGTTCCCGTAAAAACTCCTTGATCGCTTTTTCAGAGATCTCAACACCTACAACTTTGTTAAAATGATGAGTCAGGGTAATCAGATCACGGCTTTTGCCACATAGCGGAACTAGAGCAGTCTGTTGTTTTGGAAATGGAATATTGCTCAAGTGCTGCTCAAGGGATGTGTACCCTTCAGCCATGTGAAATCCAATTTTGTTCTTGCGCCACCGGCTCAACCAGTAACTGAGTTCCATGTCAAATCCGGGTTTCTTTCCTTGAAATTAAACGATAGCTTTGCATGCTTGCGAAGCTGCTAATGTAACCAACTTTTTGTGAACAAAAACATACTTAAGCTGGCCATTCCCAATATCATCAGCAACCTGTCGGTGCCGTTACTGGGAGTTGTAGATACAGCACTTGTAGGTCATCTTGATCAGGTTTACTACCTGGGTGCACTGGCTGTAGGCGGGATGATCTTCAACTTTCTTTTCTGGGGGTTTGGCTTTCTGCGCATGGGAACTACCGGCTTAACCGCACAGGAATATGGCGGAAGAAATCGCGAGGGCATGATGATGATTTTGGCCCGGGTCCAGCTTATTGCCTGGTCGATGGGATTGTTGATCATCTTACTGCAGTCGCCCATAGCGCTATTCAGTTTGTGGGTCATCGATAGCAGCGCCGAAGTCGCAAACTTCACGAAAGTCTACTTCGATATTCGTATTTACACGGCGCCGGCTGTACTCGCTTTGTACGGCCTGAACGGATGGTTTCTGGGAATGCAGAATGCCAAGTATCCGATGATTGTAACCATTGTTCACAATCTGCTGAATATTGTTCTGAATATATTCTTCATTCAGGTACTGGATATGCATGTAGATGGAGTAGCATATGGAACCCTAATTTCAACTTATCTGGCTCTCGGCCTTGCCATTCTTCTCTATCTGAAGCGGTATAAACGATATCTCTCTCATTTCATCAGAACAGAGCTGTTCAACCCTGGTGAACTGAAGCGATATTTTTCTGTGAACCGGGATATATTCATTCGTACAATCTGCCTAATATTTACGTTTTCCTTTTTCACGGCAATGTCGGCCAAGCAGGGTGATCTGGTATTGGCTGCAAATACCATTTTGCTTCAGTTGTGGATGGTTGCATCCTACGGGATTGATGGATTTGCCTATGCGGCAGAAAGTCTGATCGGTAAATACAAAGGACGCGGCGACCAGGAAGGATTGAAGAAAGCTGTTTATTTCAATTTAGGCTGGGGACTTGCGCTCGGTCTGATCGGTTCCATGGCTTATGGCATTTTTGGGGATTCAATACTTCGAATTTTTACCAACAACACTGAAGTGATTGAACTTGCAAAAGTGGTGTTCTTCTGGACCGTAATGGCTCCAACAGTCTCCAGTTTCTGTTATATATTAGATGGGGTCTTTATCGGTGCTACGGAAACGGGGCCGATGAGAAATACTATGCTGGCAGCAACATTTCTTTTCTTTTTGCCGGCCTATTATATTGGTACAGAGTTAATATCCATTCACGGACTCTGGTTGGCTATGGTTTTGTTCATGCTGGTGAGAGGAGCGGCATTGATGCTCTACCTGCCGGGCAGGATTTTGAATAAGGTACCCGATAGAAACTGATATGAATGAGTAGATAATTAAAGACAGTATTTTAACCGGATGAATATTTAAAAAAGGAGATAAGAGTGAAGAAGAAAATTTTGATCATGAGACATGCGAAATCATCCTGGAGTGATGAAAAACTAAAAGATTTTGATCGCCCGCTGAATGCAAGAGGGAAGAAGGATGCGCCCAGGATGGGCCGCTATCTGAAAGAGTTGGGTATTATTCCGGATCAGATATTCAGTTCTCCGGCTGAACGTGCAAAATTGACAACGCTCGCCGTAGCGAAAGAACTGGATCTGAATTCAGCCGAAATTGACTGGGATGAGGAGCTCTATTTTGGAAATCCGATGGCGTACCTCAATGCAATACGTTCAGCTGAACAGGATAGCGATGTCGTTATGACGGTGGGGCATAATCCTATGACGGCAGAGATTATGAGCGCACTTTCATTTCAGAGTTTTACCCATCAAGTACCCACAGCAGCCCTGGCTTGTTTTGAGGCGGATGTAGAAAACTGGACAGATATTAAACAGAGTGGCTGCAAGCTTCTTTGGATAGTGTCGCCCAAAGATATTTAGCGTGAGTTCTACGTAGGAATTTGCAATAGAGTGTTCCTCCGTCAGCTGTCGGAGGGCAATGGGGGATGAAAAGTAGTAGATTCAAAGCTAAATGATGAATGTTCAAGCTAAAAATTAGTCTATCAGGTCATCCCCCTCGCCCCAACGGCTGCCGGGACTCTTCCCCT
>CAYNZY010000058.1:0-16562 GCA_964401805.1 uncultured Rhodohalobacter sp.
CTGGCTCATAATCAGCTTTTAGACCGAAAACCGGATCTGGTGGTGAGCGGCATCAATCACGGAAGTAATGCGGGGATAAACATTCTCTATTCGGGAACCGTAAGTGCGGCTACGGAAGGTACCATTCTGGGATACCCTTCTATTGCAGTTTCCTGTACCGATTTTGACGAAGACGCTGATCTGACCGGTTGTCAGGATGCGGCTCGTAAAGTGATCGGATATGTTTTAAATCATGGATTACCAAGAGGGGTTACCCTGAACCTGAATGCGCCATCCGGACCTTTGAAAGGAATTAAATGGGCGCGTCAGGCGAACAGCCGATATGTGGAAGAGTTTGAGGGGAGGGTTGATCCCCACAATCGGAATTACTATTGGATGACAGGTAAATTTCAGCTTTTGGATGAGGATGAAAAAAATGACATCTCTATTTTGGAGAAGGGATATGCTTCACTCACTCCAATTCAGTATGACCTGACGGCCTACTCTCTGTTGAACGACTTAAAAGATATTGAACTATAAGCTGTTTTTTTTCAGTGTTTCGGCTATATCGAGCCACATCTGATTTACCAGCGGCTTCCGCTCTTTGCTAACCTGAAGATCGATCTGCTCGAGATGGCTTAGTGAGTACTCGCCAATATGCTCTCCCCAAATGGCGCTGCTCGCAGTAACAAAAGAGTCATTCACTCCCTCTTTTTGATAAATCAGCTGATTTTGAAGCCTCAGAATTGGATTCAAAGGATGCTTGGTTCCTTTACCTACACCTGCACTGATTGAAAAGTATTGAATATCCTCATGATTGGGAGTTGAAGGGTTGAAAGTCTCTTCAATATAGTTTCGTGTCAACTGCTCGACTGCAGCAACGGCATTACTTTTCTGATCCGGAAATACATTTTCACCAAACCAGTTCATTAGCTCGTTCAGTTTCTCCTTGAGCAGTTCAGGAGTGGTCAATACAATTTCGGCGAGGCTCGTGCCGTGATGAGGTGTTGCAACGGTTGTCAGTGAAGCCACCGAGCTGCTGATGCCGAGGTTATGAATTGCATATCTCATATCCAGCCCTCCCATGCTGTGAGCAATCACATTGAATTTTTTGTACCCATATTTATCTTGAAGTTGTTCAATACGTTCAGCCCACTGGCTGGCACGGATTTCGATAGTGGCGTAGGGCACGATGTTTGGAGCAAAGGCTTGAATACCAAAACTTCTGAGACGCAGACAAGAGTCGTGCATCGGAGAGGGTTTCATCAGCATAGACATACTCCCATAACCGTGGCAAAGCAGTACCGGATGGTTAAGTTGAATAATGTCCGGTTGGGGGAATTCGTCCAGCTTTAGCTTCTTTAGATATTTTTGAGGTTCAATCCACTTCATGAGAATCCTGGCCGGGTAAAATTTCTGGTTGATTTTGCTGCAGTATCAAATCTTGATCATCTTGTATAATGAGAGTTCTGTAGATCTGGTTATTGATCAACAAGTGTAATCGCATATCTCTGTCAGGAAACTCTACCTTGGCAATCGGATTGATTCGGTAGGGCCATAACTCCTCTTTCATAGTATAATGTAAGGTGGTCTTTGAAAAGTTGGGAGCGACTCTAATATTATACACACTCCGGGAAAAAATGGAATCTACCTGAATCTCTCTCTTACGAACCTGATTTGATGGAATGTTAAAATCTTCGAGTGTTAAAGTGATCAGAGAATCAATCTGCGAACTGTGAACCAGTTTTTTTTGCGTGATTGGGGAAGTGCCAATTAACAAGTAGGCAGCCAGAATGCAGGAGAGAGCCAATAGAACTACAATAAATTTCCGTCTGCTTTCAGACTGCATAAATATGAATCCTTTGATTAATGGTTAATCCGGGTTTTAGTGATTTTGAACAGAACATAATGGCCTGTACTTTCTACAGATATTTAAAATTATAATGTAAGAATTGATTTCGACTGATGGCATACCGATTTCAAAAGATTGAGTCAAAAAAGGAGATCGATCTGTTTCATGAATTTCCCTTTTCTATATACAGAGAGTATCCCAACTGGATACCGCCGCTTCGGTTTGAAGTTGAAAATGTATTCAACCCCGAGAAGAACTCTTTTTTTGACGGCGGGATCTGTGAGCGCTACTTGATGTTTGAAGGTGAGAAATTGGTTGCCCGATTTGCCTTGATGAATCATCCCGAAAAGGATGCAACACTGACTCCAAAAATGGGAGGGTTAGGTTTTCTGGAGATGATTAATAATCAATCTGTTGCGGATGGAATCATTAACTTTGCCGGGGCTTGGCACAAAAAACATGGTTATACTGCATTTCGCGGCCCGATCAATTTTGGCCAGAATATGAATTACTGGGGATTATTGATTGAGAATTTTGAAGAGCCTCCAATTTATGGAATGTTCTATCACCCGCCCTATTACAAAGAGCTGATAGAAAATACAGGCGCCGAAAAGCTGGATGATCATTGGAGCTATAAAAGGGATTTTGCGGAGCCTATTCCAGAAAGAATGGTGAGAATTACGGACCGAATCGAGAGCCGGCCTGATGTAACTACGCGTCCCATAGATATGAAAAATCTGGAAAGAGATGCGGAATATGTGCGTTCAATTTACAATCAGGCTTGGCGCCATCAGGATATATCGGAGCGGGAGGAGGAGTTTACGGAATTGACCAGGGAGGCAACGCAGCAGATGGTTCAGGATTTGAAAAGAATTATGATTCCGGAGAGTGTTCAGCTTGCGTTTGTAAATGGAGAGCCGGCGTCATTTTCCGTTTCCATTCCCGATTTGAATGAAATTTCCACGGAGACGGGAGGTAAACTGAAATGGTGGCATATTCCGAAACTGATGCGTTTTAAACACAGGGTAAAGCATCTTCGCACGATGGTATTTGGGACACTTCCCAAATACCGAAAGCTTGGCTTAGAGGCCTTGGTGTTTGTTCGGGGTATTCAGATGACACACCGGGCGGCGCCAACGCTTGAGTACCTGGAAGGGGCGTGGGTAAGTGAAAAGAACTGGCTGATGCAACGAAGCCTGGAAGCGCTGGGGTGTGTGCACCATAAGACACACCGCACCTATCGCTGGGATATTGATGTTTAATTTAAAAGACCTGTTAGCACCAACGGGATCTGACAGCGTCATATTTTCTCGCAGATTTGCGCGGATTAATGCGCGGAGTTACGCAGAAGGATTCTTTGAGTATTTTAGTGTTTTCTGTACTTCTGTTGTGAATTGATGAGGGGTGACCAAAAAGGAGAAGGTAAATAACAAAGCCCCAATTTATGGGGCCTAATATACAAGCCGGTCATTCATGGCCGTGCTCCATCTTTTTCTCGCGGGGATAAATCCCGCGCTCGTGAGTTCAACCCATGAATAGGTTTTGTAGTGTCGGTGATTTATTTAAAAATGAGTTTTTAGACGTTGCCAGGTCCTGTCGGACGCTTGCAGGTCGACTAATTATACACTACTTCACTTCACTCTCAATGATCTTCTCAAGTTTTGCGGCAATGATCATTGGAAATTTTGAGGAGAGGAAAATTGGATTTTTTCTACCGGAAATCGTGATTTCAATCGTGTTGGCTTCAAGGTCGGTGATCACATCCAGAACCTTATTGAGGCGATACTCTCTTGAACCTGAACCGTATATCACGAACCTTCGATCTGTAATGACCAGTGTCCCCTCAATCTGTATCTCATATCCCAGCTTTCTGTACTGAATTCGCTTATGCTGAAAACGATCCTGAACACGCTCCTCAAGCAGTCGAACATTTTCAAAAACCGCATAACAGTGTTCACCTCTGACTAAAGGAATGGGGCAATCCAACTCTTCCAGTGGGCTCTCCATCTCTTTTCTTACCGATGATGCCAGATTAAGGTATTGAAGCTCCTCAAATATGAATTGATCGGAGAGATCCAGTTTTTTTATGAGCTCCCGAACTTCTATTTCTTCCTCTTCTGTGAGGAGGTGATCTTCTAAAACAGCATCCAGCCTACGGGTTAGAATCGTCTGTTTTGTGTTTTGGATAAAGCTATCGCTGACCGGAATCTGTTTTTCAAGTTTGTTGTACGAAAAAATGTAGGCATCATCCATTTTCTCCATAGCTATCTGGATGATTACGCAGAAAAGATCCGGCATAAAGCGTTCGTTGAAGCGCTTGGGTGCCTTTGTCTCAAACTGGTGCATAACGTCTAAACTTACACTCTTGGGGTCTTCTTCAAATGCTTTTGAAATGGTTTCAACCATTTCGTGCCCCCTCTTTCGCCAGCTATAATCGCTAATTATAGACCATGAGATCAGAAGAAAACCGACGGCTGAGGTGGCCCATACAGCAATGTTAGGAATTGCGATGGAGACTGCGATCAGGAAAACCAGCAATATCCACATCATAGGATTTTTATAGCGGGGTGTCGTCTCAATCAGCTCAGGCCATGGATGAGGTTCAATCAGGTCGTAGGGTGAGGGGAAAGTTGCTCCCGTATCTACAAACAGATCGGTTGTACCGTTTGTATTGATCTCAACCGGTCGGCCATCGGGTTTAATATGATCGGGTGAATGACGTGATTTTTTTCTGTTTCCTAATCGCTCACGATAGTAAAGTCCGTACCGTCCGCCATAGACATAAGCGCCGTTTCGGTTTAAACCGATTCTTGCCCCCGTGACTCCACCCGAAATCCCAACTCCGCCTTTAGACAGGTTGATGCGCAGTGGTCCCGCTTTAAATGCTTTTCTTATAAAAAATCCCATGGCGCCAAAACTCCGAAAGATTTAACCGGAATACAACAGAATGAATCTAAAATTTTTGGTTTTATCTAACACAGATAACCAACACTGCCACTGATTAAATTACCCGATATGTAATCCATTGTTTCCCGTTTGTCTCTGAGTGGTTTGCCTCGTAAGTTTCTTTAAATTAAAAGCTATTTTTTATGTCAGACTATTATGCAGCTGTATTCGGGGCCGGTATTTCCGGTTTGTCCATGGCCAATCAACTTCAACAAAGAGGAAAAAAAGTTCTTTTGATCGACCCTTTCCGGGCCGATCCCGAAGCTCCGGGACCACCGGCTGCTATGGTTAATCCATCGGCGGGTCGGAAAGGGAATCTGGTTTGGGAGAGTGAAAAATGTTTAAACGCATTCCGATCAAATATTGATAAACTCTCAAAGCAGTCCGGCAGAAACGATTTGTTTAACGCCACAGGTGTGTTGCGTCCGGCCATAACAGAAGAGCTGGCAGAGAACTTTAAACTTTCGCTCAAGGAGCAGCCCTGGCCTGAGGGTTGGGTGGAGTGGCTCGAACCGAATGAAATTGAGGAGATCAATCCCGGGATAGCTAAAAACTATGGTGGATATTTTATCAAACCGGGTCTGACGGTTTTTGTTGACAACTACCTGAACACGTTCCGAAAAGCATTGACAGATGAGGGAGTGACATTCAGCGGTTTGAAAACGGGGTATGAATTTAAGGGTTCAGACTTTGTTTTGACCGACGAAGAGGGAAATACAGCAAGCGCCGAGCATGTGATTGTTTGTGCGGGCGCTGATACGCCGGGATTTGATGACTGGGCCGAGCTTGGAATACAACGTGTGAAGGGACAGGTGGCAATTTTTGAAACCGATCAGGAGCTGCCGTGGATGCACGGACTCTCCGCTTTGGGATATATTCTTCGGAGAGAGCCGAATGAACTAATCGTCGGCTCAACCTACGAACACCATTTTGACGATGTGGATATTACGGATGAAGCATACAACCGGCTGTTTGGGAAGCTGGAGAAAATTTTGCCGGAAATCAGCACAAAGGTTAAAAAGACCGGGCAGCTTGCGGGCGTAAGAGCAACGGCACCCAACCATTTGCCGGTTCTGGGCAGACATCGAAACAATCCTCAGTTGTGCATCTATTCGGCTATGGGCTCCAAAGGGTTGATCTATTCGGAGTATATGGCGTCCATTCTTGCTGATCATCTGGTTTCAGGTTCAGAAATACCTGAAGAGTTAGATACTGAACGAATTTATCGTCGCCTGCGGAAGAAAGGAAAGATTGATTAGAAAGTGTCCCCCTTTGAAGGGGCAATGGGGGATGAGTAGTGTTAAAAAATGAAATTGAAATTTCAAATTTTTAGTCATCTCAGCACTCAGTTGAACACACCCCTCGCCATCACGGATCTTGCTTCGCAATTCCATGCTGGCTTTTCCCCTCTCGAGAGGGGATGTCTGTGTATTTTAGCAGATTGTAGATCGAAAGTATAGATTCAGCAGTTTTCACTAATCAGTTGGAAATCAATGTTTAGCTGGAATACATTACTACTGAACTTCATTTTAGAAATCCCAAACACACCCCTTGCTCGATGAATCTCGCTTTGCGATTTCATCTTCACTTTTCCCCTCTCAAGAGGGGAGGGTTGCGAATCTCTGCGCCACTGCGGTAAGCTACATCCCTTCGATATAATTGCCGAATTTCCATTCAGATTGAAATTCTGGAGTCAGTTCGTGCCCGGTTAAAAGTGCCCTGACCATTGCAACCGGGATGCTGTTATTTTGCAGAATGGTATCATGAAACTCATTTTCACTCATCTGTCCAGAATCGACGAGTTCCATTCGGAGTGAGTAAAACTGCATTGCACCGACCATGTAGGCGATCTGATAAAGCGGGCCATAGTTCCCCTCAAAGGATCGCCGAACTTCTGCTTCTGCATTGGCGTATTCGTGTCCCACCTTTTCAACCAGGTAGTCGATTGATTGTTGCGGAGTCCAGTTCCCAAGGTGGTAGTTCAGCGAGAAGACAATCCGTGCCGCGCGGTGCATTCTCCAGTAGAGCATTCCGATCCGATCTTCAGGGCTGTTGGCAAAACCTTTCTCCCAGAGTACAAACTCCCAGTAGAGTGCCCAGCCCTCGGTCCAGAACGGGGTTCTGAACATTCGGCGATGTGTTTGGTAGCGCTGATTCATAAACTGTTGCAGGTGGTGGCCGGGAATCAGCTCGTGATGCACCACCGCTTTTGAAAAGTGAGGGTTATTCCCGCGCATGCTCATCATCTTCTCTTCGTGAGTCATGGTATGGGTTGGATAGGCAATCCGAACCGTCTCGCCGCCCAGGAAAAACGGGGCAATCCGCTGCCACTCCGGACTCAGCATCATCATTCTCCAGGTCTCTTTAGCCATATCGGGAATCGTAACAAGGTTACGATTTTCCAGAAATTGAACGGCTTCATTCGCCAGATCCTGCACCAGTTTAGGCTGTTCACCCGCGGGAAGATAGGTAGTTTTTACCTGTTCAAGTGCAGCTTTCCAGTCATCGCCAAAACCCAATTCGTTAGAAGCCTTCAGCATTTCGCGAAGCGTCCAGTTGTACTGCTCATTTGCAATTTCAATGAGTTCCTCTGGTGTGTAGGAGATCATTTCAAATGCCAGTCGCCGTTTGATCTCCTCCTCGCCAATTGGGTTGCCGGCGATACCGCTTTCATCCACAGCTTCTTGTTCTTCGTTATAGTGATCTGCAGCCAGCTCAGCATACGCTTCCAGCGACTCATCAAGCATTGTAAAAGGGGATTCTACCCACCAGTTGAAATCGGGGGAGTAGCCGTAATAGAATTCGTATGCCTCGCCAATCGCATCCTTTAGCTCTTTGATGGTGTTCGATAAATAGGTTGCATCACGCAGAGTGAGAACTTCTGAAGATTCAAGCTCAGCCATCTTGTTCTCTGTTTCATGGAACCAGCTGTTCATCCACTCTGCCACCTGCTGCCCCTCCAGATTGTTACCCCGGCGCCTCAGGTTGATGAATTCCATAATTTCATTTGGTGCCGGCAAATAGTGTGAGATTCGATCATATTGCTCATGTTCCCGTTTCAAAAAATAGAGAGATCGCTCCAGGCTGTTTTGAAATAGAAGGTAGTCCACCTGATCGGAGTGAGAGAGATTATTAAAATTCAGGGTTCCTAATTTCTGGACCTGGGCGTGGTAAAACTGTTCAAAGCGATCGAAGTGCTGATCTGAAGGCTGAACGGAGTAAGTGCGATTCAGTGCTCCCCAATCGGCCTGGTAGTGTGTGATGAGTTCAGTGACAGATTGAGCAGGCAGTGCGGTAGTGATTGAGATCAGAATAAGTAATAGAAGAAGATATTTAGCTTGAGATCGCATCAGAAAATAATTGGTTTCAGGTCTCACCCATAAAACCAATTATTCTTGAGATCTGCAATGTATGTTTGGTTATTAAACTCTTTGAATCATCAGGGTACTGATTTTTACATTAATGAATGTGCTTGCCCCAAAGGGGCAAAGTAAATAACATAGTGCAGAGCACTATGGCAGATGCTACTGCCATATATAAAAGCCCTGAAGGGGCGCAATCCAAACAATATTTATCTATGCCACAGTCTCTCTCCAAAGTATATACACATATCATTATCAGCACAAAACACAGAAATAACCATATCGATGATACAATCGAAAACGATCTTTACAACTATATCGGTGGGATATGTAAAGACTTGGAATGTAATCCTGTACAAATTGGTGGATACAAAAACCATGTTCATATTTTATGCCTCCTTTCAAGAAAAATTACTCAGATGAAACTGCTTCAGGAAATGAAACAAGGCTCTTCCAAATGGATAAAAACAATGGGTGATAGATATGCAAATTTCTACTGGCAGGATGGCTACGGAATTTTCTCAGTCTCTCCGAAAGGAGTAAATTCCGTAATCGAATACATTAAAAATCAGCATGAACATCATCAAAATATGAGCTTTAAAGACGAGTATAAGAAGTTTTTAAAGAATTATGGAGTGGACTTTGATGAACGGTATATATGGGATTGAACTGATATTGCGTTGATAAAAGTTGGCTTGCTGGGACCGCCGCCCACGTTGGGGCAGCCCTGATGGGTTGATATTGTATCATCGCGCGCTGCACGATGTTGTTGACCGGCGCTCCTTCGGAGCTGAGTTTGCTTAGACTGCATCGCTCAAGGATTAAAAAGTTTTCGACGAACTCGAACTGTCGGGAAATGATTTTGGAATCAATGATCTCAATGTTGCTTGTTCTGACGGTCAAACTCAGTACAAACCTGAACCATCCCTAAATCCCCTCCTTAAAAAGGAGGGGAGATAATTTATAGATCTTCAATCGTGGTAACTAAGAAGCATTATTAAAATTTACCGAATGCGGACTTTGAGGCCTCCCATCAGCCAGCGGCCGGGCATGGGAGCTCCAAGAATCTCCTGGTATTGGGTGTCGGTTAGATTCAGTCCTTGAACATAAGCAGTCAGTGGCCACCCGGAGAATGCAAACTGGAGTTTTAAATTGGTGAGGAAATATCCGTCCGGTACATCTCCGGCAATCAGATCGGCTGATTCTGAAGACCTGACTCTGTAGGATGATTCAGACGTTATCCGAAATCTATTCAGATTGGCATCTACGGTAAATGAAAACTGATGCTTTGGATGGTTGGCGATATATTTTGAAACTTCGCCTTCATTTCCGGACGTCCGAATCCAGGTATATCCCGCGTCTGTTCTGAGCGTTTTTTGTGAGCCTACTACAAAGCGATGCGACGCCAGAAATTCAACACCTGCGGTGTTGCTGGTCGCAATGTTGCGCGTATAGAAATAGTCCTCATTCGGCTGCAGGTTGTCCGCATTGTTGATATCTGATGAGTTTGTCAGCGCATAGTCGATCAGATCGGATGAAGTTCTGTAAAAGAGCGTAGGAGAGATCAGTGTACGGTTTGTAGGTCTCCAGTCTAAACCGAGATCGAATGTCCATGATTTCTCAGGACGAAGATCAGGATTGCCGATGTTTCGCAGAGGAGCAAGATTTTCTATTTGAGATGAGATAAACCGTTCAGTAAAATCTCCCACACGAATGGCTCGCCCCATGGAGCTTCTCAGTGTGATATCCCCGCGGTTATACGCCATGCTGAGCTGCGGGAGAATTTCGGGATCATTTTGTGTATCGAACTGCAGGCGGGTACTGGCGGTCATGCTGAACCCGCTATCCCAGTTAGCTGAACCAATCAGATAGATCCCGCCCATCCGGTCGGAGTGGTTACCGCGATCGGTACTTTCGATCTGCTTATCCAGCATCTGGGCACCGATCATCACCCGGCTGTCAGAGATTGAAGAACTGCCGGTGCTCCCAAGATTAATTTGGTGGGAGAGATTTAAAAACAGCTGGTCGGTTGTGTGTTCGTTGACCGGTGACCCAATTCTGGAGTTGAAATCAAAAATATCATTCACATTTCTGAATGATACGTTCATTTCCGTTCTGTTTTGACCGGTATCACGGGTAATGGCTCCCAGAGCCCACCGACTTGAGATCTGTTCCACAGACTCATCGAATTCACTTCGCGTGTAGAAATATCGCGCGCTAAAATCACGGTCATCCACTCCTCCTCGAACGTACCAAGACCACCGGTCATTCAACCGGTAGGAGAGTGATGTGCTGAAGTTCGCCAGTTCAAAGTAGTTATCATAGTGACTTTGATCCGATACACCTGCTTCAAATCCGGGATTTTCCAATCGCTCTCCATCAGAGTAAACTCCACGAATGGAAGTACTTAGTCGCCATCGATCCTGTTGCAGTTCGAATGAAAGATCTCCTATTCTGAGATTGTTTTGGCCATAAGATAGATCAGCATCAGCGTACGAGAGAAGCCCGTTAGGCTTGCTAACCTCACGCTGCATGTACATTTTCGTTTTGATGTGAACTACGCCGCCAACGGCATCGGCTCCAAATGATGCACTGGATGGTCCCCGAATAATTTCAATCTGACCAATCTCACCCAGAGAAACCGGAATGTTAGTGTTGAAATGTGCGGTCAAGGGATCATTCAACGGAACATTATCGAGCATGAACAGAACCTGGGAGAAGGTGCTGCCCCTCATTCCCACATCGGACTGAACCCCGAAACCCTGCCTTGAATTAACGTTGATTCCGGGGATGGACTTGAGCAGATCATCCACGGAGGTAACCGGCATCGCTTCAATCTCTTTTTGAGTAATTACGGCCACACTTTTACCGCTTTCGGAAACGGACGTTGTTATGCGGGATGAGGTGACTGAGATAGAGTCAAGTTCTGCCGTGATCTGAGCAGAAACCGGTTGAGAAATACAAATCAGTAGAAGAATAATCGTACCAAGAAAACTTTTCATGTAAACTCGTTTTATTAATGCACTTTTTTTCACCATGCAATCTGTTGAGCGGTTAATTTCTGTGCGCAAAGATAAGCGGAGATTTCAGCACTGCAAAAATAAATTCAGACGACTATGACTGAAAAGGTAGCGGCTTTAAGATTCTGAATTTTTAGACTGTTTTCTCCTGAGTATCCAGTGGATAATGGGAGGGGCAATAAATAGAGCCAGAACAATCTGACCGGTGTAGATGTAGATTAGAAGTGCAGCCAGAATACAAACCAAAACGATAATGAATGAAATGAGCCAGACTTTTTGGTTTGTCGTCATAAGATTATTTCATTTAAAAATGAGTCTGAAATCAGAGAATGGAATTTGATTTAAAAGATACATTGACGTCAATTTGAATTCTCGATTATGCTCAAAGTGACGTTACTTTTAATTTCTCGCAGAGTTTCGCAGAATAGATTCGCTGATTCTCGCAGATATTCTGCGTAAATCTGCGGTTAAATCAGCGCAAATCTGCGAGATAAAGAAGATGACATCAAAGGCTATAAACTTTATACATTTTCTTCCTCATTTTAGAATGCGAAGCCGTTCTTTCAAATTAGACTCATTTCAAATACACCGTTCTTATTTTACGTTGCTTCACCTTCAAGCCGCAATACTTCAATCGGGGAGTGTTTGAAAATATGCCGGCTGCCGCTCCACCCGATAGCAATGGCCGAAAGTACAACTACACCTGTGATTGTAGAAAGTACTAAAATATCAGGTCTGAAAGCCAGATCAAAGTAGAACCAGGCCAAAGCCCAGCTGGCTACCAATGCAAGCAACAAACCGGTTAAACCGGCAAGTAACCCAAGCAGTGCATATTCGATCGTTTGTATTCCTGAAATCTGCTTTTTGTTGGCACCCAGTGTCCGAAGTAAAACGGCCTCTCGGGTTCTCTGGCGACGACTGATCGCAATGGATCCTCCCAGAACAATGAACCCTGTCAAAATACTGAATAGAGCCATGAACTGTACAGCCATCGCAATTTTTCCAAGAAACTCCTGAACGCTCTGAAGGGCAATTCCAACATCAATGGCCGATATGTTAGGATGCCGCTGAACGACCTCTTGCTGTATCGTCACTGTTTGAAGGTCGCTGTTGGTTTGAATAACTGTGGCAAAAAACTGGGGAGCATTCTCCAGCACACCGGATGGAAACAGAACAAAAAAGTTGGGTTCAGCACGAGTGAAATCCACATCGCGAATACTGGCAATACGGGTTTTAACCTGAACTCCCTGAACATTGAAAGTGAGAGAATCCCCGACGGCAACGCGCAGGTCGTCCTCAATATTGGTAGCAATGGAGATAGGCACAACAGAGTTGATTCCATCTGCTTCTCCGATCCATTCACCTTCTGTGAGAGTTTCCGACTCCCGGAGTTCACTGCGGTAGGTAACCCTGTACTCCCGGCCAAGAGCCCAGCCTCTAACGTCGATGGTTGAGTCTTCCCGCACTTCTGATGGCGTGAGCCCGTTCCATTTGGCCAGCCTCATGGAAACAATGGGTACATTCTGCAAAACTTTTCCATCATTCTCTTCAATGATATTCAGAATGTCATCATTTTGATCGGTTTGGATGTCGTAGAGAACCAAATTTGGCATGTCGTCAGAAAACTGCAGATCAATTCGCTGAAGGATGGCGTCCTGCGAGAGATAGAGTGTTCCGATCAGCAGCATACCCATACCGAGTGTGGTCATCAGCATGGAGGTCTGATTATTGGGGCGAAACAGATTTGCTGTTCCCTGTCTCCACACGTAGGTGAAAGATTTCAATCGAAGCCCTTTAATGCCTGCCATCAGCAGAGAGGCTGTTGCCCTGAGCAGAATAACGAAGAGAATCATACTCAGCGTAAACGTTCCGGCAACGATCAGGCTTTCGGTTAAAAATCCGACAATCAGAATGAGAGTAGCCAGCGTTACGGCAACAGTTATTCCTTTTACTTTGGTTGATAGCGCCTGAATAGGTGAAAAATCTGCATTTCGAAGCGTCATCATCGGGGATACGGTACTGACACCTGCCAGCGGGAGCAGCGAAAAAACAACGCTAATAACAATTCCTGTGACTAAACCGAGGCCGATAGCCTGAATGGATATGGCCTGAACAATATCGAAAGGAAGCAGGTCTGCAAATAGGGTTGGCAAATAGAATTGGAAAATCAGTCCCAAAAGTGTTCCGATAGCGGCCCCGATAAAGCCAAGCATGGAGATCTGTATAGCTACTGCGGCCAGGATCTGTTCAGCCCTCATTCCGATACAGCGAAGAGTGGCAACCATAGACGTTTTACGTTTCAAGTAAACATGCACGGCACTGGCAACTCCGAGACCACCCAAAAGAAGTGCCACAAAGGCGATCAAACCTAAAAATTTACTCAGGTTGGACACGATTTCGTCAAAGTCCTCTTTTCGGGATTCTACCGTGTCATAGCGTACACGATACTCGCCGCGAAATTCACGCAATCCCTCTACTGCTGAGGTGACTAACTCCGGACTGTCAAACTGGAAGTAGCTCTTGTAGGTCACACGGCTTCCGCGATCGAGAAGGGATGAACCCTCGAGCAGATCTCTTGAAAGATATACCCTCGGTCCAATCAGTGAGAAAGCGGCGGCCTCTCCGGGAACTGAGATAAGCTCTCCCAAAATAGGAACTTTAAAATTTCCAACCTGAATGGTGTCGCCGGGCTGAAGGTTAAACTGCTGCATGGCCGACTGTTCCACGAGTGCTCCACCTTCTTGTTTATAGCGGTCTGCGGCATCAGCAGGAACCGTCTCAATTTCGCCGTAAATTGGGTATGGTCCGTCGATAGCGCGTATTTGAGAGAGTCGGTTCTGCCCTTCATCACTGTAGATAACCATAGAGTTGAACTCAATGGCATTTGCTCTGCTTCCACCAATGGAGTCTATATAGGATTGAATGACATCAGGGTAGGGCTGATTCATTCGGACTTCGAGGTCCGCCCCCAGAAGTTCGCGAGACTGGTCATCGACTGTTAGCAGCACATCATTCCGAAACGAAAGAATGGCGACCAATGCCGCAACACCGGCAATGACGGCAGAGGTGTATAAAAAGAGGCTTTTCCACTGCGGACGAGCATCACGCCACGCCAGTTTCCAGCTGAATGGATTTAGGAGTTCTCGAATCAGGTTCATTCGGCCGGTTTGATTTCAGCGTTAACGGTTTCCTCAGTCTCAAACTGTGATTCATTCTCTTCAAAACCGGTATCTCTGAAAATTTCGCCGCTTTTCAGTTCAATAATTCGATCACATTTTTTGGCCAGATCACGATCGTGCGTTACAATAATTAAAGTTGTCCCGGATTCCCGATTCAGGTCAAAAAGAAGATCTTCGATCTGTTCGCCGGTCTCGCTATCGAGATTTCCTGTCGGTTCATCGGCAAAAAGAATTTCAGGTTTATGAATGAATGCCCTGGCAAGTCCCACTCGCTGTTGTTCGCCACCCGACAGCTGATTGGGGTAGTGGTGAAGCCGATCCTTTAAACCAACCTGTGTAAGCAACTCTTTCGCTTTCTGCTCCACTTCACGGTACGGTGTTCCACGCAGCTCAACCGGTACCATTACATTTTCGAGCGCAGTTAGTGTTGAAATGAGCTGAAAAGATTGAAATACAAACCCGATCTGTTCGTTTCGTACACTATTGAGTTCGCCCTCTTTCATATCAGAAATGGGTTGGCCGTTAAGAATTACACGACCTGAAGTTGGGCGGTCGAGTCCGGCACAAAGTCCTAAAAGCGTGGTTTTACCACTACCGGATGGCCCTACAATGGCGCAGGTAATCCCTTTTTCGATGTGAAAAGCGATATTATCTAATACGGTTAGTTTATGATCTCCGCTCTGAAAGGTTTTTGTTACATTTTCGGCGGAAAGAATGGAACTGTGATTCATTGATAATCAGTTGGTTAAGAAACAATCAAACAAACACGTTGTATTACGTAAAACATTCCTGTTAAAGTATTTTATTTAGTTATGAATTGTAAACGATCCGGAATATTAAAGGTTGCAATCTTTTTATGCGGTTTGATGCTGTCTGCTGATGTCTTTGCTCAGGAAAAACAGATTTTAATTTTTGGTGACAGTATTACCGCGGGATTTGGGCTTGAAGAACAGAACGCTTTTCCTGCATTTATTCAGCAGAAGATCGACTCTTTGGACATGGATTACAATGTGGTGAACGCGGGACTGAGCGGTGAGACTTCAGCAGGCGGTTTGAGGCGTATTGACTGGGTACTGCAGCAGCCGGTGGACATTTTTATTCTGGAGCTTGGCGGTAACGATGGCTTGAGAGGAATTGATCCTGAAAATACGAAGCAGAACCTGCAGGGAATCATCCAAAAAGTAGAAGAGAAGTATCCCGGTGCAGAGATCATTTTAACCGGTATGGAAGCTCCGCCCAATATGGGAGAACGGTATACGGGAGAGTTTCGATCAGTGTTTTATGAGCTTGCCGATGAAAATGATGTCATCTTTATGCCGTTTATTCTGGAAGGAGTGGCCGGAGATCCGGAGCTCAACCAGGGAGATGGAATTCATCCGACGGAAGAGGGGCATAAGGTGATTGCAGAGAACTTGTGGGATTATTTGAAAGAAGTTTTGTAATCGCGTTTAAACTTCAAATTCCAAGCACCAAATAACAAATCCCGAATTCCAGTCAGTAATTATTAAAACTTGAAATAATAAATTCCGGATTGGCGATGACAGAAATGAGTAAATAAAAAGCCTCAGCGATCTCTGCGTCTTTGCGGTGAAAACGGGCACGATTCACACATCCTTGATGTTTAAACATCAGATATAAAAACAAAAGATACTTATGAAACTTATACTAATCCTAATAACGATTCTATTTACTATGACAGATCAGGCAGATGCTCAAAATGAGAATTACGAAACGGCTGTACTCGGTGCCGGATGTTTTTGGTGTGTTGAAGCGGTTTACCAGAGAGTGAATGGTGTAGTAGCTGTTGAATCAGGTTATGCCGGCGGACATGTTGAAAATCCAACCTATAATCAGGTAGTAAGCGGGAAAACCGGTCATGCTGAAGTGGCCAAAGTCACCTTCGACCCGGAAGAGATCAGCTATGAAGAACTGCTGGAAGTTTTTTGGCACACACACGATCCGACTACTTTGAACCGACAGGGAGCGGATGTGGGGACTCAGTATCGATCAGCAATTTTCTACAACTCACTGGAACAGAAGAAGATTGCGGAAGAGTCGATGAAACGAACGGATGAGTCAGACCTGTGGGATGATTCGATCGTGACGGAAATTACACCGCTTAGTAATTACAGTGTAGCAGAAGATTACCATCAGAACTATTTCAACAACAACCCAAACGCGGGGTACTGTTCTGTAGTGATTGCGCCTAAATTGGCGAAGTTCA
>CAYNZY010000059.1:0-3061 GCA_964401805.1 uncultured Rhodohalobacter sp.
AGAATATCATTGTAATTCTTTCAACACATATAGTTGCAGACATCTATAATCTGTGTCCAAATATGGCGGTTTTACATCAGAGTGAAATTCTGGTACATGGAAATCCTTCAGAATTAGTAAAAACGTTAGAAGGAAAAATCTGGAGAAAAACGATAGATGATAATGACCTGTCTGGATATCGCGAAACACACCACGTCATTTCAACACGACTGATTGCAGGTAACACCCTAATTCATATAAAAGCCGAAAGTTCTCCGGGAAGTGAGTTTGAAGCTGTAGACCCAACGCTCGAAGATTATTACTTCTCAGTAGTCCCATCCTCTGAGCTTCAAACTATGGGGGTATCATGATTACCGAATTACTCAAATTTGAATTCATCTATCAAAGAAAACTTTGGGCATTGCCCGCCGCTGTCATTTTGTTTTTCCTTACCGGATTTCAAATTGGTGGACAAGCGTTTGCAACTGGTCTCGTAGACTATAATGCGCCCTATCAAATCAGCTATTATACCTCCCTGTTTACTCTTGGAGCTGTTTTTGCCATTATGTTCTTTGTAATCAACGGACTATTACGGGATAGTACATACCGAATGCAGGAGATTATTTTCAGTACCGGCGTAAAAAAGTATCACTTTTTTATTAGCCGTTTCTCCGGAGTCTTCTTGTTTAGCCTGCTTGCTGTGAGTCCGTTGTTACTTGGAATGATTTCCGGAACTTTGATCGTCGATTTGGACCCTGAGCGTCTGGCTCCGATTAGTCCAACTCTTTATTTCTGGAACTGGCTGATTTTTGTACTTCCAAACGTATTTATATGCTCAGCTTTTATCTTTACAGTAGGGTTACTATCTAAAAACAGAATGTCGATCTACGCATCAGCTGTCCTGATTTACGTCCTCTACTTTGTGTGCTCTTTCTATTTCAATTCTCCAATTTTGGCCGATTCTACCCCAACTCACACCGAGAATATGATGTTAGCGGCTCTGGCAGATCCATTTGGCATTTCAGCCTTCATGGAGCAAAGTAAATACCTCACTCCCTTGCAAAAGAATAGTGTATGGGTTTCTTTAACCGGGAATTTATTACTCAACCGATTACTGTGGATCACGATCTCCTTTTCCTTTTTAGGTATTGCCTATCGGTTGTTTTCCTTCCGTGCCTTAAATCAGAAAAAACAGAAAGCTTCAGATGAAACCAAAACAGATGAAGAGATAACTAAAAATATAGTCTATCAACCTATCTCACCATCAAGATTTGGACAACGAGCGTTTTGGCATAGTTTCTTAGCACAGACTAAAATTGGGATCTCTCAACTGCTAAAAAGTCTGCCTTTCCAGGCTATGTTGGTGTTCATCACTTTCATTATTTGTTCCGAATTTTATTCCACGCTTGTTGAAGGAGGCAGTTATTCCGAAAGTTTATACCCTATTACCTCGATTCTGGCCGGGTTAAATAATACAGCCATTTTCATTTTTGGTCTACTCTTAATTGTGTTTTACAGTGGTGAGTGGGTCTGGAAAGAGCGATGTGAAGATTTTTACCTTATCCTTGATGCAACACCTGCATCCAATGCCTCTTTCTTTTGGTCAAAGGCATCTGTCTTGCTCAGTATCCCTTTTCTTTTCATCACCCTTGAGATTGGTATTGCCATAGCTTTTCAATTTATGTTGGATTACGCTCACATTGACATAGGCACCTACCTCTCTTTGTATTACTACCAGGGAATTCCACTCGTTTTTTATATCCTGCTCACTCTATTTATCCAAACACTTTCTCCGGGAAAGTATCTGGGGATGGCCATCAGCGGAATTGTGATTGCCGTTTTTGGAACGAACTTATCGGGCTATCTGGGTATTGAGCATCCATTATTAAGAATCGGCTATATGCCCTCCATTACTTTTTCGGATATGTCGGGAGTCAGCAATAATGCATCCGCCTTTCACCTGCTATCTTCTAACTGGATAATTGCAGGCCTGATTTTATCCATACTAGCTCTGCATGGCTGGCAACGGGGTATTAGTGGAAAGTTTTGGGACCATGCTAAACAACTTTTCCGAGGTTGGACAAGCCGGAAACGAATCCCTCTTTCTATCTTTACATTGCTTTTCCTTTGCTCCTCTGGAATGATTTTCTATAAGACCAATGTAGAAGCGGAGTACCTGTCATCTGATTCTATACTGGATCGCAGAGCCGAGTATGAAAGAAAATACAAACAATATGAAGAGGAGCCCTGGTTATATCCTATCTCCATTTCCACCGATGTAGCACTTTATCCTTTTGAGAGAACGTACTCAGTTGATGCTGTTTATACGCTTGCCAATAAAAGCGATACCGCTGTAAACAGAGCACTTTTCATCGAGAAAAAACCAATTACCCATATTGCACTGGAACGAGCTACACTGATCAACCGGGATTCTACGCACGGGATTTTTGAATTTGAGTTCAATTCACCTGTCCTACCGGGGGATTCCGTTAAACTGACTTTTTCTGCTAATGGAGCTCACACCGGACTCCGTTCCGGTAGAGATTTGGTGGATAATGGGAGTTTTGTTCATTTGCGAGACTTCAGTCCGTATCTCGGTTATACCGACAATAGAGAAATTACCGACAAAGCAGAGCGTAAGAAACGCGGGCTTCCTGAGCGGGAAGAAGAACAGCCTTCAGCAGCGGATTTCGAATTAATGGAATCAGGTTTTGGTCGGGTAGATTTTGAAGCCACCTTATCTGTTCCGGACACCCAAACGGGAATTTCTGTTGGTAACCTTGAAGAAAAATGGACAGAAAACGGCCGGAATTATTTCCGCTATAAGTCTGCATACCCTGTTGCACCGATGGTCACTTATCATTCTGCCGTTTATGAAACGGAGAAGGAACACTATCAGGGAATCAGCCTAGAGCATTATTATCACCCCGATCAAGATTTCAATCACCAAAGCATTATGAACAGCATGAAACAGGCGCTGGATTATGCGCAAGCAGAATTTGGTGATTATCCACTGGATTATCTTCGTGTAGCTGAAATACCCTCTTATTGGAACTTTGGAGGATTTGCTGCATCCGGCACT
>CAYNZY010000059.1:3071-16513 GCA_964401805.1 uncultured Rhodohalobacter sp.
AGAATTTACCTCTTAGATCAGCGTCGGTCAGATGCTTTCAACCTGGTTGCTAAGGTAACCATTCATGAAGTAGCTCATCAATGGTGGGGATATCAGCTAACCCCAAAAAACATCAGTGGAAGCGGGCTTTTCGTAGAAGGTTTTGCCAAATATACTGAAGCAGTGGTTATGGAAAAACATTACGGGATGCCTTCACTATACCAGCTCAGTGCAACGGCTAATAATACCTATTTCAGTGGTCGTTCATATGCCTCAACACCCGAGCAACCTCTTTATCTGGAACAAGGTGAAGGTTATATGCTGTATGGCAAAAGTTATATGGTAATGATTGCTCTTAAAGAACTGATCGGAGAAAAAGTATTAAATCGAGTGTTGAAAAAACTCGTTGACCGACATAAAAATGAGATCGATCTCACAGTCACCTCTGTCGAGTTTCTGGATGAGTTATATAAAGTGACCCCGGAAAAATATCACTATTTAATTGATGACTGGTTCAAAAAGATCATTACTTATGATCTATCCATTGCTGATGTGTCGCACAGCAAACAGCCAAGTGGTGTTTATGAAGTTACCGTCACTATTGATGCCAAGAAGTTTGAATCGGTGGATGGAATTGAATCAGAGATCAGCATGAGTGAACCGATCCCTATAGGGTTATTTTCAACTCACCCTTCGGAAGCCTCATTGGATGATATTATTTACCTTAATCCGAAAACTATCGTAGATGGAAAACAGAAACTAACCTTCCAGACAGATAAACTTCCAAAGTATGTAAGTATCGATCCTTATGGAACCCGCCCCGATTTGGTAAGATCAGATAATCATCTTGAAGTGGATTGATTTTTTCGACTGCTTCAATTCAGAGAATAGTTTTGACTACATATTAAAACAAAAAAAACTAATCAACGTATGTTGATCGGCTTTGTTATTTTTAGTGAACCCTGAAAAAGCTTCAAAAAATCTTGGGTTCATTATATATTTTACATCTGACTTTTGGACCGCCAAAAGTCATCAAAAACTCCCGAGCGGTGATTGCTTCCGGGCACGGTTTGCCCGCGCGTATACACAACATTGATTGCTCCCAAGGGAGCCAATATTGTGATGTCTACCGCGCTTTGATGCAAACCATGCTATTCCTCCACCAATCAAGGCTGAAGGTTATTATACTTTCTGCTCCGCAGCCATGGCTTGCTTCTTCTTTGGTATTAAATGCATGGGAATACACCATCTTCCAGGGCCGATATCGGCTGGTGTGTGCTTTTCTATCGTCTGTGTTATGAAAGTGAAGCCGTCTGTCCGGATCGTTGGACATTCCTACATAGTAGGTCTCTTTGACTTCTGATTGGAGTATGTAGAGGTAGTATTTCATAAACAAAAAAAAAGCCAATCAACGTATGTTGATCGGCTTTTGGCTCCCCGGGTAGGATTCGAACCTACGACCAATTGATTAACAGTCAACTGCTCTGCCACTGAGCTACCGAGGAGTGACAGTTATTCAACACATTTGAATGCGTCGAACGGGCACAAATATAAGGGCTTGATGTAACCTATGTCAAGCGATGTTTAAAAGTTTTTGAACTTTTTTTAAATAAAAAAAGCCGCTTCAAAAAAGCGGCTTTAATGAGTTTAAAAAAGACTTTTTTAAACCTTGCCTGAATTCTTCATATCCTGAATTTCTAGACGAATTTCCTGAGAAACTTTTTTGAGCTCTTGCAGTTGCTTACGTGCTCTTGTACCGGCTGCCTTATTTCCCTTCTCATAAAACTTGTTCATGTCGTCTTCCAATTCGGCAATCATATTTTTCACTTGTTCAATTCTGCTCATTATAACTCCTTTAGTTAGTTAACGTTAATGCAAATTATTGCTAGAATTCGCTACAAAACTATGTAACCGTTGGTAAATGGGCAAATAAAAAAACGAAATTTTCCGTTTTATTTACAATTAAACCCATTTTCTAATTATTTAAGGTCAATTATTCATCAAAGTTTCCTATTAATTAGGACTGTGTAAAATGGAGGTTTAAATTATTTCATTTTATGGATCAATATTTAGACAGATTGGTGTACTGGATTTGAGAAAAACTAATCGATCGAATAATTTGATTTTAAAATGTATCGGGAGTATTTAGTTGTACTTTGTAATTGAACGTTCTAAAACTCTCGGGTACATGTTTTTCTAAAAACGGCTGATCCTTTTCGGCCGGAATAATGTCCAGAGGAAAGTCACCCTTAATAAATGAAGAACTCTCATCTGTGCTAAACAAGATGATCTTTTCAAAATCAAAGCTCTCTTGAAATGATAGCGCCATTTCGGGCAATGATAGTGCTTTGGGAGAATCGCCCGAGAGTTCTTCTGCCAGTCCTGAGATCAACAGCATCGGCTGTGATGGAAACTTTCGAACCTGATCCTTATTTATTCGAATCTGATTGTCCTTCAACTGAATCAATGATTTTTGATGGCCATTTACACCAATGGTGGAGACGCCCTGATCTGCAAAGAGTGCGATTAGTCGGTGGTTTAAATCTTTAATGGCTCTAAGTCTTGCATCTTCGCGCATCATTCCGGTTTGAATGAGACGATCGGTATACTCACTGTCGCTGTGGATAATGATACCGCTCTCTTTTTTTTGAGCCAGTGACCTGGCAAATGCGGTTAAAAACATTCCGTTATCAAGGTGATCGTAGTCTAATACTGCTAAAAAATTCATTTCTTTCTTTTTATTGAACTGCTTGTAAATCCGTAAGGGAGCAGATCTTTTACAAAATGTGTAGATGTGGTTTGATTTCCATGATGGAGAACAACTTGTTGGGTTGGCATTAAGTCTGCCAGTACCTGTCGGCATGACCCACAGGGGCTACTGAAGTCTCCTTTTGGAGCATAGACATGCATACAACGGAGCTTGTCGCCATAGCCGGCTGTTACGGCTCTGCTTACTGCCGTACGTTCTGCACAAAGACCGAGGCTCCATGCGCTTACTTCAATATTCACGCCGGCAATATACCCCATATCGGTTTCTAAAAGTGCGGTTACCGGAAAATCGGAGTGGGGTGTGACACAATATTTGGTTAAATCCTGAAGTGTAGCCATCACGTCAACTTCACCCTTAATCAAAGGATCGAAAAGCTCGGGTGAATCCGGTAGTGTATTAATTCTTTTGATGTTATACTCTTCTTTCCAAAAATTGAGTAGTTCTGAAACCGGTTCGTCCTGATAAATCGATATCGGTTGGTCGTTATTGGCCAGGCAACTGCAAATTGCAGCACGAACAGCAGAAATTGTAAGCGGAAAAGAGATGTTCTCAATTCTCGTTCCCGGATAGAACAAACCCGATTTGCCTTCAATAAGGCAATACTCTTCTAAATCGGAGTAGGGCGCATAGCTATTCATGATTTGATAAATTTAGTGTTCAATTGACTGCATGACGGTATCGGCAATTTTAGCTCGAACTCTGCTGATTGAACTTCCGTAAGTCCGAGAAGGATGAACACGGTTCGTCAATATAATGATAGCAATTTCTTCGTCAGGATCGATCCAGAAACTTGTTCCTGTAAATCCGGTATGACCAAACGAGTTCGGGCCGGTTAGCTGACCCGCTGTGCTGAACCCTTCGCTTTTCCGATCAAATCCGTAAGCTCTCTGGTTGATCGGGGATCGGCGCTCTGTAAATTGGCTAATGGTTTCAGGTTTTAAATAATCTTTGCCTGCAAAATCGCCGTTATTTAAAAGCATAAAGGCAAATTTAGCCAAGTCATCGGCTGAGGAGAAAAGTCCTGCATGTCCGGCTACACCGTCCATAAACCACGCTCTCTCGTCGTGAACTTCGGCCTGAACCAAGCCGTCCCGGTACGTCGTGTCTATTTCTGTAGGAGGAATGCGGTTGCTGAACCATTGGCCCACTTTTTTCGGGTTAAAAAAGGTGGACTTCATTCCCATGGGATAGAAAAAGTTATTTCTCATAAACTGATCGATTCGAAGACCGGAAACTTCCTCAACAATTTCAGCAAGCAGAATAAAGCCGAGATCGCTATAAACGTATTCCTCCCCGGGCCGGTTGATCAAGGGTTCGTTTCGAACCGCATCAATAATTTCTTCACGTGTTTTAAGCTCGTCTACATAAACCTGAAATGCCGGCAGGCCTGAAGTGTGAAGCAGCAGCTGCTCGATGGTGATATCGCGCTTTTCATCGGTATTAAATTCGGGAATGTATTCTGCAACCCGATCCTTCACATCTATCCGGCCCTCATCCGCCAATTTCATAATTGAAGTTGTGGTTGAGACTATTTTGGTCAGGGAAGCAAGATCATACACGTCGTTGTCTGCAACATTGCGGGTTTTACTGTAATCGTGGTAGCCGTATCCCCGCTGCCAAACCATCACACCTTTTCTCATCACACCGACCACGCCTCCCGGAAAAACGGAGTCATTGATCGCTTCCTGCATGACCATATCCAGTTCAAGCAGTTTTTCCGTACTCATCCCGGCAGACTCAGGGCTATCAAATCTTATGTGAGACTGATCAAATTCCAACCCGTCACCAATAGCATACATGCCCGGAATATTGATGGGTAGTTTTCCGTCAACCTCCGATGCTCCAAAAAGAGCAGGCACGGTCTGTCTTACCTGATTGCTGTTGGATGACCAAGCCATGACGTGTGCATCTGCGTTTGGCAGATCACGAACCACATATGGATTTCCAAATGCTATCAATGCTGATGGACTTGGTCTGCTGATGATCTGTTTCAACAGTTGAAGCTGTTCAGGTTGAACCTGTATCGGTTGGTGGGAACGAACAATGATGAAGGAGCCGATCAATATCAGGTCTGCCTCGTCTGCCGCGTCAAGAATCTCACTCTTTTCACTTAGACTTGTTCTGCGGTCGAGAACATGAAAATTAACATTACCGTGATACTTACGCAGCTCGCGTGCAAAAGAACTTCCCGTAGATCCCGATTCATCATCTGCCAGGGCAACAGCCAGTATATTCAGGTGCTCTACTTCCCGGATTGGGAAAATATTTTTTGAATCTTTCAGAATGGTAACTGAATTTCGGGCGATGCGGTCGGCAATCGTTTGATAAACCGGTGTATTGATGGACCTGCTCAAATTTTGCAGGTCAACTTTGGGATTTTCAAAAGAGCCATGTTCTTTTTTAAGCTGCAAAATTTTTCGGACAGACCGATCTATTCTCTCTTCAGAAAGTTCACCTCGCTGAACAGCCAGCTGCAACTCATTAATCGCCGCCATTTCATCCGGACTGATGAGCATCATGTCTACACCGGCTTTCAACGCGTATATTACTGCTTCGCCGGGGGAGTAGTTATCGGCGATCCCTTTCATTTCCAGGCCGTCCGTTACAATCAGTCCTTCAAAACCGAGCGAGTCGATCAAGATATCGTTGAGAATGGATTCATCCATCGTACCCGGCAGGTCTCCGTTTCTGCTGATGTTTGGATAGGCTATATGAGCACTCATTACGCTTCTCAAGCCATTGTTGATGGTCTCCCGGAATGGTCGCAATTCCAGGGAATCGATCCTGGAATAGTCGTGATAAATCACCGGCAGGGCGAGGTGGGAATCAACATCCGTATCACCATGACCGGGGAAGTGCTTTGCAGTTGCCATTACTCCTTCACTTTCAATACCGTCAATCATGTACTGGCCAAAGAACGAAACCATATCAGGATCGGCTGAGAAAGAGCGAACATTGATAACCGGATTTTCGGGATTATTATTTACATCCAGAACAGGTGCAAAAATCTGGTTTACGCCCAGGGCTTTCGCTTCCCGGGCCGTAATTTTTCCTTTCAAATAAGCATTTGAGGCGTCGGCCGTAGCCGCAATTCCCATAGCCGGGGTGATACGTGTTGTGCCACTGACTCTCATCGCAGCGCCAAATTCCATATCCTGGGCAATCCAGAGTGGGATTTTTGAGTAGTCCTGCAGTTTATTGGTCAGCATTGCTTGCCCGTAAACATCCCCTTGCATAAATATGATACCGCCAAGATGGTAGTTCTCAATCAATCGCTTCAGTCTTAGATACTGCGGGTCTTTACTGTTTGAAAAACGTCCGTACGCCGGTGATACGAATAACTGACCAATTTTTTCCTGAAGTGTCATTGCTTGAAGGAGGGAATCGATATCTATAGTTTCTTGTAGAGTTTGAACAGGAGCAGACAGTTCCTCTTCCGGTTCAGGCAGGGGAGGTTGTTCCGCAGCAGATCGATACGATTCAGGCTCGGATGTTTTGCATGATGCAAATATCAAAATCAAGGTGAAAAGCAGTAAATGTAAGATTGAGTGATGTGTAAGAGAACCGGATTTATTTAAGAATATCATAAATTTGAATTGGCAAATAGGGTGTAGATAAGTTTACATTCTTGTTTGCTTAACGCTTTGGCAGCAAGTGCATTGTCTGATAGCTTGTTTCCTGGAAAAAAGTACTGTCACGGTAAATGTAGCGATATCTTCCCTCCAGCCACATATCGGTTTGATCTCCGTAATGAGTTGACAATGGGTTACCGGATTGACCGGTTGGAAGCACGGACAGACTTCGGCCGGGCGAGGAAAAGTCGATAATTCTTCTGATAGATGGTCCCAGATTCACTTCAAATGGATCCGACCAGTCGTACTGAGCTTTATTTACCGTCAAGGCATTCCCTCGCACAGGATAGGGTCCTTTGCTCATGAGGTTATTCACGATCATTTTTAGTATACCGGATGCATTCGGATCTTCTGCGGCTTCGGCAAAAAGCGGTGGTTTTAAGCTGATCTGGTTTACATTTTCCCAACGCCAATTAATGGTTTCATCTCCAAACATTTCCTCCAGTTGCATAACCGCTTCAGCCATACTCAACAGCACAATTTCCTCACGGTTTTCAAATTCTTCTGTTTGCGAATTATCGAAAAAGCTGCTGTCGTACGTAAGAAGTCTGCTCATAACCTGAATGGGTAGATAGTTCAGGGAGATAAGTGCTTCATAGGCCTCTTCACCCAGATCATCTGCCAGTGTGTTGTGGCTGACATTCAGAAAAAAGAAATCAAAAATGGTAGCGGCGGTTGAATTGGGGTGATAGTTGTAGTCCCAGTTCTCGAGGTAGGTAAGTACGGTTGAAAAATCGTATTCTGAATCAGAACGGAGCATGGGTAGAATCTCTTCTGTGATTTCCCGGGCATGATCAGAAAAAGCATCAAATTGCAGTTGCTGCACGTCCGTAACGGAAAGAGAATCGGCATCTTCTAAAAACCGTGTGATTCGCGAAATTCGTGAGGGTGGTGCCCAAAACGAACCTATGTAGTGTCTGTAGCTATCGGTGTGGTGTTTGTTGTTGGCATGTGCCACAAACCCCGATTCAGGATTGATCAGTTGAGGAAGCTCATTAAAAGGAATCCAGCCGTTCCACTGATAAGAGGGATCATCCCCCTGTCTGAAGAACAAGGGATTGTAATCGCGAATGGGTAGATTTCCGGTGCTGTAAAGAGCCACATTTCCTTCCGCATCAGCATAGGTGAAATTCATCGCCGGAGACCTGAATTTTTGAACAGCTTGTTCAAACTGATCTATCCCGGAGGCAATGTTCATTTCATATATCGCTTCACTCTCCTGACTCACTTCGTGCCCCGTCCATGCCATAGAGACCAAATGATCTCCTAATAGTTTATTTACACCGTTGTCATCATTGTAGAGATCACTTATCACCGGCCCGTTTTGTGTATGGCGAACGCGTAACAAGACGTCATCTCCACCTTTTACTTTAATCAATTCATTTCTATACCGAAATGGCTCTGTTACAGGAGTATCACCGGTATTGTCAACAATGTAACGACCGGAATCTTCCTCATCTGTTTGTTCTACAAAAAAGTCCAGAACATCCGCCATCATATTAGTAATGGTCCAGGCCAGGTTCCCATTATCGCCCAAAATGATGAATGGTGCTCCCGGAATGGTCGCTCCGGTAATGGATTGTTCAGGTGTACGGTAGTGCATTTCGAACCAGAAGCCGGGTATGCTTAATCCCATGTGTGGGTCACCGGCCAGTATAGGCAGACCCGATTCTGTTTTATCACCGCTAACGGCCCATGCATTACTTCCCCATTGTGATCCCTTCATCGTAAGAAAGGATCGCCGTTTTTTCTCCGTTGAGAGCATGGGCAAGATAGCAGCAGCGATGTTCCGGCTTTGTGTCTCATCCAATGTAGTAGGATAGCGGTCGTTATATTCCGGAAATAACTCCTGTACTCGATTTGGTTCCAGGTTGTCATCCAGATAGGCATAGGCCAGTTCACTCCACCAATAGATGTTCTGATCCCAGGCCATCAAACGCGTAACGGCAAATGTATGAGTTGGGGTCCATTCAATCGGCTCCATTTCGAGCAGTGTGAATTCAATGGGAAGGTCACGTGAGTTGTCTCGTGCATAATCGTTTACACCATCGGCATACTTTTGAATCAGACGAAGGATTTCCGGTGATGCTTCTTCTTCAATCCGCTGAGCAGTTTCCCAGAATCCAAGTGTTCTCTGATATTTATCCATCTCCACAAGATCTTCACCCAAAAACTCAGCAAATCGACCTTCCGCAGCCAGTTGCTGAAGGGTCATCTGCCACAAGCGCTCCTGCGCGTGAATATATCCTGCTGTATAATACAGGTCTTCCTCAGATTCGGCATGGATATATGGTACACCATATGGATCCCAGTGAACGTCAACGGGACTATTCAATCCATCCATTCTAAGCGAAGCAGTGTAATCGGGGAGGGGTTCGTAAAACGTCCAATAGATACCTATAATGGCAAATCCGGTCAGCAGAAAGAGCAGTAAGAGCAAGATCCTTAGGAATGTTCTCATAGTGGTCTGAAAAGAATTAGCCTGAATTATTCACAAATATTAGAAGAAATAATTTAAATGTATATATAACAGTTATTTACAGTCAATTAAGTTATTAAGCCCAATTTTCGTCTGGACTACTCTGCGAAATTTAACTGTATGCAGCGTAGTCTCATATATGGTGTTCTCAACGTCCCGTACGGCTGTCGGGACGCTTCCACCACCATTTTTGGGACGCCTTGCTTACCGCCAAATTTCTTGGTGAATAATCCAGGTTTAAAACTTTTGCCAATATAGATTGAAAATTCCGTTCAAAATACATACTCTCAAAGCCATATGAAATGCTATTTAAAGTGAGTTCGATATAAGATCATAGAATTAATTATTCTCCTGATATAAAATGGAGGCTACTTCTTTTCTTATCTTTATTTCACTTCTGAATTTCGATTCAATTTTTAAATCTATTAACTGATAAAGGAGCTATACCATGAGTGAGATTAAAAAAGTAGCAGTTATCGGTGGCGGAACCATGGGTAACGGTATTTGCCACATTTTTGCTATGAACGGTTACGATGTGAACCTTGTAGAGACAAAAAAAGAGTATGCAGAACGAGCGATGAATACCATCGACAAGAATCTGACTCGGATGGTGAACAAGGAGAAAATTTCTGAAGGTGATAAAACGGCAACTCTGGAACGAATTCAGACACATCTTGACGTTGCTTCCGGAGTGAAAGATGTGGATCTGGTCGTAGAAGCTGTTCCTGAAGTTTTTGACCTGAAAAAGAAGATATTTACTGAGATTGATGAGAACGCCCCGGATCACGCAATTCTGGCAAGTAACACATCCTCTATTTCCATTACAAAGCTGGCAGCCGTAACCAAACGGCCTGAGCAATTCATTGGAATGCACTTTTTCAACCCCGTACCCGTGATGAAACTGGTTGAGGTTATCAACGGACTTGAAACAGCTGATGATGTAACTGAAACGATTATGGAGACCTCCAAAAAGTTGGGCAAAGTTCCGGTTCCGGCTAACGACTTTCCGGGATTTGTTTCAAATCGTGTGCTGATGCCCATGATTAATGAGGCGATCTTTTGCGTACACGAAGGTGTGGCTGAACCTGAACACGTGGACGAAGTAATGAAACTTGGAATGGCGCACCCAATGGGACCGCTCCGTTTGGCTGATTTTATCGGGCTGGATGTCTGTCTTGATATTCTGAACGTGCTCTATGATGGATTTAAAGATCCGAAATACAGACCCGCTCCGCTGCTGGTAAAAATGGTGGATGCCGGGAAACTTGGCAATAAAACAGGCGAAGGATTTTTTAAGTACGATTAATTAAGTCTCCCCTTGAGGGGAGTGGCTGCGAAAGCAGTCGAGGGGTGTAATCCCCTCTTGAGAGGGGATAGGTGAAAACAGAGCGGCGAAGCCGTCTCTTTTGAGCAAGGGGTGTGTTACTTGAAAATGAATCTCATGGAGGCCAGAGGAGAAGTGGTAAATCCCCTCTAGAGAGGGGAAATGAACCGGTGAAAGCGCAAAGCGCGATTCACCATTCGAGGGGTGTGTAATTATAAAACCTCAATTTGATTTAAATTAATAGACGCTGACAGGAACCTCCTGATGTCGGCACGCTGTCAGGTCACAATCCAACATTCAAAATTCATATTCAAAAATGATCGACCTCCGAAGTGACACTGTAACCAAGCCCACGCCCGAAATGTTGAAGTTTATGGCGGAGGCAGAGGTTGGAGATGATGTATTTGAATCGGATCCAACGGTCAACGCCTTTCAAAAGAAGATGGCGAAGATGTTTGGCATGGAAGCCGGGCTCTTTGTTCCAAGCGGAACCATGAGCAATCAGCTCTGTGTATCGGTGCTGACCCAACCCGGGGATGAGATCATTATTGATGAGCTGGGACATATTTTTAATTACGAGGGAGGAGCCGCTTCCTACCTATCTTCAGTACAGATTCGTCCGGTGAAAGGCACACGCGGGAAACTGAATCGGGAGACCGTTGAAGGGGCCATCCGGACCTACAATGATTGGGATCCTCATACGCGCGTCATTGCCGTGGAAAATACGACAAATAAGGGCGGAGGGGCCTGCTACAGCAAGGAGGAGCTGATTGAACTAAGCAATCTGGCCGACGAACACGGACTTTATTTTCATCTGGACGGCGCCCGTATCTGGAATGCCATAACGACAACGGGGATTGAACCGGAATTTTTCGGATCTGTTGCCGATACGATATCTATCTGCTTCAGCAAGGGGCTTGGAGCTCCAGTCGGATCGATGATGCTGGCGTCTGAAGATCAGATAAAAAAAGCGAGAAGGTTGCGAAAAATGTGGGGTGGGGGCATGCGTCAGGTTGGACTGCTGGCAGCGGCTGCGGATTATGCCGTAACCCATCATCTGCCGTTGATGAGTGAAGATCACCGACGGGCAAAAATACTGGCTGAGACCGTGGCGGAGCATCCCGATTTTGAAATTGATCTGGATACGATTGAGAGCAACATCGTGATATTCGACACGAAAAAAGAGCCGGCGGTTGATGTGCTCAAAAAGTTTGAGGATCAAGGCGTGGCGATGATTCCATTCGGCCCCAACACGATTCGGGCAACGTTTCATTTTCAGGTAGGAGAGGAGGACCTAGAGAAGGTTCTGGAAGTGGTGCGGAATTATAAAGAGTAGGTGAAGTCTACTTGAAAATGACGTTTCTAGCTACACATTTTTGCAAATATCATTAGAATTGACAAGCAGCCAAATTTGAGAAGGCTACCGTTGGTCTCGATGAAACATGCCAACCTGGAAAGTAAGTAAACAGATTAAATCTGCTTACTATGATTTCCTCATCTTCTCTATAAATCAGCAGCTTTTTCGGCGGAAGTGGTGATACCGCGTATCATGGCTGAGCTGAATCCACCGTGTTCGAGTTGGTTTAACCCGGCAATGGTACAGCCTTTTGGAGTCGTAACCCGGTCGATCTCATACTCGGGATGCTGATGATCCTGAAGTAATAATTCGGCCGCTCCTTTTGCGGTCTGTGCCGCCATCTCGATTGCCTGGTCGGCATGGAAGCCTATCTCAATTCCGCCTTGAGCCGCAGCTCTGATCGCTCTTAGGAAAAAGGCAACTCCGCAAGCGGTGAGCGCAGTGGCGGAAGTCATCAGTTCTTCGTCAATAATTTGAGTTTTTCCTACACAATTAAACATCTCTATTGTCTGCTCCATAGCCGGATGCTTGGTTGGCCCGGCCAGGCAGGTCATAGATTCTGAAATGGCTATGGCCGTATTTGGCATAGCTCTTACAATGGGTACTTCCTCGCTCACAAAATTTCGGATTTTGTTTATCGTCCAGCTTGTGGCAACCGAGATAAGGGTGTGTTTTTGGGTAAGCAGAGGAGAGATTTCACTGAGTACATGCTCCATGTGGTGAGGTTCAACTGCAAGTACAATAACATCAGAAGATTGTACGGCCTCAATATTTTGATCCGTAACGATACAGCCACGCTCTTTGAATAGTGAAAGCTTATCTGTGTTACGCCGGGTTAATGTGAGTGAAGCCGGAGAAATAAATTTAGAATCCAGTAGTCCTTTGGCAAGTGCAGAGCCAATGTTTCCGACTCCCAGAATAGCAATAGATTGTTCTTTTTTCATGGAGAAAATGTCTTAAACAAATTTTATGATGAACTCAAAAATAGTCACATTCATTGAATATGAAATAGATTCCTTCAGATTTTAAATAATGATTGAAGCTGCTGTGGCTGTATAGTGAAGCGATAATAATACAATTGGTATAGCAGAAAGAGTAGTGCAGTACCTACTTCCTAAAATTTAAATACCGCTTTGCTCCTGTATTGAGCATTTTGAGACTCGCCGCTCTTCTCTGGTGGGTACTTGTTCACCGCGAAATCGTTTTTCTACATACGATAATTTAGTGGTCCAGCATTCATCATATACCGAACAGTAGCACACCTCTAAATCAATGGCCATACTTGAGATCGAAGTACTCATTTGGTATACCAGGTCTTTATTCTGGTTTGTAGCAGTCGACGCAACTCTGTAAATCAACTCTTTTTCAGTAGAAGGGGGCACTACATCGCCACTAAGCAGTGACTGTATATCTGAGATATCCTTTTCCTCGTAGTCAAATGCACTCTTAAGATGGTCCCAGTTTTGAATAAATTCATCCTTGTAAGTCAAAGAGGCATTCATGATGCGGGCAGGACCGATCCCTGTGTTCTGCACAAATATCTTAAGAGTATCACTTTTAAACGACGGAGTAACTTGAACATTAGGCCACACCGATGCCCGCTGCTGCTCACGAATCAGCGATGCCTCATACATGGAGATAAATAGTCCGCACACGCTTAAAACCACGGCAGATAGGGCAATCATGGTTTGTGGACTTTTAATCCAGTCGGAAAACTTCGATTTATGATCTTCGGTGTCCATCTCAGTTGTTTATTTAAAAATTATATACGTCTGTTAAACAAGAGTATAACCTCTGTTGCTGATCGTCTAAGCAATTATGCAAATCAGTCCCTTTTTTTTCGAATATGAAAACTCCGCATTAATAAAATGCAAATAAGAGAAAAGAGCAATTATTACTCT
>CAYNZY010000060.1:0-16320 GCA_964401805.1 uncultured Rhodohalobacter sp.
CGGGATGTAACGTGGGTAGAGCAGAAAGGAGTAGAAAATTTGTCTGCCGAACAGAGGGCTAAATTCAAGAAACAATCGGAATTGAGGCAGTAAGATGCCGACCTTGTTATTGAAATCAATAAGCACTTTTATTTACCGCCTCAACTCCAATCAACATGTCAAGCCAAGCCCTCTATTCGGCGGGCAATTTGAGAATCGGTGGACATTTCTACCCATATTTTGTCCCTACGGGACAATGTATGAACTCACCCATTCCTATGGTTCAAGTCATTAATAATGATTTGGTTATTTATTTTAAGAATTTTTGAACTAAACTGAATCAGCTCAGAAAAGGAGTTAGAACTTGCTATCATCATCCCATCGGGATGTAACGTGGGTAGAGCAGAAAGGAGTAGAAAATTTGTCTGCCGAACAGATGGCTAAATTCAAGAAACAATCGGAATTGAGGCAGTAAGATGCGACCTTGTTTTTGAAATCAATAAGACTTTTACTTACCGCCTCAACTCCATTCAACATTTCAAGCCAAGCCCTCTATTCGGCGGGCAATTTGAGAACCGATGGGTACTTCTACCCATATTTTGTCCCTACGGGACATTTATATTTACGCAGCCAAAACATGAATTTTAATTATAGAAAGTGCTTGATTTTGTGTTGGATTAATTTGGGTGTATGATCTTACTATGAGTTGATCCTTGGGTACAACTTCAACAAGCTCCAAAGGAGCGTCCAGATCATAGCCCCGGGCAACGCCCGGGGTACTGGCAAGAAAAAATACGATCGCCGAACAGAGAGGTCAGATTGAAGATGATAGCAGAGTAGAGGCGATGAATCTCGAAATGAGTTTTTGACGGTCTAAAATAAGATTACGTTATACCGCCTCAACTCCATTCAATATTTAAATCAATTCTCTCTGTTTGGCGGGAGAATGTGACGTTGTGCTCCGACCTTGGGTTGAAACCCACTTCTAAAAGCAGGTTACTCCTACGGAGTTTATGAAAGAGAACAGAATGGGATCAATGGGAATCAAAAAAAGACGGATTATGTAATCTCCATCAGACAAAATTTAGCCTTCAAAAACGATCATAAATTGTTAACTTCGCATCATAAAATTAATAATGATTATGAGCACAACTACCAGCGAAGTTACATTGCGTACAAAGGGGATTTTACCCGTACAAAAATTAAGACTGTTGAATGAGGCAGGCGTTATCACCGGAGTGGAAAATCACCCGATAAAGGATGATCAATTCCAGCCTAATTCTATTGATCTCCGTCTGGGTGAGAAAGCATATCGCGTGCGAAGCAGCTTTTTGCCGGAGAATGAAACGGTTCAGCAAAAAATTGACAAACTGCATCAATACAGTTTTTCTATTGAAGATGGTGCTGTTTTGGAGCCGAATTGCGTCTACATCATACCGCTTCTGGAAAAGTTAAAAATGCCTGCATCTCATTTCTCGCCTCAAAAAAAATTATTCAACGGGAGTGGTAATGAATCAGTTCGACTGGTATCTGCAGAGAACCTGACAGCCAAAGCTAATCCTAAAAGTACGACGGGCCGACTCGATATTTTCACACGGGTTATAACAGATTACTCCCATCGTTTTGAAGAGATTGAACCCGGCTTTGAAGGAAATCTCTACCTGGAAGTTGTACCCAAGTCATTTCCAATTAAAGTCCGAACCGGTCAGCGATTAAACCAGTTGCGAATTCGTCACGGCCATACCGTATTAACCGATCAGGATCTTCTACGTGTTCATTCAGGTGACCCATTGCTTTTTGATGCGTCCGGAACACCTTTGCCACTTGATGAGGTGAAAGTAAATCATGGACTATTCTTAAGCGTGAACCTCCATAGTGATGAAAACGACGTTTTAGGATATAAAGCTAAAAAACATCGTGATTTGATCGACCTGGATAAAATCAACCATTATGAGATTTCCGATTTTTGGGAGCCAATCCGTTCCGCCAGCGAAGATCATCTGATTTTGGAACCTGAAGCGTTCTACATTTTTGCATCAAAGGAGAGATGTCGAATTCCCAAACACCTGGCAGCAGAAATGATCGCTTATGATACAGGTTCAGGTGAACTACGAACGCATTACGCCGGTTTTTTTGACAGCGGTTTTGGCGGGTCTGCCGAAGATGGCGGAGCACGTGCTGTTCTTGAAGTTCGATCGCACGATGTGCCATTTTTGATTGAACACGGTCAGACTTTTTGTAGTATGAATTTTGAGCCGAACAGTGAAATCCCTGATATCGTATACGGGTCGGATATTAAGAGTAATTATCAGGGACAGGGATTAAAATTAGGGAAGCATTTTAAACAGAACTCGTGAGTATCAAATACCTGTAAAATGAAAGTAGATCGATGTATTTGCCATGAGATCACTTTTGCTGAAATAAAACAAATTGCAACTAAGAGAAAACTTGACTGCGTTCAAGAGATACAGAAAAGTGGAATAGCTTGTACCAATTGCAAGCTCTGTGTTCCATATGTTGATTTGGTTTTAAAGACAGGTGAAACAGTCTTTGACAGGAGCATTAGATACAGAAAACGATGAATATTTTTTACACTCCAGCAAATCTCATCTCTCCAACATCACTTAAACTTACCGGTCAGGAAGCGAAGCATGCCACAAGAGTTTTAAGGATAAGACTGGGTGACCAAATTCACGTTTCGGATGGAGCCGGGAAACTATATCACTGTAGTGTAACGGAAATTCAAAAAAGTGATGTTATTTGCAATATTCTGGAAACTCAATCTGAAGAGAGAAAATCACCGTTCGTTACGCTTGTTGTAGGTTTGATCAAGAAAAGGGATCGTCTTGAATTTGCGGTTGAAAAATGTGTGGAGCTTGGGGTTGATGAGATTGTAGTTTTCAGAGGAGATCACAGTGAAAAAGGAAATGTTCGTCTCGACAGGCTTGAGTCAACCGCCTTATCAGCCATGAAACAGTCACTACGGGTATTTTTGCCAAAGGTAAGTTTTGCTGAAAGTTTAGCCGATGTTATTGAATCATATGAACAAGCCGGAGCAATCATTTACGCTGATGAAACACTCGAGCAAAAGGTTTCACAAAGCCATTTGGATAGTAATTTGATGCTGGTCGTGGGACCGGAAGGTGGTTTTTCAGAATCGGAGAGAAATGTATTGAAAAACAGAGGAGGAGTTCCTTACTCTTTGGGAGATAAGAGGCTCCGCACAGAAACCGCTGCCGTAACTGTCACAGATAGATACAAAAACGGCCTGCTTTAAAAAAACAGGCCGTTCTATAATTTCATTAAGTTTCTACTGCCTGTTTGTTAAAACCTTGCAGCTTGGGAGGAAGCAAATGTCTCGAGTTCCCTTACCTCATCCCAGAGTTTTACAGCTTCAGACAGCGACTCATTAAAGTAATCATTCACAATTGGGTAGAAGTATTCACTTCCCCATACTTGTCGGGCAATTTCGGCTTTCATTCTGCCATGATTCATCCAAACAAGTTCGTCATACATTTCCTGGGTAACCTTTAAAGTGTCACCTTCAACTTCCGGCTCATCAACCTCTTCTACAATTTCCAAACCCTCTTCCTTCATCATAGATAAGAAAGTTTCTTTGTCGGATTCACTCCACTCAAAATCCTTTCTGAAGGCTTGATAATCATTTTCCCAATTGGCTCGGAACTCTTCTCCCTTTTCATCAAGGAAATCACGTACAAAATTAAAATCTACGCGGTTTACCAGCATAAAATTAAATAGATAAGGAGAAGAAGTAGTGTCTTGTTCAACTAAGATATCAGGAACAATACCACCTCCGCCAAAAACATCTCTGCCGGCTTTAGTGGTGTATTTGAGAGAGTCGGGTACCTGATCTTTAAACTCTTTGACGTCCACAGCGGGATTCGGTGATCGGTGTACAAATTCAAAAGCGTAGTCTTCGTTTTTTCCATCAAATGGTTTTTGAATCAATCGGCCTGATGGAGTCAAATATCTGGATATCGTAACACGGATATTGCTGCCGTCTATAAGCTCATATTGCTGCTGTACCAAACCTTTACCAAATGTACGGCGTCCAACAATTAAACCTCGGTCATGGTCTTGTATGGCACCACTTACAATTTCACTGGCTGATGCGGAACCTTCGTTAACTAATACAATCACAGGAATATCCATCAATAAACCATTGCGGCTTGAGTATACTTCCTGATTAAATCGAGAGTGTTTACTGTCGGTAGAAACTAATTTCGTATTTCTGGGAAAGAATTCCTCTGAAATGGCGATTGCCTGGCTCAGATAACCTCCGGGATTGTTTCTTAAATCCAGGATGATTCTCTCCATACCTTGTTCTCGAAGCTTTTCAACTGAACTCAAGAACTCGTCGTGAGTGGTGGCGGCAAACCGATTTATTTTGACATATCCTGATTGATCATCAACCATATACTCGGTATCGATGGTTGTTAAAGGAATATCGTCTCGCTCAATTGTTAAGTTCATTGGGTTGGAACTGCTCGGCCGGAGAATTTCAACATCTACTTTTGTTCCTTTTTCACCTCTCAGGCGCCGCATTACGTCTTCGTTATCGTAACCGATCGCGCTGGAGTCATCAATTGAAATGATGCGGTCTCCTGACATAATTCCCAATTGATCGCTTGGGCCGCCGGAAATCGCGGTAATCACTGTAATTGTATCCTGGATGATGTTAAACTGAATACCGATCCCCTGAAATTTCCCTGCGAACTCTTCCTGAATTCTCTCACTGTCATCAGCTTCGATGTAGACAGAGTGGGGGTCAAGAGTTTTGAGCATTTCGCGGATAGAAGTTTCCGTGAGCTGAGCCATATCCTGATCAGGGTAGTTGTTGGCTACATATAGATACGCCTCTTCAAAACTGTTGTAGGAGTCCCTTAAATTCTGAATGGACTTGAATTGGGTAGTATCAATGGGAGTAGCTGATATATCCAGGGTGCTGTCCTGCATTCCTTTCACCAAGCCGGCAATACTTCGTTCGTAGAGATGGTCTATCGATGTATCTCCAAAATAATTATCTAAGACTCTACGCTGAACCTGAAGGTATTTATGTAGATTTTCTTGATCTTGGTCATTTGTAACAACAACCTTATCAACACCGGCAAGCCATACGGCAGAAAGGATCAGTAATAGTGCAAGTTGAGGAGCGAGAAACTTCTTCACGGACATTAGTTTTTAGTTTCTTGTTTTAGGGTGTAACGATGATATTACCTAAAGAGTATAATCAACCGTCCATTTATATACTACCATTAATTCAACGTATTATGCGCAAAAACGTTTCTTAAAATTTCAATTTAAGGTTCTTTTTACAAGATATAATGACTCAGATCTTTGTCTTTGGCTAAACCTGAAAGTTGTTTTTGTACATACTCACGGTCAATATCAATTTCTCCGGACTGAATGTCATCCGGTACGGCAAACAACAGCTCCTCCAGTAAGGATGACAATATGGTGTGTAAACGTCGAGCACCGATATTTTCTACCTGCTGATTCACTTCAGCAGCAATTTTGGCAATTTCACGAATAGCGTCTTCCGAAAACTCTACCCGAACACCCTCTGACTGGAGCATAGCCTGATACTGCTTCGTCAATGCATTTTTTGGCTGAGTGAGAATATTGAAGAAATCTTCTTCCGTTAGTGAGTTCAGTTCAACCCGAATCGGGAAACGTCCCTGCAGTTCCGGGATTAAGTCGGATGGCTTAGATACGTGAAAAGCTCCTGAACCAACAAAAAGAATATGGTCTGTTTTTACAATACCGTGTTTGGTATTAACTGTGCTTCCTTCAACGATAGGGAGGAGATCACGCTGTACCCCTTGTCGACTCACTTCACCGCTTCCTTTGCTGCTTGAAGATGAATCACTGGCAACTTTGTCGATCTCATCTATAAATACAATTCCCTGATTTTGTACTCTTTCCAGAGCTTCCTGTACGGCTGCTTCGTGATCGATCAGTTTTTCTGCTTCCTGATCGAGCATAATTTCACGGGCTTCACTGATTGGAAGTGTACGTTTTGATTTTTTTCGTCCGCCACCCAGGTTGCCAAGCATGTCCTGTAGGTTCATCCCCATCTCTTCCATTCCCTGCGGGCCAAATACCTGCATCATTGGGGTTTTTGATGAATCTACTTCTATTTCAATTTCACGATCTTCGAGTTCCCCGTTCTTAAGTTTATCTCTGAATCGCTCGCGGGTACGCTCATTGAGTTCAGCATCGGACGCCTTATCGGGATTAAAACCAACTTCTTTAGAATTACCGGCGGTAGACGTCGTTGAACTTTTTTTGCGCACGGGCGGGATCAGGATATCGAGAATTTTTTCCTCTACAATTTCTGCTGCTCTTCCTTTTACTCGTTCCTGCATCTCCATTTTCACCATATTGATGGCGATATCGGTGAGATCGCGAATCATCGATTCAACGTCACGGCCTACATAACCTACCTCCGTAAACTTCGAAGCCTCGACTTTGATAAACGGAGCGCCGGCCAGTTTGGCCAAACGTCGTGCAATTTCTGTTTTACCAACGCCGGTAGGGCCGATCATCAAAATATTATTGGGAATAATTTCGTCCCGAATTTCAGGATCCGCTTTCAATCTTCTCCATCGATTTCTAAGAGCGATAGAAACGGAGCGTTTTGCCTCATCTTGGCCGATAATGTATTTATCAAGCTCGGCAACGATTTGGCGGGGTGTTAAATTTTGTTGTTCAATTAACTTCATGGTACTACTCGTCAATTTCTAAAATGGTCAAATTATGATTCGTATAAATGCAGATGTCTGCTGCAATGTGCAGCGACTTTTCAACAATCTCTTTTGCAGATAGTTCCGGTGCGTTCTCTTTTAAAGCCCGGGCTGCAGCTAACGCAAAAGAGCCTCCGCTGCCAATGGCCAATATCTGATCATCCGGTTCAATTACGTCGCCTTGTCCCGAAATGAGGAGGGGAGTGTCTTTATCTATAACGACAAGGAGAGCTTCAAGTTTTTGCAGAAACTTATCTTTTCTCCACTCTTTTGCCATTTCAACCGCAGCACGTTGAAGGTTGCCGTTGTAGCTGCTTAATTTCTCTTCAAATTTTTCAAATAGGGTAAACGCATCTGCAGTAGAACCGGCAAATCCAGCCAGAATCGTGCCTTTTTGTAGTTCACGTACTTTCTTCACCGTAGACTTCATTACGGTTTTATCCAGCGTTGCTTGCCCATCTGCACCCAATGCAACTTTACCGTTGTGAATAATTCCAAGCACAGTGGTAGCGTGCAAATTGTTCAGATTAGTCATAAAAAGTTCTCAAAAATTTTGTGTTATTACCGTTCAACTAGTTGTTCTGTTGTACAGGTCTTTTCGGACGGCTGGGGCGTTTTTTTTGCCTCTTGTTATCATCCTTGGAATAGTAATCCACTTGACGAGAAACACTGTTTTCAGTTTCAATTTCACGGCTTTGTACTTCGTGAGCCGCCAAAATTTTATCAAGTGAATCTCCCTGAAGAACAACGTCTGTAATTTCCAGGTCAGAACCCGATAGAGTAGCTTTAAACTCATTGAGGGATATCGTTTCGTCCGGGACAAATGAAATTTTGAGCTTGTATTTCATCATCCATTTAAAACGCAGACTAAAGAGTCCCCGCGTAAGGTAAGATCTCAGGTAAGGATTGATGTATATATCAACAGCACGGTATTCTGTACTGTACTTAAATTTACTGATCCAGCTCTCAATATCTGTTACGATGGTATCCTGACTGACAACAGAGCCCGATCCGCCACACGTTGGGCAGACTTTTGATACTGAATTAACCACACTTGGACGAATACGCTGACGGGTTATCTGAACCAGTCCGAAATCACTCATGCCAATTACATTTGTTTTGGCACGATCTTTCTTAAACTCTTTTTTCAGCTCGTCATAGATCTTTTTGCGGTTTTTGTCGTCTCTTAGGTCGATAAAGTCTACAACAATGATACCGCCAATATCGCGCAACCGAAGTTGTTTGGCTATTTCCCTCGCAGCTTCAAGATTTGTTTTCAGGGAGTTGTCTTCCTGCTTCTCCTTTGCGGCATAAGGACCGGAGTTTACATCCACAACATACATGGCCTCGGTCTGCTCAAAAATGAGATAACCGCCGGATGGCATCCGCACCCTTGGGCTGAAAATGGAATTAACATCGTGAGCAATATTCACATGATCAAATATGTGATCTTTACCTTTGTAGAGTTCCACACTTGGCAGCATCTTTGGCGCAATCTGTGAAACATAGCTTTTAATTGATTTGTAGAGCTGATAGTCATCAATTAAAACCCGATCGTACTGCTTGGCAAAAAGGTCACGAATCAAACTTTCGGTGATATCCAGATCTTTATAGAGCAGCGTTGGTGGTTTGGCATTCTCGAGCTTATTGAGGATGCGTTCCCACTTTTTCAAAACGGTACGCATGTCATCTTCAAGAGACTCTTTATCTTGTCCCTGGGCAACCGTTCGGATAATTACGCCAAAACCATCCGGTAGCATATCCCCGGCAATTTTCTTGAGACGCCGTCTTTCGCGTCCGCTATTGATTTTTTTAGAGATTGCAATGTAGTTGCCCATCGGAATGAGAACCAGGAACCGGCCTGCAATGGTAATGTCGGTAGATACGCGCGGTCCTTTTGAACCGATTGGCTCTTTTACAATCTGTACAAGGACTCTCTGATTATTCTGAAGCAGTTTACCTGCGAGAATCTGTTTGTCGTTATTAGAGAGCTTATCGAATTTCTGAAGTTCTTTATCGGCATCCTTGGAGATACTCTTGGGGCCATTCATCATTTTGATGTAATCGCCAAGATGATCACCTGCATCTGAGAAGTGAAGAAAAGCGTCTTTCTCCATGCCAACATCGATAAATGCAGCACGAATACCGCTCATTACCTTGTGCACGCGGGCGAGGTAGATATCGCCAACGGTTCGTTGATTCTCTTCAGATTCTATAAAAAGTTGTGCCAGTTCTCTGTTTTCCAGCAGTGCAACACGGGTTTGGTTCCCCGATGAGTGTATAATGATCTGGTTCTTCATGTAAGCGGTAAAATTTCATCAGCAATTCGCTAAGCTTACACTTCACAATCAAAAAGATCTGGTGGGTATTTAAAAACAGTACATGATTTTCCAGATGGTCACTTGCACGAGATAAAGCAGAGCGAGTTGCTAAACTGTTAGAATTCTTGTTAGAAATAGGTGTGGGCGCTTTAGTAGGCCCGGTAATACCAAAATCTGAGTACGCTACAGAGCGGCAGACCGCTTTGAAGCGAAAAATCAAATAAGGGGTGATATGTCGTAAAACTTTAAATATCAATATAGTAGTATGTCGAGTTCGCAGAATTGTTATCGAACTAGTCCAATGTTTAAATATAGCAGAAAGTTGACTAATAATTAAATATTGAATGGTTCTGAAGAAAAGAATCACAAATTTTTACTATTCACTCAATCTTTGGATCGAAGCGCCGGCTGCATTTAGCTTTTGTTCGAGATTCTCATATCCTCTGTCGAGATGATAGATACGCAGCACTTCAGTAGTGCCTTCAGCCACCATACCGGCCATAACCAAGCTAACGCTGGCTCTAAGGTCTGTACTCATCACCGAAGCACCGCTAAGTTCTGTTTTCCCCTCTATTGACACGCAGTTTTTCTCGACATCTAAATTGGCTCCAAGCCTGTTTAATTCAGGGACGTAGCTGAATCTGTCGTAATAGATCTTATCGGTTACTTTCGACACTCCGTTGGCTTGAGTCATCAATGTAGCCCATTGAGCCTGAAGGTCGGTTGGAAATCCTGGATAGATCTCAGTTTTTACAGAAACCGGTTTAATATTCTCATTGGATTTAATTCTGATGGTTGAGCCGTCAATTGTCAAATCAACACCAAGTTTTTTAAAATGTTTGGGAAATGTGCCAAGATCCTCGGGTTTACAACCGGTTAAGGTCAGGTCTGATTCCGGATGCATCGCAGCAGCGATCATGTATGTTCCGGTCTCGATTCTGTCCGGATCATTAGACATCTCCACACCCTTTAGATTATCGGCTTTTCGGATGGTCAGTGTATCCGTTCCGATTCCTTCAATGTTGGCACCCATTTTCACCAGCATGTTGCAGAGGAGTACAACGTCTGGCTCTTTCGCGGCATTTTTAATAGTGAATTTTCTGGCCCGCTTAGCTGCCGCGAGTACCAGGTTAATGGTTGCACCGACACTGCTTGGTTCGAGAGTAAATTCACCACCTTCAACTTCATCTCCATCAATTGAAGCTACAACGTATCCTTCTTCCAGATCGATATTGATGCCCATGGCTTCCATACCCTTCAGGTGGAGGTCAACCGGGCGCGGACCCCAGGCACAACCTCCCGGGAGAGAAACACGGGCTTTCCCCATTCGTCCCAAAAGCGCGCCAAGCATGTAAAAGGAAGCCCTCATTTTTCGTACCAAATCGTAAGGCGCTTCGATATGGCTGAGGTGAGTTGGGTCGATTACCAACTTATTCTCATCTTCAAGAAAGTCGACTTTTGTTCCCGTTACGCGAATGACATTGTTAAATGTGTAGATATCTCGCAGTTTCGGAATCAAGTGAAGAGTCGATGGGCCGGCGCCGAGTATTGATGCGGCCATCAGAGGAAGAGCGGCATTTTTTGAGCCACTGATTGCGATTTTACCTTTTAGCGGGGTTGGACCTTTTATAACAAATTTATCCACGGGGTTCGATCTCTAAAATAGTTTGATTTTTTTCAACATTATCACTTTCTGAAACTGAAACGGATGCCACCACACCCGAAGCAGGAGCTTTTAACTCATTTTCCATTTTCATGGCTTCAAGGATAGCAACAGGCTGGCCTTCTTCAACCTCATCACCTTCCGCAACCAAAAGCTCCAGAATTTTGCCCGGCATCGGGGCTTCAAGCAGACCAACTGATGCAAGCTCGTCAGTAGAAAATCCAAGTCTTTCCAGAAGTAACTCTTGCTCATCCTTAACAACTGTTTTTACATACTTTCCGTCGATTGAAAAGGAGATGTTCTGTTTATCTACTTCAATGTTATCGATTATGTATAATTTAGTTCCTGTACGGAAGAGCACACGACCATTGGATTGAGATATCAGCTGGTAGCTTATCTCTTTACCGTCTACTGTAGCTGAGTGATTTTCATGATCGATTTCAACGTCAAATGACCGGTCGTCTATTGTAGATTCAAATTGCATGGCTCTGTATACTTTTTAATCCTGTTTTAGTGGCCTTGAAACTAAACTGCTGAATATTGTCCGAATCGTAAAATGGTGAAACAGATATAAGAGACTCGGAGTCGAAAACTTCGATGTACCCGTGATTGATCAGTTTAATCAAATCATCACGAATAGCACCATAGCTGAGCCCGGTCTCATCCTGGATGTGAGAAAATGGTTCAGGGAAAATAAGCTCCCTTAGAATAGATTTTTCAGATAGTGTTAATTTTTCCTTTGGCATAGAGCAAGAAGATAGAGGCTGACTTAATGAATGACAATACAGATTTCTTTCTACTCCACCCTAATATCACCGTAAGAGATGACGTTTTCGCTTGCATCAACTAAAACAATTCGATAAGTGCCCTGCGGATTTTCTCTGAACTGCGCGATATCCAGGGGAGATAATGGAAGTGAAGTTAAGCCGGGGGGAACAGGACTGCGTAAATCCTGAAAAACCGGCCGGATGTTGTTGTCGCCATAGTACGCATAAACTCTTAAACCGGTGACCGATTCAACACCCGTTACGACTACATCCAGAGAGACTTGCTCAGAAGATAACACCGGGTTTGGATACGCAGGGTCCACTTCTACAACTCCCTGGAAAAAAGGCGCTATTCTCCAGTCATCGGGATCACTGTTTACAATCGAGCCGTTATTGCTGGTTTCGGTAATTCCGTCAGGTAAATTAAATGCCTCCCTTTCAAAATCCCGTTGATCACTGCTTTGATTGCATCCGGCGATCAAAAACAGGGAAATTAAGACGGCGAGGAGAAGTAGTTTTTTGTAAAAAATCACAATAGCTGATTTAGATGAAATGGAGTATCAATTGATTCAGTTCTTTCTTGTAGAGTGACGAATTCGTCACAAAAATGTTGTATTTTTCAGTAAATAGAAATCAAAATAAAGAAGTATAGGAATGATACAAGTTTACGGGATTAAAAACTGTAACAAAGTGAGAGATACGTTTAAGTGGCTCGATGACAACGAGGTTGAATATGAATTTGTTGATCTCAAAAAAGAGCCGCTGACAAGAGATGAGCTGCAATCTTTTGTGAACCAAATTGGCCTGGATGTACTGATCAATCGTCGCGGTATGAAGTGGAGACAACTTGGCCTGAAAGACAAGAACCTGAGCGACGAAGAGCTGTTTGATCAACTACTTGAGCATCAGGTGATGATCAAAAGACCGGTATTGGTAGAAGGAGAAGCAATTTTAGTTGGATATGATGAGGACGCTTTTGAAGCATTTGTTGAGTAATTTTCTGTTTTTATTTGTTGCAACTATTCCGGTTGTATTTGCTCAAACTGATTTTACGTATGAAAGAGACCGTGAAGAAACTCCATCCATGGAAGAGATGCTGGAGGCCAGGGAAGTTTTCGAATATGAGGTGAGATATGGATTTTTTACACTTGGGTGGGTAGATGTTGAGCTTCTGCCCGATACGACCTACAACGGTGAAAAAGCGTACCATCTCAGAACAACCATGCGCTCAAACAGCAGGCTGCCGCTGATGGGAACCCGCATTGTGAATTATGAAAACATTTTTCAGTACAATGAGAAATGGCCGTATAGTTTTGAATTTTGGAGGGATGATGTTCACGATGAAGAGTACAACAGTGCCAGAATTATTTTTGACAGAGAGGCTGAATCAGTGCGGTTTTATGAACATGGTGAACCAACCGATACGCTTGCGTTAGAAGAACCGGCCAGTGGCGGAGATATTATTTTCTACTATTCCAGGAAATTTGCCGGTCTTGAAAAAGAGTATACCCTGCCTGCCTACATAGAGGGACAAATGGGTTTGGTTACTGCCAAAAGTGGACCCAAAACAGAAATGCGGGAATATGATGCCTTTGATGAGCCGATTGAAACCTATCGCAGTGAGGGAGTGGCAGACGTTGACGGCCCATTTGGGTTCAATGGTAAGTTTAAGTCATGGTTTTCTACCGATGATTTGCGGGTGCCGGTAGAAGCACACGTACGCGTAATTTTTGGAAACGTTAAAGTTCGGCTAATCAATTATGAGCGCAGAGGACAGAATTAAGATTTTTTTTAAAAAACTGGATCATGCTAAAAACCTGCCCTTACCCGCTTATGAAAGCGAAGAAGCGGCCGGTATGGATATTCGAGCAGCTCTTGATGAACCCAGAACCTTAGAACCCGGCGAGCGGGATTTGATTCCAACCGGATTACAGATGGCGTTGCCGGTTGGTTACGAGGCTCAAATAAGACCACGAAGCGGTTTAGCTTATAAACACGGCATTACCATGCTAAATACACCCGGCACGATCGATTCAGATTACAGGGGAGAAGTAAAAGTTTTGGCGATCAATCACGGAGATGAACCATATAAAATTGAGCACGGCGATCGAATTGCCCAGATGGTCATTGCGCCTGTCTATCAGCCCCAAATTGAAGAGACCAATTCATTGCCGAAAACCAATCGAGGAAAAGGCGGCTTCGGAAGCACCGGTGTAAAGTAGTTTCGTGAAAAGTAAGATACAGCCATATTTAGAATTAATTAGTCAGAATCATAACTACAGAAGGCTGTGGCTCGCTCAGATTATATCCAATTTTGGAGATTGGTTTGGGATATTGGCAGTTTACGCCATCATTCAGCAATACAGTGGTTCAGAGCTGCTGCTGGGATTGATTATTGTGGTAAAAATGCTGAGCCTGGCATCATTCTCACCCATTGCCGGGTATATTACAGACCGTTTCAGTCGTCGCAAGCTTATGATCTGGTGCGACATTATACGCGGTATTATTGTATTGGGCTTCATTCTAATCACATCGGAATCCCTTCTCTGGCTTGCTTATGTGCTGATTGCCATACAGATGGCTTTTTCGGCAATCTTTGAGCCGGCTAAAACATCATCCATACCCAATGTGACCACTCCTGCTGAGCTGGTGAATGCCAATATTTTATCAGCGGCATCCTGGAGCATTATATTCACGTCAGGGATGGCTGTTGGGGGATTTGCTACCGAATGGCTGGGAACAGACCTGGTTTTTTTGATTAATGGTCTTACCTACATCTTTTCATCCTGGTTTATTTACAAAGCAGATATTCCTCAGAAAATGATGTCTGCCGAGGAGAAACACAGAACCCGGAATCCACTGCATGGAATTCAGGATGGTATCAGGTATTTACGCACGAACAAAAATGTTTTGAGGCCAACACTGGCAAAGGGCTCATTTACGATGTGTATTGGGGCTTTGGTTTACATGCTGATTATTGTTGCCGAAGATGTTTTGATGATGGGTAGTATCGGCCTTGGAATTCTTTATGCGGCCAGGGGAATTGGTACCGGACTCGGGCCTGTTGTGGGGAGAAGGGTACTGAAAAGCGAAAGCACCTGGGTGAGAGGAATGGGATTTTTTATGATCATTGCCGGGCTGATGTATGCATTTGTGAGTTATTCAGAACTTCTGTTCTGGATGGGGCTGTTTGTGATGCTGGCCCATATGGCTTCGGGGTCGAACTGGGTAATGAGTACAGTACTTGTTCAGCGGCGGGCACCGGATCAGTACAGGGGACGTGTGTTTAGTTTAGAGTGGCTGCTTTTTACGCTGGCACAGTCTCTGTCGGTAACGGTAGCAGCTCTTATACTGGAGTTTGGTATTCTCTCCCTCAGGGAAACGATGGCACTCTTTTCCGGACTGTTGGTTCTATCCGGAATTTTCTGGCTGTTTAAAATTGCACCGGCTGAGGAGAAAGAGCAGAGAGATCAGAAAATGAAAAATGAGGCAGTAAGTACTTAAATAGGTAAAGTGAATTGCAAAACTGACGCTGGATGAAGAAGCCTACATTGACATTCGACTGGATATTAGCAATTTGGTAAAAGCCCAACGTGCGAAAAAGGGATGGACCCAGGAACAACTTGCACGTGCAATCGGGTCAAGCCAGTCACGCATCGCCAAGCTTGAAGGAGGTGATCCAGGCATATCATTGGATCTTATGATCAAAGCACTTCTACAGCTTGGGACATCAAAAAAGCAGATTGGAAAACTGTTAGAAGGAGAGTTGGAACCAGTTTGATTTTAAGGGTACTTAACGGTTTGGCGGCTAAGCGGCGGATCAAGAAATTTGAAGCAGGATGACCAACGTTTCCCGCGGCTTGTACCGATTGTGATGTGGCGATATTATGAGTTAAGAACATCCAATGGTTTAGCACATCTCTCAGGAAACGAACGAAGGATTTGTTCGTCCATAGTTAGCAGTTTGATATCCAGTTCTTCTGCAAGACTGATGAATTCACAGTCGTAGGAAGAGCAATTAGATTTATCTGCCAGATCGTAAACCTGAACTGAGTTCACATGAAATTCTCGTTCTTTCATCTGATTTTCTGCTTTCTCAGAGATTTGTAAGGCTTCCGGCAGATCAATGAGTTTTTTTCTCATGTAAAGAATAACAACATTTCTGAACTCACTTTTCCACAATACCGGAGCAACCCAATCCGAATCCCATTGAAATAATTGCTCACAAAGTTCAGTATGGTCTGAGGGTAACCAAAAGTGGGCGAGGATATTGGTGTCAACTACAATCATGCTTGTCTTCCGAAGTTTTAACGAATGGACGGCCTGTCTTCCGCAATTTTAGCGCAGGGAGGGTCTGCCTTGATCAATAGCATCCTGAATTTCTTCAGAAGACAGGCTTCCTTTCACTTTCCTTCTCATCAACCGTGCTTGACGGAGAATTTCATCAGAAGAAACACGCTTCGGCTCGACGGTTCGCTCCAAACAGGCTATAATTTCGCTGTTCATACTTCGATGGTGCGCTTCTGCCTGTTGTTTAAGCTTTTTGTAAATAGGTTCTGGTATATTTTTAACTGTGATACTTGGCATAACTTTAGGTTTCGTTATGGTGTAAATATGAAACTAACTTAACAGGGATAATATTGCAAGAGGGTGAGCCACATAACGGCTATTGGCTTGTGCTGCCAGGCTTTAAATTTAAAAGTCGACTTCGAAGCTAAATCTGGGCAGCACAAAGCCATGGTTATACAACTTTTCAATTTAATGCCGGTAATATATACATGGGTATCATTTGATTTGGAGGAGTGCTTTTCCCATACAGTTCA
>CAYNZY010000061.1:0-15857 GCA_964401805.1 uncultured Rhodohalobacter sp.
TTGCTAAACACACCCCTCAATCCCCTCTCAAGAGGGGAGGCGTTCATGTTTAGCGATAAATGATCGATGATTTTTTAAAATCGGTTTTAAGCTCTGATAGAGCGGGCGATCCTAGCCCTGGGTGAAGCGTAGCGAAACCCCGGGGTATTAAGGCAGTACAAAAATCACCGCCGAACAGAGGGTGTTGCTTAAAAAATAAATTGATATGAGGCGGAGAAACTCAGAGCCGGTTTAGTATATCTATCAGGCTAAACGGATTAGCGAAACAACCCTACTCGTGAGAAAAATAAATTTCAGTTATTGATCGAAAAGGGAGAAACGCAGTATATGTATGCCAAATTCACGATCTAAAGTTTCTACGACTCCTTAATGGCACCGGATCGGTAAGCCTTCAGCAGGTTTTTCAGATCTCTGATTTTTTCACCGATTTCCTGGCCTTTGTCCGTATCACTAACCCTGATTCTCTTCCTGTTATGTTCCAGAATCTCTGTTTCAGAATGTATATCCTGCGCTTTTTCAATGGCAATTTGTGTAGAATCAAATGATTCGTGAGCGGCCAGCAAAAGTCCGTAAGAGTTAAATATCAGAGTGTAACCGGCAATCCCGGTTTTGGATTGATAAGCTTTTGCGAAGCCTCCATCAATTACCAATAGCTTACCACCGGCTTTGACCGGGCTCTCTCCCTTTTTAACTTTAACAGGTACATGACCATTGATAATGTGCCCGCTATCAGGATCAAGCCCAAACTCGGCGAGTATCTCTCTGGCAACGTCTTCATCCGTTCTGAAATCGTAATAGGGGTTCATATCCTCAGTGTGAGTACTGGAATCACCGATAAAATAGCGTTCAAATGTGGCCATTTTGGACTTCCCAAACAGCGGCGACTGTTCACCGCTCCATAAATACCACATGGTGTCTTGTCCGTACTGTTTTTTTTCCGGATCACCAGCCGTAAAAAAGCCTTGACGAGCCACCCTTTCGAGCCTGTCCATAAACTCTTTGGGACTGTGATCCTTGTTCTTGAACATAAAATGGCGCAGTTTTCCACTTTTTGTCATAGGAATACAGCCGTGGTATAGCAGATTCCCATTATATTTTAGGTACATGCTACCCTTCGAAAAGAGAAAACGAACGTGTTCCTGGAGGCGCTCACTGTTGGCAAAAGAGAGGCAGAGTTTTTCCATCACCATCTCTTCCTGTTCAGAGAGCGTATAAGGGTTTGCAGGATCGATTGTTGGAAAATGTTGATCCAGCAGCGGGTATGAGTTTTCACCAATCTGAACTGTACCCGTCTCAAAATCTATTTTATCCAGTAACAAGCGGTCTTTCATTCCAAAATGGGATCGCCTTTTAACAATCTGCCCTTCCAATTTCAGCTGTATGATGGTGATGGCCTTGTGCATTCGCGCCATTAGTAGCTGCTCGTTCTCGGTAAATTCATCCGTTTCTCCCTTTGATCTAAACTGAGAACAGGTGTCATTGCCATAAACATCCATTGCAAGCGACACCAGCGGAAGCATGCTGATGGCGTAGCCGTTTTCGAGTGTCTCCATGTTAGAATACCGAAGTGATACACGAATGACGTTTGCAATGCAGGCCTTACTGCCTGATGCGGCTCCCATCCAGACGATGTCGTGGTTCCCCCATTGGAAATCAACCGAGTGATAGTCGATCAAAGTATCCATTATGATATGGGCACCGGGACCACGGTCGTACACGTCACCGATCACGTGCAGGCGGGCAATGGCGAGTCGCTGCACCAATTCAGCGAGGGCGATAATGAAAGCCTCTGCACGTCCGGTATTGATAATGGATTCGATGATGCTGTTATAGTACTCCTGACGATTTACCGCACTTTCCTGTTCATGCAGAAGCTCTTCGATGATATATGCAAAATCTTTCGGCAGGGCTTTTCTCACCTTACTTCGTGTGTATTTAGATGAAGAGATTCGACAAATTTTAATCAGCCTGAAAAGTGTGATCCGATACCACTCGCCCTTGTCTTCTACATCTTTTAAAATGAGCGGGAGCTTTTTTTGTGGGTAGTAGATCAGAGTTGCCAGGTTCTGTTTCTCCTGTTTTAACAGGGTATCCTGAAAAATTTCTTCAATACGTCTTTTTATAGAACCCGAACCATTTCGAAGAACGTGCACAAAAGACTCATACTCTCCATGAATATCCGAAATAAAATGCTCCGTGCCTTTGGGCAGTTCCATAATTGCACTCAGGTTGATGATTTCGGTGGAAGCCGCCGGAATAGTTGGGTACTGTTTGGCAAGCAGTTTTAAGTAGCGCATTTCTTTGTCAGGCAGATCCATAGGGCTCAGATTTGTAGTAACTGTCTTCATAATTGAACTATTACAAAGAAGCGAATTGTCTCAGATAATGCAACGGCGGGAACTATTGCAGTAGGAATATAAAACGTTAGCAAACAGATGTAGCCGAGTTGGCGACTTGACAAAAATCAATGGGTGAACCCTTCATTAAATACCTTTACGTACATCATGCAGAATAATGAATTGTGCCAGATAATTTGTGGCATAATGTTGAATTTACTATTCTTAGATGAACTGATAAAGAGGCATGAATGCTTGATTTCGTGGGTGATCAGGAAAGAGGGTGAAGTCAAGTTTGATCGCTCCATCTGAGCTGGATTTCGAAACAGGTTTTTTTTGAAAGCTGTTCAAAAACAAGTAAACAGACAAAAATGCTTGAATCTGTTAAACAGTGGATAAACCGGTAAGATCATGAATCTTGACAAGAATAAATATAAAGTCTATACCTGGAAAAACTGGATAGTGCTTCATTACATTCTAAATCCCGGGTTGGCTTTTAATGAGCTCATTTTAGGTCAACGGATACCCAAATTATCCCTTGAGGATTTAACATCAGAAGAGCCATTTTTAGAACGCAGCTACGTACCGTGTCCGCGCTGCGAAACAATTCACGACGGAAGAATCTGGTCAACTCAAAATGGGACAGCGTTTAAGAACTGGTTTGGCCTCTACTGCCCAAATTGCGGTGAAATTATCCCGTGCCTGATGAATTTGACTACGCTTCTTATTTTGACAATTACGTTTCCTCTATGGGGATGGTTCAGAAAGAGTTTAAAACAGAGATGGCTCGAAAAACAACCGGACAGGTACAAAGAGATCGATATAAATCAGGTTGAAAACCCTTTTGAAGGCTACGGTTGGATTAAAGAGGGATTGAGCTGGGGGTTTTTGACGAGCATTTTGCTACTCATTTTCTTTCCCATCATCGGTATCGATATATTTTCAAGGCAGGTTATTGTGACCGTTATTGGTCTTGTTGTAGTAGGCGGTCCCTTATTTGGATTTACTATGAAGCTATTTTTTAGCCAAACCGGAACAAAAGCTGCCTAATTATACTGATGTTTAAAAAAGAGGAAGAGAACGGAGTCACAAGTTTTCAATATTTCTTGAGCATTGGTCTGTTTGTAGCAACACTGATGATGTGGTTGATTTGGGATACAAGCACGATAACCGTTCTTTTAACTGGAGTTGCTGCGTTGACCGTGATTATCAAAAGTCATCGCCAAAATGAAGAGAAAGACTCAAAGAGCGGGTTTGGGTTCAGGTGAAACTAATTATTACAAATTCTTTCTGGATAATCGTGTACTTTTACATTTAGACAATTCATCTAAATTTACACGATACATGAAGTTATCCTATCCAATTTTTGCAATCATTTTAGGTGCTATACTCTTTGTAGCCGGCGCCTGCAGTTCCTCTTCGGATACCGACTTTTCTGTAGACTATGAGAAGTTTACGCTCGATAATGGTCTGGAGGTCATTTTTCATAAAGATGATTCCGACCCAGTTACCGCAGTTGCGCTCACATTTCACGTCGGGTCTGCCCGTGAACTTCCCGGCCGAACCGGTTTTGCTCACCTTTTTGAACACCTTTTGTTTCTTGAATCTGAAAATTTAGGCCGGGGCGGACTGGATCAGATGAGCGCGAGAATCGGAGGATCGGGTGCAAACGGCTCCACCAGCCGCGATCGAACAAACTATTTCCAAACCGTGCCAAATGACGCTCTCGAAAAAATGATCTGGGCTGAAGCAGATAAGATGGGTTTCTTCATCAATACTGTGAATGAGATGGTGCTTGAGAAAGAGAAACAGGTGGTAAAAAATGAGAAGCGTCAGGGCGTGGATAATGCTCCATACGGCCATACCGGCTATGTAATTGGGAAAAATCTCTATCCGGAAGGTCATCCGTACAGCTGGCAGGTGATTGGCTCTCTCGAAGATCTTCAGGCCGCAACACTGAATGATGTAGTAAACTTCTACAATACCTGGTATGTGCCTAATAATGCCACCCTGGTTATTGCCGGTGACTTCGATTCGGATCAGGCCCGAGAATGGGTTCACAAATATTTTGATGAGATTCCTCGTGGCGAAGAGATTGATCCGCTGGAAAAACAGCCTGCTGAATTGGATGAAACCATAAAGTTATATCACGAAGATAATTATGCCCGTTTGCCTGAACTTCGCCTGACCTGGCCGGGAGTGGAGAACTATCACGATGACGCATATGCACTGCAAATTTTGACGCAATTACTGGCTGACGGAAGAACCGCACCGCTCTATGAAGTGCTTGTGGAGGAGAAAGAGCTTACTTCCGGAGCTAATATGTACAGCAGCAACTCTGAGCTGGCCGGTGAAATAACTGTTCAGGTACGGGGTTATTCAGGTGTGGATCTGAATGACGCACTGGCCGGTGTAGAAGAAGCATTTGCACGATACGAAGAAAACGGATTTACAGAACAGGATCTGGAGCGGGTAAAATCAGGCATTGAAACAAGATTCTACACCGGACTATCAAGCGTTTTAGGAAAAGCATTTCAGCTGGCTCAATACAATATTTTTGCCGACGATCCCGGATATATTAATCAGGATATTCAGAAAACGCTGGATGTAACTCTTGCAGACGTTGAACGCGTGTATCAGCAATACATTAAAAATCAGAACTATGTAGCCACCAGCTTTGTGCCTCAAGAACAGACTGAATTGATTTTGTCCGGTTCTGTTGAGGCTGAAGTTGAAACAGAAGAGATTGTTCAGGGAGCTGAAGGTGAGGATTTTGTTCTGCCGGAAGATACCGAATATGAGCGTACTCCCTCTTCTTTTGACAGATCGGAGGAGCCGCCTTACGGACCTGAACCTGAAATAACCGTGCCTCAGGTTTGGACGTCTGAATTAAGCAACGGAATGAACCTGTATGGAATTGAAAACCGCGAACTTCCTTTAGTACAGTTCAATATTCGCATCGACGGTGGTCTTATGGTTGAAGACCCCGAAAAAGTGGGCGTCTCAAATCTGCTGGCGAATGTAATGACGAGGGGGACAGCAAACAAAACTCCGGCTGAACTGGAAGAGGCGATCGATCTTCTCGGGGCAAGTATTAATGTAAGTTCAGGTCGTCAATACTTCACCATTTCGGGTAACACTCTGGCCAGAAATTATGACGCAACGCTCGATCTGGTTGAAGAGATTTTGTTGGAGCCACGATGGGACGAGCGCGAGTTTGACCTTGCGAAACAGAGCGTTTTGAGCCGGATTGCTCAGCAGCAGTCCAACCCCAATAGTATTGCTACAAATGAGTTTAACAAACTACTTTACGGCGAAGGGAATATTCTCTCGTTTAGCAGTTTGGGAACTGTTGAGAGCGTGGAGTTGATCACACTGGATGATTTGAAAACATACTATGAAACAAATATCTCACCGTCTGTAGCTAACTTCCATGTTGCCGGAGCTATTGATCAGGGAACCGCAACGTCTTCACTCACAGAACTGGAGTCTCGATGGGAGGCAAAACAGGTTGCAATTCCAGAATTCGACACTCCGGAGCCGCCTGAGCAATCACAGGTTTATTTTTATGATGTGCCAAATGCTTCACAGTCGGTGTTGCGAATTGGTTACCTGGCGATGCCGGAAACAGACGACGACTATTACCCTGCTACGGTGATGAACTACATTCTTGGAGGCGGTGGATTTGCCTCACGCCTAACCCAGGAGCTTCGTGAAGGAAAAGGGTATACGTACGGTATAGGCTCCGGTTTTTCAGGAAGCAATCTGCCGGGACCATTTACTGTAGGCAGTGGTGTGAGAAGCAATATTACGTTTGAAGCTCTGGAGTTGATCCGTGATATCATGGCGGATTATCCGGATACTTTCACCGAGCAGGATCTCGACAATACACAAAGCTTTTTGTTAAAGAGTAACGCCCGGGCATTTGAAACGCTTGGAGCAAAACTGGGGATTCTTCAAACCATGAGCGCCAACGGATGGTCGGCGGATTATATCAATGCTCAGCAGGATATTGTTCGTGAAATGAGTCGTGAAGAGATCAGTGAACTGGCAAGGAAATACGCCAATCCTGATCGCATGTACTACGTAGTTGTAGGTGATGCCCGAACTCAACTGGACCGTCTTCGAGACTTGGGGTACGGAGATGCGGTTTTGTTGAATGAGTGATTTTATTAGGAGTAGTAACCCTCCAAGGGTTTGGAACCCTTGGAGGGTGTTTACATTGTAATTATTCAAATATTTCAGTCATCTTTTCCATGATGATTTCTCGATGTATCCGATAAAATTCAGTTTTACTGCCAAACCAGGTTAACCCATCAGTTGTTTTGATTCGAGTTGGTTTATTCTGTAAATAAGCGTGCCAGGAACTAAATTCCCATTCACCTGGAGTCGTAACAAATCCATGAAGTACAGGATTGTTGTGAATGTATGCGATACAAGTTCCATAGTAGTTATCAGAATTGATATGCTTTCTCTTGAAATTTGGTATAAATAGACTTCCTCTTCGATTAAAAAGTTTATTGTAAGCTTGTGTGTATGAGTTAAACAGATTTGAAAACTGTCTACTAATTGCGATACTTAGCTTTTCAAAATCTTGAAGTCTAATTTTTTTGTAGTCAAAGTTTTTCTTTGTTTTCAAAAAATTCCAGATTTCCTCTTCTTCATTTATTTTTACCATCAGGTGAAGATGGTTTGGCATGAGACAATAAGCGTACGTATCAACAATTGGATGGACGTGATATTGGTATTTCTTCAGAAAAAAATGATAGTTTTGCTCTTCCAGGAACAGGTTTGCATTCCCGTTAGCATGAGTCCAGATATGGTAAATTTTCCCTGGTTCCAAATAAACTCTCTTTTCAGCCATTTCTCTCAGTTACTTTAATGGATTTCCAAAATTAAATGAAATTACGTAAACCCTCCAAGGGTTTGGAACCCTTGGAGGGTTTTTCCACACCCCTGGCTCATTCCAAAATTGCACATTTACTCTAAAAGTTTATTTTGAAGGTTGAATCCGACAACGCTCTATAAACCCATGGAACCGTGCCGGCAAGCTTAGTCGCTGCTTTATCACTCATTCTTTTCTTTATCGGATACCGATACTACTCAAAGTATCTGGCTGAGAAAATTTATCAGCTTGACCCGGATTTTATGACTCCGGCGCACGAATTCAATGATGGAAGAGATTATGTGCCGGCTAATAAGTTTGTCCTTTTGGGCCACCATTTTACGTCCATAGCCGGAGCTGCTCCCATTGTTGGCCCGGCCATAGCCGTTTATTGGGGCTGGGTTCCGGCAATGCTTTGGGTGGTTCTCGGAACCATCTTTGCCGCGGGGGTTCACGATTTTGGAACCATGGTGCTTTCCGTTCGCAACAAAGGCCAGTCGGTAGGCACGCTTGCTGATAAACTGGTTGGCCGCAGGGGGCGTCTACTTTTTCTATTCATCATCCTGATTCTAGTGCTGATGGTAAATGCCGTATTTGCCTGGGTGATTTCCAATCTCTTCATCAGCTTTCCGGCCACGGTACTCTCTATCTTTATTCAGATTCCGCTTGCCGTCTGGATCGGATTTCGAGCCTACAGAGCAAGTGGCAGTATGATTATTCCTTCGATTACTGTGCTTTTTGTGATGTACTTCACAGCTATCATTGCCAGCTATGTCCCGGTTCTCCAGATCGATCTGGTTACATATTTTGGCGGTGAAGAGGCATCACTGCTTTTTGGTCTCAGCGGGGTGGAGATGGCGTTTCTGACATGGATCATCGTATTGATGGTCTATGTCTATTTTGCATCCACGCTTCCGGTCTGGATGCTGCTTCAGCCACGTGACCTGATCAATGCATATCAGCTTATTCTGGGATTGGCTATTCTCTATCTCGGACTTTTTGTGATCAGCCCGGAAATTACGGCTCCGCCAACCAATACCGATACAGGGGATGTAAGCTGGTTTCCGCTTCTATTTATTACGATTGCCTGCGGAGCAATCTCAGGATTTCACGGATTGGTTTCTTCCGGAACTACCGCCAAGCAGCTCGATAAGGAGACGGATGCCAGGTTTGTCGGCTATCTCGGTGCGATTGGAGAGGGTTCTCTTGCCTTGATAACGATCGTTGCAATTGTCACCTACTTCAATACAACCGGTGAATTTCTGGAAAACTATCACTCCTTTGAAGCGGCCGGCGCGAGCGGTTTGAACATCTTTGTTGAAGGAGCTGCACGCTTGGCTACCGGTCTGATGATTCCGCTGGAAGCAGCTCAAACCATCATTGCTGTTATTGTGATCAGTTTTGCTGCTACGACCCTGGATACGTCCGTTCGATTAATGCGATATATTTTGAATGAGCTGGGTGAGGAGTATAAGGTGAAGCCTCTGACCAAACTTCACACCTCCACGATGATAGCTGTTGGAGCAAGCGCTGCACTGGTGATACTGCCGGAGGGTCCACGCGGACTCGGCTCAGGTGGATATATTCTCTGGCCGCTTTTCGGGACTTCCAATCAACTTTTGGCAGGAATTAGTTTGCTGTTAATCACAATTTGGCTGAAACGGCAAGGACGGCCCATTGTTTACACTCTCATACCCATGATCTTTGTCCTGTTTATGACCCTATGGGCGATGGTCGAGCAGGTTGTTTTTGATTGGTCGGGAGCCGGGGAATCTGATTTTAATCTGCTCCTGTTCTCTTTTGGAGCCATCATACTCGGATTTTCACTTTGGATTTTACTGGAAGCGTATAACCTATTTCGGAAGAAGAGTAGCAGGTAGCAAGTATTAAGTATTTTACTTCATACTCGATTAATGAATTTAAAAGAGGTTGACCACCCTGAATACCATCTGTTTTATGTCTCGCAGATATTCTGCGTAAATCTGCGGATAATTCAGCGATATTCTGCGAGAAACAAGAAATGGGGAGCATATAAAGTGGTTTGTACAGTTGTGGCTATAATATCTACCCAAAATATCACATAGTAATAAATCCAAATCTTCTCCGTACCTTGTGCCCCTTCAACTGACGTTCGACGTTGACCTGCCCAACTCGGTACCTTTTTGCCTCTCTTCAGTAGTTCTCTCCTGAATGTTTGTAAAACGCGCTTTTGGCCAGGGAGTATCTCCGGAATGTTTAAAAAACACAAGAGCGGAGCGATGCGCGTGGAGAGCGACAGACATTTATAACAGGATACCCAGGATAGGTATATCAACATCCAGCTGAACGTTGTTCACTGTTGGCTGATTATCTATGTCCTGAGATCTTACTCAAACAAAAGACAACCAATGAAAAATTCTTCTTTTTCAGCGCTGGGAATTCAGCCTGAAATTCTCAAAGCCGTAAACGATATGGGCTTTGAGGCTCCGACATCCATCCAGGAAAAATGTATACCTCAAATTTTATCCGGAAAAGACCTGGTAGGCCAGGCTCAAACCGGAACGGGTAAAACCGCCGCATTTGGAATTCCTGCACTTCAAATGGCCAATAAAGGCTCAAAATCTCCAAGCGTTTTAATTTTAACTCCCACTCGCGAACTGGCTATTCAAGTTACCGGCGAACTGATAAAACTTGCCAAACACGTCAACGGAGTATTTACGGTACCGGTTTATGGCGGACAGCCGATCAGCCGTCAGCTTAAAGCCCTGAAAAAAGGAGCTCAGATTGTAGTGGGAACTCCCGGCCGGGTCATCGATCACCTGAAGCGCGGCACCCTCAAGCTTGGTGCACTGGAAATGGTTGTACTTGATGAAGCCGATGAGATGCTGAATATGGGTTTTCGTGAAGATCTGGAGCAGATTTTAAGCTACAGTAAAGGAAAGTCGCAAACGGTCATGTTCTCAGCAACGGTGCCGAAAGCGATTAAGAATATCATGAATAAGTGGATGGATCATCCGGAAATGATCAAAGTGGAAGGCAAAGCTCAGACAGCGGAAGGCATTGAGCAGTATGTGATGGAAGTTCGCGACTCTATGCGGGTTGAGGCGATATCACGCGTAATTGATATGACCGGAGCGAACCTGACTCTTGTTTTCTCAAATACCAAACGAAGATGTGATTCTTTGGTGCAGGAGTTTCAGGCACGGGGATTTTCTGCCGATGCCCTTCACGGGGATATGCGTCAGAACGTTCGAGACAAGGTGATGAACAAATTCAGAAACGGAAAGATCGAGCTCTTGGTAGCAACGGATGTTGCCGCGCGCGGACTGGATGTGGATGATATTGATATTGTATTCAACTACGATGTGCCCCAGGATCCGGAGTTCTATGTTCACAGAATCGGACGAACAGCTCGTGCAGGTAAATCCGGTATGGCCATTACGTTTTCTACCGGAAGGAAGAGAAAAAGCATCCGTTTCATTGAAAAAATTATCGGGACAAAACTGATGCCATTGCCGATGCCTTCTTCCAAAGAGGTGCAAATGTCGAAAATGGAATCGCATCTGGACGAAATCGTTGACGTTCTCCAAAAAGGCGGACTGAGAGAATATATTGATCAGCTCGAGCCACTTGCGGAAGGTGATTACTCACCAATTGAAATTGCAGCTGCGCTGATGAAGATGAAGTTTGAGAAGTAAATGAGATAAGAGTCTTGAGTCAAGAGTTAAATCTCAAGACTCAGGACTCAGATCTCAAATCTGAATTAGTTACCTACAAAAAACAGACTGTTGGCAACCAACAATTTTCCATTTTCCCAGAATCCTCTGAAGAGCGGATTTTCGATCATATAAACCACCTGCCCGCTGCCATAGTTCTGAACGCCAAAAGAGAGAGAGTTTTCTATCATTGGCTTGGCTTCAGCTCCTACAAATCCACTTCTGTGTGAATCGTCCCGCACGGTTCCCACATTCCAACCGGAATCCAGATAACTGTAGGAATCCGCGCTCAATTTAAGAGTGTAGTATTCAGGGCTATAACCGTAGGCTAATGGGTGCGTTGTATCCAGTGTTACTTCAAATGCAGAACCTGAAGTGGTATTGCTAATGTAACGTCTGGACCGATTGTCGTAAGGTGCCAACATCTCTTCATTTGTGGGTTCTTCAGCCTCGGTTTGTTTTCTTGCAAGCTGGAAGCCATTTCTTTCCGTGAAGTTTTGGTTTGCACCCGCTATCAATACCAGGTTTCCTCCATCGCGAACCCAGCCCGAAATTTTTTCGATGGCACCGTCGGTTAAAACACCATTGTAAGATCCTGACGGTAGAACCAGCGTGGTGAATTTGGATAGGTCAGCACGCATAAAATCATCGGTATTGATTTGTGTGATTGGGTAGTGAAGCTGCTGATCGAAAAAATGCCACACTTCTCCTGCGCTTAGAGATGAAGTGCCATCACCCATCAACACAGCGATTTCAGGCTTTTCGATGTAGCGAACATTGTTTGATCCAAAGTCAGAGCCGGATGTTACAAAACCGGTAGATGCTCCAAACAGATCCCGGCTGTGATTCTCTGCCGCTGAACGAACAATTTCATCAAATTCATCGTCCAAATGAGAATTGTTGCCACGCATGATAATCAGTGAACCGCGCTTGAATGACTGCCCTTCTATTTCAAAATCGACGGTGGAGAATCGGCTTTTTACTCCATTTTTGGTAATCTCAGCCAAAAACCGAGCATCATCCATGCTGTCCCAGTCCGTTACATAAGCGTACGGTTTTTCAGCACCTGCTACAGAGCTGCTTCTGAAATCATCTGCAGAAATATTTTTATTTGGGTTGATGTTGGATTCCAAAGCAAATCCTTCCAATCCAAATCTGTAGTGAGCTTCCCAGGTGGTAATGTCGTATGTAAGAGAGTCAGACAGCTCCGGATTTGGCTCAAAAAATACTCTGGCCAGCTGGCCTTGCGGCTGATAAGCACTGACTACGATATCATTTTCAGAAATAGAAACGCGTTCTTCTTGCCCGCTCGTGTAGTTGTAGGCATTTGTATTTCGGTTTGATCCGGCGGTACCGTATTCAATCAGCTGGGAATCAAGAAAAGTAAGCAGTTCATAAATTTTATCGGGGTCGTTGTCCGCTTTAACTACAAATGATTTGTAGGTGCCTGCGGGTTCATTGGCCGCTTTGTCAAAGTAGTTGGCAAACTCCCGAACTACACGGTCGGCATTGACGGCTGTCACTTCAATTGTGGATATTCCGGCAACATGATGATGAGTCAGACGATCTTTGAGTGTCAACACTTCACCCTCTTCGGTAGTTACCGCCGCTCCGGCACGTCCTCCACCGGCCTTCTCATAAGTCATCCCAATAGATCCATTATAGGTTGGCCAGGTGTCGCCATAGCTTGGGTAGAACAGGTCAAACACCTCCCGTGTGTAGTAAAGCCAGCTGTTTTCGTCGAAATACTTTGTGTGGTTTTTACCGATAATGGTTTGAAACTCCTCCTGCCAGTCGGTAATCACGTTGTGATATGGTTTGGCTGCCGGGGCAAAATAGTATGGAGAGTTATATCCCATTTCATGAAAATCAACGTGAACATGAGGCATCCACTGTTGGTAAACCTCAACTCTCTGCTGTGATTCAATCTGTGTTTGCCACGCCCAGTCACGATTTAAGTCGAAAAGATAATGGTTTGCACGTCCGCCCGGCCAGGGTTCGCGATGCTCGCGTGCAATTGGGTCGGGGTTGTACTCAGTACCAATAACAGTGTTAAACCAGTTTACATAACGGTCTCGGCCATCCGGGTTAATCATCGGATCAATAATGACTACCGAACTATTTAGCCACTCTTTGCTCTCCCGGTTTGATGGATCAACCAGCTCATAAAGTGTTTTCATGGCAGCTTCACTGCTGTTGGTCTCATTCCCATGAACGTTGTAGCTGAGCCAGGTAATTGCTTTTTGATTTTCTGTAGGCTCTCCCTCTTCAAGTCCTGTGAGTTTGAGATTATTCAAGCGAATTTCTTCAATATTGGAGTGATTTTCTTCTGAAGTGACCACCAGATAAACCAGCTCCCTGTGTTCATACGTTTTACCGTAGTGGTGAAGAGTTACAAGATCGGAATTGTCGGCTACGTGAGTCACGTAACTTAGAACTCTGTGGTGGGGTGTATACCGATCTCCAAGTTCGTAACCGAGGAATTCTTCGGGTGACTGAAGCTGAGCAAATGCCACGGTTGAAAAGAGAAAGAGTATCAGAAATGCACTTATGCTTTTTAAAGGTTTTTTCATAATCTAGTAAGCCAGTTGATTTGGTTGCAGCAAATTGAGACGTAACTTAATCAAAACCGATAACTGCTAAAAGTCCCTAATGGGTTTGAGATTTAAATTTACAATCTTTGTCATCCTTCTCTTATGGTCGGCACAGCTGCAAGGTCGGCAATCCGCTTCGACAGATCTTCGATTTACAATATTACACACGAATGATGAGCATTCTCATCTGATTCCGATTCCGGCAGTAAACGATCAACCCGGATACAGTAATTTAGCCGGCGGTGGAATTGCCAGATTGGCCGCCGCAATTGAGAGGGTACGAATAGAAAAAAGTCAGACAGATGAGCCTGTACTTCTTTTTTCGGCCGGGGATATTTTAGGAGGCCCCGCTTTTGGCTGGCTTCCACTTAAAGAGGGGTTGGCTCCGGAATTAAACCTGTTTCAGGAAATGGGATATGATGCCATCACTATCGGAAATCACGAATTCGACTATGGATCGGATGTCTATGCCCGCTACCTTTCGGATGCCGGTTATCCTGCTTCAGCTGAACAAACGGTAATTTTAGGAACCAATGTACGCCCGCCTGACGATCATCCTCTCAGTGATCGGGGAATTAAACATCATTTCGTTAAAGAACTGGATAATGGATTGCGTATTGGTATCTTCGGTTTGATTGGAAATGATGCCATCTCGAAAACGGCAGAACCCGGCCCCGTTCAGTTTGACGATCCATTTGAATCGGCTAAACAGGCTGTAGAAAATCTTCAGGAGCAGGATGTAGACCTGATCATTTCAGTGAATCACTCCGGAGTATCAGAGGATCGACAGCTGGCTGAACTTTTCCCGGAGATTGACATTATCGTCGGCGGTCATACTCACACGGCACTTTTTGATCCAATCTATGTTGGAGATACGATCATTGTTCAGGCCGGCAACTACATGCAGTACCTGGGCAGGCTGGAACTGAGCTATGACCGTGAGACTGATGAGGTCACGATCCTTAATGAGGAGAACGGCAATTCGTTTTTGATCCCGATCGATTCAACAATCAATGAAGATGAGTATGTATCTGGAGAAGTTGCACGGTATACAGAAATATTAAATGGCTGGCTGAGGGAATTTACCGACGGTGGAGTAACTGATATTCGAGAGACGATCGCTTATTCAAATTTCCCGGTTTTCCGGAATGATCCTCAGCGAGAGTCAGCAATCGGTAATTTTGTGACGGATGCGATGAAGTACTCAGCAGAAAGAGTTATGGGAGAACCCATTGATATTGCCGTTCAGGCCAATGGCGCCATCCGAAGTGATATAAAGCCGGGAACGGAGGATTGGAATCAGGGTGAAATTACATTTTATGATATGATGATGGCTTTTGGGTTGGGGTCCGGAGATGATGCATCCCCGGGCTATCCCCTGGTTTCGTTCTATTTAACAGAGGAAGAAGTTCGAAATGCCCTCGAAGTTTCCGTCTTACTTTCTGAGCTGCTGGGAGATAACTATTTCCTGCAGTTTTCAGGGTTGAACATGATCTATAACCCGGAGCGGGCAGTGTTGTTCACAGTTCCATTTAGCGGAACACCCGTGCCTTCTTCAAGATCGGTACTGAGTGCTGAACTTGTTGATGGTGACCAAAACAGAGCTTTACGTAAAGATTCGGATCAACTGCTGCGTGTGGTGACCGACTACTATATCGCAGGTTTTTTACCGATGGTTGGAGAGCGTTTGCCCAATCTTGCAATCACTCTGCGGGATGAAAATGGCCGTGCTATCTCACTTGATGAAGCCGTCATCATGGATGGAGATCACCAGTTGAAGGTCTGGACCGGCGTGCTGGACTATGTTCAATCTTTGGAAAAAAATGAAGATGGAATCCCAATCATTCCAGCACGTTATGAATCCCCTGAAGGAAGATTGACCGTAGCTTATACTCTTCCGTTGTGGGTATGGCCGGTGGCCGCCCTGCTTCTGGTAGGTTTAATCATCTTTCTCATTATGCGGAGAAGGCGTTAAAACAACTACATTTCAACGAATCCAAATCGTATGGAAACAGTCATTACATTTTTTGAAGATGTACCCACAACCTTCAGGGCATTTATTCTGATAGGCGGCATCTTCATATTTTGGGTAATGGAAGGCGTTATTCCACTTTTTCAATTTACCTACAACAAAGTTCGCCACGCCGGAATCAATCTCACTTTTACCCTTTTTACAGCTATTATAGGATTTGGTCTGGCCGGAGTGCTCTACTTTACATCTTATTGGGTAACGGAAAATGAGTTCGGTCTTTTGCACCTGGCTGACTTTCCCCTTTGGGCCAAAATTATCATCGGGGTGATGCTGCTCGATTTTATGGGCGCCTGGCTGATCCACTGGATTGAGCAC
>CAYNZY010000061.1:15867-15960 GCA_964401805.1 uncultured Rhodohalobacter sp.
TACTTTACATCTTATTGGGTAACGGAAAATGAGTTCGGTCTTTTGCATCTGGCTGACTTTCCCCTTTGGGCCAAAATTATCATCGGGGTGATG
>CAYNZY010000062.1:0-15945 GCA_964401805.1 uncultured Rhodohalobacter sp.
GAAGCGGCCGAATTGGTTTTTGAGCGCTCCAGAAATACATCCGAAGCGGAATCAGGTTACTGGACAGTGGAAGAAGAGTATCTCTATCTGTTTGAAAAGTATGCCAACTATCTAATTCAGAATAAGCAGTATCCTGAAGCACTTGTCCTGTTTGATCGCATAAAAACCATCAACGATGCCACTTTAACTGACAATCCTTTGGTTCGCTCTTCCCATTTAAGTGAAGAGACCCTTACTACCATTCGCACCCTAACCCAGCAAATGGATAGAATTCGTCGCCAAATTTTAGTGGCAAGTGAGAGTGACCGTCTCGAACTCCAAAATCGCCTCTCAAGATTATCCGCTGAACGACAACTGCTTTCATCGCCTGAAAAAACATCTATTGACCAGCCAATAAATCTTCAAACGGTTCAACGCCAGCTGGGATTCTCTGAGTCACTCGTTCACATGACGGAAATAAGTGATCAGCTTTTCGTGTCTGTCATCAATCAATCAAATTTAGAAATCAAAAGAATTGAGTTGAATGAGTCGAACAGAGCACTTTTTGAAAGTGCCATAGAGTCTATTCTTGTTGGAGAAACCGACCTGGAGAAATTTTACCGGATAGGGCGGCTGGTAGACATAGACTCCATCATTAATCAATCGAACTCTATTATTGTAATGGCTGACGGTTATTTTCATCAGCTTCCATTTGGAATCATTCCATTAAATGAACCTGAATCGCCAAACAGTTTCGGGTCTGCTAAATACCTGATTGAAAAAGCTGAGGTTCGTACCCTTAACAGTCTGAAGGATTTAACGGAGCGACAAGAAAGGAATAATCATCAATATGGATTTTCAGGATTCGGAGTGAATGATTTTCAGAATGGAGCAACTTCAAGAGATCTTGTATCACTGCCGAAAGCACCTCAGGAGATTCTAAATATCAGCAACAAACTGAATCGATTAGATCAAAATAAAACATTCATAAACGAAAACGCTACGGTTGAGGAATTTCGTAATAATGCCGGAAACAGCAGGATCCTGCATATGGCAACGCACAGTGAAGTTTCTGAAAGTGATCCGCTGTTCTCTACGCTTCATTTTTATGCCGACGAGACAGAAAAGTCAAATCAGGTGCTTTCAGGACGTTTATTTGCTTATGAGCTATTTGACCTGAATCTGCAAAATGATTTGATTATGCTGAACTCGTGTGAATCGGGTGGCGACCGCTTTCTTCAAGGCAGCGGAGTGATGGGAATCAGCCGGGCCCTGCGTTATGCCGGTGCAAATAGTCTGGTACTAAATTCATGGTCCGTAAACGATCACTATGCCGCTGAGTTTGCAGAGGAGTTTTATAAGCATCTAAACAATGGAGAAACAAAGTCTAAAGCTCTTCAGTTGACAAAAGTTCACTTCATTAAGTACAAGAATGCAAATCCTCACTTCTGGGGGCCTTACATTTTAAATGGAGACAACAGACCAATCGTCACAGATAAAAATTGGTTTGCCGGTTCTCTTATTTTAGCACTGTTCTTTGTGGGTGGCTTGGTTTTCACTGGAAGAAGAAAGCAAGTACCTGCTGCATAATTTACAACACTGAGCTCTACTTTTTACCTTCACTACTATACCGCAATAACAAACACCCTGCGCCGTAGGCACCAGAGCAGGAAAAATCGATATGAACACACCATAACTTTTACGACAGTTGCCCGACGATCATGGATTGTTTTCATGCATAGTTAACATTCATCGATTCAACAGAACTACCAAAGTTTTACATTTCGCAAACTTCATTGATAAATAAATCCGGAAGCTAGCGAGTGTTCTTTTCTAAACGCATCGTTTCTCTAAATTCCACACGCCCAAGATAGCATCCATTCTTTCAATCTGATTCTCCTGATAGTTTTAAAATATTGACAATAAAAAAGCCCGATCTCACAAATGAAATCGGGCTGAATTTAATCGGTTTGATAATTTACTCAGATGCCAGAGCCTGAATATACCGCTCGGCAACTCTGCTATATGCCCCGTTGAGTTGATAGGCTTTTTCCAATGTAGTTCTTGCCTCCTCAATTCGATTTAACTGAAAGTAGGCATTACCCAGGTACCAATAATTTTGCTCCTGAATAATCACATTTTCAATTTCATAATCGAGCGAGCGTTCAAAATACTCCGTTGCTTCCAGATACATGCCTTCGTTATAGTAAATAGAACCTGCTGTAGCCAATAGTTCCGCTTTACCCTCCTGCGAGCTAATATCATTTATACTATTTTCTACTATGGAGATTGCTGAGGCTATGTTTCCGCGATTTGCTTCAGAAATGACCGACATAATAATTTCGCTTACATCAGTAGATTCTGTAACTCCTTCAGCTGACCTGTAATAGTCTAGTTCGATAGAGTTTATGGGCTGTACATTGTATTGCTGTTCATCATAAACATTGAATAAAATTAAGCCCGAAGCGATAATTATGATTGCTGCAGCTGCAACCCATTGAAGGGTTGAACTTCGGTTAAGGAAGTGAATGTTTGATTTTTTCTCTCCATCAGCCAACCCTTTCAAGCTGGCAACAGTTTTCATATAGTCATAGTAGTAGTCGTCAAAAATGACTTCAGACCACAGTTCGTCGATTTCTTCTTCATTAAGATTGCCTCCCACATATTGGTCAATCTTTTTTTCAAGCTCATTATTAATATTGCTCTCAATCATATCTATTCGTTTGATCCTGTCTGTTTAATATTTGATTGCTAATCTTATTCTGCTGTACAGCCAACGTGCCATTAAACGAAATGGCATCACTCATTCCAAACCTTACCCTGGTGATCTTTATTTCTGTATGTATCAATTAATCGGTCTTTGGTGCCTTTTGCTAAATCAATTAATCTTTTAAGTGGAATCTTCTCACCAAGTTCTGTAGTTATCCGTTTGCTTACGTAGTGTTTTTATGTGAATATTCACTTGGTACATCATGACTTACACCTACAAGAGTTAATTGACCCAAGTTTGTTACAAATAAAAGGTTAAAAAGTTTTAATATATCGTTCATGAGTTCGTACGCTAATTAGATCCTATAATTAATAATATCAATTACTAATGCGCCATTTTAACAGATTGAAAATTTCAAGATTTTCGCTTGTTCCCATTTTTTTGATTTTTTTTTGTAACAGCTCCTGCAGTCAGCCTGTAACAGAGCAAAACCCCTCTCTGGAAGAGAAAATTGGTCAAATGCTGATGATTGGTTTTCGAGGATTCACGGTGGATGATTCTGATCATATTGTACGGGACTTGACTGAATATCATCTTGGCGGGGTCATTCTCTTTGATTATGATGTCCCCACATCCACCCCTGAACGAAATATTCTCTCATATGAACAGGTTCGCGATCTAAATTCTCAGCTTCAAAATAATTCTGACAGACCGCTGCTCATTGCAGTTGATCAGGAAGGTGGTAGAGTGGCAAGACTAAAACCAGTAAGAGGTTTTCGACCACATGTATCCGCTGAATATTTAGGAGAAATCAATAATTCTGACTCAACCCGTTATTATGCCTCATCTATGAGCACTCAACTCGAAGAGCTTGGGTTTAACATAAATTTTGCACCTGTAGTTGACCTGAATACAAATCCACAAAATCCGGTGATTGGAGATATTGAACGTAGTTTTAGTGAAGATCCCGATTTGGTTGCGAAGCATGCATCCATTTTTTTGGATGAATTTGAAAAGCATGGCATCACCGGAGTCATCAAACACTTCCCGGGGCACGGGAGCGCATGGAATGATTCACATGTGGGAATGGCCGATGTTACAGAGACCTGGGAAGAATCTGAACTAAAACCCTATCAAAATTTAATCGATTCAGATCAAAATTTTGGCATTATGACGGCTCATGTTTTCAACGAAAATCTCGACGAGGACCATCCGGCCACACTCTCCAAAGCTGTACAGACTGACCTACTGAGAGACCGGCTCGGTTTTGAAGGAGTACTCTTCTCAGATGATATGCAGATGGAAGCTATTCGATCCTTTTATGGTCTCGAAACAGCTATTAAGTTAGCCATCAATGCAGGCGTTGATGTTTTAGTTTTCGGAAACAACTCCGTTTATGATCCCGATATAGTGCCTGAAGCTGTGCAAATTATTTTAAATCATATTGAATCAGGAGCAATAGAAGAGTATCAGATACATGCATCTTACGATAGGATACAAGCGCTAAAAGAGAGGATATCCAATGAGTAAATCTTACAGTTATAATGATATTGTATCCGAATACAATAAAGCTCTTCAGCGTATTGATGAACTAACCCAGGCGCCTGAAGATCTCTTTCTTTTAAAGCCGGACTCAAATACCTGGAGCGCAAACGAAATTTTCAGGCACTTACGTAGATTCAATAATCTCTACATCAGAAGCATTGACCAGATTGAAAAAAGCAAGAAAAGCACTACTGTCGCCGAACCTCACTTTAAACCCAGCTTACCGGCCGGATTGATAATCAAAATCATGGAGCCCCCATACAAACTCAAAATTCCAACTCTTGCTCCAATGTACCCTAAAGCCTCAGCTGAAACAGGAATGCAATCTACATCGGCAGATCTACGTGAAACCAATAAAATGGCAATTGACATGTTGGATGAGCTAAAATCAAATTCTGCTGACCTTGGTAAAATTATGGGAAAACATCCCGTATTTAAATTTCTTCCCATGTCGCTTACTGACCTGTTCCTTGTAATGGCTGCACATCAAAGACGACATCTGTGGCAGGCCGAACAAACACTCTATCGACTTTCAGGCACCCGGTATTAGCTACTCTTTCGAAATCACATATTTCAGAATTTCCACAACCTGATCCGGGGTTCTGCACACGGCCAGAGCTGCCGCATCTACCTCTTTCAGAGCATGAGTATGCTCTTCAGGATGCATGACAATCAATTTCTTACCCAAAGCAGAAGCGTATCCTGCATCAAACGCTGCATTCCACTGGCGATATTTTTCACCAAACTTCACAACTACGATATCTGCCTGCTCGATCAATGTACGTGTGCGTATGGCATTAACCATTCCGCCTTTGTGATCTTTCCAGAAATCTTTCTCCTCTTCACCCAATATATCCACTCCTACATTATCCGATGCAGGATGATCTGTTACGGGAGCTGATAATTCCACCTCAAGATTCTTTTCAGCAACACCTTTTTTTATTTCATCCCGCCAGTCTGAATGAATCTCACCGGCCAAATAGACATTCCATTCCATTTTTCTTCTCTTTTAATTCTCATTTACGTTACTAATCCAACAGATCCACTAAATCATACATTCAAACAAATGGACCTCAAAAGTATCAAAATCATGCAATCCTGAGTTTTTTAGAATCTATTCACCACGATAGGGCACTCCATCCGTAATCCACGCCGGTGCAGGATCCCCCTTCAGGTAGTGATCCATGTACTCCTTCATTTTGATTGCATAATCCAGCCGGTTAGCCATTTTTCTCAAATGGTGTGGTTCGTCATGATATTGCAAAAAGACAGACTCCTTTGCATTTCGGCGAAGAGCAAGATATAGCTCGATTGACTGGTACCACGGCACCGCCTCATCGGCATCGCCATGCTGTATCATAATCGGCGTATTGATTCGATCTGCAAAGAAAACCGGGGAGTTCTCTATATAGGGTGCTAAATTCTCCCACATACTCACGCCCAGCCGACTCTGAGTCTGCTCATACTGAAACTGTCTTGCAAGGCCTGAACCCCATCGAATACCGCTGTATGCACTGGTCATGTTTCCTACCGGAGCTCCCGCAACCGCCGCGGCAAAAATATCAGTTTGTGTTACAACCTGGGCTGTCAGATAACCACTCCACGAATGTCCGTGCAGTCCAATTGCATCCGGATCAGCGACTCCCATTTCGATCAGCTTTTGCACACCGGGAACCAGATTTTTGGTCGCTGAATACCCCGGTATCGGAACATCAAACCAAATATCAGGCAGAAAAACAGCATAACCGTCACTTGCATATTGAGCAAGATTCGGCCGGTGATTTGTTACAGGCGTATTGAAATCGTGCAATCTCTGTGAAAAACGCTCGTAGTAATAGATAAACACAGGGTATTTTTTAGCAGGATCGTAGTCGCCCGGATAGATCAAAATTCCCTGTACGGTTTCACCATCCATATTCAGCCAGTCTATCAGCTCCGCTTCCCCCCAGGCAAATCGATCCAGAAGATCTTCGTGCAGATTTGTCACCTTATTCGGATTACGAAATCTGCGATCTGATGCCACCCACAAGTTTGGATATTCCTGATAGGTCTCCTTTGTGAACAAAATGGCGTCATCATTTTCAGCAAGACCAACAATATTGAAGCGTTTTTCGTCCTCTAATACCCGTCTTGCTCCGGTTTGCCCTACTCGTGATTCATAAAATCCGTAATTTTTTTTCAGATCATGAAACATAGTAAGCAGAAGGCGTTCATTTCGTGCAAACGTCTCTTTTTCCGGATTCAAGTCGCGAATTCTAAATATCCGATTTTCTTCACGTCCTTCGGTTATTCGGAAATTCTCGCCGGTTTGAGTATCGAACTGCCAGATATCAAATTTGTCATTGATTAAAACTGCGCGGTCATTATCTATCCATCCCGCAATCCGGTAAGACCCTGATGGCCGTGGCCTGTCATTATCCTCATCATAGAACGGAGTTTCGATTTCTGCCGTAAGATTTCTTGTTGCTCCTGAATCCGTTTGTTTAAGATGCCAGTCAGCACCGTCAAACCACGCTGCATACTCCCCGTTTGGAGATAATTCAGCTCCAAATCGCTGCTGCTCCAAAAACTGTTCTGATTCACCGGTTTGAAGGTCAATCAGGTAGTAATCCCGATAGGTCCCATCCCAGGTTCGCAGTTTTTGATACGGAAGATCAGAGGAACCCAGCGCTTTACCGGTATGATGCACCGGACGCACATCTGGAATCTTCTTCGTTGCGAGCTGTACCGATCGTCCTGAATCCAAATGGTAAACAGCCGTGTAGAGATGATTCTTGGTGCTGTTCCAGGTTACTTTTTCATGAGTTTTAATCCTTGGATCATCCCAGTGCCAAACATCTCCCTCAATTTCTTCCAATATTCGATCGATATCATATAAATTTTCAACAGTCACTGAATCGGGTTCAGATCTATCTTCATCAAGTGCAACCATTTCGGAATCCATCACACCGTAAAACAATCGATTTCCGTCTCTGGTCCATGTCAGATTGTTATTTGATCTCAATCGATAACCTTCTGCTACACCCTCCGAATCAATAAGCGTTTCAATATTTCCTCTTGATGCCGTCCAGGTTTGAATCACTGCATCAGATGGATAAAATTCGAAATCCGCGTCTATACTACTTTGTGTAAACGCCAGAACAGATTCATTCTCGTTCCAGGTGAGGTTTGAATAAAATGAATGTTCATCACCGGCTACTTTCTGCGGTTCTCCACTTCCGGACTGCAAATCAAACAGATAAAGTCCATTCTCCTGTCCCGATGTATCTACAACCGAATATGCAAAATAGGATGCTGTGCTGTCCATCGCTGCCTCGTTCACAAAAGGCAACAAGTGTTGTTGATTATTTTCAAGATTCAGCACGGTTACCGGCAGTCCAATCTCAGAATTTTCAAAATCTCCTTCGCTCACTTCTTCGGTTTGATGATGATTGATCACTACCCATCGGCCATCATTTGAAAAAGAAAAACTTCTAACTTCTTCGAAATCCGTCATCTCTCCCGTTGACGTATTCAACAGTGTAAAACCCTGTTTGGGACCATTTTGATCTGCGTTTTGTGATTCTATATATGGTGGCTGAACAAGAATTCCGGCCCATTTTCCATCAGAGCTTAATTGAGGACGTTCACCACGCTCTACTGTAAACTCGTGACGCCCGTTCACACTCTTAATCACCACTTTACCGTCCCCGATTTCCGGCCATACACCGTATGCCACCCAATTTCCATCAGCTGAAATAACCGGTGACTTGATGTCTTCAAACTTCATGACATCTTCGAATGTTAACTGTCCCTGGGCCTGAACAGATTGACTGAGAACGATCAGGGAGAGTAGTGCAGGGAGACAAAAAAGATATATGGATTTCTGAAGTAGTAGTTTTAGCATCGAGTCCGGTTTTGTTCAGATTAATGATAGAATCTAACAATCCAAGATGTAAAAAAATGAATAATTACATTGCTACATATCAATTAAGCACGGACAGATAAAATATCATCCCAGCTGGTCGTATACTTCGGACTCAGAAACTGCTGCTTCATTTGCCAGGACTGTTTGATCCCCGAGGAAGCCGAGTGGAGCGTACGTTTCCCAAATCTTGCGTTAATATGATCCAGACTCTCCATCAGCGACTTTTTCTGCTCTGAATAGTCAACTTCAGAAAAAAGACCGGTTTGAATTTCTGAATCTGGTGTTAAACCGGTTAGCATCACCCACGCTTTTTTATATTTCCGTCCTTTTTCAAAAAGCTGAATAGCGCACTTTTTTGCTACAGAAATTAGTGTCGTAACATCTGCGGTCGGTGTTTCCAGGTCAACACTCAATCCAAACTTGTAGGGCAAACCCGGATTAGAATATTTATCACTCACAAGAGTCACTGTGATCATCCCACATAAGCTGTTTTGGTTCCTCAATTTCTCGGAAGCTCGTTCTGTGAATGATGAGACAGCTTCAATCAAATTATTTAAATCGTACACCGGCCGGCCAAATGATCTTGAGCTTAGAATTCCTTTTCTCTGGTCAACGGCGTGTTCTATCTCAAGACAGGAATGACCTCGCAATTCCCATACGGTTCGCAAACCGGTTACTTTCATCTTGCTGCGAATCCATGAGTCGGGTTGCTGAATCAAATCCCATGCGGTGTAAACACCATATTTCTGAAGTGTTTTTGAATAATTTCGCCCAACGCCCCAAATATCATCAACATCTGTGCTTGTCAACAATTTTTTGTGATCTCGCTTTGAACGAAGCGCCATCACACCTTGCAGATCTTTATTTGATTTCGCAGTTTCATTGGCCAACTTGGCAAGTGTTTTGGTTCTGGCTAATCCCACCGAAACCGGAATCCCTGTCCACTGAAAGACTTTCCTTTTAATCTCCCTGCCTTTCTCAATAATCTCCTGATGATCACGGCCCGAAATTTCAGCAAACGCTTCATCAATACTGTAAACTTCCATATTGGGCGTCACGGTTTGAATGGTTTCCATCACCCTGCGGCTCATGTCACCGTACAGGGCATAATTAGAAGAGCGAACCGCAATATTGTGGAGATTTACCTTCGGCCGAACTTTAAATTCAGGTACTCCCATGTCAATTCCGCACTGTTTGGCTTCGTTGGAACGGGCAATCACACATCCATCATTATTGGACAGAATAACAACCGGGCGGTTTCTAAGAGAGGGGTCAAAAACCCGTTCGCAGGAGGCATAAAAGTTGTTACAATCAATCAGAGCAAAAGACGAGGACATAAATCGCATTCTGTTGGTTTACTAAACAGCATGTACCACATGCGTAACTTTGCCCCACACCACTGTTTCATCATTAAAATTGACCGGATGATAGCTGCCGTCGCCAAGTACCAGGTACCACTCGTTGAAACGACTCTCAACTCTGCAGATGGTTATTTCTCCATCTATCACAGCCAAAACCAGCGAATTATTTTTGGGAGCCTGTGATCGGTCAACCACCAAAATATCTCCACTATTTACTCCGAGTGCACTGTTCGACTCACCTTCAACCCTGCTGAAAAATGTGGATGCCGGGTGCTTTACGATGTGCTCGTGCAAATTTAGCCGACTCTCAAGATGATCTGTAGCGGGGGATGGAAAGCCGGTTTCGTTCAATCCTGCAGGTTGAGGTTCTTTTTTTAAAATTTTTGGATAGGCGATTGCTGTTTTCATGAGATAAAATATTTAGTTAACACATATCTAATATATGTGTGATTAATGTTAAATGACAATATTTTATCCATTATTTTAGCACCTTCCATACTATTGCCGGGCTTGATTTTAGTTTTTTATGCAAATTCATTTAGCTGAAATGTGAGAATAAATTCTTGATTTCCGTGCTTAATATTGCACTCACATCAGCACTTGCACATATCTAAAATGCTCCATCTAAAATATCTATACACATCCGGCAGATTTCTTCTATTTTAAAGAGCGTTGAAAAAGGAATTATTGAATTGATCTATGTCTCTGCTGCTTGTTTCAAAAAAAAGAAATCTGAAACCGTATAAAGAGGCTCTGTTGGAGCTCGATCCAAATCTGGATATAGAAATCTGGCCGGGCATCAGCAATTCTGAACAAGTACAGTTTGCCGTGGCTTGGCGTCATCCTGCAAATCTTTTTGAAAAGTTTCCAAACCTGAAAGTAATCTCATCTCTTGGCGCCGGAGTTGATCATCTTCTGAGTGATGACACCATTCCTGAAACCATTCAGTTCACCAGAATAGTTGCCCCATCCCTCTCCGGACAGATGGCGGATTATGTACTCACAGCCGTTCTGAACATCATCCGTAAAACAGATCACTATATCAGTCAACAGCGAAAAGGAGTTTGGAAACCTTTAGAGTCACTCAAAAAGAGTGATATCTCGGTTGGTGTGATGGGGCTGGGCGAGATTGGAACTGAGGTAGCTGATAAACTTGTCAGAAACGGGTTCATCGTTAACGGCTGGTCCAAGTCAAAAAAATCGATCGACGGAGTAAGCTGTTATACCAAAGATGAACTGGGCTCATTTTTAACCCATAGCAACATCGCTGTATGCCTACTGCCTCTCACTCCGGATACAAACGGGATTTTAGACCTGGATTTATTTAAAGCACTGAAAAAGCCATCTTATCTGATTAATGTTGCGAGGGGTCATCATCTGGTGGAGGAAGATTTGATTTACGCACTGGATACGGATTTGATCTCCCACGCAACACTGGATGTATTTACAGAGGAGCCTTTACCCGAATCGCACCCATTTTGGGGTAGGGATAAAATTTCTATTACACCTCATATCGCATCTGTTACTGACCCTCAGGAATCAGCAGAATTAATCCTGGATAATTATAAGCGGATGCTATCGGGAATGGATCTGCTGCATAAGGTGGATCGAGATGCAGGCTACTAAACCCCGTCAGCACGCTACATGCGGCAGACGGGTAGGCTGAGCTCAAACTCAATGATAGATTGTGAAGATTCAGGTTACAATTCTCTCCCAAAATCACCTATACACTGTTTTTTTAAAGATGGTCTGGGAAAATGTATTATTATGGTTTCGCTCAACCGGCTGTCCCCTCTTGTTCTCTATAGCCTCGGCACAGGCGGACTCAAGAGGGGATGAGTATTCAACCTGACAGCGTTTCCAACCGCTTTTGGAGGATTCCTGTTAGCGTTGAAACTTGTGCGGTTTCCTGCATGATACTCGACGCTGTCAAGACTTCCGCTCCGCTTCAGACACGTACAGGTCTGCGACATTCACTTGTGGCACGCCTCAAAGTTGTGCCACAAGTGATACACCAGTTACCCATCTGACCGCGGATTGCGGTCTCCCAGGGTTTATCTTCTTCGAATTACACCGGCCGGCAGACTTTCATTTCTTTCACCGTTTTCAATGACAATTACTCCATTTACCAATACCCACTCAAACCCCTCTGCCAGTTGATGAGGGTTTTCAAAATCAGCGGTATCTCTTACATTCTCGGGATCAAATATTACAATATCGGCTGCAAATCCTTCTTTAATCATTCCCCGTGGAGTGTCTACTTTTTCCGGATCATTTAAACCAAGCAGGTCAGCTGATTGTCCGCTCATCTTGTGAATTGCCTCTTCAAGGGTCAGCAGTTCTTCTTCAACCACATATTTGTGGATAATTTTGGCAAAACTACCGTAACCCCGTGGGTGGCGCATCGTCGGACTTCCATCCGAACTCACCATTACGTAAGGATCCTGCAAAAATCGTCGCATCACATTTTCATTCATCACAAAATAGGCTGCACTGGCGCCTCTCGGGCCGATATCATCTATCAACACATCTTCAAATGGTTTATCCAGTTGGTCTGCTACTTCCGCCAAAGTCATTCCGGCCCACGGTGCTGTTCCAAAAAGAGTTGCCTCGGGACCATTCCTCATATTGATCCGGTTTCTCAAATAGTCGGCCAGTTCATCTCGTCTTTCGTCAGCTATCTGGTCATAATCTCCCTCGGTAGCCCAGTCAGGAAACACGATCCCAATTCCGGTAAAACTGGCCGCGTATGGATAGACATCTGCTGTAATTTCCACTCCTCGCTCGCGAGCTTCATTCATAAGCAGCAGCACATCTTCTGCACGTGAGGGTTCGTTACCGTATACAATTTTAATATGTGAAACGTGTACCTTGGCGCCGGACTTTTCGCCCTGTTCGATCAGCTCACGTATGGATTCCTCTATCTGATCATCATCCTCATTTCGTACATGGCTCATCACAACACCGTCATACTCAGCAACAACTTCTGCAAGTGCCGTCAGCTCATCCATCGTAGTATATCTCCCAAACTGGTACTCCAGGCCTGTTGTCATCCCAAACGAACCGGCTTCCATTGAGGCTCGAAGCAGCTCAACCATTTCATTCAGTTTACTCTCCGGGAGCTCCGGATCCTGGGGCGCTTCTGTTAATTGACGAAGTGTACCGTGTCCTTTAAAGTGGAGAATATTTGGCCCGGTACCGTTTTCATCCACTCTTCTCATCCATTCGTCCACATCCTCAACCGCAACGCTTCGACCATCTTGCCCGAGGCTGATGGTTGTCACGCCCATTGACAGGAAATTGTTGAATTCGGGTGTGTCAAACGGATTGCCGTGTGAGTGTAGATCAATAAAACCCGGAGCAACCACCCTGCCTGCTGCGTCGATAACAGTAGCGTTTTCATAACGCTCAGCTTCTATAGTTCCAATTTGTTCGATAATACCATTCCGGATCAAAAGATCTCCGTCAAACCGATCAGTCGCGGTTCCGTCAATAATCGACGCGTTTGTAATGATCGTTATATCACCGGATTGATCTATTGAACTGCATGCTGAGGCTGTCAAACTTAAGGATAATAAAAGCAGATTAAGTATCAGATATCGAGTAGACATATGGAATGGATGTAATTAATGCTCACTATTTGCAAAGCAGAATATTAGATAATTCTGATTGTAGCAACGTAGTTTTTAAAAAACTACCAATCGCCTTCAATCACTCAATGAAAACAAATAATTATCGCCTATCCGATAAAAGTATTTGTCTAATATTACGCTTTTCCAATTCTCCCGTAAAGATGGGAATTTGTCTTAATTTATTACTGCTCAATACTATTCAACACTACATTCTGATATTTTTCAAGAGCTATACATCATGATTGAAGATCACGATTTACTGGATCGAGCTTTGGCTACAGCCAAGCTTGGAGTCTGGACTTACGACCAAAATCTTTCCACTTTTCAGCTGAGCGAAAATGCCATGGAAATTTTTGAAGTCGAAACCAACAGGCTTACTGATATAGCAGAACTAATACACAGGTTCGCTTCAGATCACGATAGAAAAAAATATGCATCTTGTCTTGAAAAAATAGTAAAAACCGGTCAGCCTCAATCTGGCATATTTCAAATTATTTGCAGCAGGAACACCACAAAGTGGGTACGATGTATCGGGCAACCGCAGCAGGACAACCAGACCTCAACATCTATATTTGGAACCGTTCAAGACATAACCGACCACATAGAAACTGAACGAAAACTTGCCGAAACTCAGCAAAAGTATGAGCTGATGGCGAAAAACTCATCCGACGGGATAATCATCATCGATAAAGAATTGACCACATTTGCGTCGCCCGGTTTCTTGCGATTAATGCGATACGGAACATTCGAAGAGTATCTGGAAGCCACAAAAGGATCGCTCAGACCGGTCATTCATCCCGACGACAAACCCAGAATTAAAAAAAGGTTTAAACAAAAAATGAGTGAGCGGGCAGATACCGGAACGTATCAGTTTCGGGCCTTAACCGGTGATGGCACCTATATCTGGAGAGAAGACCATGTTAATTATCAATACGACTGCCGAGGTCGTTTGGAAAAAACATACGCCGTATGCCGAGATATTACGAAACGCAAGCAGACCGAAGAAAAGCTTCGGAAATTGATTGAAGATAAAAACTGGCTGGTTTCAACCATTGTGCATGATATCCGAAATCCTATATCAGCTGGAGTTTCCCTCAACAGCGTTCTTCTGGATGAGATTAAAAACGAAGAACACAGAAAACTGATTGGAGCAGCTAACGAACGCCTGGAGAGCGCTCTATCACTTGCAGGTGAACTTTTAGAGCTCTCTACCATGGAAGATGATAATTTCGTGTTAGAAAAAGAGAACGTAGAGCCCAAGACTTTTTTAACCTCTGTAGCCACATCATTTCAAACATCCGCTGAGGATCACGGTATAGATCTTCAACTGGAAATTGAAGAAAATCTACCACAAACAAGGCTTAATAAGGAAAAAATGACTCGTGCATTAAACAACCTTATCAGTAATGCACTGAAATTCACGCCGGATGAAGGCAGTGTAACCCTGAGAGCTATTTTGCAAGGCGGTTTTTTACAAATAGAGCTTTCCGATACCGGAATTGGTATTCCATCGGATCAAATTCCCTCTCTCTTTGATAAATTTACAGAAGCCAAACGTGAAGGGTTACATGGAGAAACAACAACCGGACTTGGACTATCCATAACCAAACAGATCATTGAACTCCATGACGGAGTTATAACGGTTTTCAGTACTGTTGGCGAAGGAACAACGTTTACCATAAAGTTACCCGTCTCTTAAATAGTTTATTTTAAAAGATGCATCCACGTTGGTAATTCATCGGGAAAAGGTTTTCTTTCGGTATGATTTTCAGATTTATACAACTCACAGTACTATTTCTGCTTATAACTGCTTGTTCGCGCAGTGATTTGGGCGAAGCTCCACTGCCTGACGACTACGAAGATGAGTTTAAAACCTGGCAAGAGAGCCGTATGGAAAGTCTTACAAATCCAACCGGTTGGATGAGATTGGCAGGAATGTATTGGCTTGAAGAGGGAGAAAACAGTTTTGGAACCGGAGGTCAGGCAGACATCCAATTTCCTGAAGGCACACTGCCCGCTTATGCCGGTGAGTTTATTTTAAATAATGGCACCGTTACCCTTCGGGCTGCCGATGGGATTGTGTTCACCCACAATGAAGAATCCTTTCAACAGAAAGAAATTTATAATGGTGAGGAAGCTCTCTCTATTCAGTATAATTCTCTCGAATGGTTAATCATTGAAAGAGGAGACTTAGTCGGAATACGTCTTTATAATAAGGACAATCCAAAAGTAGATGCTTTTACCGGATTCGAACGATACCCTCTTAGCCAAGAGTGGTATTTGACCGCTAAATTTATACCCGCTGAAGAAGATGAAACTATTTCAATTGTGAATGTTCTGGGTCAGTTGATGGATACACCAACACCCGGTTCAATTGAGTTTATGAAGGACGACAAAGTCTACACATTGGATGCTCTGGAAGGAACAGATCAGATGTTTATCATTGTGGGTGATTTAACGAATCAGACAGAAACCTATCAAGCCGGTCGATATATCTACATCGATTATCCGGAAGAGGGGAGCGAATATACGATCATCGATTTCAACAAAATATACAATCCTCCCTGTTCTTATAATCTATTTACTACCTGTCAGTTACCCCCTATGCAAAACAGGTTGGATTTAAGCATTACAGCCGGCGAAAAACGACCTAAAGGTTGGGAAGGACTCGAGTAAACTCACATTTGGAGTGCGACTCCAAGCTGTTGAAGGATGATAAGTCTCAGTTTCACAAACAACATAGCCTAATCAAAGTACGGTTAATAACTCATTCTGTCTCAACCACTTCGAAGCGCACCATCCTATTTTTTT